>NZ_JACJRQ010000029.1 GCF_014697355.1 Nostoc calcicola FACHB-3891 | reverse complement strand
CCTTTTCCCAAGTATTACACGGTGATGGTTTTAGCAGATCCAAAATCGTATTGTTTCCTTTAACAGTAAGGCATTAATTCCTCTCACACTTCAAAAATAAGCGAACGTACAGTTACAGCGATAGATTGAATTTTGCCAGAAAAGATGCTCAAGGTTTGTTGCAGACTCTTGCTGTTAATATCCCAAACTTGAATTTTGTTCTCCCAATTCCCGCTGATGAGTGTTTGGTTATCTGGTGCGATCGCTAAAACTCCAATATGTTCTGGTATTTTCCAGGCTGGGATAGCTGGTGTATGAGTCGAGATATCCTTTTTTGGAGCTTGTTGCTGTGAGTCAGCGTAAATTTGTGGTATTTGCCAAAGTGGTGTCAACATATACATCACCAGAAAAATCACCACATCGACAATCAAAAACCACTTGCTCCCGCGTGACTTTTTAACTGGTGGATTTGCTGGGTGTATAGTTTGATGTGCGCTAATAGCTGCGATAGCTTTCGGTAACTGATTAGATATGTTTGTCGCCGCCTGAGATGTCAGCTTTAAATATACTTGCTCGCTCAACTGAAGAATTTTAAATTCTAATGGTAGTTCTTGACGATTAGCTAAAATAAAACCTAGCCCATTATAAAACTGTTTATCTTTACGCCAACCTAGACAGTACAGGGGTAGGGTGATTTGCGGCTGAATCCGAGCTAATAACAACCTAGTCATTTCTTGTGGTTGATATTGTGGCTCAATATGTAAGTTAAATAATATCGAACAGTTCGTATTCTTACCAAAGTGAACGTAACCTATTGGGCGTTTATCTTTTTCAATTATTAACTCTTGCCATCTAAAAATAAAGCGATTAAAAATGAAGTATAGGGAGATGAACCACAAAGCAATCGCAATTCCCGAAACTGGTAGTTCCAGTAAAGAATAATCAAATTCTGCTATCCAGGTTAAACCCAAAAGGGCTTTGATAAAGCTTAAAGTTAGACTAATCACCACAAAACTGCCGCTTGCCATCAAAGCAAGTACAGCCAAAATATAAAGTAGAGATTTTCTAAATCTTTGCCGATGCCAAAATGTTTTGTAAATTTGCCATTGCTCTTTAACATCTTGGAAGGGACGAATAGAAATCCCAGGTGGTAAAGGTAAACTTGTAGATTTATGTTCGACGATTGGAATTGGTGGTTGCAATAATACCATTGCAGGTAGTTGATAAAGCTGCAATTCTTTGGGCTTATCTTTCTTGGGAAGAGCGACAAACCCAAATCGTTCATAAAATAATTTGAGATGAGGAAGATAAACTAGATATACAGGTAAACTAACATTTTCTAGGCAATTCCACAGTAACAGTGAACCAACACCTTGATAGCGATGTTTAGGAGCAATATAAATGTTAGACAGTATATTATATTTGGTTCTCACTACAAAGAATGCCCAGCCAATAATTTGCTTTTGATATTCAACAAACCAAACTTTATCATTAGCATAATTGCGTGACATTAAATATGCAGAAAGTATGTATATGCCAAATCCAAATGCGACTGCACCACCCATATACAAAAATACAAAAAAATCACTTGGGCTGACTGCCGAAGAAAGAATCTGCCAATCCAAGAAGTGATTTGGCGGTTTTCCATACTCAAATAAATATGCTTTATAATTTATCTCTAATCTCTTGACAAATGTTTCTAAAAATGTTCGGATAGAAAGAACTATCCCTAAGATAGATGTCAAAAGAAATATCCAACCAGAGTATTTAGAGTTGTGCGCTTGTAGCTCTGCAACAGTGCCTGTACGGAAGGAGTATCCTGAAGATAGTTTTTCAGATGAAGACATCGATTAATCAACCTATTAATAGTTGCACGCCTGAGAAAATATTTGTGCGATCGCTCTCAGCTTTTCACGCAACTCAGATGATGGAGAACCGCAATTACACCGAAAAAATATAGAAGGCAGAAGGGAAAAATGCCCTGAATCTGCCCTTTGCTCAACATTTATTAATTTGGAGCTTAAGTTAGCACCTTAACGCCTTTATCTTTAGTGGTGCAGTTTGGAGAGTTATCAGAAAATGTAGTTAGCAATGATGTAGTCATTGCTCTGTACTCAGAATGGTAAAAGTGTCTTGTCTGTGTCAATCAAGCTCATGACGCAAAGAAGGGACACAAAAGTGATGTCTTCGATACCTAGAAGGCGCTGGCTGTCGGGCGGACAATGACTTCGTTGACATCGACATCATCCGGTTGGGACACAGCAAATAAGACAGATTGGGCGATCGCCTCAGGGGTGAGGGCACTTTTGCGGAGTTCTTTCAAGAAGCCTTTTACTGCATCGTCCGTGATATCAGAGCCGAGTTCGGTCTCAACGACACCGGGGGATATGATGGTCACGCGAATGTTCTTCGACTCCTGGCGCAGTCCATCAGATATCGCCCAAACAGCATATTTTGTCGCGGAATAGACTGCACTGGTTGGCCCTACCATGTGAGCAGCAATCGACGCAGTATTGATAAACTGTCCGCCACCTTGTGCTTCCATGATCGGTAAACCAGCCGCAATGCCGTTCAATACGCCACGGATATTTACATCAATCATGGTGTCCCACTCCTCGACTTTCAGGGCATTCATTGGAGACAAGGGCATCACACCTGCATTGTTGAAGATGACATCGACGCGACCAAATTTTTCTTTAGCAAAATGAATGAATGCTTTCACATCCTCGCGATCGGTGACATCCACCGCTTTGAATGCTGCGGTGTTTCTCTGGTCGTGGATCTCTTTGACAATCGCTTCTAGCTTTTCTGTACGCCGTGCCCCCAGAACTACATTTGCACCGTTTTGAGCAAGTAACTTCGCGGTGGCTTCACCGATGCCACTACTGGCTCCAGTGATCACAATAACTTTGTTTTCTACGTTTAACATGATGACTGTCCTTGCTGTTGAGGTTGATTTGACTTAGAGAAATATGCCTCTAGAGACTTCAATTCTTTGGGTATTTACTCATGGTTTCCGCGATGGGTGAATGCCCACCCTAGGCGATCGCACAAACAACACTGTTCACTTTTGCCTCACTGCTGCGATCCGTCACGATTACACCAACCCCTTTTTTCGCCAGCGCCAAAGCGGTATTTTTCCCGAGTCCTTCGCTCGCTCCTGTAACTAAAGCAATTTTTGCCTTGTTTCTCTTCATTGCCTTATCCTTTCAGCATGGGTTCATCATAAGGTTGAAAAGCTTTTCCCTAAATACACAAACCTTGCAGATAATTGCCTAATCCTCTCAAGTCAGCCATTGGCAAGGGAGAAATATTCTCTATAATGAGCGTATGAGGATGGTATCAGTCAGGAATGAGCGCGTGGTGATTGAAACATTGAACTATAAAGCGGCAATCAGCAAGTGTGACGAACTAGCAGCATTAGTCGCTCAGCACACTGACAGTAGGGGAAACGGTGTTCATCCAACGGCAATTAGTCAGTTAGAATTCATGCGGCAATCTGATACTTTAGCCACAATGCAGGGAGTCGCCGAACCGATTCTTGGCATTGTCGTTCAAGGCAAAAAAGAAGTGTTGCTGAATGAGGAAACCTATCGGTATGGCGTGGCTCAATATCTAGTGGTTTCGGTGGATTTGCCGCTCTGTGGATGGGCGATCGAGGCGACACCTGCGAAGCCGTATCTAGGATTTAAGCTAGATTTAGACCCCGTTCAACTCTGTGACATTATTGCTCAAACTAACCCAGGCATGGGTAAGAAAGAAAACTCGGTTAGAGGCTGGTTCATCAGCGATGCCGATCCATTGTTGATTGATTGTGCTATCAGGCTGACACGACTTTTGGACACACCGCAGGATATTCCATTCCTAGCACCAATGATCGTCCGCGAAATCTACTACCGTTTGCTAATTGGTGAACAAGGTGAAGCAGTTCGCCAAATTGCCACATCGGGCAGCAATATGCAGCGCATTGCTGAAGTGATAAAACAAATCAAGGCTGATTTTACAAAGCCACTGCGGGTTGAGGATCTAGCTCTTCAAGCCAATATGTCTCCTTCCTCGTTCCATCGCCATTTCAAAGAAGTCACCTCCATGAGTCCGCTGCAATATCAAAAGCAATTAAGACTATTGAAAGCGCGTCACCTGATGCTTGCCGAGAATGCCGATGCGACCCATACTGCCTATCAGGTGGGGTACGAAAGTCCTTCACAGTTTAGTCGCGAATATTCTCGGATGTTTGGTGCGCCTCCTATGAAGGACATTGAACGATTACGAACAGCTTGAGTAAAGACTGTGAGTTCGCTACAGCAAACTGCAAATATCCAGAGATATAGCTTTTAATTTATAAGAAGTGAGTTGATCAATATAAATTTGTGTATGAGAGCCAAATGTTAAAAGAACTTCACCTCCAACAAGTTGGTCCTGCTGCCCATTTTGATGTCGCATTTGCCGATAGGCTCAATATATTTACCGGTGATAATGGTTTAGGTAAAAGTTTTTTACTCGATATCGCTTGGTGGGTGATGACTACAAATTGGGCGGAGCAACCAGCGTACCCACAGCGAGTCAGAGGTGAAAATCCACAAATTACAGCCGTAGTTAGTAATAAAAAAAATATAAAAGAGTATCAGAGCCAGTTTGATTTTTCTGAACAGCAATGGCGTAATTTACAAATGCCTCCTTTATTAAAAGAGGTAGTTATTTATGTGCGTGTTGATGGTAGTTTTTCTGTTTTTGACCCTGCTCGCCAACGCGATATTGCTTATAATTTTAATCCAAATACACTTTGGAATGGATTAAAGTCAAAAGATAAAGTTATTTGTAATGGTCTAATTCAAGATTGGGTTACATGGCAGAATCAACCCAATAAATATCCATTTGAACTCTTTTCTAATGTTATTAAAAAACTTGCACCTCACCCTTCCGAATGGATAGAAGTGGGAGAAACAACGCGAGTTTCTATTGAAGACGTGCGCGATATTCCTACAGTTAACCTACCTTACGGGAATGTTCCTGTGACTCAAACATCAGCCGGAATGAAGCGTATTTTGGGACTGGCTTATTTACTAGTGTGGACTTGGTACGAACATAAAAAAGCTTCAGAATTGCGACAACAAAAGCCAGTAAATCAGATAGTTTTACTAGTTGATGAAATTGAATCTCATTTACATCCTCGTTGGCAGAGGGTGATTTTACCAGCTATTTTATCTGTGGTGACAGAATTACAACCCAGGATGAAGATACAGGCTTTAGTAACTACTCATTCTCCACTTGTTCTTGCTTCTTTAGAGCCAAATTTTAATGAGCAAGAAGATCAACTATTTTTATTTAAATTACAAGATAGAGAGGTTAGCCTTGACGAAGTACCTTGGTCAAAACAAGGGGACATAGTTGGATGGTTAACCTCAGACATTTTTGGACTCAAACAAGCCCGTTCCAAAGAAGCAGAAATTGCAATTGAAGCAGCAGAGGCTTGGATGCGTGATGATGATATGAATACGTTTCCAGAAAATCTGAGAATACCAACACAAATTCATCAGGAACTTCAAAGAGTTTTACCAGGACATGACCCATTTTGGCCCCGTTGGATAGTTACAACGGAGAAAAGAAATTCTGGATTATCAGGGCTATAACACAGATGATGCCATTTAATCCTCCTCCAGAACCGCCTGATTTTGATAAAAAAGTGCGACAACCAGGAAATGCTTGGTTGGCAAAAAATCCAAACTCTAAAAAAGGAACCAGAGATTATTGGTCGCCTTTCAAAAGTGATTTAGCTGATGGATTTAATAATCTGTGTGGCTATAGCGTTATGTATGAACCCGTTGGTACAGTAGATCATTATCGCAGCCGTGAAAATTATCGCAATTTAGCTTATGAATGGAGCAATTTACGCTTTGCTTCTGCTTGGATTAATAGTAGTAAAGGTACGCTTGATGACCAGGTACTTGACCCTTTGGATTTGGGAGAAGATTGGTTTGAAATTTTACTTCCTTCCCTACAATTAGTATTAACAGATAAAGTTCCTCCGCAACAACGTCAAAAAGCAGAATTTACTTTGGAACGGTTGCGGTTACGGGATGATGAAAGAGTCTTGCGCCAGCGTCAACAATGGTATCAACTTTATTTGGATGGGGATTTGACTCTACAAGGATTAGAAAAAAAAGCTCCTCTGATAGCGCGCGCGGTAAAGAAACAGCAGCAGGCTATTTCTCAAGAAGAATAAGCTTTGCAATCATCAGATTGTGAAGGCAATTGAGCCACTCTCCGCACTATAAGTGGGGAGAATAGGGCAGAGGTCAAATTAGCTTTTCGCCCTTATTGGCTATCTAGCTAATAGATTTGTCCTCGACAGAGATTGGCGCTGAGGGTGAATAACCCAACCTACTTCCAGACTCGATTTGCGGATTGGAGAAAGTCTTTCCATGCGTCTGTCAAGATTGGCTCCAACCTTTCCCACTCATCACGAGCAAGATGCAATAGAAGGTTATCTTCGTCATTTACGAATCTGCTCAAATAAGTATTTTCATAACGCGATAGGGCAAGATAGTTCGATCAACTTGTCACAGAATATTAAGGCGCACATCGCGTTATATATTTCTGTTAGAGTAATTTCTTACTAAAAGAGTAATTTCTCTATTTTCTTACTCATATATAGGAACGTGCTTGCATTCTCAACAGGTAGTATGTAACTTAGCAAGTGTGCAGTTTAGTAGGAGATGAACTTAAATTTAGCTGTGCTTGAGTTGAGCTATACCTGTACTAAAGTGACATAATTTGTAAATTAAAAAATAATTTACAAGCAGTTTAGGAAGGTGCTAGTTTAATTCGTTTTCAATCGATGTTATCTTTCATCTGGAATAGAGTTTGATGATATGTGAGAACGTTATCTACACCCAAAAAACACTTGCCGAAAGATACGGGATTTCCATTGCCGCTTTACAACGGTGGTATCCCTATGCCGGTATAGTCAAACCCCGAAAGCGGGGAGGATATTTTGATGCAACAACAGTCGAGATTGCGGATGTTTTTTACGTCGCTATCAAGATTCGGCGGCTGACTTGTGAGGAATATTTACAGCAGGTGATTCCTGCTGGTGGCTTAGATGCTTATTTACAAAAAGTCAATGACGTAAGCCTTTATGATTTTTTGACTAAGCATATATCTGATGAAGAAAAAAATAACCCAATTGTGCAAGCAGTAATTAGGAGAATTGAGCGAAATGAAACATATCAACAAAGTGGCAGAGACTTTGCAGGTGTCGCCTGATGTAGTACGTACCTGCTGTCGGTTGTTGGATTTAGCTTTGCAGCCAAATGATACGCTTGATGAAACTGTTGAGCAGCAGCTAGTTCAACTTAAAGAGATAGCCTCTGGTGAAGGTATGTCCCTTGAAGAAGCTGCCCAGCATTTGATTGCAATGCGCGATCGCAAATCAGAAGTAGGCGAACATAAGTTCGACAAGCGCGAGTACATCAAACAGCGATTTGGCGTAGACCCAGAACAAGCTTCCCCCGACAGCTTTGTAGGAATACTTTACCGAGATGCAGATAGGGGTATTCAGTTAGGGGAATTACGCCATAAAGTGGTGCTTGAATCTTCGACACTTGCTCTAGAAGAATTTGTTTTTCATGGCAGTAGTTCACTTGCTGAAGGTAATACTTCCGTTCCAGCTGGTTACAACCAGGCCCAAGAGCGAATTCATTCGCGCATCGATAACGATTTTTTCGGCAAGGTGAACTGGGAGGAACAGACTCATCCACTGTTAGTCGGTACATCGACACCACAGCCGAGACAGTTGAAGTCCTCGCAGCCGAAAACCGGGCAATCTCCGAAGAAATAGTTAGCCAGATGCTACCCATCTGCTATCAAATACGGGATGAGAGTTTACTCAACTTGAGAAAGACATCTACCCAAGCAGTTAGTATAAATCTACTTTCAGTATTAGCTGGTACTGTTATTGGGACGTGGGTAGCAGTTCCCCCAACTCAAGAGAGACAGGAAATTCCGAGTATTCAACCAATTTTGATTGGTGTGGGTATAGGTGAATTAGTTGGTTTGATTCTGGCACTAGTAATAATTTGGTTTACCAGGGACGAACAAAAAACCTAATCAACTTTTCAAAATTAAGGACATTACTCAATTTAGTCGCATATTGCCAGGGAGCAGGTATGAGTGCAGCATTTGACTTTTTGGTTAACACGGCAGGTGGTTTGTTAATGAACCTGGGTGTTTCTGGAATGGTGGGACAATTATTGGGAGTGGGGGCGACCCTTGCCTTGCATCCTCTGTTGCTACTTACTGGGATAGTTGTGGGTGGTGCAGGAATTGCGATCGCACGCCAATTAAACAAGCGCCCTCAGTTGCAGTTGGTTGTTGATAATACGTAAGGGGTAGATGATGTTTACTCCTACACCTGTGCGAAATAAACAACCAAGTCGAAGAAGGAAAAAGGTAAATGTTACCCTGTGGACGGTTTGTTCAACTGTTAGTGCGCTGTCTGTTATTGGGGCGGTTGCATTGATGGTTGGATGGAAGCAACAGGTTCCAGGTAATCAGATATCAGAGGTACAGCAGGTAAAGGAACAAGTTGCCCAAATTCGGGAAGTGTACTTAGAAAAGCTTTCGCGTACTGACTACAATATAGACCATCTTTCCAGTTATTCCTCAGTAGAGGGTGCGCCTACTCTTACAGGCTGGCGACAGTTGGCGGCAGCATTATGGGGACAGCAATTGCGGGGTGAAATATCCAGAATGCAGGCTAATGAGAAATCTGGGTTTTATCGCCTTCACTATATGCCGGCACTGGAGATAGTTAAATTCAATTCGCTGGATGTTTTACTAGAAGCGGCTTCTGGAAATAATACTTTTTACTGGGGGTATCGTAAAACCGATGGTACGAAAGTTGAGGAGAAGATACCAACTGGAGCGGCTGCTGTTTTGATTTTGGGGAAATTAGAGGCAATTGATTACGCTCAAAACTTGGAATCTCAACCATCGGTTGATCTGAATCAAATGCTAATTCAGATTAAGAATGCTCAAGAACCATATTCTCTTGCACAGGCACAGCTGTTACGAGCGCGGGGGTATTTAGATCCAGTAGAGCAGATGGCACAGGTGGCAGACATCCGCGAGAGAATACACCAACGGGAGGAGCAAAGGCGGATGTATATCCAACAAATGAAGAAGCAATTACCTCAGCCAGTTCCTAATAAACAGCCTGTTAATAAATCGAGGGGATGATGTCATGTATGTCAAGTTTGCTGCTGCGATAATTTGCATAGCTTTATGTTCGCTCAATGTTGTAGCGGCAGTCAAACGTACCCCTATGCGTACTACCCTTGAAGGTTCAACTCGCACGACCGTCGAAATGATGCCATCTCCAAATTCAGGAGTGCATTGGATGAGTGCAGTTATATTTCTGGCTGGGTTTGCTTGTTTTTTGGGCTGGGGAATTTCTGACTATAACAATGCAGTTGAAGAAACAGATGAACTGTCTGATAACTTGGCTAATCCCGGCAATCAACAACTTCATGTTGGTGCTTCTAATACTGATATTCAGCCTTCTTTAATTCCTCCGATTTCACCTTCTTCTGGGATGAGATTCAATAATGAGTTTTCTGCCAAGAATATAGTCCAATTTTCTCCTCGTTCTAGTGTTTCTGGATTAGGGCGAGTACACAGTAGCCAATTTGTTGAAGATGGAGTGCAAAATCAACCTGGAATGTTATCTCCAGAGGAGTTTTACGCCCAACTTCAGGATGAAGATTTTTGGGAAGATACTAACTCCCAGGTAAATGATAAACCCGCCAGCTAGTTAATTTGAGGTCATATTATGAACAGAAATCAGCGCCGTAATTTTGATGTTGATTATTCTGAAGGTGGAGCAATTGTGCCTACAAACCGCTTGCAAAATATGTTGCAGCAGGTACAGCAACAAGGAGGGATAGTAAATCAGCAACCTAATATTTCTCCTCTGACTACTTATGAGACTCAGCCAGTAGAAGTTAGGTATATCAATGCACCTACTGCCTATAAGCCGAAGGTTCCTCAGATAGAAATTCCCTACATTGAGATTTGGAAAGCACATCGGTTGCACCCGCAAAACCCCTGGAGGTTTGGCTGGTATCCAGTATATTTTTTATCTGATGTAATTAAATCTCCTGTGGGTGTAGCTGGCGTGGGAATTTGGTTGTTAATAATGCTGTTGAATTTTTTCCTAAATGGTAGTTACACCGGGCCAGGGTATGCGTCTGGGAAGAAGATTGAAGTTGTACCCAAGGAAGTTCCCTCTTTTGCCCTGCCTGTGGTTAAGCAATTGGAATAATGACGGTAAAGGCAATTTTTTGGTTCGTACTGCTGGTATGGATTGCAGATATTTTACAACCGGGATATTTGCAGTTTTATAACTGGCGTAATGCTGTGGCATTGGTACAAAAGCTTCAGTTTTCATCGACGGCTGTTGTACCCTCTGCTGCACCTGGCGTGAATATATCTTCTACTCCTGTCTATACGCGCTATTCCCCTAAAGTTAGGGAACCTGCGACATCTGGAGATGAACTAAATTCTCCTGATTGTCGTGTAGTTAGGAATGACTTTGAGGAAGTATTGAGTACTGCAAAGATTGGTTGTTGGCAGGTTGCTCCTGCTAATGCAAAAAGGCGTTGAGGCAATGCGAATAATCTTTGAAACTAACGGTGACAAAGAGATTAGTAATTCGACTGTAACTAGTTTTGATGAGACAGTCGATACTAATTCGAGTGCAAATTGGAGATATGCGATCGCAACCTCAGTTGTAATTGCAGCTATGGTCATTCCCCAGGTTTCTGGATGGATTGAATCTCAACTGTTAGTTAAATCTCTCCAAAGTCTAATATTACCAAAAACTATTCGTAGGAATCAGGTTTTAAATAATGGTCGAATTGCCTTTCCTACTGCGGCTGGTACTCCAGTTACCTCAGAGTTTGGTTGGCGGACACATCCGATTACAGGCGATTGCAAGTTTCATGCGGGTATTGATTTTGGTGCAGCAAAGGGGACACCAATTTATGCGGTTGATGCTGGTCAAGTAGTTTTTGCAGGCGACAAGGGTGGTTATGGCAAAGCAGTTATTATTCAGCATCAAGGAAGTTTATCTACTCTGTACGGTCATGCCAGTCAGCTGTATGTACAGCAAGGACAACAAGTTGTGCGTGGGCAGATGATTGCAGCAGTAGGTAGTACGGGCTTTTCAACGGGGCCGCATTTGCATTTTGAAGTTCACGTTAATGGTGTAACACAGAACCCACGTCCTTATTTACACGAATATTTAGCAAACCGTTGAAGGTTATTTAGCTATTGGCAAGAGAGATGCAAATTGTACCGATTTTTATATCAGGTGTAGTTGGTGCAGCCTGCTCTGTTGCATTTTCTTATGGAGTAGCTTCACTGCCATGTGGATTGGTATCAAAGGGTGCGGATACTGTTTGTCAGGTGCGTAGTTTTGGTAAAGCACTTGATAGTTGGAAATTTGGGTTTCTTGTTGGTGGTTTAGTAGGATTGATTTTAAGTCCTCGCCGTCAATTTATATCTCGTTTTCAACCCATTCATTTGTCAACTGCTTCCTTAATTACTTTAGGCATTTATTTCTCAATTTCTCAAAGTACTGGTGTTTCTTCAGTGTCGTTAAATAGTTTAAGAGGAAGAGTTAGTACAAGTTCTTACTCATCACATCCTTATTCACCACGGTTGAGTGCTTTTTTAGCAACAATTCGTTGGGCAGAAACAGGAACAAGTGAGCCAGAAAGTTATTACAAGTTAGTATTCAACGGAACTTTTAATGATTTTTCTACACACCCGTTAAAGAAACAGTGCGCTCCTATTAATGGTAAAAATGTTTGTTCAACTGCGGCTGGCGCTTATCAAATGTTGGATAAAAGTTGGTATGACATTCAGCCCAAGTTAAACTTGAAGGATTTTAGTCCAGCGTCTCAGGACAAGATGGCTATTGAATATATTCGTCGTAATAATGCCTTAGGTGATATTGAAGCAGGAAGGTTTGATACTGCTGTGTGTAAAGTAGGTAGGGTATGGGCCAGTCTTATTTGCAACTCGTATAATCAAAATCCAAAATCTTTAGCGCAGTTGAGAATTTATTATCAGCAGCAATTACAAAACAATGAAATTTATAGGAGGTGAATATTTACTAATGTTAGTACCCGACAACAATAAGATAGAATCTCAAAAACAACAGCTTTTGACTGCAATTGTGCAGGCAAAACAAGATGGTTTGGGCAATGAGGAGATTATGGAGAATGTACGAGAAGCTTTACCTTCCTCAATGGTTTCTTATACTGAAACTGTTCTACAACAGATTGATTTTAGAGCAAAATTATCACGTTCGGTTATAGAATTTAATTTAGAATTTTTATTTCAGGTAATATACGAATCAGTAATTGCAGGTATAAACAATGAAGAAATATTACTAATATGTGCAGAACACTGTACTTTAAACCAGTACGAGTTTGCACGTTACGCACTTGAATATATTCATATCAATCGAATGCCATCGCAGTGGGAGCAAAATAACGTATATCATCAGATGATTGAGATAGTTAACATATCACCAATTGAATCTTTATTTGAATACATTGAATCAATCAAAAATATTTATCTCAAGCAAATTGGTTATAAAGTAGTTCAGGATAATCTTTATAATTTATTTTTGAGCAATAAAAAAACTAGTTTTTTTACTGATTTAGCTAATAAATCTAGAGATAACTTCATTAAAAATTATTGCTGCCGAACGGCAGTGCTTGTTGCGCGTGCCACAGGTAAGCCATTAGATTTAAAACTGACAGGTGATGGTTCAATTCTTTTAAAAGAGCCTAAATATTTAGATATAAATAGTGGTGCAAATGAGATTGCTACTTCACAAAATTTAACTATGTTGCAGGCAGGGAAGTTATTAGTTGATACGTTAGAAGATTTTAATATTAATGCTAAGTATGTTGATGCCAAAAATGGCCCTACTTTTAACCGTATTAGGGTAAAACTGGGACGGGGTGTTAGTTATAAGAAAGTAGAAGACATAGGTAATGACTTAGTGCAGCAGCTTGGTGAAGAGTTAGGCTTGAAATTTGCACCAATGGTGAGTGTAGTGCCTGGAGGAGTTGTATTTGACATACCCCGATTAGATAGACAATTTGCTTATTTCCGCGATCATTTTACTTTTGACAGTGAACCTGACATTCATTCTGTATCTATTCCTGGTGGTGTTGATGTAGATGGCACCTATGTCGAAATTCCACTTTATAGCGACAACGTAACTCATATCTTGGGTGGTGGGCGGACGCGGGGTGGGAAGTCGCAATTTGAGAAAGCAGCAATCTTATATTTAGTGCGGCAGTATCCACCTTCTGTTGTTCGATTAGCGCTTTCGGATGTTAAGCGCGTCACCTTTGGTAAATTTGATGGGCTACCCCATCTTGTTGCCCCAGTTGCGCGTGATGCAGAGTCTACCGCTAACTTGCTTGATTACTTGGTGGAAGAAATGGAATTGCGCTACCAGGAATTTGAGCGCCACAGCAGTATTGAAACGATCGCACATTACAATCTACGGTTTGCACCTGATTTTGTCATGCCGCGAGTGATTTGTCTAATTGACGAGTGTTTTGATCTACTTTCCGATGATAACTACTGCGATCGCATTGAGACTGCGCTGATGAAGTTGCTTGCAAAAGCTGGTGGTGCAGGAATTCACATACTTTTGTACACCCAGCGACCTGACAAGAACGTGATTGATCCGTTGATTCGCTCAAACTTTCCAGCCAAGACAGCCTTTGTTACGACTCGCCCTGAAGACAGTTGTATTATCCTTGGAGACGATAAAGACAAGCGTGCGGTTTACTTGCTGGGATACGGTGATTTTTTGTATAAAACAACTGAAGTGCTGCGACTCCAGGCGCTTTATGTAGCTGATGATGAAGACCCTGAATACTTCCAGCAATTACTTCTAGAAGCTAAAAATCAAAACGACCCCTATACAGCTTGGGAGTCTGGGTTAGACTTTGATGAATTTATGGCTAATTTGTATGGCGAGCGCAATAGTAAGGACATAGGTAAATCTAAAGCTACTGCTATTACTAAAAGTAAACAGTCTAAAACCGATTTTGAGGGCAGTTTTAACTTTAAGATACAGCTTGACGAGGAAGCAAGAAACTCAATTTTGAATTTGCATCAAAAAGGCTATCAACTTGATGAAATTGTCAAAGCGGTATTCAATTTATCCCGTCAAGATGGTAGATCGTATAAGAAATTTAGAAACGTTGTTGAGGAATTTTTAAATAGCTTTAAAGAGGGTGAAGAAGATGATATTTGAATTAACGATGCCTTTACCTCCTAGTATGAACGAAATTATTAACCAGGCACGGTCAGGTTGGCAAGCCAGCGCTGGACTTAAGAAGTACTGGACAAACTTAATTGGTGAATTTGTTAGAGAATGTGGATTTTGTTTGGATAGTACAGTTTGGATTGAATTTCATTGGTATCTCAAAAATTTTGGACGAGATAGCGATAACGTAGCTGCTGCCGCCAAATTTATCATGGATGGTTTGGTTACAGGACAAGCAATTCGTAACGATAACTTGACAGTTATCCAATCGCCTGTAGTTCATTATTATCATCGCAGTAGTGGTGATGACGGTGTGCTGTTGAGACTTTCACAATCACCTGATTTTTTGTTAGATAATTTTATTGTATCTAACCAGTTTTCTAGAAAAAGCTTAGAAAAGCATAATCAAAAAGTCACATATTTAGTATCAATTTAAATTATGAAGATATTGGATTTAAAGGATGACGAGAATGTTACGTTATAAAGACTACCGTCAGTTAATCGATCAGGTAAATGCAGGCAAGAATATTAACCTATGGGGCAAGCCAAATATTGGTAAGACTCTTACTGTTAAAAACTGTTTACTCAAAGATATTAACTTAGAGTCTGTTTACCTCAATCTTGAATATCCTTTTGGTGTGGATCATCTATTCAACGTTATTCCTATTAGCTTCAGCCTTTACTACCAGCAGGATTGGCAAAATATAATAAGCAAATTATCTGATGGTTATAATAGGCTGCTGGTGATAGATAATTTTGATAGATTGCACTTTGTTAGCAATACTTTTAGCCACGACTTATTTCGATTACAACAGTTAGCTCAATTAGAAAATGTTTCTTTAATATTAATATCTCGGATGCCGCTAGAATATTTCCATTTTTCAGATTTTGCTAATTATTTTGAAGAGTTGGAATTAAACGAAACTAATACTTGGACTTTTGGACAGTAGATATGTGGCTTAGAGATATCGTTTTTTGGTGATATCCGCTCCGGGTGGAATGTTGGTTTAAGCAATAAAGCAAGTTCGACTCTTGCTATCACTATTGAGGATGAAACTACTGCCGATACTGAAAATTAACCAGGACGAATCTATTAAATAGTTTTGGAATTGTTAATAGAGTAAGGAGTAGGTTAGTAGTGTAGTTCTCAGCAAATCCCAATCCTTGCCGGGGCGAGAGTAATTAAAAACCTTGTGACCTGCATTTTTGAGGGATGAATTATGTTCAAGAAGTTTGCGTTTAATTGCTTAAGGAACATTAATGCTGCTTTTGGAATGGTGTCTTTGACTGCTATTGGTTTGAGCACTATAGCAACTTTTTCTGGTTTGGGTTTATTGTACTTAGCTAGGGGCGGATTCCCAATTGTTGAGGAAGAACGCTCTGAACAAATTGCCTCTATCGGCACTGGTGCTATTGTATTGGGCTTTACCGGAATTATTTTTGCTTCCTTGGGCGGTGCTTTCTTAAGTATTGTTGAAGAATTGGAGGAAACTAATTCGAGTAGAGAAACTGCAAAAATAGCTGACACGAAACCGCTTGTATTAACAAAACCTGAGAGTTTTGAAAAATCTGATTGTCTGCCTTCAATTTACACTTACACGGTGATGAATTTTGAGGGACATTCTGATTTAAAGGGCTTGGTTGTTTGCAGATTTGAGGAAGAACCGTATCGGAAATTGGTACTTTACGAGAAATTACGTTCTCACCACATTGACGACTTGGCAGTAATCTGTGATGAAATTGATCCAGACAAATTAATTGGACAAACCTTTTCCTCATATAAGTCTTTACCTTGTGAGGCTTTAGAGGAACATTTAGATATACACCGACGCTATGTTAATGCAGTTAATAGCGAAGAATTTAGTTCTTGCTATTTGCAAGTATGTGCTGGGTGTAAGTTACTGCAAAGCTGCGGGTGCAAGTCGGAAAAATCGCATTTTTGCAATTTCTGTATCTTGGATTGGTAATTTCTAAAATTCAACAACTGCAAATTTTGGAAAACTTGGTTCGTCTAATTGCTTAAAGGCAATTTACCCTCCTTCCTCCTACTGGTGGATGGAATACGTATAAAAGCTTTCACTCAGTACGGGGGTTTCCCCCCACTACTGGGTGGCAAGCCGCTACAACGCCGCCCATCAGTAATTCATGGAGGAATCACATTATGTCTGCTTTTGCAATATCACCTTTTGTGCAATCTGTTAACGATGTTTTGTTTCCAATCGAGTTGTTTTTGATTATCTTCCCAATCTTGTACGTGATTTTTATCCCTGGTCAATCAGTATCACTTCAAGTTAGTAATAGCGCTGCGGTGATTTCTGAAGAGTCGCCAGTTTTGGAAACTCAGGGGGATTTGACTGTGATTGGTGCTGTTTCTAATGAAAAAGAATTTTCTGAACCAGAATCTTCGATTATTGAAACTGCGCCGCCAGTTGTTGAAACTAGGATTGCGGATGAAGCCAGACAACTTGTGCTAGTAGACGTTACAGAAGAGAGGAAGAAGCTTTTGGATTTAGGTGCGCGGAAACTACGACAGTTCTGCAAAGAACGCCAGATTCAAGGCTATTCTACCGTCTACAACCGTAAAAAACTTGATGGACTCGTTGACTTTCTGATCGCACAACAAGTGACTTCTGCTCAAGTGGTCGAGTTTGTGGAAATGCTTGCTTAGAGTTTGATGAAAAGCCCCGGTTGGTACTGGGATTAAAAAAATTGTCGAATTCACTACTTTATTCAAGGTTTTACTATCAGTTAAAACTGGGGTAGTTGCGGTAATAGCCAAACTAAATAATCTTCCAGCTCAATTTTCGCTCAACTCTTTTACAAAATTCTCAGACACAGCACCAGAAGGATGTTGTGGTGGGAGAGATCCTCTTATATCTTTAGCTGATTTATTAGCTTTACTTATGTTGTAAGTCCAACTGAGCGATTCAATTCAACAAATGGGGGAAGAGCTGGTTGTTGAGATTGTTGACCTCATAGGGGCGCTCATACTTGCGCCCCTACCCCTACTTCTGCCTCACAGCCTGCACCGCAGCATCAGCATTAACTAAACCACGACCGAAGAAATACTCAAGGGCTGACACAGGTTTCGCCTTGGGAAAAATACCGGAAGGTCGTGAAACTGGAGCATCTACAACAGTTCCAAAACCAACTTCTTTTTGCAGGCGATAACGATTAGCATCTGCTTTAGAAAGCTTAAGTCCATCATAGGTAGCAGTCTTATTGAGAATTGAGACAATTTCCTCCCGGCTCAAACGCCGTTTTGGGTCTTCTCCCTTCATTAGGGCCACCACTCCCGATACAATGGGAGCCGAGAAAGAAGTACCTTGAACCTGGACATACTTACCTAAGGGGTCTAACGCCAAACCCCAAGCGTAATCTGGTACAGGCATTCCCTGCCAAAAACCATCCAACCAAGTGCCACCTGTCGTTAAAATTCCACCACTAAGACTATTTTGGAGTTCTCCGCCTGGTGCAACTAGATCTAATCCACCGCCGTAACTGCTGTAGAAAGTGCGATTTCCCGTCAGATTTGTTGCACCCACTGATACAACACCAGGAATACCTGCTGGAAATCCGACTCCATCTAAATTTTCATTGCCAGCAGAAGCAACAATTACCAAATTACGATTAGCATCTAACACATCAAAAATTTGCTCAGTTAATCCCTCATCAGGAAGCAAACCACCCAAACTCATATTGATGACATCAACATTTCTACTGGCAGCATAACCAATTGCTTCGGATAAACTTGCCGTATTAATCGCGCCACGTAAGCCAAAAACCCGCACTGGCAAGATTTGGGTATCAGGAGCAACTCCAAGAATACCTGCTTTATCTTCCGAGTTTGCAGCAATTATACCCGCAGCCCAAGTACCGTGAAACTCGCTACCAATTTCAGTCTGAATCAAATTCCGAATGCGATGAGCAATTTCGCTAGCAGAAGCTTTAGGGTAACGTTGTTTCAATGTGTCGGAAAGCTGTTGATATTTCTTCAATAATTGGTCAGATGGTAATTTAAAAGTGTCCTGAAATTCTGCTTGGATCTGTGCTAGTTCTTGGGAATTCAAGCGTGTATCAGGATCGCCTTCACCTTGACTGGAAAAATCCCAGCCATATTCCTCACCAGGTAATTTATCGGGGCGATCGCCAGACTTATATGTATTCTTCACCAAGTCGGGGTGATCCCATTGAATCAAGCTATCAATTACCGCCACTACAACCCCACGTCCGCCATTGCTTTTGTTCCAGGCTTCTGTAGCGCGAATATCAGTCCGAGCTAACAGCTGACCCCGCCGAGGAGTACTATTTAAATGCCATTGCAAAGGCAACAAGTTAGAAGAAATAGGAGTATCTTTTGGTTGGGGTAACTGTGCCAACTGCTGTTGTAAACGTTCGGCGGCGTGAGGAGTTTCTGGTAAATTGGCTACTGTTGCCAGCAATTGCGACATTTGATCGGAAGTCGTTTGAATAAAATTCGGTGTAGCTGACTGCACTCCTGCTACTTGAGTTAGTTGATTAGCCACACTCAAAATTTCAGTGCCAGATACTGACTTAGAACGTACTAAGTAGCGGTTTTTGCTAAATCTCAACGGGCGAAGTACTTCTAAATCGTGGCGCAGCAGGATAATTTGCCTTTGACTCTCAGACATCTCACCCTCGAAACTAATTACAATCTCGTTGGGTAGGACAATAACTTGCTCAGATTCTTTTTCTTTGGATGCTGCCTGTGATTTACCGGATAAAATAGGTAGTATTTCTTTTACGTAAGGCTGTTTTTGAATCTGCTGTTGAACTGTATTGAGGGAAGCACGAGTGCCAGAAGGTAAATTAACCAGGGCGATATTTTCTCCCAAAGGTTTAACATCCACATCAACGCTATGATGATTACTGTTAATGCTTCGAGTATTACCACTACCACCACGTCGTAAATCTTGTTGCAACTGCAAGTATAAAGGTTGGATAGACCGAGAGCGCGTATTCGCTTTAAAGCTGACAGCTACGGTATCACGGCGCAAATGGAGCGGAATTTTTTGACCGTAAAATGTATAAAATAATTCATCTAATGTTTGTGCCTGCGCGAACTCACGGTATTGCTGAGGGAGCAGAGAAAAACTGGTAGCACTGAAAAAACAACCTGCCAAAATAAGACTGGAGAGAAAACGTTTCATAACTGCGAACGTTGGATTAATTTTGCTAGATATGTGTATTTCTCAGGATTTGCAGGATATGCAATTTTTCAGGAGCATAGTTAGGTTGCACAGAAATAACCTGTGTCCAATCGCAAAATTGCATAAGGTCAATTTCCTCAGAACTACTAAAAGGTAAAGGGTCAAGATAACTGTTAAATCAGTTACTCAGTATGAAATATCGAAAAATGGCTGGACTTGTGTTGAGGAGCATTAGCAATGTGAAAATTAACAATAACCAATAAATAAAAATAATTATGGGCGATGCTTCAAGATATTGGACATTGGTAAGGATTGATGCGGGAGGGAACCGGAAAATTCAAGAAATACCTGCTGCTAAGTCATTTTACGCGCAAGTATTTGATCGGTTGACACAAGATGATGATGTACCCGATGGGGACATCCAGCGTCAATTGCTACATTTGTATCGCCAGAACTATGGCGATACCGCTTTGCTAGCGGAACGTTGTTTGCTTTGCTTTCTGTCTTGGATTCTAGAGCAAGGGTGTATGCAATTAGAAAGGAAATTTGGTCAAAACCATAATTTTAGTTGCAGCGATTTGTTCCCTTATGTCCTGGATGATGATGGTAAATTATCCCCAGCAGGTTCCTATGAATGTTTCTCTCGGCAAATTCTCCAGAGTTTCGATTCGCAGCAAGGTAGTCTGGCGACTTGGGCGATGATGAAGGTAAAACAACATCCTGAATTGAATAGATTTTTGTTGGAATGCGGTGTTTATTTAATTAGTGATTGGGCAATTTTGAATGATACTCAACCGCAACAATTAGAGCGAATTTTCAAAAAAAATAACTTTTTTAGTGAGTCAGCAATTCAAGAAGCCCAATATCTTTTACAAAGTTACCATGCTGTTTACCGCTTTCAAAGACTGCAACAACGGAGAAAAGGGGCTAGGAGTAAATGTATTGCACCTAGTACTCAACAATTACAGGAGATAGCCCAAGATATCAAAAATCATACAGGTCAAATTTTTGAAATTCATATTGTGAGGCAGAAGTTACAAAAACTGGCTACTCAATTGCGTGAATACCGAATTCATGTCCGGGGTGGTTCTTTCCCTGCAAAGTCTCTAGACGCTGTGGAAGGAGACAGTTATAATTCTTTAATAGAGGAAATTCCTGCGCCTGATACTAATAACATTTTAGAAGAAAACGACGAACAAGCAGAATTTTTGCGGTTTTATCGCCATCAATTTCCGATTTGCTTGCAGCAAGCTTTAGCTCAAGTTATAGAATCGAGAATCAGACAATTATCACGTAAAAAGGGCGAAAAAGCACAGATATTTTTAACTGCTCTCGAACTATTTCAATGTCAAAAAATAGCCATGAAAGAAATTGCTGAATTTCTGGGTATGACAGCGCAATATTCAATAACGAAGTTATTAAAATTACAAGACCTGCGGACTGATGTGGAACAGGAAATGTTGGTGATTTTAAAGGATTCTGTGATAGAAAAAGCCAAAGTATATGCTGATATCCAAGCTTTGAAAAACCTAGATGAGCAACTGAAGGTTATACTTTTAGAAGAAATTAGACAGATGATGAAAAATTCCGAAAGTCAATCAAGAACGATGAAAAATTATTTAAAGGGTGATATTTTCGCCGAACGGTTATGTGAATATCTTCAAACTAGAAAAACAAATTAAAACAAATTTATGGCAAATTTATTGAGTAATGTTTCTCCCATGTCTTATCTTGATTTTGATGCTTTACCAATTTCAGCAGTTATTGTCTCATCGGATGATATTGACCAAGCCGCAGAAATTAGCAGTCAAATCCTTGATGAATCCAAGCAATGGCAAGCCTATCTTAATTGTTTAGCTTTATCGGCTTTTGAGCAATGGCTAGAATCAAGAGCAGAATCGCTAACTATTAATCGAGAGAAATGTACAATTTTACAACCAGTTTTGGCAAATTTTATTAACAGCGTCGCTAATTTACAAGTTGGGGAATTTAAAGTCTGTTTAATTGCTACTGGTAGCCTGACTGATGAAATGGTGAGTATACCAAGAATTGTTGTTGATTTACCAGAGTTTATTCCTCACTTTTATGTTTTAGTGGAGGTGTTGGAAGAACAAGAAGCAGCGAATGTTTATGCTTTTTTACCTTATCAGGAATTGCGAGAGAGTGTACAAATAACGTCTTTACAGTCGGATTGGAATTATCAACTACCAATATTCAGTTTTGATGATAATCCAGACCGTTTATTGCTATATCTGCGATGTTTGGAACCGTCAGCAATATCTTTACCTGCAATTCCCACAAATCGCAGTGCGCTTTTAGCAAATGTACAAAATCAATTGGTAGAATTATTACCTCAGTTACAATCACCGAGAAGGGAATTATCTGAAGTTTTAACTTGGGAACAAGCTTCTGCTGTTTTTACTAATCCGGAGTTGCTGAATTGGCTTTACACATTACAGAAACAAAATACAGCTACAGAGAATGTAGAGATGGGTAGCGCAAAGCCAGAATCGCCAGGTTATTTTGCGTCTCTACAAGATTTAATTAAATTAATTACGCAACCTGCTTTAAATGCTGGACGTTGGTTGTGGGACGAGTTGGATGATTTAGCACTCTCTCTTTCTTGGGTGTTGTTACCAAGTTTTGCGGATGCTTCCGAAATGCGACCAATACGTAGTCCAGAGGAAGAATTTGAAGTAATAGTCACCCAACTACGACAGAGGGGTTTAGAAATTCCAGTACAAGGACGGGGCGCGTATCAGGATTTACTGTTAGCTGGGATACCTCTGCGAATGTATGCTGTGACTTGGCATTTGGTATCGGAATCTGGAAAGCCTGAATGGAGTTTGTTACTAATTTTAGGCGCACCTGCTTTAAGTAGTTTACCGTCTAATATCAAATTTCGTGTCAGCGACCAAACAGGTATTTTGGACGAACGGGGATTAAATGCGGAAAGTGAAGACTCTTACATATTTACCCGTGTGGTTGGCAATTGGGATGAGAAGTTTTTAGTAAGTGTAAGTTTGATGGATGACGTTGAGGTGACTTTACCACCGTTTGCATTTGATTTGGGGAGGTAGGTTTGTAGTGGTTATTTTTAGATTCAGATTCAGAAGTTTGCTTTTGAAGCCTTAGCTAGTTGTAGCTGAGTACATCTCACGATAAATGAGGTACGAAATTTACTTTTGGACTGAGTAGCGTCCAGTGCGATCGCTTCGCTTGCCAGAGGCATCGCAATTTTCACTTCGGGCCCCTTTTTGCATTTACCTGTACTAAGTACTGGGTGCGATACGAGATTATCCACCAGCAGAACCTGTGTGTATCGGTATGGAGGCGATCGCTTTTATAGTACTAACCACCAAAGTGTGTCAATAACTCCTCACAAGATAATTGCAATAACAGGGTAATTATTGCGAATGTCCGGAACTCTTTGGCATTTTCTTCACAATATCTTTAATTAGCTAGCGATATCCAGTATTTATGCGGTCTACCACATCAAGGTATCGTAATTATGCTGAGGTCATTTTTCAATTTTGGCATAACCTGGTTTGTCCTCAGAAATATAAGAGATTGAGCAAACAATCTTTTGTAGTCATATAAGAGGAATAACCAATGTCTAACCGTTTGAAGAGTTTCGCCCTAGTTACTTTAGTGTTGTCACTGACTTGTGGTGTTGGGTTCGCAGCCAGCGATGTAATAGTTAAGCATACTTTAGCACAAACTGCAACAAGTTCAGATAGCAAAGCAGAAGCCGATAAGTTATTTCAGGAAGGGGTGCAGCAGTTTCGTCGTGGGGAATATCCGAAAGCATTGCAGACTTATCAACGGGTGTTGGAGATTCGGCGAAAACTGGGAGATAAGGCTGGAATTGGGCAAACCCTCAATAATATAGGACAGGTTTACAATTGGTTGGTTCAACAGGAAAAAGCATTAGAAGTTTTACAGCAAGCATTGAAAATTCGTCGAGAAATTAAAGACCGCGCTGGAGAAGGAGAAACCCTAGATAATCTTGGTGGGGCTTACCTTGCTTTATTTAAAGAAGAGGAGGCCTTAAAAACTTTACAGCAAGCTTTAGAAATTCGCCGTGAGGTAAAAGATAAAGCTGGGGAAGCTGTTACTCTCAGTCGAATGGGGTTTACCTATATTTTCTTAAAACAACAAGATAAAGGCTTGAAACTTTTACTACAAGCACTCGCAATGCATCAAGAATTAGGTGATAAATTTCAAGAGGGATTTACTCTATTTAGGATAGCAGCAGCTTACAACAATATAGATGATAATACCAATGGTTTAGATTGGTTGAATAAAGCTTTAGCTGTAAATCGTGAAGTTGGAAACCGTGCTTGGGAAGGTAGGAGTTTACAGCAAATAGGATATGTTTATTTTAACAAAAAAGAATATGACAATGCATTGAAATTTTTTCAGCAATCATTACCGCTCATTAAAGAAGCAGGAATTCGTTCTTTTGAAGCTAGTATTGTCGCTAGTATAGGAGATACCTACTTTAAGCAACAAAAATATGATAAGGCGATTGAATTTTACAAACAAGCCTTACCTATAGCTCGTGAAGTAAAAGATAAATCTCTTGAATCTAATATTCTCGCATCTTTAGGAGATAGTTATACAAAACAAGAAAAATATGACCTTGCCATAGAATTTTATCAACAGGCGTTACCCTTAGTGCAGGAAGCGAAAAATAAATCAGAGGAAGCTAGAATTCTTTTCCTCATAGGAACACTTTATAATTTACAAGGTAAATCTGAACAGGCGAACGCACCTTTAGAACTAGCATTACCTATCGCCAGAGAAGTCAAGGATAAATTTTTAGAAGCTAAAATTCTTAGCCAAATTGCAGGGGTGTATTTCAATCGAAAACAATTTGAGCAGGCTATTGAATTTTATCAACAAGCATTAGCCCTTGAAAGACAACCACTAAATAATCGTCCTGTGCAACTTGAGATTTTACTGCAAATCATGCGGTTATACACTTTAAGTGGTTTTGAAGCTGGAGGGAAAAAAGATTATTCTCGTGCTATAGGGCTAGTAAATCAAACGCTGAACTTAATGCCAGAAGCATTAAATATTGCAAGAGAAATCAAAGATTCATCAACAGAAAAAGAAGTGATGAATATACAAAGTGAAGCTTATTCTTCAATAGGTAATTTTTACCTGAATATGAAAGAATTAGCCCAAGCACAAGAATTTATTCAACAAGGTTTAACAGTTGCACAGCAGTCTGGAAATTTAAAAGCCGAGAGAAATGCTTTATCTTACCTTGCTGGAGTTTACATTGCTCAGGGATACAATGCAAAGGCAATTGAATTAGGTCAACGGGAGTTGGAAATTACTCGCCTACTTAAAGATCCTTTGTTGGAAGTACGAGCTTTATTAGGGCTTGCTTCTACATATAATGTTTTGGGAGATTATGAACAAGGTATTAAATTATCACAGCAAGCTTTAACAAAATCCGAAGAAATTGATATTCAAAAAGTACCTAAAAATAATCAAGAGTATGCTTTGGGAAGCAAGCCAGATACTTTAGGACTTTTGAGTTTAATCTACACTAATCTTGGGGAATATGATAAAGCTCTAGAATTTGCTCAAAAACGTTTAAATTTGGTAAGAAGTCTAAAAAATCCTAAACTAGAAGCTGAAGCATTGATTAGTTTAGGTGGTGTATATAATAGTAGCCAAGACTTCCTAAAAGCAATCGAATTTACTCAGCAAGCTTTGACAATTGCGAGGGACATTAAAAATTCTGATTTAGAAGCACAGGCATTAAAACAAATCAGTGCTAACCATACAGTAAAGGGAGATTATCAGCAAGCTTTAGACTCGGCACAGCAAGTATTGGTAATTGCAGAAAAAACAAAAAATCTCAATTTAAAAATAGATGCTTTAGATATTCAAAGGAAGATTTATACTAATCAAGGCAATTATCAGAAAACTCTGGAATTATTTCAGAATACGTTGTCAATTGCTAAACAAAATGATGCCCAGAATTCTGAGTGGACAACTCTTCTTGAAATTGGGGTATTCTACAAAACTTTAGGAGATGAGCAAAAAAGTATTGAATATTTACAACAAGCACTTGCTTTAGCACAGAAAATACAAAATCCTCAGTTTGAAGGCGTAAGCTTATTCATTCTTGCCTACAGCTATTTTGGTAAAGACCAACCAGAAAAAATAATTGAATATGCAAATCGCGGTTTAGCTATTTTACCCAAAACCAAAATAATCCCAATAGAAATAATGGGAAATATTGTACTTGGTCTGGGCTATGGTGAGTTAAAGAACGAGCAAAAAGCAATGGAAGCAGCCCAAGCTGGCTTAGAACTTGCAAGAAAATCGAAAAATCCTAGCTATGAAAAGGAGGTACTGACATTTATAGGGGGCTTACAGCGTAAGTTTGGTAAAAAGCAAGAAGCGATTAAAACATATAACCAAGCACTTGCAATCAAAATTCAAGCAAAAGCCGTAGGTTCTGATTCTGGGATTTATACTGGTTTAGGTCGTACCTATGCAGATTTAAATCAACCTAACGAAGCAATTAAAAACTATCAGGAAGCAGTTCAGCGAATTGAAGTAGTGCGAAGTAAAGTTCAAGAAATTACACCTGACTTAGAAAAATCTTTCTTCCAAACAATTGTCGATTTTGATGGATTTACACCAGCCAAAGTATATCGTCAGTATGCAGATTTATTATTACAGCAAGGACGTACAGCAGAAGCAACACCAATACTAGAAATACTGAAATATCTAGAAGCTCAAGAGTATTTCGGCAAAACTAGGGGAATCGATAGCACTTTAAATAAGAAACAAATTGCTTTGGGTAAGGAATTAACCGAATTAGAAACTATCCCACGAGAGAAGCGTGACAATAAGCAGCAACAGCGTATTGTTGAGTTGCGAAAAATGCAAGAAAATCTCATAAAAGAATACGGAGAATTTGTCAAAAGTCCAGAAGTTGCAAAACGAATTGAAGAATTACGTCAACTTACGGGAGGAAAGAATTTAGACCCAGATGAACAAGCAAGAAGTTTACAAGATAATTTGAAGCGGCTGCAACAAGATGCTGTAATTATTTATCCCTTGGTTCTCAAAGAGCGTTTGGAACTAGTATTACTTACTCCTTATGCTCCTCCAGTTCGTCGTACAGTAGCAGTTTCGGAAGCTGAACTTAATAAAACAATTGAAGATTTTCGTCGTGATTTACAAAGTCCTGGCAGTAATGCCAAAGTGAATGGTAATAAACTCTATCAATGGCTAATTCAACCACTGGAAGCGGATTTAGCAGAAGCAAAAACTAAAACAATTATTTTTGCTCCAGATGGAAAATTACGTTATATTCCTCTAGCTGCTTTACATGATAGTAAGCAATGGCTAATTGAGCGTTTTAATATCAATAATATTACAGCCTTGAGTTTGATGGATTTAAATACAAAACCTCAAACTAAACGAGAAATTTTAGCTGCTGCATTCACAGATATAAATCGCAATGTCACTATTCGACTTGGAAAAGAGACAGCAAAATTTAGCGGATTGAGATATGCAGGAAAAGAAGTAGATGAAATTACAGCAACTATTTCTGGAAGCACCAAACTTTTAGATAATCAATTCAATAAAGATATCGTGTATCAAATGAACGATTACTCGGTGGTGCATCTTGCGACTCATGCAGCATTTGTAGATGGAAAGCCAGAAGAATCTGTAATTGTTTTGGGTGATGGAAAATATGTGACTCTGCGAGATGTAAAAGATTGGAACCTACCCAATGTTGATTTAGTTGTATTGAGTGCTTGCGAAACTGGTTTGGGTGGTTTTGGGGATGGTAAAGAGATTTTAGGCTTTGGATATCGGATGCAACAAATAGGTGCTAAAGCTACGATCGCATCTCTGTGGAAAGTTGATGATCCTAGTACATCTGAACTAATGCAACTATTTTACAAAAACCTTGCCACTGGGAAAATGACGAAATCTGAAGCATTACGTCAAGCGCAACTTGACTTACTAAACGGGAATAACTCCAGCACAAACCCCGAACGACGTGGTATTGAAGTGAATATCGGCACGTCCTCAAGAAATGAAAAGCCTCAAAGCGGCTATTCACATCCTTACTACTGGGCACCATTCATTTTAATTGGCAATGGACTTTAAAAATTAATAGAGGTGCAATTACTTGCATCTCTGCCAACTAATAAATAATCAACCACAAATTATGAATAACTTTCATCTCAAAGTACAACGCATCGAACAAGTTTGCTTATTTGAATTAACTTGGGGAACAGCACAACGTCTCAGCGCCAAAATTACCTATCCCGAAAACCTGACATTACTCTATCAAGAATGGCAACGCACCTATCTAAGTTTTTACAAAACCTCTTTACGAGGACGGGTAGAAGATTGCGGTAGTTTTCAAACACCGACCCTTGATTGGCACGCAAGATTAGTTCAAATAGAGGCAAAATTTCTATCTGAATTTCATAGTTGGTTGCGTAGTAGTGAACTTTATGAAATTCGGGCAGCAATTACTCAAGTTTCATTATTATCTGTTAATTCTCAATCTGCAAATATTAACCTTTTTTTGACTTGTGATTCTTTAGAATTAGCACGCCTACCTTGGGAAAGCTGGGAGATTTGCACGGAAGTTACCTTTGCTTTTGGTAAGATTAATATTGTACGCAGCCCTATCAATATCCATCAATCAGTAGCAAAGCATAATCATACCCGTCGTGCTAAAACTAGAGTTTTAGTAATTTTAGGTGATGATACTGGTCTAAATTTTGAAGCAGAAAATAAAGCAATCCAAAAACTGAAACGCATTGCTGAAATTAAATTTGTGGGATGGCAACCAGGAAAGAATATTGATGAACTCAAAGGTGAACTTAAAGAAACTATTACATCAGAATTGGGATGGGATATTTTATTATTTGCAGGTCATAGCAATGAAACAGCTTTGACAGGTGGTGAAATTTCAATTGCTCCCAATACAACTTTATCAATTAGTGAAATTATACCTTTATTAAATAAAGCTTTAGAAAATGGATTAAAATTTGCTTTATTTAATTCGTGTAATGGTTTGAGTATTGCTAATAACCTAATTGAATTAGGATTAAGTCAAGTGGCGGTGATGCGCGAACCAATTCATAATAAAGTTGCTTCTGAATTTTTGCTGCATTTTCTACAAACCTTAGCTGAATATAAAGATGTCCAAGAAGCTTTAACATCAGCTTGTCAGTATCTGAAGCTAGAGGAAAATCTGACTTATCCTAGTGCATATCTTATTCCTTCTCTATTTCTCCATCCAGAAGCTACTTTATTTCGCTTTAAACCTGGTTTTATTGAGAATTTACAAAAAATAAGCCCATCTCGAATTGAAACTTTTGCTCTTTCAGCTTTATTTATTATTAGTACACAACTACCTATACAGAATAATTTATTAGCACAGCGTTTAAAGATACAAGCTTTTTATCGTCAAGTAACAGGACAAATTAAAGCAACAGAATCACCTCCAGTTTTATTAGTGCAAATAGATGAAAAATCACTTAAAGATGCAACCAAAGACTCAAAACTGTCGAGTGCAAGACAGATGGATAGAAAATATTTTGCAATGATAATTGATAAATTGCGAGCAAAAGGTGCTAACGTAATCGGCATTGATTATTTATTGGATCGATATCAGGGAGAAAATGATAAAGTATTAGCTGAATCTCTTCAAGCCGCAGTAAAGTCATCCAATCCAACATGGTTTGTCCTAGCAGAAACTAAAGCTCTAACTGGAGAAAAATTGACAGTTTTACCTGAAATTGCTAGCCCTAATTGGACTTTGCAAGGAGAAATCGAGATTTTACCTGGGTATATGCAACTACTATCTCCATTAGATAAATCTCAACCATTATATTTTTCTAATTTATTAGCAATATCGTATCAATTGCAGAGATTAAAATCACAAATAACTAATACAACAAATCAAAAACAGCAAGGATTGATCGCAGTTGCAGATAAGACTGTTGAAGATGATTTAAAACAGTCACTACAACCAAATTTAAATACTAAAACTGACTTTAGCAAGCAAATTATAAAGTTTTTGCAAAAAAATAATTTGAAAAATATTGCTAGCTTGCAACTACCACGAACTCATCTACAATCTATCACAGAATTTAGCTATTATTTTGGTCAGATGTGGTTGCATCCGATAGTTGATTTTTCTGTTCCCCCAAATCAAGTGTATCGTAGTATTCCAGCTTGGCAATTGTTAGAAAATAATAACCAAAATCCACCTATCTCTAATTTACAAAATCAAATAGTCATCATTGCACCAGGAGGATATGGTGAAGCGGGAATGTCGAAAAATGGTGAAGATAACTTTGATTTACCTCCTGCTCTAGAACTATGGCGACGCTTAGAAAATCCTGAAAATAGCAACGAAGTCTTGACAGGCGGTGAAATTCATGCTTATCAAGTACATCATTTATTAAATAACAGAATGGTTGTACCCATCCCTGATTTGTGGATGATTTTAATAGCTATTATGTTGGGTATGTTAGGTAAAACATTATATTTTATAATGCAGAAAAATCCACGTATCAGGTTACAAAGTTTATTAGCTTTAGGTGCGTTTACAGCAGCTTATGGTGTACTAAGCTTGCAAATTTATCTTTCATCAATCGCGGTGATTTTACCTTGGTTTTTACCATCGCTGACAATTTGGATATACGTCATACCAACGTTTATAAGGAGAAAAGCTTAATGAATAAGTTCGATTATATTAAGCCTTGTTTCTTACTTTTGACAATAAATATTACTGGATTATCTTTGTTCTCCAATGTGGAGTTAAAAGCAGAAACCAAACAAACAAATCCTTTACTATCTTGGATTAATATTTTTCTGCCTTTATCGAAACCGAAACCTCCTATTAAACCACGTAAAGCAGTCGGTCGTCCTGTTCGTGGTTCATCTGCACCAAATTCCGTTTGTATGATATCTCCCGATGTACCAGAGGATAAACCAAATAAACCTAGAATTGTTTGGAGCGATCGCCCGCTATTTCTTTGGGAAGGAAATGCACAACAAGTTGGACTGATGAAGAATAGGCAGACGACTTTATGGGTTCAGGAATTAGCACCAGGGAAAAAATTTATCAGTTACACAGGAGAGCCACTACAACCAGGTGAAACTTATTATTGGGCGGTATTTGAGGGAGGTGCAGCAACTGGAAATATCAAATTTCAGGTAATGGAACCACAAGAAAGACAGGGCATAACTAATAAATTAAAAAGTTTGGAAGAAGAACAAAAAGCTAAAGGAGCTAACACGGAAGCGATCGCACTGGCAAAAGCTAACTATTTTATACAGCAGGAATTGTGGGCTGATGCCTTACAGCAAGCTTACTCTGTAGAAAAACCTTCTGCTGAGTTACTGAAAATACTTCAAGATATTCCGCAACAACTTAAGTCACAGTGCGGTAAGTAGAAAGTCTTTAAAAATCAGCAATCATCTTTTTAAGAGATACTCAGATACATCATCTGGGTATTTTTATGTTTGTTTGCAGCACAGTTTCTCAAAATATACTGAAAATCTCTGTTTAAAGAAAAAATATCTAAAAGTTTAAAATAGTCTCAACCCTTATTGTATAAGCATTTTGGGCTACTTCGTTAGCTAGTTCACAATTAATTTCAAAAAAACTCCCCAATTTTGGCATATCCTCTCAAACCTCAGAAATACATATCTATGAGCGCACAAAGAGGAACGCCCTCAAGTTAGAAAAAACTCATTTTGGCATATCCTCTCAAATCCCAGAAATACATATCTATGAGCGCACAAAGAGGAACGTCCTCAAGTTAGAAAAAACTCATTTTGGCATATCCTCTTAACCTCTAGAAATACATATTCATGTGAGCGAGCAAAACATAGTTGCAACAGATGCATTTATTCATCTTAGTACAACTTCATTCATCCAACATCAACAAATATCAAGGAGCAGACCAAATGAAAGGCTTAAAATTAGCAGCAGTAATCGCAATTGTCGGAACAATGTTTTTTAATTCGCAAACTTTGGCTGGGAGCTTAAGCGATTCTAATGCGTTGCTTGTGACACGGGCAAAAACTGAATTGAAACCCCAGTTAAAACTACCTAAAATCGAACCACTGTCCAAACTCAATTCTTCTCTCAAAGCTCATGATGCTAATAATATAGATGCATTATTAACTCAAATATCACAAGATTTAGATAAAGGAGATTTTCAAAAAGCACTCGAAGGTTGTAATGCAGTTTTAAAAATTGATAAAAATAATTTTTCAGCTTACTTCTTTCGAGGATTTACTTATACCCAATTGGGGGAATATCAGACAGCAATTGCAGATTTCGAGCAAGCTATACGTATTGACCCTAGTTCTGCTTATCCTTACTTTGGTAGAGGATTTGCTAACGTTCAACTGGAAAAATATCGTGACTCGCTCGCAGATTTTCAGCAAACCATCAAAACGGAACCTGAATTTGCTCACGCTTATTTTTGGCGAGGTATCGCTTTAGCGAATTTAGCTCAAACAGATGAAGCAAAATCTGACTTACAAAAAGCTGCGGAACTTTATCAAAAACAAGGAAATCCTGAAGCTGCTGAACAGGCATTAAATGTGTTTAAAGAAATTGCAACGGCTTAAAAATTGTTTTTGATTGGAGTGTTGATTGTTTTCTATCCTTTTAATTACCAGGAGCTACTAGCTCCTGGCTAATAAATCAAGCTTTCTTGAAGTGAGTAAATACAAGTAAATATCGAATATTTTTGCATATCCTCGCAACTCTCAGAAATACATCATCTTGAAACAGTGACAAATTTGTAAACACACAGGAGACATGACAATGAAAGGTTTAAAATTAGCAATTACTTTGGTTGTATTAGGAACAAGTTTTTATAGTGCTAAAGCGGATGCTCAAAACTTCCAAAATCCAAATCAATTGGTAGCACAAGTTTCAACGTTGCAAGAAAAACCACAAATTCGAGATTCTCAACTAAAACCAGCTAACACAAGCGGCAATAGTTCCAGCGTTGAAACCCAATTATCGCAGGGTTATGACCTTTTAAAGAAAGATGACTATGAAGGAGCAATTGAAGCATTTAATAAAGTTTTACAGACTGAACGCAATAATGAGAGTGCTACTTACGCTTATTTTGGTAGAGGAATTGCTTATTTATATACGGAGAAATATGAAGCAGCAAAATCAGATTTTGACCAAGTAATTGCGCTTGATGCTAAATTTGCACACGCTTATTTTTTCCGGGCTGCTAGTCAATATAAATTAGGCGACAAAGAAGCAGCAGTTTTAGATTTAAATCAAGCCGTTAGCCTTTTTACAGAACAAGGAGAACCAGAATTAGCGAAAAAAGCACAAGACATGATTGAAAATATTCAGACTAGCTAGTTTTGGATTGAATAATTCAATTAAAAAGGTGCGTTATGGTCAGTGTAACGCACCACTATTTACCAATACTCCTAACTCTCATAACAATCATTCACCAAGAGAATTATGATGAAAACATCAAAAAATTATTTTTTAATCTCCATTTGTAAAGTTACTACTATATTAATTATTTTCACAGCTATTACAGCTAATTATAACAGTGCGATCGCTAATGACAAATTACCCATTTTCAAGTCAAATCAAATTAGTTTCAAGCAAACTAAAACTCAGCACATAGCAGAACCAACATTAACAAAACAACTTGCCAACTCTTCAAATACACCAAATATAGAGCAAATTAAGCAGGTTACAAAGCAACAAAATGCCACAATTGTTCAATACTCAATTGTTACCGATGAATCTACAGTTAATGAAAAAACAGAAGCTCAAGAATCGGAATTATATATTTGGGTAATTAAACCCACAGGCGAGATGCAATTCCGTAAAATTGACTTAAAAGCTTGGGGAAAAGTTGAAAATAATTTATTTCTCAATTTATTTAGCAGAAATCGCCGTCATCATGGTGCAATAAGTGCAGAGCCAAAGGGGATTGTAGTTTATGAAAAGCCTAAAAATAAAAGCTTGAAATTTGATTTACACAAACTGCATCAAGTACTAATTGAACCAATTGCCGACTTACTACCACAAAAACCAGAGGAACGAGTAATTTTTATTCCTCAAGGCGAACTATTTACTGTTCCCTTTGCAGCATTACAAGACGCGAATGGTAAATATTTGATTGAGAAACACACAATTTCTACTGCACCTTCAATTCAGGTCTTAGATTTACTTTACCAGCGCCAAAAAGGGCGTAAAGATGCAAAACCTTTTGTTCCCAAACATATTACGGATGATGAATTATTAATAGTAGGAAACCCCACTGCACCAAAAACCGCCCTCAATCCAGCAAGGGATAACTGTAAACCATCACGATTACCAGGTGCAGAAGAAGAAGCCAAAAACATTGCACAGATGTTTCAAACTCAACCACTAATAGGTGATGCTGCAACAGAAACCGCGATCGCACAAAAAATGCTCCAAGCGAGAATTATTCACCTCGCAACCAATACTTTTCCCCAAGATTACGATCGAGAAGACTCTCCAGGTGTAATTGCTCTGGCTTCTTCGCAGCAGGATGATGGTTGGTTGAAGACTGAAGAAATCCAGAATTTCAACCTCAAAGCAGATTTAGTAGTCTTGACTGGTGGCAATACAGCCTTGGGACGCATCACAGGTGATGGTGTCATTGGGCTTTCTCGCGCTTTTTTAGCCGCTGGTGCGGATAGCGTCATTGGTTCGCTATGGAATGTTTCTGATATATCAACAGTGACGCTGATGAGCGAATTTTATGGTAATTTAAGCAAAAATACGGATAAAGCGGGCGCGTTACGTCAAGCGATGCTGGAAACGATGAAAAAGTATCCAAATCCTGAAGATTGGGCTGCTTTTACGTTGATTGGTTTGTTGTGATGATGTGGGTTTATGGCTATGCGTTCCTGCAAAATTGGGCTAAGTGTATTTATTTGTCTATTGGCTGTTGTCTCGACTTCCTTGGGTTCGAGTTTTCCAGTTGTGTTTGCTGCATCACAGGTTTTGGCGCAGACTAATACTGAGCGTAAAGCAGAGGCTGATAGGCTTTTGAACGAAGGATTTGATTATCGCCGATTCGGTAAGGTTGAGCTAGCTTTAAAGTCTCATGGACAAGCACTTCAAATTTATCGGGAAATAAAAGACCGTCGGGGTGAAGCTTTGGCATTGGGAGCTTTCGGTGACGTATACATTAACTTGGGAAACTATCCCAAAGCGATTGAATACTTTCAACAGTCTCTAGCGATTATACGCTCGATCAAAAAGCATGACATCGAATTTTTCATACTTTCATATCTTGGTAGTGCTTATTCTGGGCTGGGAAATTTCCCACAAGCAATTGAGTATGCAGAACAGAGCCTAATAATTTCAAGGCAATTAAAAGACAAAGACATGGAGGGTATTGCATTACAAGACTTGGGTACTGTGTATCGCAAATTGGGAGACTATCTAAAAGCAATTGACTATGTAGAGCAGGGATTAAAAATAGCACGGGAAATCAAAGATAATTTAGGTGAGGGGAGTGCCTTAGAACAATTAGGGAAAATTTACTTTTATGTGGGAGACTATCCGAAAGCAATTGAGTATTTGAAACAGGGATTAAAAATTTTTCGGGTTCTCAAACGTCCTTATGCTGAAAGTTCAGCACTTAGTGCTTTAGGTCAGGCTTATTGGAAACAGGGAAATTACTCCAAAGCGGTTGAGTATTTTACACAGGGATTGAGAATTTCACGGCAATTCAAAGACCGTCGAGGTGAGGGAATAGACTTATTAAACTTGAGTAATGTTTATAGTGAACAGGGAAATTATCCAGTAGCTATTGATTATTTACAACAGTCTTTATTAATTGCAGAGGAAACAAAAAACCTTCAGAGCAAAGGAAAAATACTAAATAATTTAGGTCATATTTTCTACAAACAGGGTAAGTTAGCCTTAGCAGAAAGAACTCTCATCGAATCACTGAAGGTAAAAGAATCTCTTCGAGATAGTCGATTGGGTGATAATCAAAAAGTTTCATTGTATGAGACCCAACGCAATACATATAATATTCTGCAACAAGTTCTCATTGTTCAGAATAAAACTGATGCAGCTTTAGAAATAGCCGAACGTAGTCGTTCTAGAGCTTTTGTAGAGTTATTAGCATCTCGCTTGACTACTAACGCTAACGATGATTTAAGATCACCTCAGCTATTAGAGAAACAGAAAAGTCAAAAAAATACTAAATTACAAAATACTACTTTTGTTCAAAAGTCCATTTATTCAGCTTCTAATTTACCAGTAGCATCGCAGATATTGGCGCATACTAATAATGACCGTAAAGCGGAAGCAGAGAAAGTGATGCAGCGAGGGCGTGAGCAACTGCAAAGCAGTCAATTCACCGCCGCATTACAATCTTGGCAGCAAGCACTGTTAATCTACCGCGAAATAAAAGACCGTCAAGGAGAGGGTAAAACACTGGTAAATTTAGGTGTGGCTTACCATTTTCTGGGAGATTATCGCAAAGCCATTGAATATTATCAGCAAAGTTTGCCAATCTTGCGAGAAATTAAAGATAGTAAAACCGAGGGTATTGCACTCTACAATTTTGGTAATACCTATGACAGCTTGGGAGATTATCACAAAGCCATTGAATACCATCAGCAAAGCCTGAAAATCGCTCAAGAAATTAAAGACCGTGAAGGAGAAGGTGCTGTATTCGGTGGTCTGGGAAATGCTTACTATAGTTTGAGAGATTACCCCAAAGCCATTGAATACCATCAGCTACACTTGAAAATTGCCCAAGAAATTAAATACCGTCAAGGGGAGGGTGTTGCATTTGGTAATCTCGGTAGCATTTACAATGATCTGGGAGACTACCCTAAAGCTATTGAGTATCATCAGAAACACTTGAAAATTGCCCAGGAAATTAAATACCGTTTAGGCGAAAGGCAATCACTAGGAAATCTCGGTGTTGTTTACCATAGTTTAGGAAACTACCCAAAAGCGATTGAGTACCACCAACAAAGTTTAGCGATCGCCCAAGAAATACAAGATCGCCAAGGGGAGGGTCAATCACTGGGAAACATAGGTATTGCCTACCTTGCTTTGGGAGACTACCCCAAAGCGATTAAGTATGAACAGCAAAGGTTGAAAATCGCCCAAGAAATACAAGACCGCCAAGGGGAGGGTCAATCACTGGGAAACATAGGTATTGCCTACCGTAATTTGGAAGACTACCCTAAAGCAATTGAGTACCAACAACAAAGTCTGAAAACCGCCCAAGAAATACAAGACCGTCAAGGGGAGGGTAATGCGCTGGGTGGTCTCGGTAATACCTACTATAGTCTGGGAGACTACCCCAAAGCCATTGAGTATCAACAGCAAAGGTTGAAAATATCTCAAAAAATAAACGACCGTAGAGGTGAGGGCGCTGCACTTAACAATTTAGGGCTTAATTACTACAAACATGGAAATCTCAAGTTAGCAGAAAGTATCCTATTTGAGGGAATAAAAGTTTTAGAATCTCTGCGAGGTCGAGAATTAAAAGATAATGATAAAGTTTCTTTTTTTGATACGCAAAGTAGTATCTATCGCATTTTACAACAAGTTCTGATTGCTCAAAATAAGACAGATAGAGCGCTAGAAATATCCGAGCGAGGAAGAGGACGTGCCTTTGTAGAGTTACTCGCTTCTCAAGTATCTTCTAACCCTCAAGAACAATTATCCAAGCCACCAAATATTGACCAAATTAAACAAACTGCCAAATCACAAAACGCCACATTGGTACAATATTCAATTAGTATTGATGACTTCAAAGTTGAAGGTAAACAACAAACAGAAGAATCAGAATTGTATATCTGGGTCATAAAACCCACAGGTGAAGTAATATTCCGCAAAGCTAACCTCAAACCTTTGTGGCAAAAAGAAAGTACCAATTTAAATAGCCTAGTAATCGCCAGTCGTCAATCAATCGGTGTCAGAAGTCGTGGTATTCGAGTATCTTATAAACCCAATTTATCTAAAGCACAAAATAATTTAAAACGACTACATGAAATATTAATTAACCCTATTGCTGAACTGTTACCTACAAAAGAAACAGACAAGGTAATCTTTATTCCTCAAAATTCATTATTCCTTGTTCCCTTCCCCGCATTACAAGATGAAAACGGTAAATACCTGATAGAAAAACATACTATTCTCACGTCACCCTCAATTCAGGTTTTAGATTTAACCCATCAACAACGTCAAAATATAGACCAGCGAAATTCCACGTCTCCACTCATTGTAGGTAACCCTACCATGCCGAAGGTTGCATTTAGAATTGGGGATAAGCCGCAACAATTAACTTCCTTACCTGGTGCAGAGAGAGAAGCAAAAGCGATCGCATCCTTATTTAACACCCAAGCTTTAATTGGCGATAAGGCGACAGAAGCAGCGATTGTACAACGCTTACCCCAAGCGCAAATCATTCATTTTGCTACCCACGGACTATTTGATGATATTCGAGGATTAGATAGTGCGATCGCGTTAGCTCCTTTTGAAGGAAGGCTCGCTCTCACACCAGAAAATTCTAACTCCCTTTCATCACCTCTAAGCAAGGAAGATAAAAAGCACGATGGACTACTGACAGCAGAAGAAATTCTCGATATGAAAATTAACGCTGATTTAGTTGTCCTCAGTGCTTGCGACACAGGTAGGGGTCGAATAACTGGTGATGGCGTTATTGGTTTATCTCGTTCTTTAATTAGTGCAGGTACACCTAGCGTGATTGTTTCTTTATGGGCGGTAGATGATGGTTCAACTGCCTTTTTAATGACCGAATTTTATCAAAATCTACAACAAAAAGTTGACAAAGCTACTGCGTTAAGAAATGCCATGCTTACTGCTAAGAAAAAATATGTGAGTCCATCTCAATGGGCTGCTTTTACTCTTATTGGAGAGTCGCAATAAATCTCATCATAATTGTCTTGGCTATGATTAATGCTCACAAGATAGAGCGATAAATGCTTGTCTTTTGCCAGTGAAATTTATTTAAACTAAGGAAAGGTAAAAATGAAAACAGATATTACACCAAAATTAATCTCAACAAGTAATCAATTTAATCTAACAATATTGAGGGTTGGAGCAATCATTACTATTGCCGGATTATTAAGTGCTATACCAGCAGCTACGGCACTTAATTCACAGCAAGAAATTCTTGCTCAGAACTCACCTTCTCCAACTTCTCAAGTAACATCTACAGATAAATTATTACAAGAAGGAATCACGCAGCTACGCGAATATAAACTCAGAGATGCTGAAAAAATTTTTCAAAAAGTTTTACTACAAAGACAACAACAAAATGATACTGCCGGAGATGCTGTCGTTCTAAACTATCTGGGTGAAATTTATAATTTATTGAGTGAGCCAACACAGGCTTTAAAGTTTTCTCAGGAAGCATTGGCTATTGCTCAAAAATTAAATAATCGTTCACAAGAAGCAGAAGCTCTAAATAATATTGGCAATGCCTACAGTGGATTTAAACAATATTCAAAAGCGTTGGATAATTTTCAAAAAGCTTTGATTTTTTGCCGAGAAATTAAAGATGTAAAAGGTGAGGCAGATAGTTTAAGTAATATTGGTACAGTTTATATCAATCAAGGTTATTTTTCTCAAGCAGTAGAAGTTTTACAACAATCGCTATCTATTCGACAACAAGTAAAAGATAGTTTTAATGAACCAGAAATAATTGCTTTATTGGGTTTAAGCCATTATGCATTAGGTAACATTGATCAAAGTTTTGAAATGCTAAATCAGGCTTTAAAGCTTAGTCGTCAGGTAAAAAATCCTAAAACTGAAAGTATTGTACTAATGTCAGCAGGAACTGTTCATATTTTTTCAAGACAAATTGACAAACAAATAGAGTATATGCAACCAGCACTTGTACTCGTTAGACAAAGCGGTAATGTATTGGAAGAAATGAAACTTCTTGCTTATATTGCAGATGCTTCTAATCAGTTAAAAAATCCTAAAAAAGCAGTTGAATACAGTCAGCAATCTTTAGAAATAGCTCAGAAAGGATTAGCTATTTATCAAAAACAAAAAAATCCTGCTGAAGAAGCTCAAATATTTCTTAATATTGCATCAATTTACAGTAAGCAGCAACAGTATGATAAAGCCTTAGCATCATATCAGCAAGCTTTAAAAATTTTCCGAGAACTCAAACAGCGAGAATTAGAATTAGAAACTATCAGTCAGATAGCTGATATTTATAACCAGCAACAAAAATTTGCTCAAGCTGTAGATTTCCACCAGCAAGCACTGATAATTTTTAAAGAACTCAATAATCCACCAGCACAATTAGGTTTGCTTGCGTCAGTAGCACTGGCTTACGACAATCTACAGCAATATCCAAAAGCTATTGATTACTATCAGCAAGGTTTATCAATTGCTCAAGTAAATAAATTACCTTTATATAAAGGTATTATTCTTTATGGAATGTGTAATCTTTACTATGACTGGAAAAAATATAAGGAAGCAAGTGATAGTTGTGAGCAAGCTTTAGCTATTTTGGAGAAAATCAAAAGACCAGAGGAAGAATTGATTAATCTTATCGGCTACATAGGATTATTATATGAAAGTCAACAAAATTATTCTCAAGCAGAATCATATTATCAACAAGTACTCAAACGTCAGCAGGTTTTATATGGTTCAGAGAGTATTGAAATAGTAAATAATATCCTCAAGTTAGGTTATCTACACAACAATCAAGGGAAATATCGGGAAGCGTTACCATATTTTCAACGCGCTCTGACTATTACAGAAAAATCTTATGGTTTAGAACATCCAAAAGTTGCCGAGCGACTTCCTATTTTGACTAATATTTACATCAAGTTAGCAAATTACCAAGAAGCATTAAAATTCGCTCAACGTGCTTTAGAAATCAATAAAAATGTTCATGGGCTTAAACATGATGAAGTTGCTACTAGTCTTAATAATTTAGGCAATATATATAGCAATATAGGAAAATATAAAGAAGCATTACTAAATCATAAACAAGCCTTATCTATTTTAGAAATTATTTCTAAAAATGGTGATTTTTGGAGTGATTATAAGTTAGCAAATCAGCTTAATAATCTAGCAACAGTTTATCAAGAATTGGGTAATTATCAAGAAGCAGAAAATTTATTTCAACGTAGTTTAAACATTCGTGAAAAGTTATATCAGAATGCGTTGACAGCCAAACCTCCTGAACAGGATTATAAAATAAATTCTCTAGCTGGGCAAGTTGCTAGTAGCCTAAACAATTTAGCGAATTTGTATAAAGATAAAGGAAATTATACTGAAGCAGTAAAGCTTCAACAACGAGGTTTATCTCTTGATGAAAAAGCATTTGGTAAAGAACATCCTGATGTTGCTTTGAGTCAGATAAATCTGGCTTATATCTATAAAGATTTAGGAAGATATCAAGAAGCGCTATCCCTAGCAAAAACTGCTTTGGCTATTAATGAAAAAATTCTGGGTGCAGAACATCCTCAAGTTGCTTCTAACCTCAACAATTTAGCCAGTATCTATCTAGCACAGGGAAAATATACAGAAGCGCAAGGTTTATTTCAACGTGCTTTGACTATTCGTGAAAAAGTATTTGGTAACGAGCATCCATTAGTTGCTATTAGCCTGAATAATCTTGGTGGTTTCTATAGCGAACAAGGTAATTATCAACAAGCGATGGATCTATATAAGCGTGCTTTGGAAATCCGTCAGAAAATATTTGGTGAGGAACATCCAGATATTGCTAGTAGCTTGAATAATCTGGCAAGCGTATATGTAGAACGGGGTCAATATCAAGAAGCCCTTTCTTTATCTGAACGCGCTTTAGCAATTAGAGAAAAGCTATTAGGTTCCGAACATCCAGATATTGCTAGTAGTCTGAATAATTTAGCAGAGTTATACGGTATACAAGCAAAATATCAACAAGCAATAAAGTTACATCAACGCGCTCTCGCTATTAACAATAAAGTGTTTGGTATAGAGAATATTAACAGTGCCAGAAGCCTCAGTAATTTGGCTAGTATTTACACTGACATCGGCAACTATAAAGAAGCCCTTCTTTTGTTTCAAAGTGCTTTAGCTATACGAGAAAAAATATTAGGTTTTGAACATCCCGATGTTGCTAGAACTCTGAACAGCTTAAGTTTATTCTACGCAGAGCAAGGTAATTACTCAGAAGCACTAAAAATTAGCCAACGTGCGCTATCTATTCGAGAAAAAGCATTTGGTAAAGAACATCCTGATGTTGCAAACAGCCTCAATAATCTAGCTGAAATATACAAAAACTTAGCTGATTATAAGCAAACTCTGGAATTACATCAACGCGCTAAAGCAATTAACGAAAAAGTATTTGGTACAGAACATCCTCAGATAGCATATAGCCTTAATAATTTAGCTGGTACGTACTTAGTCCAAGGGAATTATCCAGAAGCACTAAAGTTATATCAAGAAGCTTTGAAAATTAACAAAAAAGCATTTAATGATGAGCATCCCTTAGTAGCTCAATCACTGCAAAACTTGGCTAATCTATATAGTGACTTGGGGAATGATAAAGAGGCCGAAGCTTTATACGAAAAAGCTTTAATTGTCAGCGAAAAGGTGTTTGGTAGTAATCATCCGATGGTTGCGACAATCGCTAGCAATCTTGCAAATACCTATTATCACCTGGAAAAGACTACTGAGGCAGAAACAGAAACGAAACGTGCTTTAAAAATCCGAGAACAGGTATTTGGAGCAAATCATCCTGATGTGGCTCTTAGTCTCAATAATTTAGCTAATTTGTATAATAACCAAGGCAAATATAAAGAATCTCTTCAACTTTTACAACGTTCTTTAGCTATTTGGGAAAAAGTATATGGCACTAATCATCCCCAAGTAGCACTCAATTTAAGTAACCAAGGTTGGGCTTATTATCTTTTAGGAAATAATCAAAAAGCACTGGAACTATTACAAAAATCGCTCTTGATGAGAGAAAGCTTTTTTGGCTCCCAACATCCAGATGTTGCTAATGATTTAAAATTACAAAGTTATGCATACCATGCTCAAGGCGATATAAACCGTGCCATTGAAGTGAGAAATCGCAGTTTAGATATTAGCGATCGCAATCTCAATATTATCCTTGGTATTGGTTCAGAACGCCAAAAACAAAACTATATGATGGCGTTAGTCAATGAGTCAACCGACATCACAGTTTCCTTACACCTCCAGTCAGCACCTAATAATCCCGAAGCTGCAAAACTCGCTCTCACCGCAATTCTTCGCCGGAAAGGACGCATACTTGATGTTCTCAGCGATAATCGTAGCTGGTTACGACAAAACCTTACCCCAGAAAACCAAAAATTATTTGACGAACTCACAACCATTAGTTCCCAACTGGCAAGACTCACGTACACTGAATCTAGTAACTTTGGTCAAGAATTTGCAAAACTCCAAGCTGAGTACGACAAATTAGAAGCAGAACTCTCTAAACGTAGCAGCGAATTTCGCACTGTCACTCAAATCACCACAATTGAATCAGTGCAAAAATTAATACCTACCGATGCAGCTTTAGTAGAATTTACGCTGTATCAACCTTTAATCAATCCCAAAGCTGGAAAAAAGAGCGATCGCTATGGTAAACCCCATTATGCAGCATATATCCTGACATCCCAAGGCGCACCACAATGGGTAGATTTAGGAGAAGCGGAAGCTATTGATCGAGAAATTAGTGAATTTGGTGACATCCTGCAAAGTAAATCCCGCGATGTGAAACCAGTTGCGCGTCGTCTGGATACCAAACTCATGCAACCCATCCGCAAACTATTGGGTGATAAGCGAAAACTGCTACTTTCTCCCGACAGCCAGCTGAATCTAATTCCCTTCGCTGCGCTGGTAGATGAAAATAACCGCTATCTTGTAGAAAATTACACCATTAATTATTTAACAACAGGGCGTGACTTACTGCGCTTATCAAATCAAGCACCCAGCCGTCAGACACCTGTGGTAATGGCAAATATTGATTTTGGTAATGCTGCAAGTAATTTATCTGTGTCAGAAAAAGGCGATCGCCAAGCAAAACGTTCCTCGGAATTTGACAGACTAAAATTTTCATCCTTACCAGGAACAAAGGAAGAAGCCGAAGCCATTACCCCCTTATTAAAAGATGTAAAACTCCTAACAGGCAACCAAGCCACAGAAAATACTCTCAAACAATTACAGTCACCCAGTATTTTACATATCGCTAGTCACGGTTTCTTTCTCACCGATAAAAAAATAGACTTTCCAGATATTCAAGATTTAGCTGTGGGAAATCGTGGAATCATCGTCAAACCTGGTTCCAGTCGTCAGGTGAGTAAGAACATTGAAAATCCCCTATTGCGTTCCGGTATTGCGTTAGCTGGATTTAACAACCGTCACAGTGGTGATGAAGATGGTGTACTGACAGCCTTAGAAGCATCTTCCTTAAATTTATCGGGTACTAAATTAGTCGTACTTTCCGCCTGTCAGACTGGTGTGGGTAAAGCAACCAACGGCGAAGGGGTATATGGTTTGCGTCGTGCTTTTGTGATGGCTGGTACTCAAAGTCAGTTAATTAGTCTCTGGAATGTTGATGATTTGGGAACTAAAGAACTGATGGTGAAATATTACGGACGATTAATCAAAAATGAGGGACGTTCCGAAGCTTTGCGACAGACACAATTAGAAATGTTGAATTCCGAAAAATACCAACATCCATTTTACTGGGCCGCATTCATCCCTTCTGGTGATTGGACTCCTGCTAAATTTTAGCCTCATTTTTGGCATATCCTCCCAAAAGCTAGAAATACATATCACCAACCCGCATAAAAGAGACAAACAAATTAATGCAAACTATATCATCTCTTAAAAAATCAGTGAAAAGGAACGCTAAATTTAACTTGTTAATTCTACGGTTAGGAACATATATTATTCTGACAGTTTTATTCAGTGGAATAACCAAAGCAGCTTTTTCCTCAAAACAAGAAATTATTACTCAAAACTCAATTCCCTCTACTCTTCAAGCAACATCTACAGATAAATTATTGCGAGCAGGAATCTCCCAGCTACGCGAATATCAACTTAGAGATGCAGAGAAAACTTTTCAACAAGTTTTAGCACTGCGACAAAAACAACAAGATTCTTTAGGTGAAGCAGAAGCATTAAATTATTTGGGCGAAGTTTATAACTCATTAGGCGAATATCCAGAAGCGCAGAAAGCATTAACTCCAGCTTTAACTATTTATCAAAAGCTGAGTAATCGCCAAAGTGAAGGTAATGTATTAGATAATCTGGGTGAAACTTATCAGGGATTAAAAGAATATTCAAAAGCACTGGAAACCTTTCAAAAAGCTTTGAGTATACGTCGAGAAACAAATGATAAGAAAGGGGAAGGTGAAACACTAACTAATATTGGTGTTCTTTATATTGCTCAGGGTAAAGCCCAAGAGTCAGTAGAACCACTGCAAGAATCTTTAAAAATTCGACAGCAGATTAAAGATAGTTTTTATGAACCTGAAACTATTGCTTTATTAGGTTTATTAAATAGAGCTTTAGGTAAAACTGAAGCAAGTTTAGAATTACTCAATCAAGCCTTACAACTTAGTCGCCAAGTCAAAAATATTCGTGCAGAAGCAATAGCTTTAACCCTCAACGGCCTAGTTTATCAAGGTTTGAATAAAGATGATAAAGCCCTTCAATTCTATCAACCTGCATTAATAATCATCAAAAAAGGCGGAAATCTTTCTGAAGAAGCTTCCATACTCAATCAAATGGGATTATCTCACCACAAATTAAAACAATATTCCCAAGCAATAGATTATTTCCAGCAGGCTTTACCCATTCATCAAAAACTCAAAAACCGCGAAGCTGAAGTCGAAATTTTAGTTGTCACTGGTTTAAGTTATTATGAACAGCAAAAATCAAAACTCGCTTTAGACTTTTTTGAGAAAGCATTAGTAATCTATCAAGAGCTTAAAAAACCTGCTTCACAAGAAACAATTTTATCATTAATAGGAGGTATTTACAGAACTCAATTAGAAGATTATCCCAAAGCATTAGAATATTATCAGCAAGCTTTAGCTATTGCTCGACAATTAAAAGAACCTAAAGATATAGCTGGTAATCTTGGCGCTCTTTGCGATACTTATTCCTTGATGACACAACATAAACAAGCAATAGATAGTTGTCAGGAAGCTTTAACAATTTATGAAAAAATACCCAATCAAAAAGAACGCGAAGCTTCAATGCTTCGCAGTCTTGGGCAAATAAATGAATTACAAAAAAACTACGCTCAGGCTGAGTCATTTTTTCAGCGTGCTTTAACAATAAATTATGAGTTACATGGTCAGGATAGTATAAAAATTGTAGATAATGTCTTTAATTTAGCAAATTTCTACCGTGATAGAGGTAAATACGATCGAGCATTATCCTATTATGAACGTCTTTTAGCAATTAGAGAAAAAAATCTTGGTTCAGAACATCCAGATGTGGTAATGAGCCTTAATTTTGTTGGTCATGTTTATACGGATTTAGCTAAATACCAAGAAGCTTTAAAGTATTATGAACACGCTCGTAAAATTTATGAAAATAATCCTGATTCTCAGACAGATAAATATTCTAGCGTTCTGAATAATATTGCTCTTGTCTATAGTTATTTAGGAAATGATAAGGAAGCAATTATTCTTTATGAAAAAGCCTTGAAAATAGCAGAACAGACTTGGGGTAGTGAAAGTTCGCAGGTAGTTAAAAATTTGATTAATCTTGCTAACTCTTATGAACAATTTGGAAATTATCAGAAAGCAGAAGAACTATATAAGCGTTCTTTGACAATAGCTGAGAAACGATATCTAAAAGCAGCAAATGCAAAACTTTTAGAGGATACAGCATATCTCAGCTATAGCGCTGAAAATTTTGCAGCATCTCTCCAAAAATTGGCTGGGTTATATCAAAACCTGGGAAAATATCAAGAAGCAATTCAATTATACAAAAAAGCGCAAACAATAAGTGAAAATCAATTTGGAATCGAACATCCTCAAGTTGCTACAATTATCAGTAATTTAGCTTTGGTTTATAAAAAGCAGGGAAAATATCAAGAAGCGCTACAGCTTTACCAACGTTCTGAGAAAATATTTGCAAAATCCTTTGGTACTGAGCATCCTGAGTATGCTACCTATCTGGGAAATTTGGCTAATTTATATCAAGACCAAGGTAATTATACAGAGGTAGTATCTCTGTATGAACGTGCGTTAAAAATTAAAGAAAAGACATTGGATTTTGAACATCCGGAAGTTGCTCTTGGCCTGAATAATTTGGCTCGTGCTTACCAAATACAAGGAAGGTACTTAGATGCAATTAAACACTATCAACAAGCTCTAGCAATAAATGAGAAAGTATTAGTACCAGACCATCCTCAAGTAGCTCTTACTCTCAATAATTTAGCAACTTTATATCAAGAACAAGGTAACTACTCAGAAGCACTCAAAAATTATCAACGTGCTTTCGCAATTCGTCAGAAGATATTTTGCTCTGAACATCCAGATTTTGCTCAAAGTCTGAATAATTTAGCAACTATCTATAAAGAGTTGGCTAAATATCAAGAATCTATTGATTACTATAAACTTGCTAAAAAAATAACTGAGAAGGCATTTGGTTCCCAACAACATCCAGAAGTTGCTAGAATCCTAAATAATTTAGCATCTGTCTATCAAGAACAAGGTAACTACCCAGAAGCATTAAAATTGTTTCAAGATGCTTTAGAAATTCGCCGTAAAGCATTTGGTTCTGAACATCCAGACGTTGCTGGTAGTTTGAATAATATTGCTACTCTTTATAAAGAGCAAGGCAATTATGCAGAAGCATTGAAATTATTCCAGTCTGCTTTAAAAATTTATGATAAAAAATTTGGTTCACAACATTACTTTATTGCTCAAAGCCTAAATAATATAGCTTCTGTATATGATGACCTAGAGAATTTTCCAGAAGCTGTTGCAAAATATAAGCGTGCTTTGGAAATTCGCAATCAAGTATTTGATTCTGAACATTACTTAGTTGCTCAAAGCTGTAATAACTTGGCTGGTTCTTATCAACTACAAGGAAAATACACTGAGGCTATTGATTTATATCAAAAATCTTTAAAAATAAATCAAAAAGTTTTTGGTGATGAGCATCCAGTTGTTGCCCAAAGCTTCAGTAATATTGCTGTGGTTTATGATGATTTAGGAAATTACCGAGAAGCTGAAAATTTATACAAGCGTGCTTTAGCTATTAATGAAAAATTATTTGGTAAAGTCCATCCAAAAGTTGCTATTAATCTTAATAATTTAGCTGTTTTATACTACATCCAAGAGAAATATGGCGAATCAACAGAAAATATTCAAATTGAACCACTGATGAAACGTGCTTTAGATATTCAAGAAAAAATATTTGGCTCTAATCATCCTGATGTTGCTCTCAGTCTGAATAATTTATCAAGTTTATATAATGTGCAGGGTAAGTCTCAGGAATCGCTTAAACTCTTACAACGTTCCTTAGCGATTTACGAAAAAGCTTATGGCACTAAACATACCCTAGTCGCAATTAACCTGAGCAACCAAGCTTGGACATACTTTCTTTTGGGTAACACTCAAAAAGCAATAGAACTCACACAAAAATCTCTTGACATCACAGAAAGTATTGTTGGTTCGCAACATCCCTATTTTGCGAATAATTTGGGAATGCAAGCTTTGTACTACAATGCTCAAGGTGATACATCTCGTGCAATTGAGTTGAGAAAGCGTGGTTTAGAAATTGGCGATCGCAATCTCAATATTATCCTTGGCATTGGTTCGGAACGCCAGAAACAAAATTATATGGCATTACTTGTGGAATCAGGTGATACTGCAATTTCTTCTCACCTTCAATCAGCACCCAATAACCCCCAAGCAGCAAACCTAGCTCTGACTACAATCCTGCGTCGCAAAGGACGCATACTTGATGTTCTCAGCGACAGTCGAAACTGGTTGCGACAAAACCTCACCCCAGAAAACCAAAAATTATTTGATGAGCTTTCCAGCACGAACTCCCTGCTTGCAAAGCTTTTATACGATAAACCTAGTAATTTTACTAACGCACAATATCGCCAAGAAGTTGCCCAAATTAAGGCTAAAGCAGAGATTTTAGAAGCAGAACTCTCTAAACGCAGTGCTGAATTTCGCATCGCTACCCAACCTGTAACTATTGAAGCAGTGCAAAAACTAATACCTGCGGATACAGCTTTAGTAGAATTTGTTCAATATAAACCCTTAACCAATCTCAAAGGTGTAAAACGAAGCGATCGCTATGGTAAACCTCGCTATGCTGCCTACATTCTCACATCCCAAGGCTCAACTCAATGGGTAGATTTAGGGGAAGCAGAAGCCATCGATCAAGAAATTGCCGAATTTGGTACAGTCCTGCAAAGCAAATCCCGCGATGTTAAACCAGTTGCGCGTCGTCTGGATACCCAATTAATGCAACCAATCCGCAAATTATTGGGTGACAAGCTAAAACTGCTACTTTCTCCCGACAGTCAACTTAATTTAATTCCCTTTGCAACCTTGGTAGATGAAAATAACCAGTATTTGGTAGAAAATTATACTATTAATTATTTAACGACAGGGCGTGACTTACTGCGTTTATCTAATCAGCCATCTAGTGTTCAACCACCAGTCATGATGGCGAATATTGATTTTAATAACGCGGCAAATAACGCACCTATCCCCTCAGGTAATAGGGAAGAATTAAAACGTTCTTCAGAAATCAACAGACTCACATTTAGTCCCTTACAGGGAACTAAGCAAGAAGCAGATGCTATTCTACCTCTATTAAAAGAAAAAAGTATAAATGTAAACCTTTTAACAGGTAGTCAAGCCACAGAAAACGCCCTGAAACAAGTGCGATCGCCTAGTATTCTCCATATCGCTACCCACGGTTTCTTTTTGACTGACGAAAAAATAGAAATTCCCGATACTCTTGATTTAGCGGTGGAAAATCGTGGAATTATCGTCAAACCTGGTTCTAGCCATAGAGTGAGTAAAAACCTTGAAAATCCCCTATTACGTTCCGGTATTGCTTTGGCTGGAGCTAATCAACTTCGCAGTGGTAGCGAAAATGGTGTACTGACTGCATTAGAAGCATCTTCCTTAAATTTATCAGGTACTAAATTAGTCGTACTTTCAGCTTGTAAAACGGGTGTAGGTAGCACAACCAATGGCGAAGGGGTTTATGGTTTACGCCGTGCGATCGTCATGGCTGGTGCCCAAAGTCAGTTAATTAGTCTATGGGATGTCAACGACTCTGGTACGAAAGAATTAATGGTGAAATATTACGGAAGATTAATCAAAAATGAGGGACGTTCTGAAGCCTTGTGACAGACACAACTAGAAATGTTGAATTCCCAAAAATACCAACATCCATTTTACTGGGCTGCTTTCATCCCTTCAGGAGATTGGACTCCTGCTAAATTTTAGCCTGATTTTTGGCATATCCTCCCAACAGCTAGAAATATACTACTTTGATGCAACTTGAGTATCAGAGTACAAAGCCTAACATCATTGACATTTAATTCAAAATCCAAAATCTTATGACACATATCAAACGCCGTCAATTTCTGCAATTCGCTAGTTCTGCTTTAGCGACAGTCGGTATAAGCCAATTGGACATCATGCGCCAATCCCAACAATATGCCAAAGTTCTAGCACAAAATACACCCCGCAAATTAGCATTACTAGTAGGGATTGATGAATATAAAAATGGTATCCCAGGATTAGGAGGTTGTAAAAATGATGTTTTGTTGCAACGCGAATTATTAACTCACCGCTTTGGTTTTAACGACAAAGATATTCTGACTTTGACTAATGCACAAGCAACACGCCAAGGCATCTTACAAGCTTTTGAACAACATTTAATCGACCAAGCTAAACCCGGCGATGTAGTAGTGTTCCACTATTCTGGACATGGTTCACTAGTACAAGATAAAGACCGTGATACACCGGATGGACTCAACGGTACACTTGTTCCCGTTGATAGTTCGTTACCTCCTAATGGTGGTGTAGTTCAGGACATTATGGGGCATACCCTATTTTTACTCATGTATGCCTTACAAACTCAAAATGTCACCGTTGTCCTAGATTGTTGTTACTCTGGTGCAACCAAACGAGGTAATTTAGTAGTGCGTTCCCGTGATGGCGGAAGCAACTTTTTGGCTAGTCCCGCAGAGTATGAAGAACAGCGTAAATTGCTGGCAAAAACCGGACTTTCAGCACAAGAGTTTATAAACAAACGTAAAAAAAATGTCGCCAAAGGTATTGTAATTACTGCTGCTAGACGTGACCAAGAAGCCCTTGAAGCCAGAACAAGTGACTTTAGTTCTGGAGCTTTTACTTACGCATTAACTCAATATCTTTGGCAACAAATAGGGAATGAATCTTTTAGTAAAACTTTTGTGAATGTTCGTGAAAGCACTAAAGAAATCATCTGGAATCAAGGAGGTGGTGAGAGTCAAGTTCCAGAAATAGAGCAAAATTTGTCAGGAAATTCAAGTACATCAATCTATCATTCCACACTCAAAGCAGTTCCAGCAGAGGCTGTTGTAACTGATATTAATGGCGATGAAGTAAATTTATGGTTGGGAGGTATACCTTCACAAAGCTTAGAAGGATTTAATGAAAAAGCAGTTTTTACAGTAGTAGATGCAAATGGCGAGGGACGGGGACAAGTGCAAATTTCATCCCGTAAAGGATTGACAGCTAAGGGTAAATTAGTTAGCACTGCACGTACCCAACTAGGAAAAGGGACGCTTTTACAAGAACGTATCCGCACCATCCCCAAAGATTTAACTTTAAAAATTGGGCTAGATGACAGTTCTTTGGATAGCAACACCATCAAACAAGCTAAACAAGCACTACAGGCTATTAACCGTATAGAAGTATTGTCCTTAGGACAAAACGAAGTACATTATATCTTTGGTCGTATGACTAAAGCTAAATACCAAGAACTACAACAAAAACGCATACCAAACTTGCCTGTTGTCGGCAGTTTCGGAGTATTTTCACCAACATTGGATGGAATCATTTCCAGTTCCTTTGCCAATGCAGATGAAGCAGTAAGTAGTGCAGTGGAACGCTTACGACCGAAGCTAAAATCATTTCTAGCAGCCAGAATTGTTAAAGATATACTTGGCAACACAAATACATCCAAAATAAGTATAACTGTATCAATGGTTGCTGCTGGTAATCAAAAACTACTAGCCGAAACTTTCACAACTCGTAGTATTAAACAAAATACTGGAATAGTAAATCCTTCCAAACCAAGCAAACCGATAAACTTTTCCGATTCAGGTGTAGCAAAATTGCCTGTAGGAATCAGTATAGCCTTCCAAATCCAAAATAGCGAATCTGTGCCCCTCCACGTTAGTATTTTAGGCATAGATAGTACAGGTAAAATGGACGTTCTTTTCCCTTACGATAGGTCAGAAGGTGCGATATTAGTGCAACCAAGACAAAAACTGTCAATTCCCCGACCACCTGAACCAGGGGAAAAACCTACCACCTTTGATATTTCAGAACCATTAGGTTCCGGAGAAGCCCTGATCATCGCCAGTACTGAACCATTACGTGGTTTTCTAGATGTCATCAAAACATTAGCAAATACTAGAGGAATAGGCGATCAACGTAGTCCTATCCCAGATATTACCGGAGACGAATTTTTAGATTTAACTAATAGTTTGTTAGATGATTTAGACAGAAGTACACGCGGGACAAATAGCAATGAAAATATGCAGATACCTCCAAACACTCATGGAAGTGATACTACCAAGTTAGCAGTGATGTCGATTCCATTTGAAGTTGTTGCTTAAAAAAATACAGTTTCTTCAGTACTTGTTAAGTAAGTCAGCGGGAAAATTTACAAGTATGTAACGAAAGACCGCTATAGAGGGTTCAGGCTTTTATGCAAGTACACATAGAATTGGTATTACCTAGTATTTATGATTTGCGCGGCTTTTCTGAGGTAATGGTTTTTCTAGAATTTTACACGCAATACTAACAAAATTTCTCTAACTGGGGCTTTATCTGCTTCTAGCTTCTCTATTCTCTCTAATAGTCGTTTTGGAATATACTTGCACTTTTTAAGGAGGCGATCGCCATCTTTCCAAAACTCGTAGTGATACCAAGCTTGGGGATAATCTTTGCCGTGAAGGGTGATGGTTTTCCACTGAATGGAGCCACTACCTAATCCTTTGTGTCGTCTAGTTTTACTAGGGCTATTTTTACTGGGGGTTATCTCTGACTGCTCGACATCGTTACTAGGGCTATTTTTACTGGAGGGTATCTCTGACTGTTCGACATTGTTACTAGGGTTATCTTTACTGGAGGGTATCTCTGGCTGTTCGACATCGTTACTAGGGTTATTTTTACTGAGGGGTATTTCCGAGTGCTCGACATCGTTACTAGGGCTATTTTCGATATCCCCCAGTAATGTGTTTTTACTAGGGCTAGGCACAACACCAAGTAATATCAAAATTTCTCTAATTGGGCACTTCCTGAACTCTGCTTCTTGAATATCCCCCAGTAAATGCTTGGGAATGTACTTGGTCTTCTTGCTCCCTTTTTCCTGCCAATGATAATAAGCCTGGGGATAGTCCTTTCCACCCCTAGTAATGGTGCGCCAATGAATAGTACCGTTACCCTCACCCCAATTTCTGCGCTTTTTACTAGGGTTGTCAATACTTGGGGGTATCTCTATTTCTGAAGAGTTTTTACTAGGGCTATTATCAATACCCCCCAGTAAAAATTCCGATACAGGAGGCGGATGGAATCGAGTGGAGTTTGAGGACTCCGATATTCCATCACCGCAAATTCTGGATAATTCCATAGGACTTGTCAAAAAATACCGTTGCTGTGCCTGTTTCACCGTGCCGTGCTTTAGCCATGATTAGCTCTAATATTCCTTGCTCTGTAGTGTCTGGGTTGTAGTACTCATCCCGGTAAGCAAGTATTATGTTGTCTGCCACCATTTCTAAAATTCCTGACTGGCTAAGGTCGCTCATCATTGGGCGCTTATTCTGTCTGCCCTCAACTCCCCTAGAGATTTGCGACAGTGCTAGCACGGGTAGATCCAGTTCCCCTGCCATTTTGTAAAGTCCCCTGGCTACATCTCCTAGTTCATAGCTGCGGTTCCCTCCAGAGTCCTCTGCCATCATTTGTAGGTAATCAACTACAACTAGCCCCAGTTTTCCCTCTTTAGCCTTAATTTGGCGGCATTCTGATGCAATTTGTGAAACGGTGATGCCCCTTGAATCATTCATATAAAGCGGCAGTTCCGAGGCAATATCAATGATTTTGGCAATAAGGGTGAATTCCCAATCTGCTAAAGGTTGAAATTTGGCTCGATGTCTGCGGATGCGATCGCTCTTCAGTGGCGTTAATCCTAAATGTTTGTAGGCATTGGTGACACTAATTAAACTCCACAGCCTGTACTCTAATTGTTTCTTTGTCATCTCCAGCGAGAAGATAGCCACAGGTAAATCGTGGAGCAATATCATCTTGAGAGCTAGTTGCAACGAAATCTGGGACTTTCCCATTGACGGTCTACCCGCAACTATGGTGAGCGTACCGCCTTCAAATCCGACCATTAAATTATCGAGTTCATCAAGTCCTGTAGAGTAGATAGGGCTTCCTGAATCTAATTCCTTGTAAGCTGCAATAGTAATTGTGCTGTTGTGTTCGGTGTTTGAACCAAAGCTTTGGTTAGAAAGCTGGAATACTTTCTGTTGCGATTGATCAAGGATTTTGGGTAACTCAGTTTCAGTTTCATAACCCAAATGTACAATCTCATTTCCAGCTTTGATTAACTGCCGCCGCAGGTATTTTTCCATTACTAACCCTGCCAAAGCATCGATGTTCACAGCTGACACCGTGCGGTCTACCAGAGTTGCTAATTTATTTCTCCCGCCAATACGGACTAGTATTTCATGGTCAGTCAGCCAACTGGTGACTGTGAGCAAGTCCGTGGGTTTACTTTGACTGTAGAGCCTAAGAGCTGCTTGATAGATATCTTTGTGGGCGCTGATGTAAAAGGCTTCGGGAATCAGAGAATCGCTCACTCTACCTATTGCTTCTGGGTCAAGCATGATTCCGCCCAAAATGGCCTCTTCTGCCTCGATATTTTGGGGTGGCAGGCGATCGCTACCATTACCTTGGAAACTTAGTTGTTCAGTCATAAGCAACTTGAAATTTTAGATTGAGTTTGGCAAAGATTCTATTGATTCATTTGTGTTGCCGTACATGGACATAGCTTGCTGTCGTTGTTGCTCAAGTTCCTCTTGAAACTTTTTCATCTGATTGCCACGGCTACTTTGAGATTTTTTGGACTCGGCTTGTTGGTAGGTCACAAATTTTTTGTAATAAACCTCCCAACGGTTCTGTCCGGCTTTAGTGGTGTGAGCTAACCAAGCCTCAATGTCGTTCACTGGCTGGCTGAGGTTCTTTGTCTTTTCCTCACAAAAATTTAAAAAATTCGCTCGCTCAGTTTCTGAGAGAGAGTCTATAAATTCTAAATAAGTCTTATTAATCTTAGGTGTGCTGGAATCTTTATCTGGCAACACTTCTGGCTCGTGCTTGTTGCGTGGCGATCGCGCAAGTTGCGTAGCGATCGCGCAAGTTGCGTCATGATCACCTAAGTTGCGGTCAGGCAACAAAGTTGTCTCATCGCAACTTGTTGTCTCATCGCAACTTGTTGTCTCATCGCAACTTGTTGCCTCATCACAACTTGTTGTCTCATCGCAACCTGTTGTCTCATCGCAACAGTGCAAGCCTTTGGTGAGAACGTGAACCTTAACCTTAAGAAGCTCCATATCGACAAATCCCTTTTCATCCAACGCTTTGAGGGCACGGCCTACAGTGCTGCGGTGAACTAGCTTTTCTGCGGTAGATAAATCCTTGGCAATCCTTGAGGGTGATACTTCCATTCCGGTGCTGTATGGGTCGAGAGTGCGAAGGTAGTAGAGTACATCCCTCTGTGCTGGGGTTAGTTCCCGGCAGGCTCTTAGCCATTCTTCATGTTGGAGCGGGTAGAACTTCCCCTGAATCTTTGTGTCTGTCATAATATGGATAAAATGAGTTTTGCCCTTACCCGCATATGCAAATAGAGCTAGTTTGTTGTAAAAGTCGCTAAAATTTCACAAAACTGTCACCCCAGCACCATTAAGCCAGTGTGATTTTTGCTAAATTGTATTTTCTAGACAGATTTGATAGTATTCAATAACTTGAAAAAAAGCAAGTAGTGGCAATATGGATAAACATCAAGAAATATTAATTACAGCAATTAAGGAAAGTTGCTTAACAGCAAGAGAGATTTCTGTTAGGGCTGGTGTCCACGAGAGTACTATTAGTAAGTTTCTTGATGGCAAAAACGACCTAAAAGCTGGTAATTACTTCAAAATCCTTCATGCCCTGCCAGAAAGTTGTAGAATTCCAGCACTAGCGAGAATAGGAGTAGTTGAGTTAACGCCTATTCAACTAATTGAAGCTGCCACACCTAAAGAAAAGGCTGAAATACTACAAGCGATCGCCGCTTGGGTATTACAACCAGGGGCCATATCTGGAAAAAATACGGATACGAGCGACCTGCAAGTAGCAGTATGATTGCCTGAGAAATTTTTATATATACACTTAGGCGCTTATTGTGGTAAATAAGGGTGAGGATGATTTTTTAAAAGAATTAATGGAAAACTGCGATCACTTGGATGCTGAGGGAAAAGCTAAGTTAATCAAGCATCTGCTGGGCGAACCTGGCTTACAAGTGGTGATAGGCTCTAATCAAGTTCATGCTACGAATGTATACCAAGTTAATTTAAATAGCCCTGACCAGATATCAACGATATTGGATGCGATCGCCAAAAAAATTTCTTCCCACAATTCCTCAGAAGATAAGACAGAGGGAGCGGGTTAATTTTTAGAGCAGGAGTGGGGCTAACAAGCTTATGCCTTTAGTTCGTTTTTTGGCATGGTAGCGATGAGATACTCTTAAAGGGAAAATGTGACACCGAACAACCTGCACAACGGCCGCGCTCAGTGACCACCGTAGGCATCGCACCTTTCACAAGAGCGATCGCACTGTAACAACTGCGGATCAGTAGCACTATTCCACAAGTGTAGTTATTGATTAGTTTTGAGAGATAATCAAAAGCTATAGCAAAGCTCAATCTACCAGAAAATAACTATGCTAGATATCAAATGGGCAATGGAGCAATTCGGCATAGAAGACAAAAATATTGCAATTAGAATTTTAGAAAAGTTTGATAAGTTTAACTATGGTTGTTTCAGTTGCGGCTCATCTAGCGATTTACTTTATACAGAAATAGGTGAGGTTATCTGTAAAGACTGTAGAAAAGACCTTTGCATTAATGATGATGGACTTATAGATTCGGAGGAGTTACAAGAAGTATTTGAACTAGCTTTTGCTGAGGAAGATGATGACTGGCTAGATGATGATACTGAAACTGACTAGAAATAATCATCAAAATCTTCATCAGACCAAAAAGTTGATAAGGGGCAGGGGGCAGGGAAAAAGGTACAAACCTCGCCCCTCGTGGGCGAAAGCACCCTTACTCCTTTTCTCCCTTGGTTGAAACCCCACCCCTTGTGGGTGGTTTTTCTCCCCTGCTCCCCGCTCCCCTGCTATTTCATTCTAAACCCGCATATGTGTAACTTGGTCTTTTTGTTGAGTAGCGTTCCATGAGGTTGCCTTAGGCATCGCTTTCATCTGGTAATTTTTGTGATTTTTATAAGTTTATTCGAGGACATTTTAGCTTAATAAATTCCCTAAATTTTTGTATATATTTTAATATTTTATGATACTTTAGGCAAACTAAATGAAATTTGTTACTAATTTATATATAAACAAATGTTGGTTAAATATTTAAGTTTTGTTGATTGGCTTTTTAAGGGAAAGGTTACATACTAAAACCAATCTATATAAAATAAAGTAGTCAGATTTCATTGAATAATGAGTATTTATTGGCTTCCTCATATAGCTAATTTTCAGGGCAAGTATATGAGCATTTTAAAATTGATGCAGGCATTGACATTTTTGCACAAGTATACTTCTGATTATTTATTCTGGAAGTATTCATAGAATGATGTAGCCATTTTATATGGTTTCCTGAGAACCTGTATAACTAGTTTTATCGTTAAAGCTTGCTTCTACTAAATGGGTTTCAACTATTACAAATGAATTGTTTTCTCAAAAAGAAGGTTTAAAAGTTTCGATTTACATCAACAAAGTGTATTTGCTTTGTAGAGGAATGTTATGTCTCCAAATAGAAACAATAAGGGTAAAAAAGTCATGTCTGATGATAATACAACCAATATTAATAATAGTAAACCTCAAAAGCGTCTAATAATTGTCACGGGTGATAAAGGTGGTGTGGGAAAAAGTACCTTTGCACGAGCGCTATTTCAACTATACATTAATAAAAATTTACCCTGTGTCACTTATGAAGCTGACTTAAGAAATCCCCAGTTAGAAAGATATTTCAAAAAAGACTACCGACCGATAATCCGTTACATTGATATTTTCCATAGAGGTGGTGCTGACGATTTATTAATTAATTTAGATGAGAGTGATTGCCCTATTACATTATTAGACTTGCCAGCACAATCGGGAGGCTTTTTTGAAAGTTATGTCAAGGAACTTTCATTTTTTGAAGTGCTTAAAACCGATATTAATTGTAGAGTTACGATGGTTTCAGTGATTAGTAGGGTTCTTGATTCCATAAATGTTCTAGAAAAACTGCGTGAACTTTGTAAAGACCAAGTAGATTATATTGTTGTTAAGAACTTATTTCATGGTGAAGAAGAAAAATTTGAGCGTTATAATGATGCTTTTCTGCGTCAAAATCTGCTTGCTGAAGGTCTGGTAGAACTTGTGATGCCAGATTTATTCTACAAATCCTACGACTTTATTGACCGCCATGCTCTGACATTTAATGAAGGTCAGACTCATAAAGGAACAAATATTGTGATTAAATCGAGAATTAAATCTTGGCTTGCTGAGTTTGAAGCGCAAATTAAGCCAGCATTTAATTTATTTGGCTTTGATATACAACCAGATGATTGTTACTATCCAGCAGTTGTTGAAAAGTCTAAAGAGCTTAGAGAAAATGAAGAAAAAGCTAAAAATCAAGATTCAAATTTACAATCTCAAGATATAGCTGCTTAATTTAGTAGTTTGCTTAGTTTATTATGTTTAGAAAACGTTTCATAATTACATCAGGTGATGCTCGTGTAGGTAAGTCCACAACTTCTAAACTCTTGCTAGAGTTGTACTTGAAAAATAAACTCAATGTGCGTGTTTTCTACCACGGGCATCGCAATAAGCTATCGATGTATCAAACACAATGCTTTGAGATAAACCATTTGGGATTCTCTAGAGGCGATTCTGATAGGTTATTACTCGACTTAGAAATGTTTCCGAAAATTGAAGTTATTTTGACTGATATGCCAGGTCAAAATCTTCGAGAATTCAAGTTTTTTGATAGAGATGTTTCACTGATAGAAAATCTTAATTGTCTAGGATATCGTGTTACTTTCTTGCACCCGATATCACACCGTAAAGACTGTGTTGAAGATTATCTTCAGGATTTATACCAGCATTTTGGTAGTCAGGTTGACTATGTTGTTATCCAAAATCATTACTTTGGCAAGCGATTTCGATACTATGAGGGGAGTCAATTCCAAGCTGCTATTAAAAAGTTAAACGGCTTGGAACTAGTTTTAGGTGGGTTACATAATGACTTTTACCAGTTACTTGAGGATACTGATTTACCTTATGCTCAACTGATTGAAACTAACTCTCCTCTTAATACTATTCAGCGTTCGATAGTATTCAACTGGATGGAGAATTTTCATAATTCTATTGTTTCTAATAGAATAGCTTCTAATTATCTAGGGTTGAGTACGAACTGTGCAGAATTAGCTTCTGTAAGTGCAAATAAACAAAGTCCTTCCAATCATGATGTAACTGAAGATATTGAATCTGAGAAATGGTAAGTATTGGCTTTACCAAATTAACAGTGAGATTTCAAATTGACTATTTAAACAACCTATGACCAATATTGCAAAAGTTGTTGAAAAAGTTGTTGCAGAATATTCTGAAGAAAAAAAAGCAGAGGTTACTGATTGGATACTGAAATTGGGTATTCGGCCTGATGACCCCTTGTTTAACCTATACGCCGAACTAGGTACAACCCAGTTTGCATTGCAGCAGCTACCTGGTAGGCTTGACTCCCTTGTGGTGGGTTGGACTGACATGGTAGACGATAAGCTTAATAGTGCTTCTAAGGTGGCTATACACCAACAAAAGAGTGCGATCGCAGAAGCAGCGAAGGATCTGGTTAAGATGACTAAGCAAGCTGGTGGGGTTTTGCCTCACTTGGGTGTAAGTAATTGGCGATTGGCACAAGTGGCAGGGGTATTGGGTTTTGTACTAGCTTTAGGGACTGCAATTGGTGTTTTTACACACAAGACCATCGCTGGAAGTGTAACTTTTCAGCCGGCGGCTTCTGGATCTGCCATCTTACAACTTGAAGATAAAAAGCTTCTGGATTGGGCTAAATCCAATGAAGGTAAGGTAGCGCGTAGTATTTATGTTAAAAACGCCGCCATCATTAAAACTTGCCGCCAGCAGAAGAAGTATTCAGGTGGCTGCATAATTGCAGTTGATTAATTTTCTAGGCAACCCAGCCTTTGTATCCCTTATTACTCGTTTTAGTTGTATCTTTTTGACTATTTTGGTTGTTTTTGACTCTTGTGTGGGTTTCTTGAGTAACTTCTTCTTCGATTTTCATGTCTGTAAAGCTGAGGATTCCCAGGCGGATTGCTTCGCGGATAGCGTTTAACCTATCTTTGACTCCTAGCTTGATAAATGAATTATGTAGATATGACCTTACTGTACCTTCGGAAACATACATTACATTGGCAATTTCATTATTTTTCATGCCTCCGGCAGCTAATTGAAGAACTGTGATTTCTTTATTAGAGAAATCACTTAACAAATCTAGTGCATTTCTATCGGGTGTGTCATTTGACCTGAGACTATCAATCAAAATACGATTAATAGTTGGGTCAATCCATGATTCGTTATTGTACGCAGCCATTACTGCTTCAACGAATCTTTCTCCTACTTCTTCTCTAACGCTATTTTTAGCGTAGTAGCAGTCTGCGCCATTACTAATTGCCGCATTAATGGTATCTCGGCTGCTATTTGCAGTTATAACCACAATTCTAATTGATGCGTGTTTGGATTTAATTGTGCTTATTACATCAATGCCATCGATATCCGGTAAATCAATATTTATAATTACGATATCTGGTTTTTCTTTGTCAACAATTTCTATTCCTTGTTTTCCGTATTTGGCAACGCCACATACTTGGATTGCACCAGTTTCAGATAATATTGCTGCCGCGCCAATCCTAGATATGTTCTCATTTTCAATGATGACAACATTAATAGGTTTCATATTATATGCTTTTTGGGTTTGGTATTGGTATTGTCCCTGACAATAATACTTATAGCACTTACCTTTTTTATATTTCTTAATCTTTACAATTACTATAAAATAATTAGCTTATTTAAAAACTTTATTATTATTTGTAAAAACTTTACAAAGTGATTGGGTGATTTGTGTAGTTTTCATTAAGCAATATATTGACTAGATGATTTTATTTATCAGTACTGATTTTAATAGTTATCAGCGAATTGATAGAGGAATAGATAATTTTTTATGAAAGGCGATAAAGTTTTAGGATGGATAGAAAATATTGTTGTTTGGTCTTTAATGGGGATGCTATGTTTGGTCGGGTTAGGCAGATTGCCTGTTAACCCGACGAGTTTGTTTGACTTTACTGCGTCTTTTTACTATTTTGCTGTTGCGGTTGTTATTTGTCCCAAGACCCCCCTGAGTTTTAATAAAAAGCTGATTTTTGGATTTATAGCTTTTATGTATGGCGTGTGGTTTGGGTTGATTTAATCTAGCTCTTTAGCAGAATCCTGGTTTTTGAATTGTTGTTGACTCTGTTCGCGGCGTGCTTGTTGCTCATTGAACAGAGTCTTGAAACGTTCAAATTCCTCTTTGGTGAGATTATTAATGGTGATAGAGTACTCTTCTGAGTTATTGTCACGAGATGCCAAGAGTGCTTCTCGACTTTCTTCGTAATCAGGCAAATTTCTATCAAGGCTAAGAGTTTGCGAATCTTCTTCTAATTTTAGACTTGCAGTATATTCTTCACTTTTATAAATGACACCTTGTGTCTCTTTATCTGCTTTTCCAAATATATCTAAGCGGTCTAAAATTACAGGAATAACAAACTGTCTAATTTGAGAATCGGCGGTAAGAGATTGTACTCTATCTTCTGGACTCTCTTCTACTGGGCTGCCATTATTATCGTCATCATTTTTATTTGTGGGGTTTTTTATAACCTCTGGTTCAATTGTGGTTCCTGTGAACTGGCTTGCTTCGGCTTGTGAAGATGACTCTTGATTAACTTGACTAACAAAAGTGATAGGTTTAATTTCTGTAGAGTTTACTTTTGCTTCATCTTGCACTACTTTACTGATTCTGTTAATTTCCGAATTTAACCTTAGCACAGCCTCTTTTCTTTCCTCAGCAGTTGGAGGCTTTTTTGCAGATTCTTCAAATTTATCATCAGGGATGTTAAGCTGTTTGATCAATTCTCTGAGGAGACTGGCTTGTATCGCTGGAGTTAAACCTTCTACTGGAAGTTCGATACTTTGGGCAAGACTGGTCATCTCGTTAACTTTTTCTAGCTCCTTTATATCTTGTTCCATCGCCTTAAAAGCGTTCTCAAGACTGATGTTTTCTTTGATATATAAATCAGCTACCTCCTGAATTCTATTGAGATATGTTTCTGATTTACCGAGCTTTTCAGCTGCTACATACCAGTCTTGAAGATTTTGCACTGTATTAGCTTTCATCCGCTCGATAATACTATCCATCACTCCAACCTGCTGCATTCTGGGTTGAGAATGTGATGCGAGTGCTTGGTCAATATTTGGTTGTTGATTTTGTTGTGGAGAGAGAATGCTCTTGTCTTTAGCAAGAAATGGATTATGTGATACTTGTGTATTGGAAGAAATAGCGTTGGTAATAATTTTGGTATTTTCTACAGGATTTAATACAGCGTATCCTTGGGAAGTTTGTTCTACTTTATAGCCTTTTTCTTGAAGATAATTTTGAACTAATTGGTCAGTCCCTTGTGCATTTCCGACTATGAAAGAGCTTTTCGCTTCTATTGCCTTACTCAGTAACGGTTTATACTGATTTTCAAAAGTTTGGGCAATTAGCTCGCTTGTCACTCCGCGCCACGGGCCAGACCCGGATACCATAATGATGTCGTCTTTCGAGTAATTTCCTGTGTTGGCGCGTTCTCCCCATGCTTGCTCGTAATTCCGAGTGCTTGAAGGTGTTTCGGGGGGCGCAGCTGATTTACCGATAAACTGGGTAGCTATTTGGGCCATCGCAATGTCTTTTTTCATGTGTTCAGCGACGGCAGCGTTTATAGGTTCGAGTTTGGACAGTGGATTTGTTAGCGGACGATCAGTCTGTTCGGACTTTTCCTGTTGGGTTTGTACTGTAGTTTGTTGTGACTTTTCAGTTATATTGCTGTATGCTTCGCCGAGGGCTTGAATAAATGCGGATTCTTTACCCTTACCCTCCCACTGTTTATCCTGGGCGTTAGTTATATTACTCAGGCGGTGCGTTGCGGAGCCAGCGCTGTGATCGGGTTCCCCGACTTGTTCGCGCAGCGTCTCCGATAGGAGAGGCGACTGGCGTGGGATTTCCCCCGTTGTTGCAACTGCCGTACAGTTTTCCAGCCACTCAGTTCCTCCGCGTTTGGCGATCGCCTCAGTTAGCCGGGGATGTTGTTCGAGTTTAGCCTGAAGCACTTCTACCATTAACTTGTATTCATCAGCTGATGGATGCAACTGCTTTTGGTGATTAAATGCGTGTTCGGCGGATGCGTATGCCACCGCTTCAGGCTTTTGGACATGGGTTTCTACTCCATACTGTCCAGCAAGGGCTTCTGGATTATTATTGACTGAAACTTGGTAATCGTTTTGCAGCTTGCCTTGTTCTTTTGCGAGTGCAGTGGCAAGACTGAGTGCTACTCCAAGCCCATCTTTGGAGTCGGGACTGATATTTACTGGAGTTGCAGGTTGTTTTTGAATGGTTGGGAACGGAACAATTTTGCCATTGACATAATCCCCTAGCGGCTCCATGAATAAGCCATATACCTGACTCTTACTCGCCTGGGTTTGGGTAAGTTCTTTAGATGAATGTTTTTCCCATTTCGCCCAGGCTTGCTGGTAACTTGGATCTTGAATCATTTCGGGGGTAATTTTGTACTGCTTACCCACCCGGAAAGCAACTTGCTCGCCGTTTTTACCTTGAGCGATCGCAATATCTGCCTCTTTGACACCATAAGTTTTTTGGTAATCTACACCTCTGGTGGTGTGTATCCTACCGTGTCCGCGCATAGCATCGATGGTTGTATCAGCTGGTACTGTGGAAGGTTCACCGTGCAGATGCAGCGTATAAACCATTGGTACTGGTTTTCCAGATATAGTCGGGTTGTCTGGAATCTGAGGGTTAGCAGCGCGTGCCGCAGTGGAATTCCCGATGGCGATAATTTCTTCTACAATTGTTTGGTTTAAAGGGTGTGAGGGTATGTTTCGGGTGACTTCTCTGAGGCTGGTATAACTGCGTTCTACTTTAATTTCTCCCCCTGGTGTCCACTCGTTAGTTTTGATGGTGAGGTCGCTGTTGCTTGGGACTACCGCAAGAGGAGGTTGGTTTGAGGCGAGGAAGTTTTCAAATTTTTGGCGAACGCTGTTTTCTCTGCCCCAGTCATTTTTAATTGACCAGATGTTGATAGACCATCTGCCTGCTTCAGTATTGAGGGCAGCGTGTTCATTCTTGCAGTTAAAGCGGGTTACAGTACCCGACTCAAGTTTAAACTCTTGGTATGGTGCGTCCTGATTCTCTTCCCTAGTCCATGCCATTCGTTCCTTAGCAGCGCGATATCCCCAATCAGAATTTCCGATATTAATGCTGCGGGCTTCCGTTGCGGCATAGGAGTCATCGCGGTGGTAGTTGATGCCACCGCCGGGGTTCTCGGAGTAAGTGACCAGCACAATATCAGCATCAGGATATACTTGCTTGACAAGTTTCATTAACTTGTCATCCTGTACCCCTGGCTTGAAGTCTTTATCCTTCAAATCCCATTTTGCACCGACCCATGCAACTTGTCTCAGTAGTGCGTAGTTCGATTTATCGTTTTCAAGTACGGGTTTGAGATGGGTTTCAAGGTGCGATCGCAATTGTTCTACTTTTTCCTCGCTTACCTTACCCAATATTTCGATAGCTTTGGTTTGATCAGCTTGGCGCGAGTTTGGTAGTAATATTGCTTGGTTATCAGCTTCTAATTTTGTGTTTGTTGATACTTGTATATCAACTGCGTTTTTGTAAACTTGTGAAATTTCTGTAACTGTGGGATTAGTATTTGATTTAATGTTAGTTATATTATTTTCTGGTACAGCTTTTGCAGAAATAATTGGTACTGGAGAATCTTCTTGATTAAGCTCTCTGGGACGGTTAGGTAGTGCTTGTAGAGCTTTTTTGTACTCACTATTTTCTGGAATTTGCTTTAATTCTAAACGACTACCTTCAGCCGCAACTTTTTGATTGAACTCTGCACTAAGTTGTTCGTAACGGTCAAATCCATCAACTTCACCGATATTAATCGGTTCTCCAAGTAAACTATTTAATTCTTCGTTTATTTTTTCACTAATCTCATTTTTATTAAAAATAAATGTAGCTGTGTTACTCTCAATAAAATAATGATTTTCAGTAGATTTTGATTCTAGCCAAGTAGCTACAGCGATCGCGTCTTGTGCGGGAACAACTAATCCGAGAGCTTCTTTAGTTTCTACCTGCGATCCATCTGGAGAACTATATTGTTGGTTTGGGTTATAAAAATATACAGTTTGTTCTGGAACGACTGGAGGGATTTGTGACGGTGTATCTGCACTCTTGATATTACCACCAGCACGGTCAATAAATGTTTGTTTTAATTCGCCACTCACAGTACTTTCATCGAGTACGAATACAGTCATACCTTTTTTAGCTTCTAAGCGAGCTTGTGATCCGGGAAGCTGTTCGTATGATACTCCTACTTTTTCTAGATACTTTTTGGTTTTTTCGGTTATATTTTCATCAACTGCTAATCCTAAAATACCTACTAATTTTTGTTCTTTATCTTGGAATATGATTGTCGGACGTTCGTTAATTTTACCGAGTATTTGGTTACGTTTTTCTTGCTGTTCGTTTCTCACAGGCTTCTCATTACTGATAAGCTGACTGCGCTTAACCCATTTGTCGGGATACTCTACTGTTTCTGGATTAATAGTTATTTTACAGGTACTTTCATTACTGGTAATCTCTACAGGGATACTAGTTCGTTGTTGGTTTAAGCGAATAATACCTGTATCAATTAGTTTTTGTACAGTGCTACTTTCTTTCCTTTGCCACTGTCTTTGTACATTCTCTCTATTTAACTCGGCTTCGAGGCGTTCAGTATGCTGACCAATAATACCGAGTGATTGATCGCCAATTTTAGCAATATAAACGTGTTTTTTATCAAATGCTCTAACTAAAGTTTCTTTAAATGCTTGGTTGCTAATCTCCTGTTTTTTGTACTTGGGATTAGTAATATTAATTCGTAAAAAATTTCCCTTAGATGTCTCTGCTATTGCATAGGCATTTTGTCCGGTGATGATGGTTTGAATTTTAAGCTGTAACTGTTGCCCATTACCGGGTTTTTCTGCTAGCCAACCTTCAGCAATACCCTCTTTGATTGATTCCTTATCAATGTTGCCTAGTTTCTCAGGTTTATTACCATTTTGAAGATAAATGGTATAGTCTTCCCGAATAAGGTCAACCTTTTCGATTGTTAACATTACAGGTTCATTATTAAACCTTTGGGAATTTCCAAACTTATTAACTTCACCTACTTTAAAGGTAAGTTCTGGTAGTCCGGGTACTTTGGTTATAACAGAGGTGGTATATACTTCACCTTTTTCAATGCTGGCAATAGCAACACTACCAATTGGTAGTCGAGCGTTACTTTGTTCTATATTGCCAAATGTTTTGTAATTACCTTCCTGATTCTGGAGTTCAATGACACTTTTTCCATCTTCAGCTAGATTAAATCGAATATTTTGAGGTTTATTTTCATAAAATAATTCACTACTTCGGTCGAACCCAGTGATACTAAATTCGTTAAATCTGAGTGTGTCTAACTGACTGATAATCTCTTCAGGAAAGGCAGCAAAGGCGAAATTAGAAACTTTCTTTTGGTAATCGCTACCTTTATCATTAGTACTTTCACGAGTAGTTGATACTGCCCAGGTAGCAGCTGCCATTGCTAACTGTTGTCCTTCTGGAATTGAATTGTAAAATTCTTCTGCTATTTGGTAGGCTTTTTGGTAAAGAAGTTTAATTTGACCTTCGCTTAGTTCAGCTTGAAAGGCTATTTTGTTAGACGTTACTTCCTGTCCAAGTGTAATTCCTATTTCTTCGGGTTTGTTTTCTTGCTCCTTAGCAAGTGTTCCTAATGCCCTAAATTTGGGTTTGTTGTTCTCAGTCTCATTGTTAATTTGGGCAAAAACTACATATTTATGCGGACGGTTACTATTGCGCTTCTCCTCAGATATTTCCGAGAGCTTGATTGTAATTTTATTCGCTTTCCAGATAAATTCGTTGTCATACTGTAAAAGGTTAGTTACACTTACTTGATTGCCGTTAGCAAGGGTAATATTTGCAGACGGCCCTTTTTCAGTTTCTTTTTGTCTAGATAGCTGACTCGCTTGGTTAAAGGATTTGTCGAATTCTTTTTTGACAAGAGTAGCTCTTAATCGCTGTTCGTTAGAAAACTCGAGACCTTTAAATAAAGCTTGAAATTGGGCGATTTCACGCGATTCGAGACGAGCTTTTTCAAAATACTGGTTGGTTTGAGCAATTAGTAATTCAACAGGCGAGTATCCCGTGGGTTGAATTGTATTGTCAATATAAACGTCTTTTTTCTTATCCTTAATATAGTTAACTTCCCGGTGGAGAATCCGACTGTTGTTGCGGATAATTTCCATTTCGGGTTTTTTGGCACTTTTGAAGAGATCAACTGCAATTTGGTTTTGAAATGCTGCCTCGGCAATCATTTGGCGGTATATCTGAGTGTTAGTGTTCATCGCCACTAGTGCATTAATCTGGTTTAGGGGTTCTTGCCGAACAGTTTTGATAAACTCTTCCATGTAACTGCGATACTTGGTCGGAACTTCCTTCCCTTCAATACCCTTGGCTTTTGCCCAGGCTTCTGTTTTAAATAAATCTTCGTAGTGTTTGGCTACCTGCTGTACGTACTCAATTTGGTATTTTTCACTACCAAAGTTTTTCAGGATAGTAATTTCTGACTCTAACGCCTCAATTGAGGTCAGGTGATTGTTGATAACACCGACACTAATGCCATCGCTCATGTGGATGGCGATTTCTTCAAATTCTGGCTGACTGCCATCTTCCTGGTAAAAAGATTGTTTTTTGAGTTTAACAGTTGGATCGTAAGCGTTTTCAGGCAGGTTGCGCTCCCTTGCCTCGGCAGTGAGGTTTGGATACCTACTTGCCCGCTCAAAGCCAATACAATCACCATCGTAGTCGCGTGCCTGACGCTCTTGTTCGGACTCTTGAGGAAGAATTTCTAGCTCGTAACCAGCTGACTTTAGTTCTAAAATATACTCATTAAATTTGTTGGTAAACTTGATTTTGTCCTTAGTTTCAAGCTTGCCGATATTTTTATCTAAGTAATTTTCAATACCTTCTAACTGAATATTTTTACTTTGGGCTTCAGGTAGGACAGATTTAATTTGCTCGTTTAGACGGTTATAAATGCGATCGCTTGTTTCGTCCGAGACAGCGATCGCACCTGCTAGAGGTTGACTATCAGGCCCAAGGATGTCTTCTACAACTTTGTTAGTTGAGACGCACAGACCATTTGAGTTGAGGAAAGGTGAACGGAAGTTGAGAACTTCTTCCCCGCCTTGATAATGCGGTATGGAAATTTCCCCATTTTGCAGGTCTTTGGAGGGAATGACCATTGCTCGCTCAAACGTTAACGTCTTGCCGATGGCGATTTCTTTCCACTCGTTTTGGACGAACCGGGCGAGTTCCCTCTGTACTTTCTCAGTTTCGAGAAGTTGACCCTCTCCTTGCAGGTCAGCTTTGATGAGTTTGTAAATGAAAGAGTCAGTAGCAATGTGATCGCCTACGGCGGGCGCTCCCGCGCCATCGCGCAAAGTTTCTAAATCTTCTGCTACTGTTGGATCTTCTGCTGCTTGTTCTTCTAGTGAGTTTGCTTGCTCTTCTAAAAAGGCTTTCCGTTTCTCGTACTTTTTGCAGTAAAGTTGTGCAAGTTGCCGGGGGTCGTCCTGTACAACATTCAGCTTTTTGGCTTCAAGTTCTAGCTGTTCGGTAAAGTCTTTCAGTCCGTTAGGGAATGAAGCGAGTAACTGCGAGATAGCTGTTTTACCGAGTTCAGATTGTGATTTTTCACCTAGCCAGATATTTTGTCGGTACAATCCAGGTTGAATTTGGGGCTTGCTTGGCCCATTAGGGTTGTCTTTATCAGTTCCTTTGAATGCAGATAAGGGAAGAATTAAGTCAATTTTAGTTGAGTTGTTGGGATCTAAATAATTGAGGATTTGGTCAAGGTTTGCAGGGCGTAGTGTACCTTTGCCAAAGCGGTATTTGTTATCGTCTCCGTCTTGGTCAGTCCAGCCGAAGCGGTGCTGAATTACTCGATATTTATCACCTTTTTGATGCTTGGTTAATTCGTGATATAAGTCTGTGGATATTTGCCCGTAACAGTCTCCTGTTAGTCGATACGCCTGATCGTTACTAATAACGCCACCATTTTCACCATTAATGTCATCAACAATTAGAATATTTAACTTTTTATTGACCCTATTTTTACACGAACCGAGAAAAATAGATCCGTAAGCACCTCTATCTTTGTTATCAGGGCATAATTGTTTAATTCTATCTAGACATTCTTCCGGCCCATATAACAACCGTGTTTTTGATGATAATAATAATTTGTGACCTTCAGGATGATTAATTAATTGTTCCACAGTAGACTTTTCGTCCATATGCCCGAACGAAAAGTTAACCCCAGGAAAGAAATGTTCTATTAGGGTATTATTAAGTTCTTCTTTTAACAGTGAATCTGGATTAACCGTATTACCATCTGTATGAATCCACTGATTTAACCTAGTGTCAAAATGTTTAGCTTGAATTGTCATATATAAACAATTAAACTTATAAATTTAAATATAAATTTTTACTTTTTGGCACTAAAATACCCTTAGACTTTGATTTTACTTTCTCTATATCGGTAATTTATTAAACAATTTTCTAATTTCTATTTACAAGATAAATGTAACTGTTAATACATGTAATTATAATTATTACTTAGAACATGGCTCCTGAAGACATATTTGGCGTGATCTCAAAATTTAAGTATGAAAAAAATATACAAACTTCTCAATTACTTCTTGCTTAATGCTAAATCAGTAGTAACATTCTTAATGTTTGCCATTGTGCTGATGTTTGTAGTTTGAGGAGAAAGCTAAATTAGTGTGGTAGCAGCTTGATAATTTTATGTCTGCCTAATTTTTTACCCTTCTGTAGTTTTTCAATTTTGAGTTGTTGTTTGTTCTAGCTATTATTTTATTTAAAGTAACTAGAACAAAGTGGATTGCTCTCTGTAACTGAATTGGGCATCACTGTAGTCGGGTAGCAGAACTACAGTGACCCCCTTATGTGACACCTATATGGGGATCAAACTCATAAAGGGGGGTTTAATTTTGTTTAAATATAGGACTCCTATTTGATTTTTGAACAATCAAGCTGCCTAGAAGCTTGACTTCTCAGTATACTGAGCAAGATTCAAGTAGGATTCCTATATAAAATACATAATCTTGTATCGTGCTGTAGACGTTCTGCGTAATATTTAGCTTTAAGTTGGTTCTCTAACTCTTCCAATTTAGATGATTTTATAGGTTCTAAACCTAAATAATTATGATACGCCTCATTAGCTTCATTAAGAACATTATGAGATTGATATGATGCTTCGTTTTTAACCATAAACTCTATTAAGCTTTCTATAGTGTCACCCTGCCAAGAGTCTGAAATCTTATCTTGAAATCTTCCTCTTTTAGTCGATGTGGCATCACTCCATAAATCACCAAAGGGTGCATCTTGATTTTTAAATTGTTTGAGCCATTCTCTAAAAATTATGGTCATTTTTCATTTCTCCCTAGTCGGTTTTTAGCCTGTTGGCATACCTATCAGAGCAATTCGATCGTAACCGTCACAGCGTACTGGTAGATAAAGCAGCTTTACAGATAAGATAATCCTGTATTTCAGTATCTATATTTTGTGGCAGTAATGAAGTAAATTTTCCCTTTTTGCTGGTTTTATGAGTTGATGGGTATAATTTCATCACTGTTGAAAACTTCAACTGTAGCATTTGGACTGTTCATATCTGTGGTTTGTTCGAGTAGGCGTGTTGCTTCCTCAAGCAATGTGCTTGCGTTGTGAAGCAGTGTTCGCACTTGGGTTAACTTGTTCCGCCGTTCGATACCAAGTTGTGCTTCTATATACCGCGCATCATGCTGATGGCTGAGGTGAATTACCCGTACTTCTTTTTCTTTCTCTGAAGGTGCAAACATTGCGTTTTCGGCGGTTAGTTTATAGTACGAGTACGTACCACTGGATCGTTTGACATTGTAGATGTGGAGTTCGCAACCAGGTGGCGCAATGTACTGTCCGTCGAAGTTGGTAAGCCCAGTACGAATATTATCCAATGTGGTGGCGATCGCCTCAATGGCCGGGATAACACTTAACGATTCTGGTGATTGTGGGCAACCGCGCCTCATCAGCATCATGATAGCGGCAGAACGACGGGTCAGGCGAATTTGTTCTTGATACTGGCGCATTTGTTCTTCCCGAATACGAACAAGTTCGAGTTCTTCATCGGGGCTTAGTTGAACCGCACTCCCACAGGTTTTGTAATTTAAGCAGTCGCCAGAGTCTATGCCTGGGTATTGCATCATACTGGCACAGTCAAATCCAAGTCCGCATTTTTTCTTAGACATAGCTTACCATCCTTTAGTTCTAGTTACTTTTATAATTTAATATAGCTAGAACAAGGTAGAGTTATTTCCTATGGGGTTATGTGCAAACCCACACAAACCCACAGAGATAAACGATATTAGGATTTTTTCACCTGAGTAGGATATCGTCTTTACGAAGTATTCAAATTTGAACACTTCGTAAAGACGATAGTAATTCCCAACAGCTTTTTACCCACAGTCATAGAGGCACCGTGGATTAAGTTTTCTCTAACAACAGATTTACTATTGCTCAATACCTCTTTGCGATCGCAACTTACCCATTAATGCTTGTTGGGTAAAGACACGCAAGCTTTCAATTTGCTCGATTTCGTTTGTTGTTAGTCGAGTTGGTATCTCTTCGTACCAGTTTCCCTGACTATAGCAGGTTTGCATCACAGGAGTATTATCCCCATGACGGTAAACAATCAGAATATTGGTATCTAAACTCGCACTCAATTCCCGTCCTTTGATACGGAAATTATTGGTAACAAGCATATAGTCAGTGATTGTACAAGGCAGATGTTTGAGGTTAGAAGGGAGAAGGTTAGGAAAAGGGGGAGTAGGGGAAGATTGCTCTTGCAGGATTTGTTGAGCAGTGGATAGACGGTTTTCTTCTGAAATATCCTGTTGTGGGTGCTGTTCCTTCACATGCGGCTGTACTTTTTTCTTAACCTTATTTGCTTCCGACGTGGGTTTATCTTCTAATTTTGGTTGTATTGTCGAAATTTGATCTGGATAATTACTATTTAGTACTTTTGTGCTAATAAACATTTTGGAGTTACTATCGGTATCGCCATTACCATCACTTCTACTGCTGCTAGTAGGTTTATCAGCATACAAGTATTCATTATTACTTATAATATTAATATTTATGCGGTTAATTGCTCTGGCTTTAGCTTGTTGAATTACTTCTTTATCTTTCTCTTGGTCGTATGTTATTCCGTATTCAGACAGCAGTTTGTTCCAACTATAGGGTTTGTATACTTGATAACCAGCGATTTTCACATCATTATGGATGTAGGTAAAGCCTAGTAGTTCCTCCCGCCGCATTTTAGGCAATACCCCAATGTTGTTTTCCTCCAAGCGTTGGATGAAGGTGGAAACAGTGGGACTATCCTTGATGGCTTCCCCTATTGCTTGGCGAATAATTTCCTTACTTGTTGGGGTTTTGTGCTTACTATTGACTGCTCTAATACTTTTCGAGCGGTTGGGGCTGGTGAGTGCAGTTATGCCATACTCTTGCTGTAACTTAGAGGCGACGGCTTCATTCGTTGTCGGTGTCACCTCTAATCCTAGTTCCGCCGCGATGCGTCTAGTTGAGACTTGGGAGTTGAAATAATCATAGGAATCATTAACTAAACTGCTATCTAACCGAATTCGGGAAGCAATTATGTGCAGGTGTTCGTGGTCGCGATCGTGGTGGCGTACTGCAACGAACTGACTCGTCGCTGCTACTGATGATTCTTCCTTGGGTAAGTATCCCATGTCTTTGAGATATTCCCTTGCTACATAGCTGTACTGACTGTCTGATAAATGCTCGTGGTAGTTAGGGTGGTGTGCGATTGAGATAATGAGGTGGGCACACTGCCGTTTAACTGCTTTTTTGGTGTACTTGATGTTGAGAAACTGCTGGTTAAATTCATCTGGCTTTGTTCCCATCATATTAGTATCGACAATCGCAGCATCATCTTTCCCCAAGACATACTTGAGCGTGTCGAGAAAATTCGGTTTTTTATAAATGACGGGAATCAAATCGAGGGAGTTTAAAGTGGATATATAGAACCTGTAATGCCTTATTTATCTTGGCTTGAGGGTGATTTGTCTGGAACGTCTAGGTTAAATGCAGCAGCTATAGTCTGATCTACGAGTGCGATCGCATTATTAACAGTATCCAAAATTTGCTGGTTATTTGTTTCCTTTGCTAAGTGAGATAACATCATCAGTTCGCTTTTGAGGTTTCCAGCAGTCGCGCGGATAGTTATCAAGTCGGCAGATGGTTTTGCCGTTAGTACCCGCCTTAACCCACAGGAACGTAAATATTCAGATGCAGTTACCCCTGTGGCGATCGCTTTTTCCTCAATGGTAGTTTTCTCTTCCTCAAAGAGGTATACCTTGATAGATTTAGTTCGCTTTATGGGGTTACTTACCATACCTTGTTTCACTGCGGGACTGAGTGGCATAGTTAGAGACTGCACTGAGGGAGTTGGGGATAACCGGAAATCTGACAACAGTGTATGGTCTCAATTGCGGACAATATCGCTGCTACTTTTGGTATAAACTATACTTGATTTAGATGCCGCCAGTGAGAGTACTGTAACTTGTGATAAGGATACAAGGTAATATCTTATGGTTCGTCTTGTAAGTGACACTGAAGCCGTAAACCTTATTGTTAATGCTGCAATTGTTGGGTTGTAGAGATTGTATGGTTATGTCGCCAGCGTGCGATCGCGTAGTGGGTGCTATCCATTATCGTGAATTAAATTATACGTAATTACAATTATTTATAGGTATTATTTTTTCAATCTGTTTATTTATCAAACAGTAAATATAGGACAAAAGTAGTATTTTGTGCTACAAAATAAGACGATTGGTATTAAAGGACTGTCAATTAATCTAGTTTATTGATAATAACCTTAGTGATAAAATGACCCTACTAAACATACCTTGTTTTAGTTACAGGACTGTACGGCGACAGCAATAGTCTGTTGTGGAGTGCAACTGTAGTAAATCAGATACAGAGCGGATTGTGGGGTTCTATCCTAAGTTGATTAACTTCGACGTAATGCTGAAAAAATTGGGTTAATTTGCCCTCAGAATACCTCAATTATGGGGATTGTCAGAGTTTATTTTTCAGTTAATTATTTATTTTGATTGACAAAAATCAAACCCAATTTCACTTAATTGGGGTAATTAGTGTGTGAATTGAGGTAGTTCGGAGTAAATACGGGGGTGAGTTCTCCCGCCGTATGGTTAAAGTATGAGTATTGACAAATAGCTTACTGAGAAGCTTGATTTGCACGTTATATAGAAGAGAAGTTATGGCAAGAGCGAGTAAGCCAGCTGATTCGGTTGAGTTGGCGCGTATCATGCGGAATAAAGATATGGAGGACGGTATAGTAATTAGCTATCTCCAGTCGAAGAAGCGAGGGCAAACTGAGTTAGTATGTGAGGCGCTGCGGGCGTATTACCTACCATTTGCGCTATCTGCTGCGGGTGTATCTGGTGTTGAATTGCAGTCAGCCCTTCATGATGCGATCGCGCAACTGGAAGTTCAGATCATTAAAATGAAACGGACGTTTGGGATGGAGGGGTTGCCCCAGGTAGTTCTTGTTAATCCTCATAGTGGAGTTTTCTCGCAAGGTGCAACTGGGTTACAACCAACAGTTGGAACTAATGGCGTCGAAATAACTCCTATTTCAGCTAATTCGGTTCCCCCTTCAGTTTCTTTTTTTGATTCCACTGGGCCAAGTCCTGTGTCGTTACCTGTTGCGACAGAACCAGTCGGATCAAATGTTTTGGAAGAAGATTCCGAAGATGATGGGTTCTTTAATGATGAGGAGGATGACCCAATTGCTAAGGCAGAAATAGAAGTTGATGCAGGATTTCGTCTGGAGTGAGGGAATTATGAGGATATCGATGGTTAGGTGTTGGAGAAAAGCATACTCTCTGCCTTTGCTTGTGATACTTGCGTAAGTCCTGTCCTTGTTCTGTTTGTCGTTGTGGGCAATATCTCCTAGAGTGCGAACCGACAGGTCGGCGCTTCTGGAGCAGACGCTCCGCGAACGCTATCGCGGGTGCTGTTGAGGGAGTATAAGTTATGGTACAAGCGACTTGTTGGAATAGAGCATCGAACCGAAGATTCGCGCACGAGTCAAGCAAAGGTTTTTAGCCTACCTAATTTCTTTCATGTAAGTGCCGATGTCAATTTTCTATATTCGCATCAATCAGAACTGAGAGGGCACTTTGAGCAAATGTTGCTCCGTTGGCTGACTGTTCGATTGTTGCCATTAAGCTGGCTCCTCCAATCAGCAGAAGGTACTGTTGTGAAAAAAATTCTGGATTTTTGATACCAGCCTCAGCTGCCAAGCGCACAATAATTTGTCGAATCGACTCTCGTAAGTCTACTGAAACTTGATGTGCTTTATGAGAGGCATCGGCAATTTCTAAAACAGCATTGATGAACGGACAACCGCGAAAATTGGGACTTGAGTACCACTCACGCAACACATCAAACGTTGCTAGTAAGCGTTCTTTGGGTGTAATGCCTAGCTCTGACACTGCATCCTCAAACCAGCGTAACCACTGAACAGCGCGATATTTCATCACTTCCTCGATTAACAGGTCTTTAGACGGAAACCAACGGTAAAGTGTGCGTTTAGCAACACCTGATACTGCAATGACTTCATTAATGCCGACATGCTGAATTCCCTTCTGATAAAAGAGTTCAGAAGCCGTTTCTAGGATTTGTTGTCGAGCGTGGCTTGATTGGGCAGTCATAGTTGGATGAGTAGACAATATTGTCTCCTTTGAAATACAATAGCACCAACTTCAAGTAGACAAGCTTGTCTACTTGAAGCGCATATTTAAGGCAACAACCGATGGAATTTACTATTCACACGATTGATACCGCACCTCAAGACTCTAAAGCGGCATTAGTTCACGCACAACAAACGTTTGGGTTTATTCCAAATTTAGAGGGAGTTTTCGCCCAAGCACCTGCATTACTTAAAGGTTCGATGGCACTATGGGATTTGTTTGCTACGACAAGTTTCAGCCCAATTGAACAGCAAATTATTTATTTAACAGTGAATTATGAACACGAGTGTCACTACTGCATGGCAGCCCATTCCGGCTTGGCAAAGATGATGGGTATGAAGAGTGAAGATATCCAAGCGTTACGTGATGGCACCCCACTCCAAGATCCAAAATTACAAGCACTACGTCATTTTACACAACGAATGATTCAAGCACGGGGTTGGGTTGAAGATAGTGAAATTGAGGAATTTTTAGCAGCTGGTTATGGTAAACAGCAAGTCCTAGAAGTCATTCTGGGCATAGCAATTAAAGTGATGCACAACTACACAAATCACATTGCTAAAACGCCCCTTGATAAACCATTTCAGCCATACATTTGGTCAAAGCCTTTGGTCGAGGGCATCAACAGTATTTGACCGAACTAGAAAGGCGATCGCATTCTAGTTTTAGAGGTGCGATCGCCTGGAATAATCACTTCATGTATCTCATCTGTAAAAGCTGCGATCAAAAATTTGACAGCAAAGCAAATGTGTAATTAACCCCATTTGACATACCTTGTTATCGTATAAGACTGCACAATTGCGATACTTTTTAGTGGGGTAATTGCGGGGATGGTTGAGGTAATACGGGGTGTGATGATGACAATCGCATTGTTTGAATTACAGGCAAAAAGCTAATTTTGTTTAATAATTCAACTTTTAGTTGATACAGAATTTGGGTGTGATTGGGGTAATTTAGTCATGATTTAGGAGGTGATTTGATCAGTGAATATTAAAGCAGTTTTTAGTACATTAGTGTACTTAGAATCTACGGTTTGGATTTAGTATTAGTGCTATGGAGTTACTTCAATTAGTCCCGTGGAAATTTGAACTTGGTTGCTTGCTGGCAGTTTGCACTGGACTCTCTACTCAATGGAGTTGAGTATGAATGCTGTAGCGCCATCGAAGAACATCGCCGTAATAGTTTTTTCTCTACGCACTTTGTATGTAAAAAAGCTGTTAAACCTTGTAAAGAAAGTGTTTTACACCACAGTATTTTTCCCATTTCGGTTAAATTGGGAACGATAGTAAAAGGTAATAAAAGATAAAAATATGCCCAAAACTAATGAGAAAACAGACGTAAAAAAGGTAGTAATTACGATTGACATGGGTGCAAGTAAAACCAAGGCGATCGCTCAAGAGTATCCAGAGGGAAAGCCTGTTGTTTTACTTTTCGACTCAGAAGTAGCAGATATTACTAAAGCTTCGATTGAGAGCATTCAACAAGAAGGTAATCCTGAATCTCGTACTTGGGTAGGAATAGGTGATGAGTATTGCGCCTTGGGAGAGCTTGCCCGTCGTCGGTTTGGGGGTATATCGCAGCTGAAGGAGCTAAAGTACGAACTAGCAGTCCCTAAAATTTGTGGTGCATTTTGGCTGGCTAAGGAGAAGTTGAACTTGGGTAATGATGTTGCAGCTTACTTGAGCATTCTGCTACCGCCCGGTGAAGTGCAAGACAAAGAACAGTTACAAGTTCGGTTGAAGGATGCGTTTCGAGGATTTGATACACCAGCAGGTAAGATGCGGGTAAAAATACTTCGTTATGATGCAGCTTCTGAGGGTAGTGGGATATTTTTTCACCGTAGGCGATCGCTTGGCGATAATATGCCTCCTTCGATGTATGTGATGCTTGGTTATCGCAACGCAAGTATTTTCACTTTTCGCAGTGGTTCAATTGGCGCAGGAATAACCAGCAATTTTGGTATGTCTTGGCTGGTGAATAATTTTACTTCCAAGACATCGGGACTAAGCCCTGATAATCCCAATATTATCGAGGTGTTGGTAGAAGCTGGAGTTAGTTGTGACTCCCAGGTGATGCAGAAACTCTCACGCAAGCGCAAAGGCGATGAGATTCTACTTGATGGCGAGTCTATGTCCAAGGTTTTATTGCTTGCTAGAGATGAATATTGGCGTGCGATCGCTAGGTGGTTGCGCTCGAAGATGGATGAGGATATTGAAGAAATGGTGTTTTGCGGAGGGACTGCGGATTATATTCGTCCAGAAATAGACGCTTACTTCCAGAAAGAGGGGATTAAGGTATCTTGGCACGGTAATATTTTTATACCTGATGAGATATCTTCCGGTATTGGCAATCGGATGGCGGATGTCTGGGCGCTCTACCAATATATGATTACTCAGTTTGATGAGTTGACTGGTTATACCCGCTCTGAGGTTGTACTGCTAACTAAATCTGCTGAAGGTAGTACAAATAATGCAGATGAATAAGTTAAACGTAAGTATAATTTTACGCCTTGTGAGCGACCTAGTACCTTTATTGCTGTGAACGAGAATGTTTGATTAGCTCAGAAAAAGTAGTGTAGTTACAAGGACTGCAACTACACTTCTGGAATGCTTTTTAGGTAACTTCTCAATAACTACTGCAAGAAAGAGCCGATTACTCGTGGTTAGGTGAGAAGAGCTAGTTATAAGGGGATTGAAAATACTTCCTTGTTGGCAGCGCCCCTTTCTCTAATGACATCAGGTAGATAGAGAATATTGTTATCCCGCTTCAATCGAGTAAACTTTGAACAAAGACTGTTGTTCAGCGTAGAATCTTCTTGGCAGGGTGGTCATATTACGTCAACAGAAGATTTCTATTCTCAATAAGCTCAAAAAGTCGCATTAATAGCTGCTTATGGACACAGCTTTAAAAGTGCAATAGCACTAAAATTATGCTGTTGGTTTTTATACTCAATAACCAGCTTGCACAAAGGCAATAATGCTTTCCTACGGAACTGTTTGATTGAGCAATTGCTGAGTGAATATCTCTTTGACGGCGTATATTTCTTTTGGTGTACAATTCCACGCTAGGCAATCTGTGTCGCTAGGTCGATGATTACTTGCAATAAACATCTATTTTGATAGCAATCCTTGTTAGAGAAATCAGAAAAATGATATAACATTATCTCAAAATTCTTCGCTCAAACTGATATAACGTTATCTCATGACTGGAGTCGGAAATATAGTAATCAAAAAAGAGAAAAAATTATGCCTGCCAATTTGACCCTTTCGATTGAGACAAACGCTGGAGGAGTGGCGAAAAGTACTATTTCATACAATCTTGCGTATGAGTTGGGTGTTCGTGGCTATTCAGTGGCACTATTAGACATCGATCCTAACGAATCATTGACATTATTTTGCGGATTAGGAGAATTTAAAACTCAGGGAACAATGGCTAATGTTTACCATCCAGACTTCAATGGGAACTGGCCTTTAGTTACAGCTTGGCAAGGTAAGATTGACAAAATTCAAGTTTGTAAAGGTGGAAAAGAATTACACGAAACAATTCGGGAAGTTTCAAAGGATCTGCGTGGAGCTTATACTCTTGCAGATCGGTTGAGTGATTACCCCTTATCTCACGATTTTGTAATTATCGATTGTCCTGCAACATTAGAGCCTTTACCACTGACTGCTCTTGCAGCTTCTAGTCACGTGTTAATTCCCATTCAACCTGAATACAAGGCTTCTCAAAGTGCTGCGGCGATGATTGAGTGGTACTATTTCAACTGCAAGCGGCTGAGATTGAAACCGACTCCGAAAATATTAGGTATAGTTCCCACTCGTTGGAAAAGTGATTGGGGAGCGCATAGAAGTATTGTTGAGGAACTTCCCCTAGTCTGTAAAAATTTGGGAATTCAGTATTTTAGCCCAATTCGAGAATCAGCGGATATTCTTAATGCTTCTGGGAGAGGGCTACCTCTGGGAATTTACAGACCAGGCAAAGAGGCAAGAGGAGATTTTATGCCAATTGTTGATGCACTAGTTCAAGAACTTAAGCTAATAAGAGGTTAATAAATGACAAAACCAAACAAACCGAGCGTACTTGGAATGTTTGCTTCTGCTGCTGATTCACAACAGAGATTTGAGCTTGAAGAGCAAGTAGAAGAGTTACAGGCAGAGATTACAAGATTAAAAGATGAAGAGGCACAGGGAAAGCTTGCTGAAGAAGAACGTACACTTCTCAATCAAACTATTGAAGACCTACGAGAACATTTGAAAGCATCTGGAATTTTCAAAATTCACTACAGCGAAGTAAAACCCAATCCGAAACAAGCAAGGCAAACATTTACTTCCGATAGTATTCGGAGTATGGCTGTTTCAATTAGAGAGGAAGGGCAACAACAGCCGATTATTTTACTACCGGGAAATCTCATTTTTGATGGAGAACGGAGATGGAGATCGGTTGCAGAAGAGTTACAGCCAGAAATTGAAACACTTGATGCAGTAATGCTTCTGAAAGAACTTTCGGAAGAGGAATTACATGCACGCACTTTATTAACTAGTCTTCACCGAGAAAGCTTGAATGAGCTAGATTTAGCCGAAGGTTTGATTCAACAGGCTAACTTAGCTCTGGAAATTGAACAAGAAGAAGTAGTTAAAGCTCTTAGGAGAGTAATAGCTAGATTAAACGCAAAAAAACTGTTGCCCCAATTAACTGAATTGGTTATTTTAACTAGAAAAGAGCAGTCAGAAGGCATTAAAGAATTTAATTTAGACGAAATAGAACAAAGTATTCTTCTGTTGTTATTACGTTTTCAACAAAATCCAGCATCAGTGGATGCAAATGTCTTTCCTTGCTTACGGCTTTCAGAAGACTTAAAAATTGCGATTCGAGAATCAGGACTTGGTGCAAACCATGCCCGTTCGCTCCAAAAACTAAATTCTAAAAATTTAAAAGTTGAAGAAACTAAAGCTCTTAAAATCCGACAAGATGCTACATCACAAGTTTTGCAAGAAAGGCTAACAGTCGCTCAAACTCGTTTTCTAGTTGCCCAAACTATTGCTGAACATGCTCCTGAAACAAAGCCTAAACCAAGTCACCAAATCAGTTCTCTAATTCGAGATGTCTCAGCAACTAAAGTCGAAGATATCCAGCAAGAGCAACTGAGAGATTTATTGGCTGTATTAGAAGCTAAGGCAAAAGAGATTCGGAAAAAGTTGGATTAATACTATCTAGTTAGACTTAGTTCACTGAACCGGAGATGTCAATGAAATCTCTACCCAACGCCCATCTAAACCACTTAAACAACAACCAAAATCCAATGCTACTGTACCGCAACCTAACCCAAATCCTACTAATGAATCACTAGAGCAAACTCCGGTTAAATCTCAGCCCCACTATACACCTGTTGCGAATGAGCCATCGCAGCAACAAGTAGAATCACTTGCGATGTAACTTGATTTGCTGCAAAGCGTCTACACTGACCCCGATGATGAATCAGTACAACAATCGAAACCACAGCGATCGCCTGAATCTCACAGAGTCAAACAAGAATTATCAGCAGAACGGTTTCAGGATGTGAGATATTTAGACTGCGATGAACCAGTAAGCCAGATTATATTCGAGTGTTACCACTGTCAGCAGGGAATACTCAGCGAGTACACTGGTGAACCTGTAATGGGAGAGTACAAAGGCCGTCCTTCACTAATTCAAGTAAAAATCCAATGCCCTAATTGTGAGCAGACGGCTATCAAATTAACAACGGGGGAGGTGCTTTCAACAACAGCGATTCTTTCACCTTGGCAGCAATGATGACACACACCCTCTTTAAGAGTGACTGGTAAGAGATATTAACGATTGATAATGCAAATGAGATTTTTAACTCCAATAATTACTGCACTAACGATGCTTACACTCACGAGTTGCAGCACCGCTACTACTGAACAGTATGAAGCTACAGCACTCACCAGTTATATCTGGCAAGTTAAGTATGCCAATAACCTAACTAGTGAACCTCAACCCCGCATTGAAACCTTCGCTACTACCTCAGTCTTGAATCGGAATGGAGTAAAACCGTCAGAAGCAGTTGTTGGCCCAGATGATCGGGGGTTATGGTGGCCTACTTTACCGCCACGACCAAGTGTTGATGAAGTTGAACAACGCAATAAATCTCAAGAAGAGGCAGGCAAACCTGAATTGGTGAAAGATGTCAAGTATAAACTGACCTATGGAGTGGGTAATTCTCAGCAGACCCTACCTACTAACTATGAAGTTTATCGGCAGGTCGTGAAAGCGTACCCGACACGGCAGGCTTTGCAATTGACTTTGGGCGTGAATGATAATTCAGTCGAGAAGGCTGAACCTGTAAGCAAGTAATAACTCTAAGTTACGTAAGAAACAAGAACTTATAGATCAAGACTGTACTGTTTTTCAACTAGCAGTATTGAGCTTACAAGCCCAAACGAAAATCTCAAGTCTTGCAATAGCTTGTCCAAACGAGCAATTTGTCGTAGGTAAATTCCAAGTGGATCAGAACCTTGGCTTATTTCTTGCGGAGAACTAAATTGCTAAATTTGGTAATAAAAAAATTGACATTAAAGTATAAATCAAATAGTCAACCATCTAAATTCATTTCTACTGTGTTGATAAAAAAGATTTCAAAAATTGCTCATGGGGGCTACATGGGAGCTATATATACCCCAAGTATAGTTTAGTACTTTTGGAAGAATATGACCCCTGCATAGGGTATATATAGGTGCTAAGTGGGGTATATTTGACTCAATTAAATTTTATGCCCCACTTAGCCCCCAAGGGGTTATGATAAGCTCTTGAGACTGGAGAAAAAAGCAGGGGGCGGAGGGTAAAAATTTATAGCAATTTATTTTTATCTCCCTTACTCAAGAGTTCCCCCTTTGCACCAGAACAGATAACTTCCAAAAATCAAAGTGTATAGACTTATCCCTCATGTCAAACATTCACACGTTACAAAAAATTTTCCCTGCGGGTTTCGATAACGGTTACGGAAGTCTTAAACTTTTAGTTGAAGGATTTGAAGTAGTTCGTGTGCCGAGCTATATTTCAACAGCTGAGATGGAAGATGTTCCAGGACGGGTAGTTTTTAACGGCACTGCTTATACCGTTGGAGAATCAGCTTACCGTACAGGAAATTATTTTGACCGAAATACAGACAATAATGAAAATAAAGTCAACAACGCATTATTGACTTTGTTCGGTGCATTGGCACATCTGCCACACCGTAAGGCTTGGCATTTAAAATTAGTCGTCAGCTTACATGATGTTGCTCTGGCATCCCAATTACAAAAAGTACTAAATGGAGAATATCAGCCAATACTTGCTGGCAAGCAATCAGACGTAAAAGTAGAAGTGCTGAAAGTTGTACTAGAAGGGATGGGTGCATTATTCGGGCATCCACTACCCAAAAAGCTAACGATTTTAGACTTTGGCAATGGTACTACCCTGTATTCTCGTTACAACCGGGGTCAGCGAGAAGTTCACACTGCCTACCCTATAGGCGTAGAAGTTCTCATCGATGATATTTCCCAGAAGATGAAACATTTAAATGGAGGAAAAATCGGGGATGCTTCCAAGATTCGGTTCTGTCTGGAAATGGGGCATACCCGATACAGCCGTGACATCGATATCAAAGATATATACAGTGCGTGTTTGAAAGACTGGTATGAAAAATACTTGAAGAAAGTGGTGAATCTGACACTTGATGCCAAGCACCAAGGAGATGAAATCTGGGCGATAGGTGGAGGTTGCCTGTTACCAGGATTTAAGAAGCTCTTGGAGAAGAACGGGTTCAAAATTCTGGACAATCCGGTGGAAGCCAATGTCTTTGGACTTTTAGAAATGGCAAAAAGTATCACTAGCAAGAATCCAACAATCACATCTGGGAAACTATAGCAATGGCAGATAAACAAGATTTAGCACCGGAAAAAGTTCGCCTCAAAGATAATTACCGAGAGCGCATATTTGCAGAATCGCAACAACTAGGTAAAAGTTACTTGGAGACGCTTTACTTTATAGTTGATTGCTATTTTGTTTTCATCAAGGCTGGATTACCTGCACAACAAGTAGCTTTTACGCCGATTACTACTGAGGAGAACAAACTTCCTTCAAGGACTCCAACTCCAATTACAGACGAGCAAGAAGAGGATTCTGAAGGGGAAACATTTAGCCTTGATTTTGATTTGTAACTGTTCAGATGAAGTTGGCAATGGTAATTCCCAACCCGTGGGGGTAATGATGTCAAAAAAGTTTTAAATTTAGCTCTTGTGTAAGTATTTTAGGATTTATGTACTATAAGATGAGTTGATGTCAGCGATTTTACCAAACACTAGATTTTTATTCTGGATTTCTATAAAAAAATAATGCCAGTACTAACAAGTAACCCTGTATGTACTAGCATTATTTAGTTAATTGGGTCTAGAACGGAGGTTCTTGATCTAGGTCTTCATCTGTCGAAGTAACGTTATCTTCGAGTAGTTCTTTGGCAAAATCGGGAGTTTCAGGCGAGTGAGGGGTTTTACTAACCTGGATGAGTTCGTTGATTGGTTGTGCTGACATAAAGTTTCTGATTACAAATGTGGCAATCTTTTCTTTGTAATCACCCCTGTTATCAACTAGCAAATCGAGATATCCTTCTGCTGTGCCGTGTACGCCTTCTCCTTGTTCGTTAATAACGACGGCGGGTGCGCCCTTGGAACGGAATGGCATCTCGTCAGCAACTACTCCTTCCTTAGAACGGTAATAAAATTCGGCAATCCCGAAGGCAATCAAGGAACCTTCTTTGTCGTGGGTAGTGTTCACTGACTTAAGATTGATAGTTGCAGTATTATGAATCATGTTCGTTTTATTTGTAGATTGATTAGATGGTTTATCGCCTACGATTTATAGTGCATAGGCGATTTGTAATTTCCTAGAAATTTGCGTTAGCTACAGTCTGTGTTTCGTTTGGTGCAGAAGTGGATGTAGATTCTTCCTTACGGGGTGAACCTAACAATTCAATGGCGTTAATTGTGATTACGGGTTTTTGCCGCATAGTGCCAGAATTTTTATCTGCCCAACGATCAAATCCAAACTCGCCAGTAATTGCAATCTGAGTTCCTTTCCGAACGTAATTTCCAATCACTTCTGCTTGATTTCCCCAGGCGACTAAATCAAACCAGAGGGCTTGTTCACTCCTGTAGGGTGGTCTGACCGCAATAGAGATTGAAGCCTTAACTGCACCGGACTCGAAGTATTTCAGTTCAGGTTCTTGTCCGCATCTGCCAACCAGCATCACTTTGTTGATATAGTTCATAACGCGAGTATTTATATATTTCTCTTATTGCTGCGTCAGCATTAGTTCTTTCAGTATTTATTATTTTGACGAGTTGTTTTATTTAAACCACATTCTTTTTTATAAGAAGACTTCAGAATTTAATTTGGTACGACTGGGTGATAAATATTGGTTTAAAACCTTACCCCTTGTGAGTTATTTTTTGTCCCTGTTTCTCATATAATTGTGGTTTTTACTAAGGAACAACAAGTTACCCTGTGCTATGGTGGGATCGCAGTTAGTGTGGTATGCGTCTAAAAATTATAAGTAATAACTTATGCTTGATTATCTTCTCCTGAAGCGAGTAAGTATTTGTAAGCTGATGCTCTTGGCTTTGATGTGGATACAGTTCGATGAAAATAGTCAAAACCAGCTGACTCCTGACTACTCATCTTCTTTGCAGGTAGAAAATCTTACCTGGTTAGGAAAAACATCTGTTGGAGAAGATGTCGAGCATTTTTGTGATATTTCCAATACCAATAGGATAGGTGTTTGGGGAGAAATCCTAAAATTGAAGTTAGTAGATTTAATTACTGATTTACCGACTTGTTTGCACGATGCTTCATGGTTTGCCCTACTGGCCATTACTATGATGCTAGTGGATAAGGAATTAGACCGAGTATACGTGCATCCCCAATATGAGTATTTTTCCAGGACTATCGCGCTTGAAATTTTAGCAGATTTGGGTGATTATTACTTAGCTAAAGGTCATCCTTATTTAGATTTTCCTCTTACGTTAGAAGACGCTAAATCATTACTGCCAGTTAATAAAAAGCAAGAGCTAGAAATCGAATTAGAGAAATTTATTATTGATACTTATGAAGACGATTTTGATGACGAAGCACCAGATGTCAGGCAGTTTTCATCCATCTATTTACAGGAAATTTTAAAAGAGTTTTTTGCTGAATCTGACTGGCATGATGATATCAATCAAGAGGCGGTTGTACAACTGCAAGATAAGTACGGTTCACAGTATTCAGAAGGCGCATTTTCTGCTGAAACTGATGGTCATGAACGTTGGGGAAAAACGCTTGTTTTTCTCAAAAAGTTTATAGGTATGGATTCCAGTTTTATCGAAAGCCAGAGCGATTTATTCCTTGATGATGAATCTCAGGCGGCTGATTTACCTGATTACTTCTGTATCGAGTCTCATTTAGAACGTTGGCAAGACCGAACAGTTGTTTTATCACGGTTGGTTCATACTTTGGTTTATTTTTTGCTGGTAGGACAAAATTATCATCCCAGTCATTTGGAAGATTTGATGGCTATTCCAGCTTCTTCGCGAACCATATCCAGCCTGCAAGCTTGTTTGGGTGTAGCTGCTTACAGAAGTGGCTATTACATGGCTGCTTCAAATATTCCTGAATCAGAAGTTGGGCGAAACTGGCTGCTAGAAAAAGCTTTCCCCGATCTGCTTAATTTTTATCAAACAGGTCGGTTGAGTGGGAAGCAATAATTAATATTCTTTTGTTGGTTGACAAAGACAAATTTATATTTATGAAACAATACTTATTTATAGGATTGTTGAAACATCGGAGAATTTTATTTATATTGCTATAGGACTCCTATTTGATTTTTGAACAAGACTCAGTACGTATCTATTCCCTATTCCCTGTTCCCTGTTCCCTGTTCCTCGTTCCCAGTCCACGCAAGTAAATTCAGGAATCAAACCGGATTCCTATATGATCCGTATCATGGTGAGGCGTTCAGCATAATTTCTGACCTCTAAAAACTTTTCAAACATCCTCTAAGTTCTAATCTTATGTAAGCGTTCAGGTGGTATAGGGTGTTTTCACTCCAAGTGATAGAATTTTATTCACCAAAATCAAAAATTCAACACAAGGAAAACTATCATGCCTCAAACAACGTATACTGTTGTAGATGGAGATACTCTCTCGAAGATTGCCGAAAAATTCTTCGGCGCTGGTTGTCCTGACTGGATGTGGAAATCAATCTACGATACAAATAGAGACAAGATTGGAGATGATCCTAATAAGCTTGAAGTTGGTATGGTACTTATCGTTCCTATACTTAATGCCACATAGCTCAGAAAATAGTGTTCATGCTAAGCAAGGACTTGAAGCCTACAGCAGCCTAATATCATTTTCCCTTAATTAGGCTGCTGATGTTGTTAGTAGAGGCGCAATGTTGTTGTGTCCCTACGACTAAAAAAGTAGAAGGAAGGCAACCAAACTCCTACCTTTGAAGAGATTTAAGGTGAGTAACTTAAACTAACACCAATCATCGGATTAATTTTTGTTTAGCTAAAGGATCTGAGAAATGGGCGTCTCTACGGATTATCCAAATGTACCTGACTGGGTATCAAAAAGCGAAGGATACCAGACAGGAGCGATGGTAAAATATAAGGGAAATATTTTTTATGCGAATTTCTGGGCTTCAGAACCTGGTGTAGGAGATGCAAAAAATAATGGTTGGCGGTTTTATGATGAGTTGTACGATCAAACACCTCACACCGCAACTGAGCAAGCTAAAATTATTGCCTATATCCCTACTTGGCGAAAGAAAGAGGAATTTAACTATGCCAACGAAGAGATGTATCAATACATTACTCATGGCATCGTCGCATTTCTAATGTTTAGCGAAACAAATCTTGGTGAGTTTGACCCTACCTCAGTCAATGATGTTAATGCAGTCCTCTCGAATATTGTCAACACTGGACATGAAAAAGGTACGAGAATCTCAATTGCACTGGGAGGTGCAGTTGATTATGGATTTCTCAATTTGATGACATCTGTAGGGAATAACTCTGCAAACCCATTGCTCGATAAAGCCGTACAAAATGTAGTAAACTTTGTCAACTCAAACGATCTAGATGGTGTAGATCTAGATTTAGAGTGTTGGTGGGATAAAAATAATGATCCTAGTAAAGACCAAGGAGGTAGAGACAAAAATAAAGGACAAGGACCACATCCTGCTGGATATGGTTTGACTTTATTTGCGCAAAAATTAAAGCAAGCAATGCCTGACAAACTTGTTTCAGCAACTCTATTTGGAACTTCATGGTATGGAAATAACTATGATCCTAAAATAGCTGATTATGTGGATTGGCTTGCTATTATGACCTACGATCTAACTGGGTCATGGAATGAGTCTCCAGTTGGACCACATTCAACTGTTTTTAAAATACGCAATCAAGATTCAGCAAAAATTCGTAATCAAGAGTTTTATCAAGAATCTTATATTCAAGAGCAACAAGGAGAGTGGCCCGCCGGTCGCGGGACTACGGGTGATCCTATTCTCTCGAATCCTATTCTCTCGGTGGAAGACACACTTTGGTACTGGACAAATTCATTATTTGTCAACTGGCAAGGTTCTGGACAAAACATACCCAGGAATAAGATAGCAGCAGGTGTGCCTATCTATGGTTATGACTTTGCCTATGGTAAAGATCCAGATGATCTAAGTGGTCAGATAGCTCCAGGATACAAAACTATTCAATATAAAGATATATTGAGTCAATTTCCGGATGCTCATACGGCAGCAAATGGCAATATTAAAGTACCAGGAAATACCCCAAGACCACCGTTTATCTCAGCGGCTGGAACTTACCCTTACGCTCACAATATCTATTTTGAAACGCCCAAGACTGCGGCTGATAAGTTGAATTTCTTAAAGAGTGTCGGAGTGCAGGGTGTGATTATTTGGGAACTTTCTAATGATGTTTGGGAAGAAGGAAAGAGTATAATCAAAACACTCTACAAAAACTCAGGCAACCCTGCAACCAGACCGGCGTTACCGTCGAAGATCAAGCCAGAACCAGATTCAACACCGATATTCCAGCAAGAGTGGATCGGAGTTTTTCCGGATGAATGGTCTGAGAGTGCACAGATATCTAGGGCTCTCCAGAATTTATCTACAAAAGATGCACAATTGTCCATATCTCTCCAGAATTCAGCGACAAGAGGGCCAGATGAGCAGTTGCCGATTGGCATATCGGGATCTCCAGCCGTAGCCGTATTTGATGGCAAGCTTTACTGCGTCCATGAGGGACAAAAATTCGATGGTTGGCTGTGGGTCTGTACCTTTGACGGAAAGAACTGGTCTGAGGACACAAAACTGCCTAACCATGGCACAACCGGCCCCCCCGCACTAGCAGAATACAATGGCAAGCTTTACTGCATCCATCAGGGACAGAAAGTTGATGGTTGGCTGTGGGTTTGTACCTTTGACGGAAAGAACTGGTCTGAGGACACAAAACTGCCGTTTGGAACAGGAGCGAAGATTGAAAAAAAATCAACGAAGAGACGTGGTTTGCCCCCTGTCGCTCTAGCGGTGTATCAAGGACTGCTCTACTGTGTGCATGAGGGACAGGGAGCTCCTAATCCTTCTGATCTGGGAAGCCAGGGAGTGGGAAGGCAGGGAGATGGTTGGCTGTGGGTCTGTACTTTTGATGGACAGAATTGGTCTGAGGACAAAAAACTGCCTGACCATGGCACATCCAGTGCACCAGCCCTAGCGGCAGCAGGCAATCATCTCCTCTGCTTGCACGAAGGGTTCAAAGAACAAGGTTGGTTGTGGTATACCACTTTTAACGGAAAGACCTGGTCTAAAGACACACAATTAACGGTCTCAGGAGGTGGTGGTTATGGCACATCTGGTCCTCCTGTGCTGATCGCAAACGGCAACCAATTTTTCGCTGTTCATGAGGGACGGGAAGACGATGGTTGGCTTTGGTCCTTTAATAATACAGAAAATGTGGATAGAAAGCTGACTGCTGGTGGTCCAGAACCCTATATTGGCACAACTGGTGCCCCCGGCTTAGCACTGTACAATGACGTGTTTTATCTCCTTCATCAGGGACGGGGAGTATCTGGTTGGCTGTGGATGACAACAACGGCGGCACTACCAAGTTCTAGTTCCAACTGGATTGAATTGCATGGTGACAATTCATACTGTTATTGTGCATGTAATAGCGCTACCAATAACAAACAAGGGCACGCCTCTAACCATACGATGAATATTAGAGCGGGGGCACCATATTTCTATGCAGTCCTCACTAAAGACGATGACACTGTTGACTTCCCAACTGGTGCAGTACTGACAATTGAAGGACCTGATGGAACTAAATATGATCGCGATATTCAAGATGAAAATCAACTGGTGATCATGTCCGGTTCTTCAGTTCGATGTCTAATTGTCAAAGACCCCAAGCCAGGTGATTGGAAGATGACGATGACAGTGACTGGGGGTATAGGCTTCCATTGCGAATGTAATACGGTTCCGTCTAAAGACCCCTATACAACGATAACGACTGCCCTCAGAACGACGAATCAACTACAGAAGAGAGAGATATCAAAGAAGGGGTGGGTCGGATCAGCTATGGTAGTGAACATAACTAGCCTTGCTCGTATAGGCTTCCTAGCAGGTGGTCCACTGGGAGGACTGGTAGGAGGCATCATAGGAGGTGCTCTAAACGCTATAATTCTTGGAAACATCGCTCATAATGCTAATCTGCCGATCGTAAACAATGCACAATATCTTAGAGACATTGCAGCCAATTATAGTCAGCAGCCCATTACCGTCAATGTTATGAGAATAGCAACATGGAATGTTTACCATGGCGACTTTACGCAACCCGGCGTTGACCCTTATGGTAACCAGCGACCGGCATCGACAATTACAGATCGGGTAGATGAATTAGTTACCTATGGAAATCAGAATAATATTGATATCATTGCTTTCCAAGAGATGCAGCAGGCAATTTTGAATAATCCTAACCATCAAATATTTAATACAATTGCTAACACAAACTATCTTTCCGTAATAGTTAATCGCGAGTACCCACTCGCTGGTCCGGCCCCAGCGAGTGCAACAGCTGATGGTTATTTGATCGTTTATAATCCGACAGTCTTGAATCTGCAACCTGTTAATGCAGCAGGTAATCAGTGGGAGTTTTTCCAGCCACAGAATTTTTTGCAAGGAATAGCCCAGGCTCGCCCACCAGTAAGACTCCGATTCCAAATTGTGGGAACACAAACAACCTTCAATTTTTTAACATGGCATGCTGAACCTCAACAAGCATTCGCCGCTGGCTACGTGCAAACTGCGTACAATATCCTCAATCAGCAGGGGGGAAATTGGATAATAGCCGGAGATTTGAATATACGTGAGAATGCACTCCCACAAGGTCTTGTAGATCCGCATCACTTGACACATGATCATCTAATTCTAGACCACATCCTTACGAGCGGAACAGTTGTTGATCCAGGCCAACAAATGATAAATGGTCCAAATGGAGTTCCTGTTAATGGTATTGTAGTAAACAATGTGCAATGGGGTCGTTTCTGGAGTGATCGTCATTATGTATTATTTGGGATAATGTGGTTCTAATACTGTATGTTCGCTTATTTTGTCAGGGTGACAGGCAACAATGTTACTGCTAGAGCACGAGCGTTAGGCTTGACGCTGCGCGTATCACACCCGAAGACTTCCCAACTGTAGCTGAGAAATCAGTGATGGGTTTGAGGATAACACAAGAGCGCGATCGTACGACAAGATAGGCGATCGCCTCATTCAAATAATTCTCGATGGACATAGGCAAACCTTGAGCGCTCGTCTCGACTTATTTACAGGTAGATTTTTTGAAGGCGATCGCACCCGAAGACTTCATTCTATAGATGAGAAATCTGTGACGGGTTTGAGGGTAACACGCAAGGGTGCGATCATCCCTTTCGTAGTCCTTTCGTAGTGCGATCGCCTCATTCAAATAATTCTCGATGGACATAGGCAAACCTTGAGCGCTCGTCTCCACTTATTTACAGGTAGATTTTTTGAAGGCGATCGCACCCCAAGACTTCATTCTATAGATGAGAAATCAGTGATGGGTTTGAGGGTAATAGCAAAGGGGAACAACGCGATTTGGTGAGGTCGGATAAAAAACGTGCTCTGTGCGAAGTTGCTGATCGCCTGTGTTCTTTGCTATTGCATAATATCATTTTTAACAAAGTTATATACATTGCTTTCTATGGCGTAAGATTATTCCTGAGCCGAGTGTTAATTTATTACACAACCATTTGGATATTAATAGTTTACCCGTACAGGTGCAAAATATGAGTTACTGTCGCTTTTAAGACAATGTCTGTCGTATTGCAATTAGCATCAGATACAGTCTTTTCAAACTCTTGAGAGTCTTTCCAACATTGAATAGTTTTTACCAAAACACCAAGCCTAGCAGCTACTTCAGCCTGTTTTATTCCTGAGGCAAGCATAAAAATTGCTTCTACTTTCTTTGAATTTAGAACGATAGGAAATGTCCTGCTCAATATGACTAATCTCGCACAGACTACCACTCAGGGTCTTAAAATAATGCCAAATAACGACAGTGTAGGCGACATTTTGATAAAGTTAAAATTTTTTTTTGTTTTTTGTAAGAAATATTACTTAACAGAATTATACGGAAGGGTGCAAGATTTGAATTAACTCATATCTTGCACGTAACCCCTACTTTAAGCTATTAAAGCTTAGGGAATATTAAGTACCCAACCAACTACGATATTGTCTGGGTCTTTTATTAACCCCGAATTAGCATTCTGTAACTCATGTACTGTCATTCCATATTGTTGAGCTATCTTGTAAAGAGTGTCCCCTTCTTGAACTGTATATTTTTTAAAACTATTACTACCTTCACCATGTGTAACTCCCATAATTTTCTCCTTTTGCAAATCTAATTAAACTAGTACGCTGTTCTAACTTTTAATAAATGCTTACAAAATTTACTTATGCAGTACTCTACAAGAGTAGTATATGAAAATTAATATAGTATAATTATAGCCGCTTTTGTTAGAGGTTGTTTGAAAAGTCGGGGATGTTGTAAAAAAGCTCTCTCAGTATACGCTGTGAATAGATAATAAACAGCACCGAGAGAGTGGTATGAGTAAAGCTTACCCTAGCAACCTGAGCCTTGTTCAATATCAATTGATTAGTGACTTAATCCCGGAAGCGAAACCGGGTGGTCGGAAGCGTGAAGTTGATATGTGGTCAGTCCTGAACGCAATTTTCTATATTTTGAGAGAGGGAGTTAGATGGCGATGCCTGCGGCAACCCGAAGCGGGAACGCTACCCAGAGATTTTCCTCCCTGGCAGACAGTCTACACATATTTTCGCAACTGGCGCATTGATGGGACTTGGCTCATGATTCATGATCAACTCAGAGATTGGACTCGAATTGAGATAGAACGTCACCCAAGCCCATCCGAGGCAATCATTGACAGTCAAAGCGTTAAAAGTGCAGCAATGGTGAGTCAGTCAGTTGGTTTTGATGCAGGTAAAAAGCTGAAAGGACGTAAACGATTTATGAGTGTCGATACTTTGGGATTAGTGTTGAGGGTTTTAGTGACAGCAGCTAATGTCGGTGAAAGAGAAGGAGGAAAACAAGTTCTCAAGCGGGTTAAACAGTCCGATCAAAAGATATCTCGCTTGACGACTATCTGGGTTGATGGTGGCTTTGATGGCGAACCATTTATGCAATGGGTGATGAATTTTTGCCGTTGGATTGTGCAGGTAGTTTTGCGCCCAGAACAAACCAAGGGATTTATTTTGCTCAAAAAACGTTGGGTTGTCGAGCGCACTAATGGGTATGGTTGATGGGATGTCGCCGATTGGTTCGAGATTATGAATTACTACCTGAAACATCGGAGACTTTTATTTATATTGCCATGATCCGTATCATGGTGAGGCGTTCAGCATAATTTCTGACCTCTAAAAACTTTTCAAACATCCTCTTAGCTCGACTTTATCCATTTTTGAGAATATGAGGGGGCAAAAGGAAGAAACATGAACATGGGAAAATAGGAAGTAGCATCAATGACAATATGCATCTCTACCCATGAGCCTGAATTTACCCGCAGGAATAGCCAGTATCATACAACTGTTCTCAAGGCTTTTCTCAACCAGAGTCTGGAAGCAAGCCGAAGTACTGATGATCGGGGCAATTCTAACGACACGAAAGCGTACAGTATCCTCAATACTGGAAGTCATGGGAATAGCGCATGAGAAAAATTTTCAAAATTATCATCGTGTTTTAAGTCGTGCAGTTTGGTCAAACTTAGAAGCTAGTCGCATTTTGTTAATGATTCTGGTTAACATTTTTGTACCATCAGGGCCAATCATTATGGGAATTGACGACACGATTGAAAGGAGAAAAGGAAAGAAAATCAAAGCTAAAGGTATCTATCGTGACCCAATACGTTCAAGCCACAGTCAGTTTGTCAAAGTCAGTGGTCTACGATGGTTAGCAGTCATGTTACTCGTAGAAATACCTTGGGCACAAAGAGTCTGGGCTTTGCCTTTTCTCACGGCTCTAGCACCATCTGAACGTTATAACCAACAGCTTAAACGTCGCCATAAAACCCTAACGCATTGGGGAAGGCAAATGATGTTACAGATTCGACGATGGTTGCCGAACCGAGAGTTGGTGATGGTTGCAGATAGCAGTTTTGCGGCATTAGAACTTCTATTTTGTGTCAGTCAGCACAAGTCGCCCATACACATGATTACTCGTTTACGTTTGGATGCTGCATTATACGAGCCAGCGCCAAGGAGAGAACCGGGTACTATGGGGCGACCAGCTCTTAAAGGCGCTAGGATAGCAAATTTGGCAGACAGATTAGTTAATCCCAATACTCATTGGCAAACTGCGATCGTTAACAACTGGTATGGTCATGGCAAACGAGAGGTAGAAATTTGTAGTGATACTGCTGTTTGGTATCACACTGGTATGCCTGTAGTTCCAATTCGTTGGGTATTGATTCGTGACCCAAAGGGTAGGTTTGAAACACAGGCAATACTCAGCACTGGTTTGGCTTATTCTCCCATACAGATTTTGGAGTGGTTTGTACGTCGATGGCAAGTGGAAGTTACTTTTGAGGAAGTCAGGGCACATTTAGGGGTTGAAACTCAACGTCAGTGGTCTGACAAAGCCATCGCTCGTACAACACCATTATTATTTGGGCTTTTTTCCTTGGTTACTGTTTTTGCACATCATTTGCAAAACGATTTTCAGTTGCAAGTTCGACAAACTAGTTGGTACTCCAAACATTTGCCTTCCTTTTCAGATGCACTGGCTTTAGTGCGGCGATTTTTATGGGCTAGCACTTTTTCAATGTCCCATGAATCCTTTGAGATGCTAAAAGTACCTCGCCCTTTGTTTGAACGTTTGCGGGATATTGCTGTTTATGCTGCGTAATTGGATAAAGTCGAGCTTAGATGCTCCGTACCTTCAGGTCGGAGTCATGTCACGAGAACAGTGACAATTGCTCCATCTGAATATTACTTTCAATTGTAGTTGCTTTAACAGGGTGTTTGTTCTTATTTGACGACCTTTTACCCCACCCTTCTTTCGCCGCGTGTTTGACTATGCGGGAACGGATATCAGCAGCTAGGGTTTCATAATCAGAGCAGATTTTGTTATACTGAATCGGTCTTGTACCAATCTTTTCCCACAGGTTATCGTATTTAAAATTCTTGAAAGGTCTGTGCCTGACTAGGGCATCATGACTTGCCCAGAGATAAACATCTGTCCATTCGGATGATAGCGGCACTTCAAAAGCAATTGGCATCATAAGTGCAACAACTTCGCTGCTAGAGGCGAGTTTACCTACTTCTCCTTTGTCTATCTCTTTTAATGCTGCATCTAATCTATCGACTGCGATCGCACGCCATACCCAGGACGGAATTGACTGTTGCCAGCCGTTTTGCTGAGTTACAATTGGCCCGACGATGTATTGAACAATTTCATGACTTGCTCCTGCTAGATCAAGTAGACTGGCTGTTACAACTTTGTTAATCCCTTGGCTGGTTAGTAGCTGAAGTATCTTTCTAGTGCTAGGAGTAAGAATTTCGCTAGCTTTTTGGCTTTTGCTGTTACGGATGGTTTCTTCAACATCGAATAAGCTTTGCTGCTGGTTCATATTTCTTATGTGTAAATAAATACTGCCAGCTAGAAATACTTCTAACTGGCAGTGCTTTTTGATATCTACAAGCTGCACACTCGTGACTTATAGTCATTCATGAGTGAGGCGCTCTATATTGAGCGTGACTTTGTGTTACAATACAAGTGTATTTAACACATTCAATAAGTTGTCCTAAGTGCAGAAAGCATTCAAGATTATACTAATTCCTACACACAATCAACAAGTCTTAATTAATAAGACTATTGGCTGTGCAAGGTTTGTGTACAACCGCTTTTTAGCACTGAGAAAAGAGTTCTATAGCACTGAGAAAAAAGCGTTAAACTATAACGCTTGTAGTCAGCAGTTAACTCTACTTAAAAAAGAGATTGAATGGCTCAAAGAGGTAGATAAATTTGCTTTACAGAACTCGCTTAAGAATTTAGAGACAGCATACAAAAATTTCTTCTCTTGCGTCGGCTGCGCCAATGCTGACCTCAAGAAAAATAAAAACAAAAAAAATGTAGGTTTTCCTAAGTTCAAAAAGAAGTATGGGTGTAAGCAGTCTTATAAAACAAATTTTACCAACGGCAATATTCAAGTAATAGAGAATCGTTTAAAACTCCCAAAATTAGGATGGGTAAAGTTCTACAACTCTCAAGAAATTACTGGAAAAATCGTGAACGTTACTGTTACTCTCACGAATACGGGCAAGTATATTGCTAGTATTTTGTGTGAAACAGAGATACAGAAATACCCCCAAGTCACTCAAAATATTGGTTTAGACTTGGGAATTAAGTCGTATCTTGTTACTAGCAATAACGAGACGGTAGATAATCCCAAATATTATATAACTCAAAAAAGGAAGCTACGCAAGGCACATAAGAAACTATCCCGCACTGTAAAAGGTAGTAGTAATCGAGTCAAAGCGAAAATCAAGCTGGCTCGTACCTACGAACGGATTACGAATTTGAGAGATGACTTTTTGCACAAGTTGTCAACTCGGTTAATCAAAGAAAACAGTATTATCTGTATCGAAGATTTGCGAGTGGCCAACATGGTGAAGAATCACAAATTAGCCCTAAGTATTTCAGACGCTGGTTGGACTAAGTTTGTCACCATGCTCGAATATAAAGCCCTTTGGCATGACAGAATCGTGCAGAAAGTTGGCACGTTTTATCCCTCATCTCAAACTTGTAATCATTGTGGTTTTATCAACCCATTGGTTAAAGATTTAAAGCTGCGTGAATGGTCTTGTCCTAGTTGTGGTAATCACAACTTGAGAGACGTAAACGCAAGTTTAAATATTCTGAGTGAGGGGTTAAGATTAATAGCGGAAAGCCCCGTGTGGGGGTTCCCCCCGTTGAGGGGACTTTCCAAGACAGCCGCCGTGGGTATCCCGGAGGCTCTAAACGTCTGTGGAGAACTTGTAAGTCCTGGAGCAATTCAGGCGGAGATCGTTGAAGCAGGAATCGCGTGACTTCTAGTCATACGAGGTTCAAAATGGATGGGTTTTGCTATGGCAGAAGTAGGTTATCCCAAACGCTTCTAGGACTAACGTGATGCAGCAATTGCTTCCTTGCTTGAGTGAATTTAGCTAGCAATTGAGTGCTTTTTAATTTTTGCCACCAGTTGTGTTGCAAGTAGGTAAGCAGCCATAATTGTGTCTCGTGATTCCAGCTTGAGATGGAGTTACTCAAACTGAGTGCGTTGAGGATATCGTCAGGAGGTACTTCCAGTTGACTTGTGATTTCTGTTGAGATGGAAGCTAACATTGTGATATTGGCGATCGCTTGACCAGGACTGCCTGAACTCATAGCTAGTATTTTTTCTGTTACCTCGATTTGTTGGTCTTTCAGAACAGAAATAACCTCCTCATCAGTTAACCTTTGGAAAGGTATGATTTGACACCTACTCTTGATAGTGGGTAATAGCTTTTGAGGATAGGACGAGATCAGGATAAATGTTCCAGTTTTCGGTTCTTCCAGCGTCTTGAGAAGTTTGTTGGCGGCGGTAGGGTTGAGCATATCTGCTTCGTGGATAATCACCACCTTTTGCTTGGCCTTGACTGCACTAGTTGAAAGAAATTCAATTACCTCGCGCACCTGTTCTACTCGAATAGCAGGTATACCTTTCTGCTGGGAGGTGTTTTCGGGATGGGTTGGTTTGATTTGTAAGATGTCTAGATGGTTATTTTCTCCTGCGATCTCAGTTGCGATCGCCAGAGCAGTTTTTCCTTTCCCCACTCCCTCAACTTGACTGCTAAATAGGTATGCAGGAGCAATTTTATTCTGTTCGATTGCTTCAGTCAGGAGAAGTTTGGCGGTATGCTGTCCGGTGATTTCTGTAAATGGGTTGTTTTTCATCTAACACCCCCAGGAGACTCCCGCCACAACGCAGTTTGGCGGTGAGAGGAATGGGGACGAGCGAGAAGCCTCACCCCTGAGTCGAGTTGTGGAGTGCGAACGACAGACGACGGGGTGAGCGACGAGTGAGTAAATGAACTTTGGTGCATAGCGGGTTGTACGTATTTCACAGATTTAATGGTAAAATGTGAAGTATGGAAAAAGCCTACCGCTACAGAGTGTATCCAACTGCCGAGCAAGAACAGATATTGCGTCGGACAATTGGTTGTGTGCGGTTGGTATTTAACAAAGCTTTGGCGGCGAGAACCGAGGCTTGGTATGAGAGACAACAGAAGGTTGATTACATTCAGTCTTCTGCTATGTTGACGCAGTGGAAAAAACTTGATGACCTCCAGTTTTTGAATGAGGTTAGCTGCGTACCACTGCAACAAGGTTTGAGACATCTGCAAACTGCTTTCACTAACTTCTTTGCTGGTAGGGCGAAATACCCCAACTTCAAAAAGAAACGTAGTGGTGGCAGCGCAGAGTTTACTAAATCTGCTTTCCGGTGGAAAGATGGGCAAGTCTACTTGGCTAAATGTTTTGACCCATTGCCAATTAAATGGTCTAGGCAACTTCCCAAGGGATGTGAACCTACAACCATCACAGTTAGACTTGAGCCTTCTGGACGTTGGTTTGTTAGTTTGCGAATCAACGATCCAACGAACGAAGCTTTGCAACCAGTTGATAGTGCTGTGGGACTGGATGTTGGCATTAGCAGTCTCGTTACCCTGAGTACAGGTGAAAAGATTGCTAATCCCAAAGCGTTTGACAAGCATTATCAAAAGTTGAGGAAAGCGCAAAAGTCTTTGAGTCGTAAACAAAAGTCCTCTCGTAACCGAGATAAGGCAAGACTCAAAGTAGCGCAAATCCAAGCTAAAATCTCTGACGTAAGAATTGACCATCTGCATAAGCTGACAACTCGACTGATTCGTGAAAACCAAACGATAGTAGTTGAGGATTTGGCGGTTAAGAACATGGTCAAAAATCCCAAGCTTGCTCGTGCTATTAGTGACGCTGCATGGGGCGAGTTGGTAAGGCAATTGGAATATAAAGCCAATTGGTATGGTCGAAACTTGGTAAAAATTGACCGATGGTTTCCCAGTTCTAAACGCTGTGGGAATTGTGGGCATGTTGTTGATAAGCTGCCATTGAATATCAGAGAGTGGGACTGTCCCAACTGCGGAACACACCACGACAGGGACATCAATGCCAGCCGGAATCTTTTGGCGGTGGGACACACCGTTACAGTCTGTGGAGCGAACGTAAGACCTGATAGGCATAAGTCTAAAGGGCAGTTGCGAAAATCCAGCAATGGAAGGAAACAGAAATCTAAGTCGTGAGGTTTAGGAATCTCCCGCTACACCGCTTGCGGTTAGCGGCGAGAGGATGTCAAATCGTAGAAATTTCAGCAATTCGACTGGTTAGGTTGTCAACTCCGCTTTTGAGTTCGGCTTCGAGTTGTACAAGTAAAGTAAGGCTGTGTTTAAGCTTTTGAACGCCTACAAACTTGACTTCATCTTTGAGGTAATACAATCTTTTAGGGTTTTTCAGTTCGGCTATTTCTGCAATCTTCGTATCAGATAATTTAGTTTCTACCCCAGCTTTGGTTATTAACCAAGTGCGGAAAATAGAGGTAAGTGTTGCTACTATTTTGAGCGGGTGTTCATTATTATCTAGTAGTTTAGATACCTGCACTACTGCCAAATTTGGATGGTTTCTTAACATAGCAATAGTAAGCTTTAGGTAGTCAGTATTATGATTACCAACGAGCTGTTTTACTTCCTCAACAGAGATTATTTTTCCCCTTGCATAAACAGCAAGTTTAGCGAATTCGCTATCGGCTCGTGCAGTATTATTACCAATTGCTTCAGCTAGGTAATCAGTAATATCTGGCGTGAGTTTAACTTGATGGGTAGCTGCATACTTTCCTATCAAGTTAACTATCCCCTTTTTATCCCAACTAGAGATCAGGGGAAACTCTTCTTGTTGGGCATATTTTAGGATAGTTTTTACTACTGTCCTGCGCGAATCTGGCTTTTTATTACCAGTAATTAGAAGAATGTTGCTTGAAGGTATTCGGGAAAGTTGATTTTCAAGTTCTTGGTTATTATCTTCATTTGATAAACTTCCAATTAGAGAGTCGCTGTCTGTATGAATAATTTTGTTACCTTCTCCAAAGGGCAAAGTCATAACCTCGGTAAAGACCTTGGCAGCAATATTTTTCTCATTTCCAGATAGCTTGACGTAATTGAAAGCTTTCCATTCCGCATGAACATTTTGATTAACTAAATAATCAATTTTTTGATTGAGTGAGTAGCTATCTTCGCCGTAGTATAGATATACAGTCATGATAGATTCGATAAACATTTATTTATTAAGCGTTAGTTGGAAGCGGTGGTTTAAAAAAATAAGAGTTAGTAGTAACTCTTTCCATATCCTTAGTATTTGTTATATAGCCGCTAGTAAAATATAGCGATCAGCAAATACTTACACTTAATTTTGTCCTGACTGTACTGACTTATGATTTGAGACTTTCTCAACAGTGTTTTCTACTGGTTGAGTACCCAAATATTTCCGCCAAGAATCTAATTGTTGGAGGTACTCTATTACTCCACTATAACCAGTTACCTCATATAGAGCAATAGCTGTTTCCCACTCCTTTAAGCTGGCTTTTTTCTTGGAAAGAATTTTGACTATAGCTCCTGGAATTTTAGTCTCTTTACCAGTATCTAAATTCAGGTGTGATACCCTTTCTAGTAATAGTTCTTGTTCTGATAAAGGAACACCACCATCTTCGATATTCATAGTATGAAGTTGGGCACTAATTCCTGATAGAGGAAGAGTATGCTGAATTAATTTTTTAACTTTCTTGGTTTTAGTATTCCTCCTTTTTGGTTTAACGATAACTGGGTTATTTGGGTCTGCAACTTCGTAACACTGGGGAAGTTCTAGAGAGAGTTGACCTGTTAAGTGCCATGATGCACTTCGTTTTTCTGGTGGGGTGATCCGGTACGAGAACTCGGCTGTTTTTCTCGCATCGCCAAATTTCCTTAGTTTGACCCGCATCTTGTAGCTGATAATTCCTTGAATGTAGGTTTTTGGGTCTAATATTATTGGATTTGTATTTTCCCACCACTCAATTTCAACAACGCGATCGCCATCTAATTCGTAGATAGTTCTAACTTTGGCATTAGAATGAGATGAAAGGAATGAGTTTACCCAAGCCCTTTGCTTTTTATTAAGCCGGGGCTTGCGATCGGAGGATTTATTTTTCATTAGTTACAGACAAGTGAGAATGTATGAATTTGAAAAAACCTTTATATTTGGTGACTTCGAGATTTACGTAAAATCTCAACTTTGTTCATTTAGAAAAGAGATAACTGACGTTTGTTACCTTCTAGTGTTTCAGGAGCGGCTATTTTGAGGATTTCTTCTCGCCTTTTTTCGATAAGGTCAAGATAGTATTGACGTGAATAACTCTCATTACCGCTGATATCAGTTATGCCTCTAATTCCGTAGTAGTAAGTTACTACATCTCCAGGTTTTCCTAATTTGAGAATTTCTTTTTCACCCTCTTTAATTTTGCGGGTGATTGCAAGTTGTTCTTTTGGGTATTCCCTTGATAAAATCTGGGATTTGACGTGTGCATGATAATCTTCTGCTGCTGATACATTTTGAATTAGCAGGGTTAGATACTGAATGGAAAACTCTTTTTCCAGTTGAGAGCGATCGCGGTTGCGCCAGTTGCCTTTGGTGATGATTTTCCCGTATGGAAGCCATAAAAGGTAGTTTTTGGTTCCTCGTTCCGGAATAAACATAGCGTCGGCGATAAACTCTAGTTTGACCGTTATCCCTTCAGGCAATTGAGATTGAAGTAAACTACGTACCTTCTCTGGGTTGGGATGGGTGAAGAACACTCCGTCGGTGTCAACTTCCACTGGAGTACCGCCGTGTAGAGTGATAATTTCAATCATTAGCTTGAGTACTTTCCGACTGTAGGCTGTAACTAATGCAGCAGCCTCCATATCATTGAAGGCGAGTTCAGATGTGCCGAAGAATCCAAACTCGGAGTTAGCTAAAACCTTGACGGATTCTCTCTTTTCCTTGGCAGCAATATCTCCAGCAGATGCAAGTTGTTCCAGTCTAGATTTTTCGTTCACCAAATATTGCAGGATACTTAGCCCAATACGTTCTGTATCTTTAATTGAGCAAATACCCTTATCTAGCATTGCCCAAGGATGCATTGAGCTAATATCTGCATATCCAACCCTTCTATACAGTCCAGGGATAGAGTAGGCCATCCCTCCTTGGAATTTGTACTTGCGATCGGGTTTTGGTTTATAACCTGGATAATGATGCTCAAATATTCGCTCCCATTTAGTACCATTACCAGCAAGTGCTAGCTGCTGAAGGTTCATTCCCGGTATGATTAGCGCTTCGTAATAATATGAAGGTACAAGTCTGTTAGCAATTAACCGAGTGTCTTCGAGATCATATACAAGATACTCTTTCAGGCGTTTCCACCCCTTACTATTGGGGCCATCTTTCCAACAAGCGAGGATTTCTTCATAGGGCAGAACCAGTCTGGTGTTCTGGCGTAGTCCCATGTCCAATGCAGCCTTTTTGAGCGATCTGCTGTTAGTTAGCTTTTTGGCTACAAAATCCCACCTGAGAACGCAGATATAAATGTCTACATGTTGGCTATTTTGGATGAATACTTCCTGAATTTTTAATGGTTCGCCGCGTACTTGAGCGGTACGGATAGTCCGAGGTTTGGATGTAACTTTAAATGGGTGTTTTATACCGTGCAAGTTGCATCGAGCAATAATAAATGGAATATCAAATGCCATCCCGTTATATGGCGTGGATCTAGCGAAGCTGTCACTAGGGGCAAGATAGGCTGAAAGCACTGCTCTGAAAGGCTTTCAGGCTATAAAATTCTCATACATACTAACAAAGCGTATTTTTAGA
>NZ_JACJRQ010000028.1 GCF_014697355.1 Nostoc calcicola FACHB-3891 | reverse complement strand
GGTTGCCAATTCTAGCTGGTCTTTTTCTCGCCATGATGTATCACTAAGAACATCTTTATCAATGTTCTTAGATTACATCTGTTGCTCACTTTTTGCTTAAGTTGACACCAATGAGCAATGCTGTGCCCCTCGTGGTCTATTTACCTGAAAATAGCTGTGAATTGTTGACGGTGCGTTAGCCTACTGAATTCTTATTTATGGGGTTCTTACTTTTGACTTTAGGACTGCTGTGGTATCCTTTTTGATTGCCCATATTTTAACAGCCAACCCAGCAAATCCCATTTAAAGAGGTTAATAAAGCATAAAAATCAGATTAAAATTGTCAAATTATTAACAACTACTTCCAAGAAAACTAATTTATTATATAAATTTGATGATTTTTTGCAACTATTAAGAGTTATCATCTATACCGTAGATTAAATTGAAAAACTTTGCAAAAACCGAATCAATTTCGTGAACTATCCCAGAGTTTACACTTCGGAGCAAGGCTATCCCATTAATTTAGTTGGCGAAACGGGACAAGCGGTTCAAATTTCAATTCATCCCCCCAGTCAATATATCTGTGCCAACTGCGAACGGATATTACCAGATTGGAAACAGCAGCCATTTTTACGAGTAGTGATTGTTTTACAACAATCGCGTTATCAACTAGTGGAAAAGACAGCCCAAGTAGAGACAGACAAAGAACGCTTACGAGAAAAGTTTATGAGATTTGGCTGCGATTTGGCATTTAATTTGCGCGATCGCGGTTATTTAACAGACGTAATCGACCCTCGTACAGGCTATCCTTTATTATCCCATCCCGGAGCAATTCCCCACGACGATACAGCAGTTGTTCAAGCTTTACTCAACTATCCAGTGATTAAAAATCAATGCCGTGTGTTAATTCATCCCAAATGGGGTGCAGCAGTTTATCCTAGCATTTTGATATCAGAAGCTCCCCCAATTGTAATTGAATGGGTTACTAAAGCTATAGCAGCCATGCATGGTTGGCAAGAAATTGATGATTAGTAATTTATCATTTGTAAAATGAGAAGAATAAAAAACAAGCAAAATAGAATCTGTGTCTCTAGACAACTTGTTCCAAGAAGTTAGGACAGTGGAAGCTTCTAATAATGCGGCTTGCTACTTTCCTCTGATGAGTGGACGCTACGAAGTTAAGCCAGGGATGATGCCTTTTGGCTGCTGTTTGGGTAACACTCAGGTAGATGGGCAGGTATTTCAAATTGATGATAATTTTAGCCAGTACCGTCAAGCTAAGTTGTTAGCCCGTCAGGAACGGTTGAGCAAGTACTACCAAACCTGCAATTATTCTCAGGCTGTGGCAAGTGCGATGGCTCGTTTAATAATTAATCGCCTTACCCAAGAACACCCAAAGCACTTTTACTATCAAAAGTCAATATATAACACCCTCAAATTTCACAGCCAACTTACCAAAGAAACACTCTATTTAGATGCACAGTTCCAGTTACAGCAAGTGGAAGGTAGCCAAGTTGTTCCAGCTTATGCTTCTACCCTCGATGCTTTAGCAGCACAGGTGCAGGAAGACCTGACAATTATCTGCCGTTCTGCCGATGGTAGGAACTGGTTGAGTGGAGTTCATCTGTGCTATCCCAACCACTGGTCAGCTGAGGAAAAAATCGGTCAAGATTTTGCCACAATTCATGCGCCTGTGGCGGGTATGGAAAAAATAAATCGGCGAGGTTTAGCGATCGCTAATACAATGATCACTCACAAACCGATGGTACGCTTTGCTTGGGGTTTGAGTAACGATACCCGCCTGAACCACCATCCCGAACCACCCCCTGGTGTGTCAGTTAGCCAATGGCGAGGTAGAAATTTTGATCTGCAACATCCCAGGCTTTATTTGCGAATTGAGCGACAAGTCATTTGGGGAATACCAGAGTATGAAGCAGCGCTGTTTACAATTCGTACTTACTTTAGAGATTGTGGTGTAGTTAAAAAAGATTCACTACTCAGGTCTAAGCTGTATACTGCAATTGAGTCTATGTCGCTGGAGTCACTGGTATATAAAGGATTAGCAGAAAGTAAAGCCAGTATTTTGAAGTGGCTAAACGAAGTTTGAGTTCTCTTTTAACCACCTTCCAAAGGCACTTTTAAAACAGAATTCAGAATTCAGAATTCAGAATTCAGCAATCTTTTTAGTGGGGGATTTAGACCCGCCACTACAAAATTTGACCACCAAATTTTTAACAAAGTTTGGGGGTTTAATTCCCCTGCCTCTACAGGTAGCAGGTTTTGTGTCGGGGTTAAATCCCCGTTATATGATATCCGCCTAATTACCCATAATAAAAATTTCTCCGCGTCCCCGCGTCTCCGTGTCCCCGCGTCATACCATTTCACTTTAAAATTGATACAGATACCTCGGTAGGGGCGCACAGCTGTGCGCCCCTACGTTATCTATATGTATCAGGATTTTCGTGAAATGGTATCAGTCCTAACTATGGGTCTTTAACCGGACATAATATTGAATTAATTCTGAATTCTTACGACTGACGCCTTTATTCTTTCTTGTTAAATATTTTGTTTCTGGAGTTCTGCGGGTGCATTTCCAAACTTCCTTCCCCTTTTTTTGAGTACGCGTCGTAGTCGATCCGCACTCAAATTTACTTGACGTTCAGATGCTAATTTGTTTGCTAGTTCTTTAGAATTATAAGTCTTTGGTTCTTGAGCTAAGCAATTTTCTAGATAAATCAAATCTGATTCCGAATATCGGGTTTTTCCTCCTCGCCCAGCAGCATCCCATAAGCCTACTAACCCCAACTTTTCCCAGCGATGAAGGGTTTGACGTACTGTTGAAATCGCCCAGTTCAAACCTTTAGCAATTTCCTCATTTTTTAAGCCGCGAGCATTCAACAGTAAAACTTGGGCACGATCCTTGGTACGTTGAGGAACATCTTTGGCTTTTCTTAACTCTTCTAGAGTTAGCTTTTCTTCTTCAGTTAGAAAAATTTTCAATCGGCATCCCATAAACAATAACCTTTTACACAGTCAAGTTTTGTCATTTTTCTGTCTATATCAGACCTCTATACTTGCTACGGCATACATCTGAGATAATACGCTATTCAACTGAACAATAAGTATTAAGGATGCCCATGTCTAATCTGATGGCTACCACCCATGAAATATTGCCTTGAGAACATTTTCCAAGTTGATAATTGATTGTCAAAAGTTACGCGCATCAAACAAGACAGCCTTAGCGTGTATAGGTTTGTTTATTGCATAGCCAGAGGCCGTAGCTGATGGCTATGAGGACAATAATTTGTTGGCATTGTCCTGATTGCTACCTAATGTCGAATACAAAAAACTGTATCATTAAACTTTTTCACATCTCCTTATCGATCCGGGCATTTATCAAAACTTTAAAAATTCTTTTTTGATGATTTTAGACTTCGATGAGCAAAAAAAGATGTACAAGCACAGGTTTTTTTTGATTTGACTGCTCTGAGTAAATTAACTTTTATTATCTCCCAGAAAAAATATCTGTTTTCTCTAGTTTACATAAAATTTACATTATACGTACCAATATTCCTGGTTCAGACAACAAAATATTTAACGCCCATTATAAAAAATACTGCTCACTGCTTATTATTTGATGATTATTAAAAATATGTAATCAAAGTTTCATACCTTTCATACTTTTCTTACTTTCCTTACCTTTCTTACTTTATAGCCGGATATTTTGTGATAATTTTGGATTTTTTTCAGCTTTTACAGTCAAAAAATATTGTGTACATGATATTTTGAAATTATCAGAAAACATAATTTATTGCAAAAATAAATACTCAGTATTAATTGATAGATAAATTAGTATTTAGTATATTTTTTGAGTTAAAAATCTTGCCAAAAAATAGCAATAATTAATACAAGTTAAAAATCAGAAAAACTAATATTCATTACAACTTTCAAAAAAATTAATAGGGATAATGGGGACAGAAAAAATCTGATAATTTGCGCTCGGAGACGAATAATGGTAGCGATGTCTACGACCGGCTACGCCCACGCAGAGAACGATCAACATCGGTTAACTATACAAACTGTAGAAATTGCCCCGAATACAACGGCGATTCGCTCTCTCGATTGGGATCGCGATCGCTTCGATATCGAATTCGGACTGCAAAATGGTACAACCTACAATTCATATCTAATTAGGGGCGAACAAACAGTTTTGGTTGATACTTCTCACCAGAAGTTTCGCCAACTGTATTTAGATACCTTGAAAGGTCTTGTTAACCCCAAGACAATAGATTACATAATTGTTAGTCACACAGAGCCAGACCATAGCGGCTTAGTGGAAGATGTGCTTCAGTTAGCGCCGCGAGCCACCGTTTTAGCTTCTAAAGTTGCGTTGCAATTTTTAGAAGGTTTAGTACACGATCCCTTTTCCAAGCGGATTGTTAAAAGTGGCGATCGCATAGATATTGGCAAAGGACACGAAATCGAATTCGTGAGTGCGCCTAACCTGCACTGGCCGGACACAATCTTTAGCTTTGACCGCAAAACCCAAATCCTTTACACCTGTGATGCTTTTGGGATGCACTTCTGTGACGATCGCACCTTCGACGAAGATTTAGAAGCGATCGAAGCTGACTTTAGATTTTACTACGACTGTTTGATGGGTCCTAACGCTCGTTCTTTGGTGAATGCCATGAAGCGGATGAGCGAACTAGGAAAGATTAATATAATCGCCAACGGTCACGGGCCATTACTATACCACCATTTAGATGTTCTAACTGGATGTTACGAAACTTGGAGCCACAGACAAGTCAAAGCAGAAACAACAGTTGGCTTGTTCTTTGTCTCAGACTACGGCTATGGTGAACGCCTTGGTCACGCAATTGCCGAAGGAATCCTGAAAACAGGAGTTGGGGTAGAAGTCCTGGATCTGAGTACTGCCCAGAGCCAAGAAATCCAAGAACTAGCCGGTAGAGCAGCTGGCATCATTATTGGTATGCCTCCAAGTACCAGCGCCGCTGCCCAAGCTAGTATCAGTTCATTGCTAGCTGTGGCTAGGAACAAGCAAGTAGTTGGGCTATTTGAATGTTATGGCGGAGATGATGAACCCATTGATACACTCCGGAGAAAATTTATTGACTCTGGAATCAAAGAAGCCTTCCCCGCCATTCGGATTAAAGAAGTTCCCACAGCATCCACATTCCAATTGTGCCAAGAAGCAGGTACAGACTTGGGACAATTGCTAGTACGCGATCGCAACATCAAGCAAATCAAATCCCTTGATGTCAACATGGAAAAGGCGCTGGGTCGGATTAGCAGCGGACTGTACATAGTTACCACCAAAAAAGGTGATGTCAGCAGTGCCATGCTAGCGTCCTGGGTGACACAAGCGAGTTTGCAACCACTAGGATTCACAATCGCCGTTGCCAAAGACCGCGCCATTGATTCCTTAATGCAAATAGGCGATCGCTTCGTCCTCAACGTCTTGGAAGAAGGCAATTATCAAGAACTGAAAAAGCACTTTCTCAAGCGCTTGCATCCTGGTGCTGACAGATTTGCCGGAGTGAAAACTCAAACCGCCAAAAACGGCTCCCCAATTCTGACTGATGCTCTAGCATACATGGAATGTGAAGTACAGAGCAGCATGGAGTGCAGCGACCACTGGATTTTATACTGCACCGTCCAAGAAGGTCGTGTCTCCAAAGCCGATGCATTGACAGCCGTTCGTCATCGCAAAGTTGGAAATTACTACTAGGGAATAGGGAGTAGGGAATAGCGAATAGGGATTAGGTGCTGAGTACTCAAACAACTCTTCCCCTTTCCCCTTTCCCCTTTCCCCTTTTCCCTTTTCCCTTTCCCCTTTCCCCATCAATTCCCCTACCTCACTCAACACCTATGATCAATTCCAAGCCACGCGACGTTCAAGTTTTACCAATTGCCACAAATACTAAGGTTCTCAAGGCACGTAGTTGGTCACGTCTGCGGTTTGAAATTGAATACGCATTGGAAAGAGGTACTACCTCTAATTGCTATTTAATTGAAGCTGATAAAACCGCACTAATCGATCCACCACCAGAAAGCTTTACCGAAATTTATTTAGAGGCATTGCGGCAGACTTTAGATTTAACACGTTTGGATTATGTGGTCTTAGGTCATTTTAATCCCAACCGAGTTGCAACCCTCAAAGCAATTTTAGAACTAGCACCACAGGTAACTTTTGTTTGTTCTCTTCCCGGTGCTAACAATTTGCGTGCTGCTTTCCTAGACCGCGATTTGCAAGTCTTGGTGATGCGGGGGAAAGAAATTCTGGATTTGGGCAAAGGTCATGTTTTGAAATTCCTCCCCATTCCCAGTCCGCGTTGGCCGGAAGGACTTTGTACCTACGACCAGCAGACCCAAATTCTCTACACAGATAAGTTATTCGCAACTCATATCTGTGGCGATGAACTGTTTGATGATAATCCAGAGGTGCTCAAAGAAGACCAGCGTTACTACTTTAACTGCCTGATGGCTCCCCAAGCTCCTCACGTGCAAGCAGCTTTGGAGAAAATATCAGATTTGCAGGTGAGAATGTATGCTGTGGGTCACGGGCCTTTAGTACGCACCGGCTTAATCCAACTGACCAAAGCTTATGGAGAATGGAGTCGTTCTCACAACGATCGCGAAATTTCCGTTGCTTTACTTTATGCCTCAGCTTACGGGAATACAGCGACTTTAGCACAAGCGATGGCTTTGGGACTGACCAAAGGCGGAGTTGCAGTCAAGTCCATCAACTGTGAATTTGCCACTCCCGATGAAATTCGCATCAACTTAGCACAGTCAGATGGTTTTATCATCGGTTCTCCCACCATCGGCGGTCATGCGCCGACTCCCATTCATACTGCTTTAGGTATTGTGCTATCGAGTGGTGACAACAGCAAACTGGCTGGGGTGTTTGGTTCCTATGGCTGGAGTGGCGAAGCATTTGACTTAATTGAAGGTAAACTCCGGGATGCCGGATATCGTTTGGGTTTTGAGACCTTGAAGGTGAAGTTTAAACCCGATGATGTGACTCTCAAGTTCTGTGAAGAAGTAGGTACAGACTTTGCCCAAGCATTGAAAAAAGCTAAAAAGGTACGCGTACCCCAACAAGCCGCGACTCCAGTGGAACAAGCTGTGGGTCGAATTGTTGGTTCCGTTTGCGTATTAACAGCGAAACTTGGAGAAGTATCTACTGGGATGCTAGGCGCTTGGGTTTCTCAAGCTACCTTTAATCCACCTGGACTGACGGTGGCGATCGCCAAAGATCGAGCGATCGAATCTTTAATGTATCCTGGTGGTAAATTTGCCTTGAATATTCTACCTGAAGGCAATCATCAAGATTACATGAAGCATTTCCGTAAATCTTTCGCCCCTGGGGAAGATCGATTTGCCAACTTTAGCACAGCAGTTGCAGATAACGGCTGCACCGTTCTTACCGACGCTTTAGCATATTTGGAATGTTCAGTCAACCAACGTCTAGAATGTGGCGATCACTGGGTTGTGTACGCAACCGTGGATGAAGGTAAATTGCTCAAGCCTGATGCTGTTACTGCCATCAACCATCGTAAAACAGGTACTCATTATTAATACCGTTTCACTTTAATTATGATACAAATACGTTGGTAGGGGCACGGCAATGCCGTGCCCCTACGGGAAATCTAGATGTATCAGGGTTTTAGTGAAATGGTATAACTCTGGTTTGGCTTTTCACATCATCTGTAAAAAGCAACGCCAAACCTAATTCCCCTGACCGAAGAGGGAAAATTCAAATGGCGAATGGGGGTCTTATCCCTCGTTTACCCACAAATGTAGAGACGTTGCAATGCAACGTCTCTACTTATTTGCGTAGGCAGAGAGTAAATTTAACCAAAATGGTATGATTTCATCTCCAGATAGACCTATATAACTATTCCTTACTATCTTTAGAATCTTACTTCAACTCTCTCAGATGAATTAAGCCTTTCAATAACTATACAGAATGGATACAAATATTTTCCCTAAAAACATCTATAGATAGAAGAATTTATTTTTTTTAAAACGTATTCTATAAACATTGCAAGCCGAGTTCGGTAACGCAACCACGAATAAATAGCTAACCAATTTAGGAGTAAATTATGAGTCTCGAAGAAAGAGCAAAAGCAGTTGCTAAAAATATCGAAGGTAAAGCTCAAGAAATAATCGGCAATATCACTGGTAACCCTGAGGACGAAGCTGAAGGCAAAGCTAAGCAAGTAGAATCCCAAGTTCGTCACACAGTTGAAAATGTCAAAGATGAAGTTAAGAAAGCTGTAGACTAAATTGAAGTTTATATCGGTAGAAGGTGTAACCAAACTCATAGTTTACTAAACCTTCTCCCTACTTCTAGCTTTTCTGTGTCTGTCTTGACTTCAGTTGTGATGTAGTAGTTTGCAACTGAGTCAAGTATAAAATCGACAACTCAAAAACAGATTTTGATAACACGGTTTCCATAATAATTTTTTAGCCATCTCTGAATTTTTGCTGAAAGGTGTGAACTCATGATTAATCTACTATTTACTTATCTTTTAACAGACATACCTGTTACATCAGAACCTAGTTCTAGTTACTCTATTGTATTGACAGGATTATTCGTAGTCGGCTTTATCGCTGCTGTGACTATAGGGTCGCTCGCTTGGTATAACTCCAAACGTCCTGTAGGTTGGGAAGATAAAGAACGTCCCAATATTGTTCCAGAAATAGATAAATAATCAAATTTTTGTCTACCTCCTCCTGAAGTCCAAGTGTTTTCTTAGTGTTCGCAGATTTTACCTGTGAACGCTATTTTATTTATGAAAATTTGCGGTGTTTAGATCCCCCACTTCTTTGATAAGTTGGGGATCTAACTTTTGACAAATAAATAGCCTCTGAATTTTTAGTTTTCACCAGCCACAGGAAGACGTATAGTAAATGTACTACCTTGACCTGGCTCAGATGTGACACCGATTGTGCCTTGATGTGCTTCAATAATGCAGCGAGATAGATATAGTCCCAAACCACTACCAGAACGCTGGTGTTTCCCTTGGCGAAATCGCTCGAATAATATTGCTTGGTCTTGTTTAGAAATTCCTGGTCCTGTATCTTGGATATTAATAGTTACATCTGCCAAATTCAGATAGCACTGAATATTTACAGAACCTTTATCTGTAAATTTGATGGCGTTACCGATGATGTTTGTCAAAACTCGCCGCAATTCTAGGCGATCGCCCATCACCGTAGTTGCTGTTTCACCTTTATCAAGGTTGACAGCTAATCCTTTTTCTTCAGCTAAGGGAGTTAATTCTTGGGCAACTTCACTCACTAATTCCTGAATATTACAAGGAGAAATTTTTAAGGTTTTACAGCCCGCTTCATGACGATAAACTTCTAATAACGTGTTTACCATTTCTAGCAGGTCTTGGTTACTGCCAATCATGGTATTAATTATTTCTTGCAATTGTGGCGAAACATCGCAAAACCTACCTTCCAGCAATAATTTTAAAACCCGGTTGGAGGCTACTAGCGGTATGCGTAAATCGTGAGTAAAACGTGAGACAAAATCTGCCCGCAGGTTAGCCATTTGATCTCGTTCGTCAATGCTATGCTTGAGACGCAGGAGCGATCGCACTCGTGCATGTAGTTCATCTGGATCGAATGGTTTACGAATAAAGTCATCTGCACCAGCATCAAGTCCTTGAACAACGCTGGATTCATAATGAGCCGTAATCAGCAAAATTGGGATAAATGGTAACGCTTGATTTTGTCGGATGCGTCGAGTGAATTCATACCCATCGATTTCTGGCATCATCACATCTAAGAGAATTAGATCTGGTGGCGACTGCTCAACCATATTCAGAGCAATTTTACTATCTTCCACCAAACTAATTTCATAGTCATTATCTTGTAGGACTGCTTCTAAGACGAGTAAATTGTCAAAAATGTCATCTACAACGAGAATTTTATCTTTTTTAACAGTTTTAGTTAAAGACATGGCTAAATAAAAAATAAGAATTCACAATTCAGGAGCTAGATTTCAAAATTTATCTGGATTTAGGACGATTCTCGATGAAACAAGCTAAATTAAGAGTTTGATTTTTTGAGATTTTGATTCCTGAATTCTAACGCCTTGACGAAATTATTACTAATTTGTAATGGGCTACGCCCCGCTACGCTAACGTAATTCGTAATTAGTTGGAGTCAGAGCAAGCACTAAATTTTTGATTTAGTGGTCTACAATCAGTGGTAGGTTCAGAGCCAACAATGATTGCAATTACGAATTACTTTGATAAAGTATTTTTGGTTTTGCTCCTGAATTGTGACCCCTGAATTTTGACAATAAAAAAGAAGTGCTTGGCTATCCGTCGTAAATCTAGTAATAGCTTACTCCAACAGCGTTGAAATGATTAAAATTTCACATTTTCCTTTAAACTTTCCTGAATCCAGGGGGTTATTTTTCAGAAATTATACTGGTTTTTCGCTTCATCCAGATGGTTACTAGTAATTAATATGACTTTGAGCTAAGTATACTAGCTGACTGATTATCGATATCTGTGGGTAGAGTGTTAGGGTGAAGTAGTTTAGTCCAATTTTGTATGCATGATTGCTGCTACAACAAGGGTAAGCTATGGGATAGTCAGCGATTCCTAGTTGCTACCAGATTTTGAGTATCAGTTTTAGAGCAGAAAACGTCTATCTTGAGAAGAATGTATAAAAATATTTTTTGATTGAATTGTCAGATAAAACTCTTGCCTGTTGAAAAACTTACGGTATAAGGTTATTTATGTCTAATAATAGATGCAGTCCAGGGACGAATAGCAAACATATTGCTTTTTGTATAAAATCCAGAGTGTGAGAACAGGATTATTTTAATGTGTACTTTAGATAGATAACAGTAAAGTTAAGCAACTATGGATGAAATCAAGATCCTCGTGATTGAAGATCATAACCTTACGAGAATTGGTTTGCGGGCTGCCTTACAAACCGAAGCCTCAATAAACATTGTCGGTGAAGCAGCTAATGCCGCAGATGGAATCGAGCTTGTGAAAACTCTCAAGCCTGATGTTGCGACTATTGACATTGGTTTGCCTGATATGGATGGTATCGAGCTAACACGGACAATTCGGCAATATCAGGCAGAGAACGAAGACTACACAACAAAACTGCTGATTTTAACAATGCAGAATAGCGAACAGGCAGTCTTAGCTGCATTTGCAGCAGGTGCAGATTCCTATTGCATGAAGGATATCGAAAGTGAGAAACTCGTGGAAGCTGTGCAAACAACCCATGCAGGTAGCTCATGGATCGATCCAGCGATCGCAGACCTTGTACTACAGCAAATACGTCAAGATTTTCCCGATGGCAGCAGAGGAGCAACCACAAAAAGAGTGTTGATTGAAGGTATTGACCCAGATGTTGAGAAAACTATCGTCAGCTATCCTTTAACTCAACGGGAAATGGATGTTTTAGAGTTGATTGTCGCTGGGTGTGACAATGCAGAAATCGCCAAAAGACTCTATCTCACAGTTGGTACTGTCAAAACTCATGTTCGGGGTATTCTCAATAAACTCTGTGTAGCTGACCGTACACAAGCCGCTGTCCGTGCTTTGCGTGCAGGGTTAGTACCTTGAAAAAATAAGTCGAAAATCAAAAAAAATACTGAATTGTTGTTTCTTTTGTTTTTTGGGACTTGACAAAAGTAAAAAAATACGCAAAGATAGTAAATCGTGAGTAAAAAATGCCAGCGGAACTGGCGGAATTGGCAGACGCGCTAGATTCAGGTTCTAGTGCCGCAAGGCTTCCGGGTTCAAGTCCCGGGTTCCGCATACTTAAGTTAGGAGTTAGGAGTTAAGAGTTTATTCAGTTTGCTTTAACTCCTAACTTATCACTCCTAACTCCTAACTTTTTGATGTTAACCAGCTTACAGAATCCCCTAGTCAAGCAAATTCGTAAACTACACTCTAGCAAGGAGCGGCACAAGCAAGAGTTATTTTTGCTAGAAGGGACGCACCTGTTAGAGGAAGCTTGTGCGGTGAATTACCCACTAGAAACAGTGTGTTGTACCCCAGATTGGCAAGCAACCCATTTGTCATTGTGGGAAGAAGCTTGTAACCGATGCGATCGCGCTGAAATTGTGAGTAGAGAAGTTTTAGATGCGATCGCCACTACAGTCCAACCCGATGGTGTTGTGGCAACAGCAAAACGAAGCGATCGCCAAACTCAAGTACCATTTACTGGTTTAGTCCTAGCTTTAGAAACAGTACAAGATCCTGGTAACCTGGGTACGATGATTCGCACTGCCGCAGCGGCTGGGGCATCGGGATTGTGGCTAAGTGGAGATAGCGTAGATTTAGACAACCCCAAAGTTCTACGTGCATCGGCGGGGCAATGGTTTCGCTTAGCAACGGCAGTAACCGAAGATTTAAAAGCGACAGTGCAACAAAGTCAGCAAGCAGGAATGCAGGTAATAGCAACCTTGCCGAATGCCAGCTTAACTTATTGGCAAGTGGACTGGCGAAAACCGAGTTTGATATTACTGGGGAATGAAGGTGCTGGTTTGTCAGCAGATTTAGCAGCGATGGCAGACGAGGAAGTGAGAATCCCTCTGAGTCCTGGTGTGGAATCCTTGAATGTGGCGATCGCAGCTGCTTTAATGTTGTATGAAGCTCAGCGGCAAATGATTCATTAGTTATTGGTTATTGGTCATTGGTTATTGGTCATTGGTCATTTACAAAAGACAAAGGACTAATGACAAACTTTTATTTCGTTTTTTGCTCTAAATATTGTTCAATATCAGCAACGGCATCTTCAAAAGCCGCTAAATCAATATCCGTCAAATCTTTAGCGAGTTCGACTTCATTAGCACTGTCGGTATGCAATTTTGGTGTATTTTCATCCTCAGTAGGATTTTCTTGCAAGATATCCTCCAATTGTTCGAGGGCTTCTTCAAACTCTCGATCGGCATTGTAGTGCTGTGGTCGGTGACTTTGCTCCATAATTTTGGCTTGAAAATCCTGATTTACTAGGGTAATTTTTATTGAACAGAATTCAGAACTCTGGAGTCAGAATTCAGTATGAATATCCCTTCGTGGGTAGAGTATTCTGAATTCTGAATTCTGAATTCTGACTCCTTTTTATAGATTTAAATTTTGCATATATAACATCATATTTGTGCTTATGTGCTTTATCAACTTGACAGCGATCGCTTGACTAACTTTTCGGGTTTTAGGTTTAACGACACACTCAACAGTTGTCAGAAGGCAATGTTGTAATTCCATAGATAAATAACTTGACATATTTTTCCCATCTTCTGCACCCAAAACTCACAAAAAATACATGAGAATATATTCTTTAAATATTTCCCTACAAAGCAATACACAGGTTGATAAAACTTATTAAAACACTACCATTTTTTGTATGGTAGAAATTTACCAGACATAATGATTTTAACGCGATCGCCTTTGGGGTCTTCTTCTTTTTCCACATCTAAAGTAAAGTCAATGGCGCTCATAATCCCATCGCCGAATTTGTCGTGAATCACGGCTTTGATGGGGAATCCGTACACCTGCATAATTTCGTAGAAACGATAAATCAGTGGATCAGTTGGTACAACTGGGCCTAATCCTTTTACAGGGTATTCAGTCAACTCCTTAATATAAATGGGGCCTAATCCCAGTGCTTCGACTAGTAACTTGGCTTCTTCTGGGGAAGCACTAGCTTGACGATAGATTACAGCAGCTATCCATACCTCATCGCGTCCGAGAATTTTTTCTAAATCGGCAAAGCTTAGTCCTTTCTCTTGTTTCGCTGCTAGTAGCTTTTGGGTAATTTCGGGAACAGACACCTGATAACTCCTATGATGAAAACTTGGGATTTTTCATACATAGTATCACTGCGATCGCCGGATTCGCGTCTGTATTTCATCTGCCACTACAAATTATGTAAGTTTAAGAGCTTGAAGAATCACTGTATTCAACTGCTGAAGTTGACTTGCTCCTAATTTACCTATTCTTCTAGTGATTAGTCTACGCTCTATGGTAGTTATTCTAGTCACCCTAACTTTAGATATAACCCGTAATCCAGTACTAGTAAAATCTGGATCTGAAGGTTCTAAGATGAATTCTTCTGGACTCAAACTACTTATATTTTGAGATGAAATAAAACATAAAGTGACATCATCGCCTATTGTGTCTATCCATAAAACTAAACCAGGGCGTAGCTTTGTTCCACTCAAGTCTGTAAATGGAAATGGAACCAAGACGATATCACCTTTTTGGAGAGACATTAGATAGGTTCTCCGTCGTCAAGTGAGTATATGTCTGGTTCATTTTCAAGAAAGTTAAAGGCTCCTCCAGTCTGGGCAAGTAGCATTAGATCGCGAGTTGAAGGCTCTGATGAATCGAAAAATAGTTTTTCTTCTAAAAGAGAGCGATCTTCATCAGAGAGAGACAGGATAACTTGTATGAGAGATTCTACGAGTTTAATATTCATTTTCAGTTACAGGAGATTATGCCAATCTTTCATAATTATGACTACTTACAACTAAGATTTATTTTAGGCGATCGCTTTGTTGACAGACTTGACAATTAGATTAACGCTTTGTAGTGGCTCTGGTATGAGAACCTATCAAGATAATAATTTTGATAGGCTCTCATACAAAAGTCAATCACCGAAAAATCAGCCTTGGTTGGAATTAAAAGCTTTACGTTGCTGTTTGCCTTTGATATGAAAAGTCGCGTACACAGCCACCAACGCCCATAAACTAAAGGCTGAAGATGATTCTGGAACAGATTTCTTAGTATTACATACGGAGAGATCCGTACCAGAAGCTATGCACACTTCATCAAGACTGCCATTAAAGAAACCTGGATTGGAAGAGTCAGAGCGTCGTCCAATTGTCAAAGCTTTTGAGTTGTCCAGAGAAGCAGTACGGAAAGTGGGATCAAATGTGTTTACTAAATTACCATCAACGTAAAATAAACCCCCATTCTTCTGGTCTCGGTCAACAGTTACAGCCACTTGATGCCAATTTCCATCAGCGATGAAGGGACTGCTTCCGTAGTTTGTACACCCAGAAGATACATCTACTGAGCAAAAATTGCTTCCTGTACCATCAGCTAACTGAAATCCTAATGTACCTGCTTGAATGTAAAATGAGTATCCTTGGACTGGAGCAGACTGTTCAATTCTTTTGTCAACAATTACCTCCAGTTGCCGAGAAGTGGTCTTGAGCCAAGCGCTAATTAAGAAGTCATCCAGCCCAAAGTTAAGTTCAGAATCATTGGGAACTTGTACGTAGTCGTTCACACCATCAAAGGAAATAGCACCAGTTCCAACTATTCCAGGAATGCGAGTTGGATTACCAATCAATGTTCCGTTATTCGGAAAGTCTTTACTATCAAAAACAGTTGCTCCAGAAGCTTCATCAAAGTTCCATAAAGATGCTGCCTCAGCAGATTGAGATGCGGCTATTCCCACAAGGCTGATTACAGTCATTAGAAGACTCTTTTTTAGACAATTGACTGGTTTCATGATTATATTAGGCTGTAAATCTTATTACTATTGACATAAGTATTTTAAATGATGAAGTTACTATATTTTCAAGTGGTTGGTATATAAATTATCTGAACCTGGGTAAATAACTTTACTTTAACTTTAAGTTTTTAAATAAAAAAATCCCCCACCTTGCGGCAGGGGATTTTTATTACTTATCTACAAAACTAGGAGCCGAATTAACCGAACTTACCAGCGGTAGAAGCAATCAAGAATGCGGCGTAAGTCACAACATAACCAACTGCAAAGTGGGTTAGACCAACTACGCGGGCTTGAACGATGGACAGAGCAACGGGCTTGTCTTTCCAGCGAACCAAGTTAGCTAGAGGAGTGCGCTCGTGTGCCCAGACAAGGGTTTCAATCAACTCTTGCCAGTAACCTCTCCAAGAGATCAAGAACATGAAGCCAGTAGCCCAAACTAGGTGTCCAAAGAGGAACATCCAAGCCCAGACAGACAGGTTATTCACGCCGTAGGGGTTGTAGCCGTTAATCAACTGAGCAGAGTTTGCCCACAGGTAATCGCGGAACCAGCCCATGAGGTATGTAGAGTTCTCATTGAACTGAGCAACGTTACCTTGCCAAACACCGAGATGTTTCCAATGCCAGTAGAAGGTTAACCAACCAATGGTATTCAACATCCAGAACGCAGCTAGGTAGAAGGAATCCCACGCGGAGATGTCGCAAGTACCGCCACGGCCGGGACCGTCGCAAGGGAAGGCATAGCCGAAGTCCTTTTTATCGGGCATCAGCTTAGAACCACGGGCATCCAAAGCACCTTTGACTAAGATCAAGGTTGTGGTGTGCAGACCTAAGGCGATCGCATGGTGTACCAAGAAGTCGCCAGGGCCAATTGTTAAGAACAGGGAGTTAGTACCAGCGTTGATGGCACTTAACCAGCCTGGTAGCCAAACGTTAGCGTAGTTGGGCCATGCTGTGTAGGCAACACTGTCTGGGTTAGATAACAAGGTATCTAAACCGTATAGTACTTTACCGTTAGCAGCTTGGACGAACTGAGCAAATACTGGCTCAATGAGGATTTGCTTTTCAGGAGTACCGAAAGCAACTACTACATCGTTGTGTACGTACAAGCCCAGGGTGTGGAAGCCTAAGAAAAGGGATACCCAGCTGAGGTGGGAGATAATCGCTTCTTTATGCTTCAATACGCGGTCAAGGACGTTGCCTTTGTTTTGTTCTGGATCGTAATCACGTACCCAGAAGATTGCACCGTGAGCGAAAGCACCAAGCATCAGGAACCCAGCAATATACTGGTGATGCGTGTACAACGCTGCCTGAGTTGTGTAGTCCTTAGCAATAAATGCGTAGGAAGGCATGGAGTACATGTGCTGCGCTACCAAGGAGGTGATTACACCCAAAGCTGCTAGGTGCCAACCTAATTGGAAGTGCAGGGAATTGTTGTAGGTGTCGTAAATACCTTGGTGAGGTAGGTTAAACGGACCTTCAACAGGAATACCGAAGAAACTCTTGGCATTCAAGGCTTCTTTGAGACTGTGACCAATCCCAAAGTTTGTGCGGTACATGTGACCAGCAACGATGAATAATACTGCGATCGCCAAGTGGTGATGAGCGATGTCAGTCAACCACAAAGCTTCTGTCTGGGGATGGAAGCCACCCAAGAAAGTCAGAATTGCAGTTCCTGCACCTTGGGATGTGCCAAACACATGTCCAGGAGTGTCAGGATTTTGAGCGTAAACAGCCCAGTTACCTGTAAAGAAGGGTGTTAAACCTGCTGGGTGGGGTGGGGTGTTGAGGAAGTTATCCCAACCTACGTGCTGACCGCGAGCTTCGGGAACAGCAACGTGAATTAGGTGACCTGCCCAAGCCAAAGAGCTAACACCAAATAGACCTGCTAGGTGGTGGTTTAGGCGATGTTCAGCGCTCTTAAACCATGCCAAGCTAGGACGGTACTTGGGTTGCAAGTGCAACCAGCCAGCAAACAACAATACCGCTGCGAATATTAGCAGGAATACTGAACCGTTGTACAGTTCGCTATTTGTCCGCAGACCAATGGTATACCACCAGTGGTACAAACCAGAGTAAGTAATGTTTACTGGATTGCTAGCGCCAGCTTGGGTGAAAGCTTCGATCGCTGGTTTGCCGAAGTGGGGGTCCCAAATCGCGTGGGCGATGGGACGGATGTGAAGGGGATCTTTAATCCACTGTTCAAAGTTACCTTGCCAGGCTACATGGAACAGGAGGCTGGATGCCCACAGGAAGATGATTGCCAAGTGACCGAAGTGAGTGGCGAAAATCTTTTGGTAAAGATTTTCCTCAGTGATGCCATCATGGGTTTCAAAATCGTTACCTGTTGCGATCGCATACCATATCCGACGAGTAGTCGGGTCCTGTGCGAGATCCTGGCTAAATTTTGGAAATTTTGTTGCCATAGGTTTAATAATTCCTCTGACCTTTAGCCATCAAGTACCAGCTTTGCAAGTTATGAGTTGAGAGTTATGAGTTGAGAGTTATGAATTGAGAGTCACGAGCTAGAAATTTTGATTTTTAACTCCTAACTCCTAATTCTTGGAAAGACTTGGGTTAATCCCGTCTCTACTTCTAACTCCTAACTCCATAACTCCTAACTCCTAACTCTAAAAAACTGATTGCTACCCTACTGAAAGGATGTGTGCATGGAAGAATGCCCAAGTAGTAGCAATTCCTCCTAGAAGGTAGTGAGCTACCCCTACAGCGCGGCCCTGAACAATGCTCAGAGCGCGGGGCTGAATTGCTGGTGCTACCTTCAGTTTATTATGCGCCCAAACTATGGACTCAATTAATTCTTGCCAGTAGCCGCGACCACTGAACAGGAACATCAAGCTGAATGCCCAAACAAAGTGAGCGCCTAAGAATAGGAGTCCATAAGCAGATAGCGCACTGCCGTAGGAGTTGATGACTTGTGTAGCTTGTGCCCACAAGAAGTCACGCAACCAACCGTTGATCGTGATGGCGCTTTGGGCAAAGTTACCACCAGTGATGTGAGTCACAGTACCATCTGGATCTACCGTTCCCCAAACATCTGATTGCATCTTCCAGCTGAAGTGGAAAATTACAATTGATAGGGAGTTATACATCCAGAAAAGTCCCAGGAATACGTGATCCCAACCAGAGACTTGACAGGTACCGCCACGACCAGGACCGTCGCAAGGGAAGCGGAAGCCCAGGTTTGCTTTGTCTGGAATCAGACGAGAGCTACGGGCAAACAGCACACCTTTGAGCAGAATTAGGACGGTGACGTGAATGGTGAAGGCGTGAATGTGGTGAATTAGGAAGTCCGCTGTACCCAAAGCGATGGGCGCAGCTGCCACCTTGCCGCCAACAGCCAAAATACCGCCGCCAAAGACATAGCTAACTGGTTCTAGGGCATTAGGTGCAGTTGAACCAGGAGCCAAAGCGTGGATATTTTGTACCCACTGGGCAAATACTGGCTGCAATTTAATTGCCGTATCAGAGAACATGTCTTGGGGACGACCCAATGCACGCATTGTGTCGTTGTGGATGTAAAGTCCAAAGCTGTGGAAGCCAAGGAAAATAGACACCCAGTTCAGGTGAGAAATAATCGCATCCCGGTGACGAAGCACGCGATCGAGCAAGTTGTTTTGATTCACAACTGGATCGTAATCCCGCACCATGAAGATGGCAGCATGAGCTGCTCCACCAACAATCAAGAAGCCACCGATCCAAATGTGGTGAGTGAATATGCACAACTGCGTAGCGTAGTCAGTTGCCAAATATGGATAGGGGGGCATCGCGTACATGTGGTGCGCGATGATGATGGTTAGCGAACCCAAGAAGGCCAGGTTAGTAGCCAGCTGAGCGTGCCAAGATGTGGTCAGGTTTTCGTAGAGACCTTTGTGACCTTCACCAGTGAAAGGACCCTTATGGTTTTCCAGGATCTCTTTGATGCTGTGACCAATACCCCAGTTGGTGCGGTACTGGTGACCAGCAATGATGAAAATAACTGCGATCGCTAAGTGGTGATGGGAAATATCTGTCAACCACAAGCCGCCTGTTACTGGGTTTAGACCGCCCTTGAAGGTAAGGAAGTCAGCATACTGACCCCAGTTCAAGGTGAAGAAAGGTGCTATACCAGCAGCAAAGCTTGGGTACAGTTCCGTCAACAAGTCTTTGTTCAAGATGAACTCGTGGGGCAAGGGTATATCTTTGAGGGCAACCCCTGCATCCAAAAGCTTGTTAGTTGGTGCGGACACGTGAATTAAGTGACCCGCCCATCCCAAGGAACCACAACCTAACAATACTTGTAAGTGGTGATTCAGCATCGACTCCACATTCTGGAACCATTCCAGTTTGGGAGCTTTTTTGTGGTAGTGGAACCAGCCGGCAAATAGGAATAAGCCTGCTAATACCAAGCCACCGATCGCAGTGCAGTACAGTTGGAAGGAGTTTGTGATACCCCAACCGCGCCATACTTGGAACAAACCAGAGGTGATTTGAATACCGTGGAAACCACCGCCAACATCACCGTTTAAAATGTCTTGTCCCACAATGGGCCAAACGACTTGGGCACTTGGCTTAACGTTTAACGGGTCGCTTAGCCAAGCTTCGTAGTTAGAGAACTTCGCGCCGTGGAAAATCATCCCGCTCAGCCAGATTGTCACTACGGCTAAGTGGCCGAAGTGCGCTGAGAATATCTTGCGGGATATGTCTTCTAAATCGCTTGTATGTGTATCAAAATCGTGGGCGAGTGCGTGAAGGTTCCAAATCCATGTAGTGGTTTTTGGACCTCTGGCTAAAGATCTGTCAAAGTGTCCAGGCTTTGCCCATCTTTCGAATGAGGTAGGAACCGGGTCGTTATCGACGATTACTCTTGCCTTTTTTTCCTCTCGCTCCGGAGGACTTATTGCCATTCGACCTCCTCTCTGATAAGGAATGAGGAATCATGATTACCACATAGTAATGTTTTACCGCACACTCCAGTGATTTGCTGAAGCCACAGTGAAGACCCATGTGGAGAGTTGTTTCTCGTTGAATTATAGAGTCTTCACTTGTACATTGTTGGAGATATTTTAACAATAATTCAAAATCGCTGAAATAACTGCCTTTTCTGCCTTTTAACCTCCAAACTAATTGTCCAAAAGTCAATAGATTATTCATTTAATTTACAAAGAATAACAATTCGTAAAATATATGGTTTGGGGAAAGGGGGAAAGGGAAAGGGGAAAGGGGTAAGGGGGAAAGGTTAAATTTATTTCTTTACCCTTTAACCTTTTCCCCTACCTCCCCATCTCCCTCATCCCCATACCTCAATCCCCAATCCCCAGTTTTGGGCTATATTTCCCTATGGACATGTCAAAAAGGATTGCAGGGTGCAAGGCATGAAATCGTGGCAGAAAATGGTGTTAGAGAAGCTCCTCCCTTGGAATTTTCGGATTCTCAGTTTCGTAATGACATTGGTACTGGTATCTGGCTTAACCAGTTGTGGCGATAAGGCTGGCAGCCAGGAAGTATCTATTGGCGATCGAGAAAACGGTGCGCGAATTTCTCAAGTTTCTAAGCAATTTTCGGAAGTTGCCCCTCCTGCTGTTATCCAAGAACTGCGTACAATTTTGGAAGTTTATCAACCACAGGTGACAATTATTACTCCAAAAGCTGATGAAGTTTTCTCAGATAACAAAGTCACAGCCAGCTTTCAGGTTAAGGATTTACCAATATTTAAAGACCCACAATTACAACTAGGGCCACATTTACACGTAATTCTTGATAACCAGCCTTATATACCTGTTTACGACCTGAATCAGCCCTTAGTTTTGCCAGACTTGTCCCCAGGTACTCATACCTTGCGTGTCTTTGCTTCGCGTCCTTGGCATGAAAGCTTTAAAAATGAAGGCGCTTATGCCCAGACAACATTTCACATCTTCACTAAAACTGACGACAATAACCCAGTTCCTAATCTACCGTTGCTCACCTACAGTCGCCCTCAAAGTAGTTACGGGGCAGAGCCAATTTTACTTGACTTTTACCTGACTAATGCTCCCCTGCACTTGGTTGCGTCAGAAAATGCCAAGGACGAATTTAGCGATTGGCGCATTCGCTGCACGATTAATGGTGAGACTTTTATTTTCGATCGCTGGCAAGCAATTTACCTCAAAGGTTGGAAGCCTGGTAAAAACTGGGTAAAACTAGAATTTCTCGATAATCAGGGAAATCCTCTCAAAAATGCTTTTAATACCACAGTTAGGCTGATTGACTACCAGCCGAAGGGTAAAGATACTCTGTCGAGAATTACCAGAGGGGAACTCACAGCAAATGAGTTACGTGGCATTGTAGACCCGAATTATAAATTCACACCTACCCCTGCTATTGAAAAAACACCTGAAATACAACCGCAGGTAGAAAAACAGCCCATTCCGGAAATTGAAATTCCAGAAGAATCGAAAACACAGCCAACAAAACCAGAACAACCAAAATTAGAACCTCCAACGGCTGCACCATCTCCTAGCTTGTCGCCGACACCATCAAATATTATTGAGTCTCCTGCACCAGAACCACAGCCAACGGTAACCCCAACTCCAGAATCAACGCCATTACCAGAAAAAGTTCCACCTGAGCCAGCAAAATCGAGATTTGGCGGATTTTTCAACCGTCAGGGAAATAAGAAGCCCACCCCAGAAGCAACAGTTACACCATCTCCAAGTTCCTCACCCACTCTGCCAGAAATTATTGAGTCTCCAGCACCAGAAACTGTTACGCCGTCGCCAGAACCACAGCCAACAGTTAGTCCAACTCCAGAATCAACAACTACGCCACCAGCAGCAACTCAACCAGAACCACAGCCAACAGTTAGTCCAACTCCAGAATCAACAACTACGCCACCAGCAGCAACTCAACCAGAACCACAGCCAACAGTTACTCCAACTCCAGAATCAACGCTGTTACCCGAAAAAGTGGCGCCTGAGCCGGCAAAACCTTGGTTTGGCGGATTTTTTAAGCGTCGAACCCTTGATACGCCCACCCCAAAAATAATAGTTGCGCCATCTCCGAGTTCCTCACCCACTCTGCCAGAAATCATTGAGTCTCCAGTGCCAGAAATGGTTACGCCGTCGCCAGAACCACAGCTAACACCTGATTGAAGAAGAATACAGAATACAGAATTCAGAATTCAGCAATCTTGAGCATGGGAGATTCAGATCCACCACTCATTGAAGACCACCAAATCGGAGATTTGGTGGGGGTGCAAAAACGCCGATTATTCAAACGCGACGTTCGAGTACTCGTTAATGCTACGCTATCCGCCAGTCGCACAAAATTCATTCTGAATTCTGATTCCTGACTCCTGAATTCTGTTCGATCAACACCGTTACCCGAAGACGCTCAACTCTAACTTTTGGGATAAAGCTTCGACAAAAACAAGCCCTGCTATTGGATTTCCTATTGTGTCTAAGGCAGGGCTGTAACAAGCGATCGCTCCTTCGCCTGGTACTATTGCTACAAGTCCACCACCAATACCTGATTTCATCGGCAGACCAATCCTAACTGCAAACTCAGCAGAAGCTTGATAAAGTCCACAAGTTGACATCACCGCATTGACAATTTGGCGGTTTTGTGATTTTAAAAGGTGGTGTTCAAAAGCTAGGACTTTTCCTAACAGAGCTAAATCTTCAACTCGCCCCGAAAGACAGCACATTTGTTCGTAGGTGTCAAGGGATGTTTCCAAATTTTTCAGTTGTCCGATTTCGGCAAGATAATTGGCGATCGCTTCATTGGCTGTTGAAGGTGTTAATCGCACAGAAGTCAACATAGCTTCATCTAAATTTACTTGACAACCTGCTAATTCATTCAACCATTGACAAAATAAAAGAGTGCGAACTCTAGGGTCTTTTCCTGGTAACTTATCAGCGAGGGTAATTGCCCCACTATTAATCATGGGGTTACGGGGACGGCCGCGATCGCTCACTAATTGTTCTAAAGAATTGAAGGGTGCATCAGATGGTTCCACCCCAACCCAGCTGAAAACTGTTTCTGTGCCAAAATGTTCTAGCAGATATAGCAGGGAAAATGTTTTAATAACACTCATCAGCGGAAACACACAAGCCGTATCTCCAAAGCTGATGGTTTTTCCTGATTTACAGCAGATGTGAACTGCAAACCAATCGGGATTCGCTAAAGCTAATTGCGGAATGCGATCGGGAATTTGTCCGCGTTCAGCTTGGGTTTTAGCTTGTTGTGCCCAAGCTGATAATTCTGTAGTGGTTAATCGATCGAGTCTTTTCAAAAGTGATATCCCCGAAAACTATTTCTAGTTTATGCGGTTACTAACTGTTAGTAACTGGCAGTTCCCAACAGTAGCCAGTTTATAGAGCAATACGGTTCGATTAAGGTTTTTTGATGGAAATTATAGATCTAAAGACGCGATAAATCGCCGTCTCTACAAGGATCAATCTTTCGTCTTAACGGCGATTTATCGCGTCTCTTTGCTTAACCAAACCGTATTGGTTTATAGATAAAAGCTAACAAGCATTCATAGAAATGTTCTGTAATATAGACTTACAGCAGTTTTCATGTATTTGAACCACATGTGTCGTAGGGGCACAGCAGTGCTGTGCCCTCGCCGCGTGGTCTATTTTCCTGAAAATAGCTGTAATATTTATGTAGCAACATATCTGCAACTTCACTAAAAGAAGCTGCGCTCTTAATATTTGCTGATTCTATATTACCGAATCCATAGGAGGCGTGAATAAAATCAACTCCTGCTCTCATTGCTGCTAATCTATCACTTTCTGTGTCTCCAATATAAACTGCATTTGTTAAGTTATTACGCTGACAGATTGCAATAATATTGTCAGCTTTGGGTTTTTGAGTTCTACCAAAACATTCTGAATCTACAAATATATCGCCAAAAGTCTTGCTTGAATTACTAATGTTTAAGGGCATGGAAAGAAATACCTGCAAGTACCAATACTCGCAATTGCTAACTAAAAACAAGGGAAAATGAGCAGATAAAATATCTAAATTTTCTGAAACACCTTTGTATAAAGTTCCACCTCTAGTTTTGATTTCTTGCTTTTCACAATCTTCTATTAAAAGAGAAAATTTATCAATATTTTCCTCTGCTATATCTGGAAAAATATTTTTTATACACTCTATAAAAGGCAAGCCACTTACCCCGTTAATATCATCTTCAGTAATAGGAATTCTTGGAATATTAGCAACTTTAACTGCTTGATTCCATGCATCTGCACATACACTAGATATATTCCAAAGAGTTCCATCTAGATCGAATATTATCCCAACCATATATAACTCCCAAACGAAACTAAGCAATTTCAATATCTACAGCGCTAGCGTATGTCACAATCCAATTAAACAGGACATCCCTTTGACCAATCCTGATGAATATATTTAACAACGCTGTCTTCTGTGTTTGAGCCAATTACTAATGTTGCGTAACCCTTGAGTTTGGCATCTGCGTTAGCAACTGCAATGGCGCGATCGGCAACTTTAAACATCTTGATGTCATTAATTTGATCCCCAAACACCACAATCTCACTTTTCTCTAATCCATAATTTTCTACCAGAGTTTGAATAGCTTGGCCTTTTGTAGCTTTCCAGTCGTGAATTGTTAACCAATACCAACCTCGAGAATATTGGTTTTCCATCACGTGTGTCTCTACAGTAGTTCCATGTATTTCAATAATTGCACTTTGAAGTTCGAGGAGTTGTTGTGCGTAACCAATCACTGTTAGACAAACAATTCGATCGCTAAAAGAATGCGTCAAATCTTCAATTGCTCGCCATCTGGGGTCTTTGCTTATTAGGCGATCGTTAAGATACCAAAGCATACCATCGTTGATTACATCCTTATAATAGGCACAATCTTCTATACCATTAAAACTCGATACAAATGGAACACAGCCAAACTCCAGAATAAGTTTGTAAATACTTTCAACGATATCAGGACAAATAGAATTAATGATTTCGTGTCTGCCAGAATCAAAATCAGAAATAAAAGCACCATTAAATTCGATAACCGGGAGACGAAGATTTAAACCCTTCAACATGGTTTGTATAGAAACAACGCTACGCGCACTGGCTACAGTAAACTGTAGTCCTTGTTGCAAGAGTTCATCAAGAACTTTCTTACTAAATGAAGAAAGTATTGCATGATTTCCAAGCAATGTACCGTCTAAATCTGAAATATAGACAGTGTTCATACATTTTAACTAGCACTAGTTGAAGTAAGGATTATACCTTAAATTACGATAAACCACTAGATTTACTGTAATATAGGAATCATATTTAATTTCTGAAAAAATCTCAGTAGTTTTGTGGGGTGTGTTACGGCTTCCGCAGGGCACCATCCGAAAGTTTTGGTGCGTTAGCCTACGGCATAACACAACGCCAGTCCGCTCAAATCGGGAAACCCGCCCACAAGGCTGGCTCCCCTACATCTATTTCAAAAATCAAGTACTAGTCCTATATACAAAAAATAAATTTAACTGCTTGTGGATTTGGATTGAGATATGCTCTACTTTAGTCTCTTTGTTTGATGTTTAATTATAGCTTTTCCTACTCTGCTGAGGTACAAATCTCTGCGTACCTCTGCGCTTTACTTAGCGTCCCTTTGCGTTTAAAAATATTATCTGTACTTCACTTAACTAAAAATCGCTATGTTCTGTATAAAATGTCGATAATAACAGTCAAGTATGCGTAAAAACCGATCTGATTTTAAAATGAAATCAATAAGCAAACTTGAGCAAAAAATACTTTATGCTGCCTCGTGTAAGAGCGCCAGAGTTACCACAAAATTACTCTTGGCTTAATACTGATAAACCTTTATCTATCAAACAACTCAAGGGTAGAGTCGTAATTTTAGACTTTTGGACATACTGCTGTATTAATTGTCTACATATTCTGCCAGACTTGAAATATTTAGAACAAAAATATAAAGATAGCCTTACCATTATCGGCATCCATTCTGCTAAATTTGACAACGAAAAAGAAACCGAAAACATCCGCCAAGCTATCTTGCGCTACGACATCGAACATCCAGTTTTAGTTGACAGCGATTTTCGAGTTTGGGAAGAGTATGCTGTGCGTGCTTGGCCTACTTTAATGATTATCGATCCAGAAGGTTACGTGATTGGTTCTGTTTCTGGTGAGGGAAAACGTGACGTTTTAGAAAAGTTGATTCAACAGTTAATTCAGCAACACCGCGAGAAGGGCACGATTAATTTTCAAGAACTTAGCTTGACTTTAGAAAAACAGCACCAACCGTTAATCACACCCCTAGCTTTTCCTGCTAAAGTTCTAGCTACCGAAGGGGGTTTATTTATTGCTGATTCTGGACATCATCGCTTGGTTATGAGTAGCTTTGACGGCGAAATTCTCCACTTAATTGGTACTGGTAAATCTGGTTTAGTCGATGGTGCTTTTCACGAAGCGCAATTTTTTGCACCCCAGGGAATGACATTTGATACAGAAAATCAAATGCTTTATGTTGCTGATACAGAAAATCATGCCCTGCGGCGAATTGATTTGCAGCGCCAGGTAGTAGAAACTATTGCGGGAACTGGCGAACAAAGCCGCAATATCCATCCTCACGGCGGTGCTGCTTTAGAAACTGCGCTGAATTCGCCTTGGGATTTAGTGAAAGTGGGAAATTTCTTGTTCATTGCAATGGCGGGGGCGCATCAAATTTGGCAGATGGATTTGGAAACAAGCATCATCAAAACTTATGCTGGTACTGGTGCAGAAGCGTGTATTGATGGTTCACTCGTCGAATCTGTGTTTGCTCAACCGAGTGGTATTAGTAATAATGAGCAAGAATTATATATTGCCGACAGTGAAGTTAGTTCAATTCGCGGTGTTGGAATTGTAGAACCTTATCAAGTGCGGACTGTTTGCGGTAGTGGAGATTTATTTGGTTTTGGCGATGTTGATGGACAAGGTGAAGATGTGCGTTTGCAGCACTGTTTGGGAGTAGAATATGCTCAGAATTTTTTATGGGTGGCGGATACTTACAATCACAAAATTAAATTAGTCAGTCCTAGTGGTAATTGTCAAACAATTTTGGGAGATGGTATCGCTGGTTTGCAAGATGGACGGGGTAAGAAGACTCGGTTTTTTGAACCTTCGGGATTGAGTGTTATGGGTTCATATCTATATATTAGTGATACTAATAATCATGTGATTCGGCGTGTGGATTTGGATAGTTTTGAGGTGATAACGTTGGAGTTTGTTGGGTTGTGTGCGCCAGATGTTTGTGTTCCGGGGGATTTGTAGGATGATAAACTCACGCAAAGGCGCAAAGACGCAAAGAAAGTCTGTGTCTTTGGGTGAGATTTTAAAGAATAATGTGTAGAGCGATCGCTTTTATGTACTTGGTAATTTTTGATATTGATGGTACATTAACGAATACTGAGCAAATTGACGAAGATTGTTTTGTACGTGCTTTGGCAGTGGAATTTGGTATTTTTGAGATAAATACAAATTGGACGGAATACACATACACTACAGATTCTGGAATTACGCAGCAAATTTTTATTGAAAAATTAGGGCGTGTTCCTTTAGATGAAGAGTTAGCCAGAGTCAAAAGATGTTTTGTTAGTCTACTCCAAGAAGCATCTATTGATAATCAAGATTTATTTAGTGAAATACCTGGTTCGAGAAATGCATTAGCTGAATTACTGCTAAACCCTGATTTGTGTGTGGCGATCGCAACTGGTGGCTGGGGTGAGTCTGCTAAACTAAAATTGCAAAAAGCTAACTTACAAATCACAGGAATTCCCTTTGCTTCAGCTGATGATGCACTTTCACGAGAAGATATTGTTAATACAGCTATCATCAAAGCCAAAGATGTTTATCAAGTTGAAAAGTTTGATAAAATTGTTTTTGTTGGTGATGGTATTTGGGATGTTAAAGCAGCGCATAATTTGAGTATTGCATTTATTGGTGTAGGTAGTCCTAAATTAATCAGTGCAGGTGCAACGCAATTAATTAAAGATTTTACAAATTTAGAAGTTTTCCGGGAAATATTACAAATAGCAGAAAAGCCCAGATTTTTTATGAATACTATTCTCCACATTACACAACGCCAACAATGGGAACAAGCAAAAAACTTGGGCAGCTATCGGGATGATTCACTGGATTCTGAAGGTTTTATTCATTGTTCTAAGTCAAACCAAATCGTTAAGGTTGCAAATAGATTTTTTAATAATCAAAAGGATTTGGTTTTGCTTTTTATTGATTCAGAGAAAGTTGAAGCTGAAATTCGTGAAGAAGAGGCGGAAATAGGAGAATTATTTCCTCATATTTATGGGAAGTTGAATATTGATGCTGTGTATCAGGTGATTGATTTTGAAGTTGGGGAAGATGGTTTATTTAAGTTGCCGCAAGAAGTTATAAATTTATAATTAACGAACCGCAGAGACGCAGAGGACGCAGAGGAGGAGATATGCAAGATCGAGGGTTTGATGTGGGTGAGTATGTTAAGCAGATGGGGTTATTGTTGGATTTGCAGGTAAGAGATGAGTATTTTGATGGGGTGGTGGCAAATTTTGAGAGAATTAAGGCGATCGCTAATCTCGTAAATTCTTTTCCTTTACCGGAGGAAGTTGAAGTTGCAGCAATATTTGAACCATGAATGATGCCATCACAATATCAACTGCTGTGCGTGCAGGCAATGTTAGTGCGGTGGATGTTACCAAGGCTGCGTTAGGACGAATAGCGGCGCGGAATCATCTATTCAACTGTTTTACAACTATAACTGCCGAGGCGGCTTTGGCTGATGCTGCACGCATTGACAGGGAGATTGCCCAAGGTAAGAACCCTGGAATGCTTGCTGGTGTTCCTTTTGCGGTGAAAAATCTCTTTGATATTGCTGGTTTAACAACTCTGGCGGGATCGAAAATTAATGCAGATAACCCAGCGGCTACCCAAGATGCAACCGCAGTGGCGAAGTTGAAACAAGCGGGTGCAATTCTGCTTGGGGCTTTGAATATGGATGAGTACGCCTATGGGTTTGTGACGGAAAATTCTCATTATGGTGCTACTCGTAACCCCCATGATTTACTGCGAGTTGCTGGGGGTTCGTCGGGTGGTTCGGCGGCGGCTGTTGCTGGTGGGTTGGTACCGCTGACGCTTGGTTCTGATACTAATGGTTCGATTCGCGTTCCGGCGGCGTTATGTGGGGTTTTTGGTTTTAAACCGACTTATGGTAGGTTGTCTCGTGCTGGGGTAGCTTTATTTTCTAGCAGTTTAGACCATATTGGCGGTTTTGCACGTTCGGTGCAGGATATCGCAACGATGTTTGATGTGCTGCAAGGAAAAGACGATCGCGATCCAGTTTGCACTCAGCGTCCTCCTGAATTTGTTTTACCACAACTGCATCAAGATATCTCTGCAATCAAAATTGCGTTGGCGTTCGCGCAGCGTTCCGAAGGAAAGTCCGCCAAAGGCATCGCTACTGATTATTTCGCTAAAGGTGCAGAATTGGAAGCGTTAGCAGCAGTGCAAAAAGTTGCTGATGCTTTGGATGTAACTGAGTATGTCACTATACCAGAAGCACACCGCGCCCGTGCAGCGGCGTTTGTGATTACGGCAAGTGAAGGGGCAAATCTGCATTTGGATAAGTTGCGTAAGCATCCTGAGGATTTCGATCCAGCAACACGCGATCGCTTTTTGGCTGGGGCATTAATTCCTAGTAGTTGGTATCTGCAAGCGCAACGCTTTAGAAGATGGTACCGCGATCGCGTGCGGGAAGTGTTTCAAAATGTCGATGTAATTATTGCTCCAACTACACCAATTTCTGCGCCGCTGATTGGTGAACAAACTATGATTTTAGATGGCGAAGAAATTCTGATTCGTCCTCATTTGGGGTTATTTACTCAACCATTATCTTTTATTGGTTTACCTGTTTTATCAGTGCCGATTCAAATTCCTAATGCTTTACCTTTGGGCGTGCAATTGATAGCAGCACCATATAATGAAGCGTTGATTTTACGAGTTGCAGCTGCGTTAGAGGCAAAAGGTATAGTTTCAGCGCCAGTAATTTTTAATGGCTAATCTCATATGATCTTTGGGTAATTCATTATGATTCTCATTAGCTATTTTATGACAACAGATATATTTTAGGTTTAACTCAACTGCTTTCTAGTAAAATTAATAATGTCAGTAATTACCCATCACCCTGAAAAATTATGATATCTGCTGACGCAAGTTCTAAACTTTTGACGATTCCGCCTTTAGAAAACGGCGACAAGCTAACCCGTGCTGAATTTGAGCGCCGCTATCAAGCAATGCCTAATTTGAAAAAAGCAGAATTGATTGAAGGAGTTGTTTACTTGGCATCCCCTGTACGAGCAAAAAAACACGGCAAGCCCCATGCAAGCATTATAGGTTGGTTAGTCGCTTACGAAGCCGCTACGCCAGGTGTGGAAACACTGGATAATGCTACAGTACGTCTTGATTTTGATAACGAACCTCAACCTGATGCACTACTAAGAATTGAAGTAGGAGGACAATCTACTATTAGTCAGGATGGCTATGTAGAAGGTGCTACTGAATTAATTGTGGAAATTGCTGCTAGCAGTGTTTCAATTGATTTAAACCAAAAACTCAAAGTATATCGTCGCAATGGAGTACAAGAATATTTGGTGTGGCGAGTTGATGACGGTGAATTTGATTGGTTTAGGTTAAATGAAGGGGAATATATTAAACTTGAACCCAATAGCAATGGTCTAATATGCTCTCAAGTATTTTCGGGATTATGGTTAGATAAAACAGCTTTATTAACGGCAAATTTGGCGAAAGTTTTAGAAGTGTTGCAACAGGGTTTAGCAAGTGAAGAACATCAATATTTTGTGCAACTTTTGGCTCATAAATAGCTGGGGCAATCGCTAAAATTATTAATATCACTAATTAAACATCACCCTAAAAAATTTCAAAAAAGCAGAATTAGTCAACAATTTAAGGTGCGTTAGCGAGAGCGTAACGCACCAAATTATTAAGAATACTATACTCCATCAAAAGCAGGTGGATAAACAACTTTTCCTTTGTACTTTTCCTGATAACTATGCAGTGTTTTAACCATGAAGAATTCCTCTGGTACTGGAAAGGGAGATTCGATTCCATAAATCACAGAAGCCTGAAAGCCAAAGCGAGTATAAAATTCTGGATGACCTAAGACAATTACTATGGCTTCTTTGTTTGCTTCTGCTATTTCTAAACCTGCTTTAATTAATGCACTACCAATTCCTTGTCTTTGAAACTCTGGACGAATTGCCAAAGGTGCTAAACCGAGTACTTTTAATGTTTCTTCATGCACAAGGTCAATATAGCTAAATAAAATGTGGCCGACTACAGCACCTTCAATTTCAGCAACTAAGGCAAGTTCCGAAATATAGCGGTCAGAACGGCGAATTTGTTCCACAAGTTTAGCCTCGCTATCTTGACCAAAGGCTAATGTATTTACCTGGGCTATTGCTGGGTAGTCTGTTAAAGTTTCACGACGGATATTCATCATTTGAGAATCAATTACCTAAAAATCAAGTTTGTTCGATATTCTAACGAAATGTCTGTTTTTTTCAAATATAGTTTGATATCTTGAAAGCAAAAACCTAATAAATACCCTAGCTAAGAGACGCGATAAATCGCCGTCTCTACAATAATCAATCCTTGGTGGAGACGGATTTATCGCGTCTCTTGCTAAATTGTTAATTATTAACAGAATATCTTGGATAATCAATGGTTACAATTCCAGTAATTGATTTAAGTGCTTTCACCAATGGCAATGCAACGACTCGGCAAGCTGTTGTCAAAGAAATTTATCAAGCTTGTCATGAAATCGGTTTCATGTACTTGCAAAATTCAGGAATATCAAAAGATTTAATCGAACAAGTATTCACTTATAATAAATCTTTTTTCAATAAACCTTTGGAAGTTAAGGAAAAGCAAGCTTGGAGTGATGAATTTAGTAATACAGGATATGTTGCTATTGAAAGAGAACGTCTCGATCCCAATCAACCAGGTGACTTGAAAGAGGCTTTTAATATTAGCAAACAAGGGGCTGTTGCGATGGATGCTTGTATTTTTGCCTTCTATGATAGTTGTACAAAACTGGCTAACACAGTATTGCAAACATTTGCTTTGGCGTTGGACTTGCCGGAAGATTTTTTGACAACAAGGCACAATCAAAATAATCATACATTACGATCGCTCCACTATCCTCCTTTGCAAACACCACCCAAACCTGGACAAGTGCGTGCTGGCGAACATTCTGATTATGGCAGTATTACTCTACTTTTCCAAGATAACGTCGGTGGGTTGGAAGTACGAACAACAGCAGGAGAATGGATTGAGGCGGCTGCAATTGATGATACTGTTATAGTTAATACTGGTGATTTAATGCAGAGGTGGACAAATCACGTGTTTTGTTCAACTAAGCATCGGGTAATGATTCCCAATGACGACAGGATAAACCAGTCTCGGTATTCTATTGCATTTTTCTGTCATCCGAATGATGATATAGAAATTGCTTGTTTGGAAAGTTGCCAAAAAGAGCGATCGCCGATTTATCCGCCTATCCTTGCGGGAGAATATCTTTTAAGTCGTTTACAAGCAACATATTAGTAACCCATTTTTCTGATGAAAACTTACGACTGGATTGTAGTTGGTGGCGGGATTACGGGTGCTACCCTTGCTTATGAACTAAGGAAAGCAGGGTTTGGTGTACTTCTGGTGGAACAATACGCAACACCAGACAATGCAACTCGCTATAGTTATGGTGGGCTTGCTTATTGGTCGGGTACTACAGCATTAACTCGGCAATTATGTGAAGATGCGATCGCTCGTTATCACATCCTATCTCAAGAGTTAGACGCTGATATCGAATTTCGGGAATTAGATTTATTACTAACGATTTCAGCCTCTAGCGATCCAGTGGCGATCGCTGCATTGTATAGTAATTGTGCCGTTGTACCGCGTTTACTCAGCCCAGAAGCAGCTGGCGAACTGGAACCACTGTTAAATCAACAGGCCATATCTGGTGCTTTAACTGTTAAACACGGTCATATTCATCCACAAAAAACAGCACAAGCTTACATTCAAGCTTTTTTGCGTGCTGGGGGAGAAGTGCAAATTAGCCAAGTATTGCAGATATTGGGAAATGGTGTGCAAACCACCACTGCAACTTACCATAGTGCAAATGTTGTCATCTGTGCAGGTGGACTTAGCCGCCAGCTATTAAAAGCAGCTGGTATATCCCTTAAAATATATTTTACCCACGCAGAAATAATAGAAACTCCACCAGTTGATGTCAAGTTACGCACCTTAGTTATGCCAGCAAATGTCCAACGATTTCAATTAGAAACTCAATCTGCTCAAGTCGATGAATTGTGGGATGAACCAGGTAATGAACCAGTACCAGCCATTTTAGATGCTGGCGCAATTCAATTTGCAGATGGTAGCTTGCGTTTGGGTCAAATTAGCCGCGTTCTCACAAATCCTCATGCGAAGCTGAACTCAGAAGCTAGTGAAAAATGGTTGCGAAAAAGTGTCGGGGAAGTGTTACCAACTTTGGGGAATTTACCAGGAACTTGGCATCATTGCTTAGTCGCATTTAGTGGTAATCAATTTCCTTTAATTGGTGCCATTCCCGGATTTGAAAGCGTTCATGTTTTTAGTGGATTTAGTAATCCTTTGGTAATTGTACCACCTTTAGCAGACCGCTTTGCTAAGTTTTCAGCTGGCAATGAAGATGAAATTATTAAATACAACAGTGGCGTAGCACAGTTGTGCTATCCTACAAGGTGTTAATTGGGCATCACAATTACGGTAGAGCTATTCTGCTTTAATTACAAAACGATTAAATAAGTATCTTTTCCTTCTATTGGTAAAAACTCGCAATTTCTGATTAACCAAATTAGGTTCTTTGATTTTTGAAACATAACTAGATTGGGCTTTCTCTGCCAGTTCCAGATTTTGCTGGACAAAGCCCATCCTACATTCAGTAGAGGAGGAACAGCGATGTCAATTGAGGAAAACAAAATAATTGCTAGACGTTGGATAGAACTTATTAGTGAGCATAGAATTGAAGATATCTGCGAGATAACTGCACCGACATGGAAGATGCACGGTGGCCTACCAGGGCTTCCCCTTGGCCCAGAAGGAGTACGCAAACTCTTTAATTCATTTGGATCTATCGAACAGAAATGGACAATTGAAGATGTAATTGCTGAAGGCGATAAAGTTGTTGTGCGTGCAACCAACAACTGCGTCCAAGATAGTTTTTTTGGCATACCTAGTCATGGTCGCCGACAGACCTTCACGGCTACTTTCATTCATTGGATTGCTGATGGGAAGATAATTGAAACCTGGCGAAACGCTGATGATCTGGGACGAGTTCTTCAGCTTGGGGCACGGATTGAGCCAGGAATATGCGAACAATAGCATGTTTATATCATGTCTACTTACAGTCTTTATTTATCTATTTGAACCACAATCTTTTGTAGGATGCCATAGCTGTGCTACCCTACAAAAGATTGTTTAATTAACTAAAAATTGGTGTCAATACTTGTCATAGTTACCGTAGCTTGATAATCTCAAAGCTTTGCGATCGTTCGAGTTAACAAATTTTAATATTAAAATTTGAATTTTTTGTTACGAAAACAAACGATTCTGTATACTCAGTCACTTTTTCCTAGTAAACTATCGCACTAATATCACAATCTAATGATTGATATTGTCAGCTTTCCATAAGTTGACTGATTCATCAAGAGGAAAATTCATCAAGATTATGACAAGAGAATTTAATCGACGCAAGTTTTTAATCTACGGCTCTGTAAGCTTCACAAGCAGCATTTTTCTGAAAGCTTGCGCTAATCCTAATACCCCAGCTGCTACAGAAACTCCATCTACTACTGCTTCTCCTGTGGCTGCTGCTAGTGGTGACACCATCAAAGTGGGCATATTACACTCTCTGAGTGGTACGATGGCTATTAGTGAAAAAAGCGTTGTTGATGCTGAAAAATTAGCAATCAAAGAAATTAACGCTAACGGTGGTGTTTTAGGTAAACAAATTGAAGCAGTTACCGAAGATGGTGCTTCTAATTGGGATACTTTTAGAGAAAAAGCAACTAAGCTCATCGATCAAGATAAAGTTGCCGTAGTTTTTGGTTGCTGGACTTCTGCTAGCCGCAAGAACGTCAAGCCAGTATTTGAGAGCAAAAATCATATGCTCTGGTATCCCGTACAATATGAAGGTCAAGAGTGTTCTAAAAACATTTTTTATACTGGTGCTGCGCCAAACCAACAAATCGAACCTTCTGTTGATTGGCTGTTAAAGAATAAGGGCAAAGAATTCTTTTTAGTTGGTTCTGATTACGTTTTTCCTCGCACAGCTAACACAATTATTAAAGCCCAACTCGAAGCTTTAGGTGGTAAAACAGTTGGTGAAGATTATTTACCTCTGGGTAACACAGAAGTTACACCAATTATCACGAAAATTAAGCAAAATTTACCCAACGGCGGCGTGATTTATAACACCTTAAATGGTGATAGCAATGTTGCTTTCTTCAAACAATTGAAAGGAGCGGGATTAACACCTGAAAAATATCCCTCTATGTCTGTTAGTATTGCTGAAGAAGAAGTCAAAGCAATTGGTGTAGAGTATCTCAAAGGTCACTATGCTGCTTGGAATTACTTCCAAACAGTAGATACTCCTGCTAATAAAAAGTTTGTTGCCGCTTTCAAGAAAGAATACGGTGAAAATCGGGTTACAAATGACCCAATGGAAGCAGCATATATCGCAGTTTATTTGTGGAAACAAGCAGTAGAAAAAGCTGGTACTACTGATTTAGAAAAGGTTCGTGCTGCGGCATTCGGTCAAACTCTGGATGCACCTGAAGGGAAAGTGACAATGGATGCCAATCATCACATTTCTAAAATTGTGCGAATTGGCCAAGTTAGACAAGATGGTTTGTTTGAGATTGTCTATGCCACCCCTGCACCAGTTGAACCAGTTCCTTGGAATCAATTTGTGAAAGAAACTAAGGGATTTGCTTGTGATTGGACCGATCCAGCAAAAGGTGGTAAATACAAGAAAACCTAAATAATTCGTAATTCGTAATTAATTAGTTACTTTGTAGTGGCGTGACAAGGCTAAAATGTTGCAAAAAATTTTCTTGTGGTGTGGACATCTTGTCCGCACCGGACGGGCGAGACGCCCATCCCAGAAGAGTCAAGTTAATGCACTATTTTAAGCTTGTCACGCTAGTAGGGTGCGTTATAGCGAAGCGCAACACACCATTTCACTTAGTGCGTTACTTATGCTGTAACATACCCTAAATTTAATTACGAATTAGTATATGGAGAAATAAAAAAATGTTAGCAGGTTTTTTAGAAGCGATTTTTAATGGCATTAGTATTGGCGCTGTATTATTAATTGCGGCGTTGGGATTAGCGATTATCTTTGGATTGATGGGTGTCATTAATATGGCACATGGCGAATTAATGATGTTTGGTGCTTATACAACATTTGTTGTCCAAAATGGCTGCAAACAATTAGGCGGTGTGTGGTTTGAAGCTTATATATTTTTGGCTTTGATTATTGCTTTTATTTTCACAGCCATTGTGGGATTAATTTTAGAAAAAGGTGTGATTCGTTATCTCTATGGACGCCCACTCGAAACTCTCTTGGCAACTTGGGGAGTAAGTTTGATTTTTCAACAGTTTGTTCGCAGTGTCAATTGGGTTTTAATAATTGGTTTAGCTATATTTTCTTTGTTATTTTTTGGCGGGTTATGGATTTTAAATTCTCGCACGAATTTAGAAAGAGTTCGTAGTTGGGCTGTGGCGGTGTTGTTATTACTATCGCTGGGAATCACAATCATAATAGGCAATTTATTGAGCCAAACTTATCAGTTAGCGGTGACTCAACCTTGGTTTGGCGCTCAAAATGTGGATGTCACTGCACCTACCTGGTTACAAGCGGGGATGTCTTTAGGTGGGGTGCAATTACCGTTTGCAAGGTTATTTATTATTGTTTTAACAATAATTTGTGTGGCGGGTATTTATCTATTTTTGCAACGTTCTAGTTGGGGTTTAAGAATTCGCTCGGTGACGCAAAATCGGAGTATGAGTGCTTGTTTGGGTATCCCGACTCAAAAGGTTGATGCGGTTACTTTTGCACTCGGTTCCGGTTTAGCTGGTGTGGCTGGATGTGCGATTAGTTTACTCGGTTCTGTGGGGCCAAATACCGGACAAAACTATATTATTGATACTTTTATGGTTGTTGTGGTTGGAGGTGTGGGAAATTTAGCTGGTACTATTGTGGCGGCTTTGGGTATTGGGACGGCTAATTTTTTGATTGGTTCTGGGACTTTGGCTTTGTTGTTGAGTTCTGTTAAGCCTTTGGCTGATTTCTTTACTTTTTTTGCGACGACGAGTATGGCGAAGGTGATGGTGTTTGCGCTGATTATTGTGTTTTTGCAGTGGAAGCCTGGGGGGATTTTTCCGCAGAAGGGACGTAGTGTTGATGTTTAAATTTCACGCAGAGGCGCGGAGGCGCGGAGAATGAGGAAGAGGAGAGGATTGTTGATTGAAGTGGGGGTGGTGGTAGCGATCGCACTTTCCCTAATCCTAATTATGCCAGTGGTGTTGTCGGAGTTTCGTTTGAATTTGTTGGGCAGGTTTTTGTCGCTGGCGATCGCGGCTTTGGGTATTGATTTGATTTGGGGGTATACTGGTTTATTGAGTTTGGGTCATGGTATTTTCTTTGGTTTGGGTGGATATGCGATCGCCATGTACCTGAAATTGCAAGTTCCACCTGGTGAGTTACCCGATTTTATGGGGCTTTATGGAGTTACGGAACTTCCAGGTTTTTGGCAACCTTTTTATTCTTTTCCTTTGACAATGGCTGCTGTGGTACTAATTCCAGGGTTATTGGCAGGGTTGTTGGGATATTTAGTATTTCGGAATCGGCTCAAGGGTGTTTATTTTTCGATTTTGACTCAAGCGGGGACGATTGTATTTTTTAACTTTTTTAATGGTCAACAAAAGTTATTTAACGGTACAAATGGGCTGATAGATTTTACAACTTTGTTTGGGGCAACGGTCAGCGATACCAAAACACAATTTATTTTTTACACGTTGACGGTGGTGTTTCTCGCCGCTACTTATGGAATTTGTCGCTGGTTGACAAGTGGACGCTTTGGCAGATTGTTAATAGCAATTCGGGATGATGAAAGTCGGGTAAGATTTTCTGGGTATGACCCTACAGATTTTAAGGTTTTGGTGTTTGGAGTTTCAGGAGCGATCGCAGGTATAGCAGGAGCATTTTACACCATTCAAAGTGGTTCTGTTTCACCCAGAGCGATGGATATTGCCTTTTCTATTGAAATGGTGATTTGGGTAGCTGTCGGAGGACGCGCTACTTTAATTGGCGCAGTTGTGGGAACTTTATTAGTCAATTATGCCCGGACTTTTTTAAGCGAACAATTTGCCGAAATCTGGCTATTTTTCCAAGGCGCACTATTTTTGATTGTCGTCACGGTGCTTCCTGACGGCATAGTAGGATGGTTGCGTAGTCAGAATATTTCCCTTTTCAAACGCCGTCAAGAAATTGCTACATATCCTGCTTTAGAAGAAGATGCCGAAGTCGAACATGAACGCCAAAATATTGGAAACTGAAAATGTAACTGTGAGCTTTGATGGTTTTAAAGCTTTAAATCAGCTAAATTTTAGCATGAATGTGGGTGAGTTACGAGTAGTAATTGGGCCAAATGGTGCGGGCAAGACAACGTTTTTGGATGTAATTACCGGGAAAGTAAAACCAACTATTGGGCAAGTTCTATTCAAAGGTAAAAACCTGCGTTCTTTTTCTGAACATCAAATTGCGCGGTTGGGAATTGGGCGCAAATTCCAAACACCAAGAGTTTACCTAAATTTGACGCCCCGCGAAAATTTAGAAATTACCAGCAACCGCAATAAAAATGTCTTTTCTACTTTGTTTGGCAGTTCTGGTGCGACTGAAAAGAATAATATTAAAGGTTTGTTAGAAACAATTGGTTTAACTCCCAAAGGGGATATTCCCTCAGCTTTACTTTCTCATGGAGAAAAGCAACGTTTAGAAATTGGCATGTTAGTAGCACAGTCGCCTGATTTATTACTCGTTGATGAACCTGTTGCTGGTTTAACAGACGAAGAAACCTATAATATTGGTGAATTACTTTTAGCTTTAGCGCAGAGTCATTCAATCTTAGTCATTGAACACGATATGGAATTCGTGCGTCAAATTGCCAGGAGAGTCACAGTACTACATGAAGGTTCGGTGCTGTGCGAAGGGAATTTTGAAGAAGTGCAAAATGACTCCCGCGTGATTGAAGTATATCTGGGAAAACAAGAAGATTAAAACAGAATTCAGAATTCAGCAATCAATTTAGCGGGGTATTTAGACCCGCTACTTTCTTGTTGACCACCAAATTTTTAATTTGGTGTGGTGTTTCACCACTTATTCAGACGCGACTCGAAAATACTCAGCGGGAGCTAGTGGTTTATCGCATTAGTTACGAGGGGTAAACTGATTATATTTAATCGGACATACCACTAGCTATCCGCCAATCATACAGAATAACCAAGCCAAAAGCCGCTGGAATTACCTTTCTTGTAATATTCAGACTGGCGTTAATATCTGCATAAATGAGCAAGCCATCGAAGGAAGTTCTATTCAATAGAAAAACTTAAAAGTAAGAAAAGTACGAAAAGTACGAAAAGTGGGATGTTTTTTATTGGCTATTAACTATTTTTATAAAATGTTGTAACTTGATACTGGGATGCTAAGAATTTCTTCAATTACTTCGCGACTAAGTATTTAAACAATACCCCCTCACCCTTTTCTGATTACCTGAAATTAAAATTTAGGAACAATTAACTATGGCTCGCGCTACTACTTTACCCGTTGCTCAAAAGCCTTTGACCGGCAATGTTTACATTGATGGAATTCTCTGGGGTGGGAAGTATTATTCATCTTCAGGTTCATCGCCAACAAAGATTGATTACTCTTTCTGGAACTCCACATCTGCAAGTTTTGATAATGACTACGGTAACTACGCCACAACGTCCAATACCTGGACTCCTCAAGGAAAAGATTCCTTAATAAAAGCTCTCGATGCTTGGGCAGCAGTTGCTAATATTCAATTTGAAAATGTTGGAGATGATAAACAATCTGCTACTCTGGGCTTATATAACGTGAATAATGCTCAGTTAGACGATACCTTGGGAATTTTCAATCCTCCAGGAGAAGATGGACAGGGAATAGGCTATCTTAATCGAGAAGGACTGGGTGGGAGTGTTGCTGGGACTCCAGGTAGCCTTGCCTTTGTTGTTGCAATTCATGAACTAGGACATGCATTAGGGCTGGCTCACCCTCACGATAATGGAGGAGGTTCGCCAATTTACCCAGGGGTTACTTCACCTTTCGGAAGTACAGGAAACTTGGGCTTGAACCAGGGTATTTACACCACTATGTCCTATAACCCTGGGTTTTACAGTCAGAATGGTAACCAAAATGAACTAGGCTACGGTCTTCAAAGCACGCCTATGGCGTTTGATATTGCCGCTATTCAGTATCTTTATGGAAAAAATAATAGCTATAAAACTGGTAACGATACATACTACTTGCCTAGTGTCAACCAATCTGGTACTAGTTATTCCTGTATTTGGGATGCTGGTGGGATTGATACAATTAATGGCATTAGCGCACAATCTGATGTGACGATCAATCTCAATGATGCCTCCCTCAATACTGCTCAAGACGGGGCAGGTGCTGGTGGTTATGTGTCTTCGGCCAAGGGCATTTTTGGAGGATTTACCATTGCTAACAGCGTAGTGATTGAAAACGCGATCGGTTCTAATTTTAACGATCGAGTTATAGGTAATGAATTTAACAATAATTTGGTTGGCAATGATGGCAATGATACTATTGAGGGCGGTGCTGGCAACGACACCATTAATGGTGGCAATGGCAACGACAGGTTAATTGGTAATGTTGGCAATGATAGGTTGATCGGTGGTGCTGGCAATGATGTTATTGTCGGCAATGCTGGCAATGACGTTTTTATCGGTGGTATAGGTGCCGATATTTTTGCTTATAATACAGGGGTTGCTTTTGCCAGGGCTGATGTAGGTCAAGATACCATCAGCGACTTCAATCGCTCCCAAGGCGACAACATTCGACTCAGCAAGAGTACCTTTACCGCCCTCTCTTCTGCCCCAGGTAATGGTTTAGCTGCCAGTGATTTTGCAATTGCGACTCTTGACGTTCTGGGTACCCCACTGACTGGAGAATTCCTGAATGCCAAGATTGTTTACAATTCTAGGAATGGGTCTTTGTACTACAACGAAAATGGTAGGGCGCTTGGCTTCGGCAGTGGTGGTCTATTTGCTACTCTTTCTAATGTGCCAACTTTAGCAGCTAGTGATTTTATCGTGCAAGCGTAGTTAGTTAACTTCAATATTTTACTAAAATCCGCACACCAATTTTGATTGGCGATCGCCTAGCTAAATCGACATTCGCTCAGTTGCAGGCTATGCATAGCTTGCAACTGAGCCACAGGTAGAAGTGCATTTGAGATTTTAGATTGTTCAATCTAAAATTTCAAATGGTAAAGTCAAATATATGTGAAGGTGGTAACTATGACTCAAACCCTACCCAAGTTAGTAACCTTTGAACAATTTATCGAGTGGTACCCCTCAAACGGGGCGCGATATGAACTACATAAAGGAGTCATTGTAGAAATGCCACCCCCAACTGGTGAACACGAAAATGTTGTTGGATTTTTGGCGGCACAGATAACCTTCCAGTTCTTGCAAATGGGACTTCCGTTTCGCATCCCCAAAACTGCCTTTGTCAAAAGTCAGAGCAATAACTCAACCTATTCTCCTGACATTTTGCTATTAAATCATGACAATCTCGTGAATGAACCTTTGTGGAGCAAGCAATCGACTGTTATTCAAGCTGCATCTATCCCACTAGCTGTTGAAGTTGTGAGTCAGTGCGTTGCGCGGGTTCCCCGCGTTGAAGCAACTGACGTTAGCGCAGCGTTAGCGAGTTTTCGAGCGTCACCCGTAAGGGTTAGTACTAACTGGCGAGACGACTATTATGACAAGTTCAGGGATTACGAAGAGATGGGGATTCCTGAGTATTGGATTGTAGACTATGCTGCGATCGGTGGCAAAAGATTTACTGGTAATTCTAAACAAAAAACTATTACAATTTGCGAATTAGTTGACGGAGATTATCAAATAACTGTGTTTAGAGGAAATAATTTTATTGCATCGCCTTTATTCCCCCAACTCAACTTGACAGCACAGCAAATTTTTGATTCTGCTTTGTAAGTTTCGGTTTGAATACAAACTGATTTTTATTATGTTAAAAATCTCCAACCTCAACGTTTACTACGGCGAAAGCCACATTCTCCGCAACGTAGATTTAAGCGTACCATCCGGGCAAATGGTCTGCCTAATTGGACGTAATGGTGTAGGAAAAACCACCCTCCTCAAAACCATCATGGGTTTACTCAAACCCCGCAGCGGTACAATTAATTTAGCTGAACAATTAATCAACTCCAAATCACCAGACCAAAGAGCCAAGTTAGGAATTGGTTATGTTCCCCAAGGACGTGAAATTATCCCCCGTTTAACAGTCAAAGAAAATCTGCTGTTGGGTTTAGAAGCCAGACGCAAACCAGTCAAAAAAGCCGAAATTCCCGAAGAAATTTTTAGTTTATTTCCGGTGTTAAAAACCATGCTTTCCCGGATGGGTGGTGATTTGAGTGGGGGACAGCAGCAACAACTGGCGATCGCTCGTGCTTTAATGGGAGAACCTCAACTACTCGTCTTAGATGAACCCACCGAAGGAATTCAACCCTCCATCATCCTAGAAATTGAAGCCGCAGTCCGTCGCATCGTCGAAACCACAGGCATTTCTGTTTTATTAGTAGAGCAACATTTACACTTTGTCCGTCAAGCCGATTACTATTACGCCATGCAAAAAGGCGGTATAGTCGCCTCCGGTTCCACCGCCGAACTCAGCCAAGATGTGATTCAAAGGTTTTTAGCGGTTTAATTTCTGAGATTGGGATATCAATTGTGTCAGCAGCAATCAAATCTGCTGCTTCTTGTAAAAGCTCATGTTGTTCTTGTTGAATTGCTTCTAATCGACTAGATATTTCTGCTAATCGCTGTTGTTTATTTACGGGCAAATTTTCCGGTAGTAAAGCTGGCAGATTATCAGTTTTTTTAGCAGTTGTGATTCCTTGAACAGCAAAACTCCCGACTTTAGTTAAGGAAAGAAAACCAACTTTAACTAAAGTCTGAAGGAATTTTACGGGAACTTGGAGTATTGACCAACTAACTGTTTCAATGAAGCGGACAATTGCTCTAATGATGCTCCACAGTAAAGCAAGTGCAAACAGCAGAATTACCACACTAATAATAGGATGATTAGCTGCCCAACTGACTATTTGAACTAATCTTAAAAACACTGGGTGTTGTATCAGCCAATCATTCACAGAAGAATTAATTGCTGTTTTTACTGCTCCCGATGTTGTGCTTTTAAATTGTTCAGCCGTTTGCCAAGTTCCTTCTAAACTCGTCGTAACTGTATCAATTGCCTGGTCGGTGGTTGTCGTCGCTTTCGCTTTCAAAGACTCGCCAACTTGTTGGGCTGAATTCGTGAGAGAATTTAAATTTTCACCGACAAAATCTTTGACATTTTCCAAGCGTTGTAAAACTTCGTGAGGTAAATCTATGTGTAGTTGGGCTATCATAAATAATCTTACCTGGGCTTAAATCTAACCTGCAATCCATCTGTAGGGCGATTAGGAATTCCCATTGTATCTAAACTATCATTGAGTAAGATTACCCAATCATAGCTACGTAGAAGATGAGCAGCAATAATCTTCATTTCCATTTTGGCAAAAGCTATGCCAAATCACTTGCCGCGTTTATACTTCATTTCCTAGCCCTATGACTTTAGATAGTTCCAAATCCATCTTTGATACCCTGCCTGACGAAAGCTCTGCCATCGACTGGAATCAACTGCTGACCAAAATCCTGGCCACTTTCGACTGCTCTACTGGTACTATCCATACCCTGGATCGAGACACCCAATTATTGCATCTAAAGGCTTACCAGGGCATTCCAGAATTCCTGTTGTCTAAAATGACGGTAATTCCCGTTGGCAAAGGGATGGCGGGTGTCGCCGCCGAACGCAAGCGACCAGTACAGATTTGCAATCTACAAACCGACGAATCGGGCGTGGCCAGACCCTCAGCAAAAGAAACCAAGGTAGAAGGCTCCATTACAGTGCCACTTATGCTAAACGGCCAATTGCATGGTACTTTGGGCATTGCCAAGCCGATTCCCTACGAATTTACTCCAGAAGAGGAAGAGACACTAATCGAGATTGGAGAAGCCATTAGCCGAAAAATCCTCAGTTAAGGGACTTCCGGGTTTTTCCTCCCTGCCCCCTGCCCCCTGCCCCTTTTCTTCTTCACAGACGTTGAAATCGAACTCGCAACCCATCTTTAGGGTGATTTGTCGGCAACTGCACTGAATCTAAATTTTGGTTAGGCAAGATTTCCCAGTAATAGTTGCGTAGAAGATTAGAAGCCACTATTTTCATTTCCATTTTGGCAAAAGCTAGACCAATACAAACACGCGGACCACCACCGAAACCAACTAAACTGAAAGGATATTTTTTGTGTTCTTGCCGTTGAGGACTGAAACGCTCAGGATCAAAACGTTCAGGCTGAGAATAAATTTCTTCAAGTTGATGAGTAGTTCTAATTGAATAAAATAGCTGCCAACCAGCGGGTACATGAAAACCTTTAAATTCAAAATCTTTAACTACACCACGAAACCCACCGCCCACAGATTGATACAATCTTTCAACTTCCCATAAAACCTGTTCTAAATAAGGCATTTTTCCTAATTGTTCTAAATTTAAATCACCTTGGTTTGCAAGTTGTAATTGTTCTTCCCTAGCTTTTTCCAGAACTTCAGGATGACGCGCTAATTCTACACATAACCAAGTCAGCATCGAAGTAGTTGTTTCATGTCCAGCAAAAAGTAACAGCACCGCTTGGGCTACGAGTTCCTTTTCACTTAAACTGTTACCATCTTCATCTCTAGCTTGCACTAACAAACTCAAAGCATCTTTGGTTGGGTTTTGCTGACGTTCTCGGACAATTTGAGTTACATACTCTAAAACTTGATTACGAGCTGCTAAAGCTTTACCAAATTTCGTAAATGGTAAAGACAATCGAGTAATTGCAAACAGTCCATTGGTCAAACTTGCAAACAATTTACTCAGGCGCACACCTTCGGGGCCAGGAGGCGTACCCAATAACAATTGACTAGCAATATCAAATGTTAGTAGTTTAAACTCTTGAAACCAAGTAAACTCCTGTTGCTGCTCCCACTTTTGCAGATAACTGCGTGTGATATCTTCCATAGTAGCGACATAATTCGCCAATGCAGGGCCATGCAACGCCGGCATCATCAAGCGGCGATTTCTGCGGTGTTCCTCTCCATCTTGCAAAAAAAGCGATTCACCCAGCAATATTTTGAAATTTGCAGGCCATCCCTCGCGCCAAGAAAAATTTTCCATATGGCTTGACAAAACTAACTCTAACGCCTCTGGCCCGATCATCATCACAGTTGGTCTGCCAAGAATATGAGTTTTGAAGATAGACCCATACTGGTCATAGCGCTTTTTGGCAAAATCGGGGTCAAGAACAAAGGAAAGTGTTTCACCTAATACAGGTAGACCAAAGCTTCCGGGAGGAATTTGATTACTTTTCATATGTTAACTTAACTACCTTGTTACAAAAATTACTAAGATATCATCTTAAGGGAAGCAAATTCACCAATCGCAGTCAACCCTTTATTAAACATCCTCTTAGGAGGATTGAGAATTGCTATATATATTTCTCTTTTGATTTTTGAAATTATTTGCCTAGCCGGGGAGTAGGCAATCAGACTTTTCGAGGTGTATTGAATTTTATCAAAAATCAAATCGTAGTTCTATATTTATTTTATCGTAGTAAATTATATCGAAATACGTACCTAATGGACGCTATATCTTAGCACTTTTTTATTCCTATGAAAAAATAAAAATGTTTCTAGGTTAAGTTCAGGAGTGTAGGCTGCTTCGCACCGGGTAACCCAACACCAAAATCCTTGCTTTTGTTGGGTTTACCAAAGCCTCAAGCCAGCTTACACCTGAATTCATCAAACCCTTAAAAATATGGCTTATGATTTTTATTTTATGAGAGTAATTAATGCGGTGGGAATAAAAAGAACTATATTATAAAAAAAATACACCTGAAACCCTTACCAAGCAAGAATGAAAGTCTCTAAAATTTAGGTTTATTTGCAGCGATCTAATTAATATAAAATGGCTATTTGATAAATCAAGCTTTAAATAAAATAAAGGTTTAATAAAGAAATTAAAAAAGTTTTATGTTTTAATTTAATCGCTATATTAAAAAAATACTCCATCTGCAATTATTAATATGTTTAAAAATTAGCGGTAATAGAGGTTCGCTTAATGGCTAAGTCTGAACTAATGGCATCTTTACAACGGGCTTACAAAATTGCCAGAGCATCGCTCAAAACTGGCGTTCCTACAGATGAAATAGTTGATATTCTAAAACACAAAACCACTCGTCGCCGCTTACTATATGGGGGTTTGGGATTGGCAAGCGCATTGGCTACAGCTACTTGGGGTAATGGACGTGATTCTGCGGCTTTTGCCACAATCCCCAAAGTGCTAGTAGTGGGTGCTGGAATTGCTGGCTTGACTGCTGCTTACCGCTTACGTCAAGCTGGGGTTCCTGTGGACATCATTGAGGCGAGGAACCGCGTTGGTGGTCGGATGCAGAGTTTAGCCAATGCAGCGGGTACTGGGGTGACTGTGGAAATAGGTGGAGAATTTATCGATACAGATCATAGGAAATTGCGATCGCTTGCTCGAGAACTTGGTCTAACAATCATCGATGTACTGGCTACTGATAAAGGATTAGTGCCAGAAACATGGTACTTCCAAGGACGCAAAATTCCCGAATTAGAAATTATTAATTACTTCATTCCTTTAGCCCAAAAAATTGAAGCTGATTTAACTGCCATCGGAGATGGTGATGTCACTTTTCGCTCTTACAATCAGGCAGCTTTGGCTTTAGATAATACCTCGATTGCAGATTATTTAGAGCAAGCACAAATTAATCCGATTCTCCAAGAAATGCTCAAGTTATCTTATACCACTGAATATGGTCGAGAAGCAACAGAACAATCTTGTTTGAATTTAGTCTTTTTGATTGGCACTAACACTGATACATTCTCAGTCTATGGCGAAAGTGATGAACGCTTCGTGATTCGTGGTGGTAACGACCAAGTACCCCGTCTACTAGCGAATTCCTTAGCAAATGTCATAGAAAACAACACAGAATTAGAAGCTATCTGTATCCGTCCCGATGGTCGCTATCGAGTGAGTTTACGATCTGGCTATAGAACATTCGATCGCACTTATGAAAGAATTTTGCTAACATTGCCTTTTACCACCTTGCGTTTAGTCAAGTTGGATGTGAATTTACCAGCATTTAAAAAGAAAGCGATCGCCGAATTAGGATATGGTACAAATGCCAAATTAATTACAGCCTATCAACAAAGATTGTGGCGCACTCAATATAATTCCACAGGAGCAACATTTACCGATACAGGCTTTCAAAATACTTGGGAACCCAGTCGCTACCAAAAAGGCGTTAAAGGTCTAATTACTGACTTTACTGGTGGTGAACATGGTTTATCTTTGGGCGAAGGTTCAGCAGAATCTCAAGCTCAAAAACTCTTACCACAATTAAATCAGATTTTCCCCGGCATTAAAAACCTCCGCCAAGGTGAAGCCATTCGCGCCTACTGGCCCGGAGAAAAGTATACACGAGCCTCCTATGCTTGCTACTTAGTCGGACAATGGACGACTATAGCCGGAGCTGAACAAAAACGTGTAGGTAATCTCTTCTTTGCTGGCGAACATTGTTCTTTATCCTATCAAGGATATATGGAAGGCGGGTGTGCCACAGGTGAAGTTGCAGCTCGGAGAATCCTCAAAGATTTAGGTTTCCAAAATATCTTTGCTTCAGAGCAAGAGTCAATTACTACTAATCAATTACATCGTTATCGCAAAATTCCCAGGGCACAACGTTTTTCAGATGACTTCACCGAATAGTCAGCCACTTCTGGAGCAAGACGCACTCGCGTTCGGGTAAGTCAAAAGTCATTTAAACTTCAATACATTCAGTTAAGCCTTTCTTTCTTTCTTCTAATCAACGTGAGTTCGACAAACCTCACCCTCCCAACCTCCCTCTCCTAAAAGGCGAGGGAGGAGCAAGAAAAATCAAGGTTTTGCTCCCCTCTCCTCGTAGGAGAGGGGTTGGGGGTGAGGTCAAAACAGTACTCATCGAACTCACGTTAATCAAGGTAATTGGGGATTGGGGAAGAATTTAATCCCTAGTCCCCAGTCCCTAATCCAGACTTCAAAACAAATTCAAATCCGTCACCGCACCAACACTACTAGAAGATACCAACTTGGCGTATTTCGCCAATACGCCTTTAGTGTAACGTGGTGCTGGAGGTTGCCAATTTGCACGCCGCCGAGCTAATTCTTCATCGGAGATATTTAACTGCAATCGGCGAGCGGGTGCATCAATGGTAATGCTATCACCTTCTTCCACAAGAGCGATCGCTCCTCCAACTGCTGCTTCTGGTGCAACATGACCAACTACCATCCCGTAAGTACCGCCAGAAAAGCGCCCGTCGGTAATTAATCCCACGGCATCGCCTAAGCCAGCACCAATAATTGCTGAGGTAGGAGCCAACATTTCCCGCATTCCAGGCCCGCCCTTAGGCCCTTCGTAGCGGACGACCACAATATCACCAGCTTGAATCTTACCCGCCAAAATCGCATCTAAGGAAGCTTCTTCTGATTCAAATACCCGTGCAGGCCCGGTAATGACTGGATTTTTCACCCCAGTAATTTTAGCTACAGCCCCTTCCGTTGCCAGATTGCCTCTGAGAATCGCCAAATGTCCTTGGGCATACATCGGGTTATTCCAAGGACGAATCACATCTTGGTTCGCAGGTGGTTCTTCTGGGATATCTGCTAATATCTCTGCAATGGTTTGACCTGTGATAGTTACGCAATCTCCATGTAATAAATCATGTGCAAGTAGCATTTTCATCACTTGGGGAATCCCACCAGCTTTGTGCAAGTCTGTAGCTACATACTTACCACTTGGTTTTAAATCGCACAAAACGGGGACACGAGCGCGGATAGTTTCAAAGTCGTCTATAGTTAACTCTACCTCTGCGGCGTTAGCGATCGCCAAGAAATGCAACACTGCATTTGTGGAACCACCCACCGCCATAATTACAGAAATGGCATTCTCGATAGATTTGCGGGTAATAACTTGGCGGGGTAAGATTTGTTTGCGAATGGCTTCCACTAAAACAAACGCCGATTTTTCCGTGCTGTCGGCTTTTTCGGCATCTTCGGCTGCCATTGTGGAAGAATAGGGCAAACTCATGCCTAGCGCCTCGAAAGCAGAAGACATGGTGTTAGCTGTGAACATCCCACCACAGGAACCAGCACCAGGACAAGCTAGACTTTCAACTTGTAATAATTCGTTTTCGTCAATTTTTCCAGCACTGTATTGACCAACAGCTTCAAAAGAACTGACGACAGTTAAATCGCGTCCGTTGTAGTGACCGGGTTTAATGGTGCCACCATAAACAAAAATAGCCGGAATATTCATCCGAGCGATCGCCAGCATTGCTCCTGGCATATTTTTATCACAACCACCAATGGCCAGCACACCATCCATACTTTGTCCAGTACAGGCGGTTTCAATGGAATCAGCAATCACTTCCCGCGACACCAGGGAATATTTCATCCCTTCAGTTCCCATTGAAATCCCATCGCTAATCGTAATCGTCCCGAACACTTGCGGCATCGCCCCAGCCGCTTTAATCCCAACTTCTGCCCTCTGTGCCAGTTGATTGATTCCCATGTTGCAGGGAGTGATTGTACTATAACCATTGGCAATGCCCACAATGGCTTTGTTGAAATCTTCATCTTTAAAACCAACTGCACGCAGCATAGCTCGATTTGGCGATCGCTGCACTCCTTGGGTGACAATTTGGCTTCTCAAGTTCTCCGACATCTTTTTTCCTTCCGTGCCATCATCGCAACTACTGCGATTGTATTACCTGATTTTCTCATGCTTCGGCGGCGCGATCGAACCTAAGTAATTATGGATTAGGACTTACGCAAAATATCACGAAAGTAGCGGTGATACCCTGCGGTAAGCCGATGCAGCGTCTACATGAATTACCGCTACCCAAGAATAATGTTTTCAGTCACATCTTGCGTAAGTCCTATGGATATATCAGCAAAAAAGAGAGAGGTAATTACCCCTCCCCCGACTATTCAATTAGGGTAGCACCGCTGTGCTACCCGACGTTCGCTCTACAAGCAATTCATTTGTAGAAAGGCGATCGAAGAATTTAATCGTTAGAGAATAAAATGGGAGAATCAAGAATCTTCAACTGGATTAATAGCAAAATCAACAAGGTGTAAGCTGTTGAAGAAATTAGACCCGTAAATAACTCTTTTTTGAGGTTATGCTTTTTGGGTTCTTTTTGGAATATCTCCTGAGAACCAAATTGCATCAAAAGAATTCCCACAATATTAGAGAGCCAGTATCCTATAATGGAACAAGGTAAAAATAATTTTGGGGAAAGTAAGCTGCATCCATACCCAAAACCATAAGCTATCGGCAAATTAAAAAGTAAGTCATTCCACCAGCATAGGGGTGACAATAGATATCCGAGTACTAGAAAAAATCCACCTCTGAGCTTTTTGAAAATGTCTTTTTTGAACTCGTATGAAACAGTTGGTTCTAACTGCTCAGTCACTGTCTGGTTTTCGAGGCTCAACTCTTGACTCACTTTCTGTAAGCTCTGCATAAAATCCACTATTCCTATCTCCTTAGTGTATTTTAAACTAAAAAGCAGATCGAAGTCTAGTAGAAGATTGATATAATTTTTGGTTGTTGATGGTAAAGTCTCCCAAAATGCATAGTTTCAGCAAAATTTGTCATTTGGTATTGGGCATAGGGCATGGAGTATTGGTTATTAATTCATCTCCTCGATCTTCTCCATACATATAGCCGTTGCACAAATCTGCAATCATAATAGCTACAATAAAACTACTGAATTATCTGAATACAAAAATGACAGATTTAACTGCAAATAACACATTTGTCATCGCTGGAATTGTGTTTATAACGATTGCTGTTATCGGGCAATCTAAATTAGGTTTTATTGAAATTAATCCAGGTTGCTTTGGCAGATTTTTGGCTCTAATTATTGGTATTTCAAGTCTGTTATATGCTGTGGGATTATTAAATTTTTCAGTGGGAACCCTTGATTCATTAAGAACTTATCTAATAGAACTAATTCAACAAAGTCTAACCTCAATTAATGAACTTTTACAAGGTTGATATAGCGTTTCTCTATCTAATGAGGTACACCCGTAGGGGCGAACGGTCGTTCGCCCCTGCAACGTGCGATATAATTTTGTACCTCACTTGAATGGGAATCGCTATAATGGTTGGGAAAGATTTAATTTTTGGTAAATTGAAATACCTTTATATTAAAGACTTCCAAAAAATAAATTAACCAATTTTTTTAGATATATAGTTTTCTTTCTCTCCCCTGCTGCCAGCAAGAACTGCCCCCCTGCCTACATAGCGATTGATTATTGTATTTGGAAGTCCCTTAAGGGTTAAAAGTGTTAATTTACCCCTGATATTAAGTAAGTCGGTGCAATAAAACCAAACTGTGTAAACAAAAGTAAATAAGGTTCAAACTCTTTCTCCCCCTGCGTTACTCGAACAATAATTATTTACGCCGACTTACTTAATTCTGTATGAAGATGCAACCCTCCTGTAGTCCCCCCAATGCTTTGGGGGAACGGCGATAGCCGGGGGTGAATTATATGCAGCTTCACAAATAAAGGGTATTAACCCTTGAGAAGAAGATTAATAATATGCTCCTACAAGGCTGTAAGTCAGACTAGCTAATACTAATAAAGTAACAATTACATAAATAAATTCTCGCTGAACTAGAAAAGCCAATAGAGAAATAATCACTCGTAAAATTGGAGTAGCAATTAACAGTAATAGTCCCAGTTGAATAATACCGCGTAGGCGTAGCCCGCCGTAGGCATCGCTACCTGATAAAACTGCTTGCACTACACCTACAGGAGAGCGAAATTGCAATGGTTCTCCCCGAAAAAAGTGATATTCCGCAGGTTCACCACCGTGATGAATCAAATAGAGGATACCCCCCAATAAAACCACAGCACTAGCTATCAAAACCCCATATTTAAGCAGGTTACTTAACAAATATTCTAATTGTTGCTCACTTGATGTTTTCGTTACGTTTTTGTTAGCATCGATTTCCGAACTATTCGGCAATTCTGCCACTGTGGTAACTTGCTGTGCTTCCAACTTCTCAATATCAGAGTGTGAATTTTTCTGTGGTAAAGTTAGTGCAATTACTTTACTCTCTGCCTGTGTCGATGGTGCCCAGCGAAAACCAGCATTCAATTTATACATTTTACAGCCCCCCTATTAAATTGTTGTAGACCATCTTTAAAGCCATTACCACCAGTACAAGACTGAAAATAGTTCTTAAAATCTGTGTTTGAGTCCCTGCAAGGACTCGTGCGCCCAAAAAAGCACCAGGTAGTACTCCCAACATTACTGGCATGGATAGTCCCGGATCGATATAACCTCGTGCTAAGTAAACTCCGGCTGAGGCTGCTGCCGTCACACCGATCATAAAATTGCTAGTGGTGGTAGAAACTTTGAAGGGTAGGCGCATAGCTTGATCCATCGCCAACACCTTAAATCCGCCAGAACCAATACCCAGCAATCCAGAAAGCACCCCAGCTAAAATCATCATGCCAAACCCTATTGGTACTGAATGAACTTGATAAGACATCAGTCCATCAGGAGTTGGATAACTGTTATTGAGTTTTAGATAGTTTGCTAAAGGATCTGCGGGTTGATCTTCGGTATTTTCTATTCTGGGTCGTTGTGAAAGGTATGCTGAATAAATGAGGACGATCGCTAATACAACAGTGAGCGCTTTCACAGACACAAAAGTAGCAATCATAGCACCAGCGATCGCACCGATAGTTGTCCCTACTTCTAAAAACATTCCCAATCGCAAATTGGTATAGCCTTTTTTAATGTAAGTAGATGCTGCACCCAAAGAAGTAGCAATTACAGATACTAGGGAAGCACCAACAGCATATCGAAGATCGACACCAAATACTGAAGTTAATAAAGGAACAATTACTACTCCACCCCCTAACCCAGTTAACGCCCCTAAAAAGCCAGCGCTAAATGAACCAATCCAAACTAGTAAAGAAAATTCTAAAATTGACAAATTTCATACCTCTTTTTTTTACATGTATATCAAGATGCCAAAATAATTTTTGTATTCTTTAAAACTTAAAGGCCAAGTTGCTTACTGTTGACAGGTTGAGTGGTTCATATTTTTGGGGAGGTGGGGAGTAGAGAGATGGGGAGATGGGGAGGTGGGGAGATAAGGAAAATAACTAATGACTAATGATTAATGACTAATGACTATTTAATAAATTAAGTAAACTCAAGCTACCACTATCCACAATGATAAAAGCGCCTAATCCTATTAAGACAAAAGGCATAAAATCGTTACCGTAACGAGTCAAAAGATTAGCGATCGCTGCATTATGAGTTAATTTGTATGCCACCAAGCATAGAAATCCTACTAGCATAAAAAACACTCCCAGAATTATTAGCAGACTCTCCCAAGTACTGCTAGCAAATAAAGGAACGTAGATACTGATATTGTCAGTGCCATTGGCAAAGGTTACCGCTGCTACGCTGTAAGTTTGAAAATTGAGAAATTTACTTAAATACGAGTTTTCAGACTGCTCTGTTTGTGTTTCATCTTCTTCTGATTCATCATCTTCTCGATTTACCAAGCACTTGATACCAATTGCTATGGGTACTAAACCAAATAGTCCAATCCAAGGTTTTGGTAACATTAAGCCCCCAAAAAAACCAGGAAGACTAGCCATTACTAGCGCCGTGAAACCTAGATACTGACCAGTAACTATGTGCCAACGCCGAAACTTAGCATTTACCTGGGAAAAAAACAGCGTCAAAATAACAATATCATCGATGTTTGTAGCACTAAAGGCAGCTGCACCAGTGCTAATAGCAGTAACTAAGCCGCTCATATTAATTTTGGATTTTGGATTTTGGCGTTGGGAGTTAGGAGTTAGAAGTTAGGAGTTAGGAGTTAGGAGTTAAGAGTTATTCCTCCCCATCTCCCCACCTCCCCATCTCCCCAGTCAATTCCTGGTATCGCTGAATCTAGTGTGAATCTCTTCAATTCCTTGGCGCATTTTCACAACTAGGTTTGGAGAACGTAGTCTTTTGATAATGAACCACCCACAAGTGACAAGTATGTATGACAAGAACAAGTAGGGAAAGGCATTGTAAGGAGCTTCGGGAACTGGAAAAAGTGTACTGCCAGGAATTCCTACACTACCTAAAACTGGAATCATCATGAACCCAACTCCGACAACGGAAAACACCACATCTCGCCGCCGGAGTTTTCTAATTTTGTATAGGTAAACTGGAGCCGCAACGGAAATCAGAATGTAGACTGTTAAAAATCCGTAGCTACAAATTGCCCCCAAATAACCCATACTCTCAAACAACTTGATATTAAATAGGGACATGACAGCGGGCACGAAAAATGTTATCAACGAACACATCGTGACTGCAACGTGGGGCGTTTTGTTAGATGAGTGTGCTGTTCCCAATGAGGAATGGAATAGACCATGACGCGCCATCAAGAAAAACACTCTAGCGGCCGGGTTGATGCTACCAAGGATGCAAGCAAAGAAGCTAAATAAAGCACCCAAAGCCACAAATTCTCCCAAAAAGCCAACTCCTGCTTGTTGGGATAAAAAACCCAGAGGTTCTTCAGTTTGAGTAATGGAGACACCAGTACCACTAAAGCCCAGGACTTCTATATATGTTGTTGATATGTAGAACAGACCGGCGAGGATGACACTACCCATCACAGATTTAGGGATCGTTTGTAATGGTTTTTTTGCTTCATCACCCAAAGATGTAGCACTTTCAAAGCCAGAGAAAGCAAACATTACCAATACAAGTCCCGTAGCCACACTACCTGGAGTTGTACCGGAAAGGCTTAATTGGGACATATCCAACGCAAAACCTTTGTGTGCCCAAATAATTATGCATAAGATTGCAATCAATAGGATTGAAGCGCCTTCCATCCTATTGATTGCTACAGCTGAAAGTTGGATATCTTTATAGGCTGCATACCAAGAAATCCCTGCACCGATCGCCAGCAATGTAATACTAGAGGGATGAATGCCCAAATGACCTATTAAAACACCGCTGAAGTTGGCAAAACCACACAAAACAGACATCCCAGTAAATAAATAAGCCAGTACCAAACTCCAGCCACAAACAACACCCGCTGTAGAACCAAGACCTTTGGAAATATAAGAGTACAGTGAACCTGGAGAAGCCGAGCGGCTGGCAAATTGGTTGATGTTGATACTCACAAACAATAATCCTATCAAACCAATCAGAAAACTCAGCCAAGTGCCGTTTCCTGAAAGCGCAACAATTAAGCCAATATTAGATGCTGGTATTGTCGTCGGTGCAATTACGGCAAAAGATTGCGCCAATACTTCCGAGAAAGAAAGACAATCTGGTCTTAAACCATGAATACTCTGATGGGATGGTTTTTCTGTTTTCATTGAGCAAATTTTAATGTTTGAAAAGACGCATATATCGATAGAGATACGGGTAATTAAAAGTTAACTTTTGAGTTAAATCTCCCCTTGACCAGTCGCCGATTTCTACTTACACATATCGATATATCTCTCACTTACATATCTATGTCTTTAGTCGTATTTCCCTAGATAGATTTAATACTACCCGATATATTTACCACAATCAAGTATTAGTAAAAATCTGAACTTGATTTTTATTTCTGTAAATCAAAACTCGATAATGTGCTATGTAACGCGGAATATTTCAAGTTCATTTTTGCTAATGAATATCATAAATATTCATTTTTACTAGTTATAAATAATACCCGATAAATCTATCGGAATTATTGAAATTAAATTGTAGCGGGTGATGAAATTAATACATATTTGGATAAAGCTAATTTTTGCCGATATGATTGCTGAACAATAACTAGTATAAAATTATCTTTACATAGCAGTATTTTCAAAAAGCAGTTTCAATGATACGTAAGACTGAAATTGATGCTTGTAATCCCTCAAAAAATCGAAGTCTTAGGGGTGATTTGTGAAAAAAATTGAAGATTTAACATTAGTTATAATGTTGACAGTTGTGTTTAAAATGTCATCAACTGCAAATTTTAAAACTTGGAACAAAAACATGAAAAGCTTTAAATATATTTTGATGGTAGTCGTATTACTGGTAAATCTAGTATTTGCGGAACCTTCGTTAGCCGATCGCCCTGAATATTCCGAAAATCCTGATTATATAAATTTGACTGAAGAATTAAATAATTTGCAGGTTGTCAAAGAAACCCAAGCTCAATTAGAGGGTTCTACAGCAGAGCAAATCGATCGAAAGATTAATGAGCTAGAGTTGCAAAAATATGCTTTCGAGTCAGGAATCGACTGGGGTCAGTGCAGTAATCAAACAGGAAAAACTTTAGCTATCTACGGTGCTGAACCAAATCTTGATGATGATGAATACTCCGAAGGGGCTGCATTGTATTTTCTGGGGAATGGTGAGACAACCAAAGATAGATGGAATTGTAAGGGAGTTTATCTACCAAATGATGTTAAAGCGATCGCTTTGGGTGTCAATGGACAAGAGGAAGAATTACCGGGTGGTATTGCAATCAAGGTTCCTAATGGAACTAACTTAGTTTTGAAGACAAATTCAGATACTGGGGTCATTGAATTCAATCAAGCTGGTACTAAAATCTTGAAACCTGGTGAAGTGAATTGGTTTATTCCAAACGTATCGCAAAATATTGTAGATGCACGAGTGACTAATGCACCTGCTAAGAAAGCTTGAAAAAGAATTCAGAATTCAGCAATCTTTATTTATCCGCTAGTCCTACAGAATACCTGGCTGAATTTTGACCACTGATATCATGTTCGGTTGAATACCTATTATTTAGAGATATCTTGAGAAGGATGCACGACTGACTGCCGAACGTATCAATCGTAAATTACTCTTAGAGGATGTTTGAAAAGTCGTAAAGTATACTATAAACCCCTCTCCAAACCTCTCTCCGCTTCGGGGAGAGGCTTTGAAACCCCCATTCCCTCGTAGGGAAGGGGGCTAGGGGGGTAAGGTTTCCGACGCTTTGATGTTATGAAAAATACTTTTCAAACATCCTCTTATACCAATTCTCTGTGAAGATCGACTTTATTTTTAAAACGAACCGCCAAGAACGCCAAGAGCGCCAAGAAAATAGCAAGAAGAGAGATTCAATTATTTAGTGCAAGTTTATAGAGAATTGGTATTACACCAATTGAATGATATTCAAGTTAACCGAGTTAGGCAACACACCGGACGCGGTAGACCATCTAAAAATGCTGGATTTCTCTATTTGCTTAATCCTAAGCATCACTGACTCCAGTTTACCTAATTGATAACACGCCCTAAAACTGCTTTTCTAAATACTCTACAGCCTTGTATCAACTTTGTAGGTCGGAAAAGGTCAGAAAAAGTCGGTTTTTTTTGGTAGATTTACGTAAATTTTTGTGAAAAATCCAGTTTGGCGTGGGAATATTGTAGTTAACCTGTATTATTACCGAATAAATGACGGTTGATGAAGCGATCGCTATCGTTGAGCAATTATTGAAACGAGGACGCTTAACAAAAGCCCAAGAGGCTGTATTTCGCCACACCTGGGAAGGAAAAACTTACTCAGAAATGGCGCGAGAAGTCACATACGATCCCGGACACATTAAAGATGTTGGTTCGCAACTATGGCGATCGCTTTCTCAAGCTTTGGGTGAAAAAGTTACCAAGAATAATCTCCACGGTGTCCTGAAGCGAGCCGCACACCATCAAAATGGTGCAAACACCTCCCAAGTTTTCACACCTCACATCGACTGGGGAGAAGCGATCGATGTTTCCCGCTTCTATGGACGTACTACTGAATTAGAAACCTTGAGTAAATGGATTGTGGGCGATTCGCCTAAAGGCGACAGCTACGCTTCACGCACTCGTGTGGTAACTTTACTAGGTATGGGTGGTATGGGCAAAACCGCACTGTCAGTAAAGTTAGCAGAACAATTGCAGGGAGAATTTCAGTATGTCATTTGGCGATCGCTACGGCACGCACCTTTTTTCCACGACAAGCTAACTGAATTCATCAAAATTCTTTCTTGTCAACAAGTTATCACATTGCCCGCCGATCCTCACGAGCAAATCAACTGTTTAATCGAGTACCTGCGAAAATTTCGCTGCTTGCTGATTCTGGATAATTTTGACACACTGTTGCAACATGGCAAGCAATCAGGTTGTTACCGTGAGGGCTATGAATCCTACGGTGAACTTTTGTGGCGATTAGGAGAAACCAGGCATCAAAGCTGTATTGTCCTCACTAGTCGAGAAAAACCTACCCAAGTCGCTGCTTTAGAAGGTGATGGTTTGCCAGTTCGGACTCTTGCTCTATCAGGATTAGAAGTCGCAGCCGGAGAAACAATTCTGTCCCTCAAAGGGCTATTCAGTACAGACAACGAAACCCGCCAACTGATTGAATGTTACCGCGGAAATCCCCTAGCGTTGAAAATTGCTGCAACTTCAATTCGGGACTTGTATGAAGGCAGCATTACCCGCTTTTTTACCGAAGGAACAACAATCTTTAATGGTATTGGCAATCTCCTAGAGCAGCAATTTCAACGACTCTCTGGATTGGAGCAACAAGTCATGTACTGGCTGGCGATTCATCGGGAAAGCGTTTCTGTGGCAGAATTGCAAACTAGTCTTGCAGCACCACTATCTAAACCTAAGTTAATAGAAGTTCTGGAGTCTTTATCCTGGCGTAGCTTAATTGAAAATAAAAGTGGCGGATTCACACAGCAACCTGTGGTCATGGAATACGTGACAGATTGTTTGATTGAGCAAGTATGCCAGGAAATTGTGACCGAATCGCCGCGATATCTGCTGAGTCACGCCTTGATGAAAGCCCAGGCAAAGGAGTATATCCGCGATAGTCAAATTCACCTGATTGTGCTACCTGTCCTAGATCGACTGCAAGTAGCCCTTGGCTCTACTCGTCAGCTTGAGCATAAACTTGGCAGACTGATTAATAAATTGCAAGATGAAATTGCAGATATAGTTGGGTATGGTGGCGGTAACCTGCTGAATTTGTTGGTTCAATTAGAAACCGATTTGACAGGGTATGATTTTTCTCGTCTCAACATTCGTGACTGCGATTTGCACAGGCGCAGCCCAACCCAGGCATCACTCAACTTACATCAAGTCAACTTTAGCCAAACTACATTTCGAGAGTGTGTTTTTGCTGCGACCTTTAGCGGTATTACTAGCGTTGTCTTTAGTCCAGATGGGTGTTGTCTTGCTACCAGCGATACCAACGGTGAAATTTATATTTGGGATGCCAATAACGGAAAACAACTCTTTAGCTGTAAAGAACACAACAATTGGGTGTGGAATGTTGCTTTTAGCCCTGTGCATCCGGTTTTAGTGAGTTGCGGGCAAGACCATACTATTAAACTTTGGGACACTACCACAGGAAAATATCTGAAAACGCTGCATGGACACACCAGCATCGTCATAGCCCTGGGTTTTAGTCCTGATGGGCAATTTCTGGCCAGTGGTAGCGACGATCGCACAGTTAAACTCTGGGATCTGACAACAGCAGAATGCGTGCAAACTTTAGAACATGGTAGTTGTGTGTGGAGTGTCGCCTTTCATCCCACAGGAAAAACCCTAGCAACAGCTGGTGAAGATAACACAATCAAGTTGTGGAATCTAGAAACTGGATGCTGCGTACAAACCCTTAAGGGACATCAGCATTGGGTAAAAGCGATCGCTTTTAGTCCAGAAGGGCAAAGATTAGTTAGTGGCAGTTTCGATCGAGCGGTGAAACTTTGGGATCTGCGGACTGGGGTGTGGATGTGTGTGATGACGTTGCTAGGACATACAGGATTTGTCACCTCAGTAGCATTCAGTCCCCAAGGCGATCGAGTGGCAAGTAGCAGCTATGACCAAACTGTGAAGATTTGGGATATACATACCGGAAAATGCTTAGATACCCTAAAAAAGCATACAAACCGGATTTGGTCAATTGCTTTTCATCCCCAAGGACACTTAATCGCTAGCGGTGGGGACGATCATGCAGCTAGAGTCTGGGAAGTTTCCACTGGACAGTGTACCAAAACCATCCAAGGACACAGAAATGCGATTTATGGCATTGCTCACAATTGGCAGCAAAACCTGCTTGCCAGCGGACATGAAGACCAGACGATCAAACTTTGGGATGTCAACCTCAATGCCCCGCAACAGTTAAAGGTTGGCCTCCAGCCTTTTCGCATACTACGCGGACACAGTAATCGGGTATTCTGTGTTGCCTTTAGTCCCAACGGACAATTTCTCGCCAGTGGCAGCGCCGACCGTACTATTAAACTTTGGAGTCCCCATACAGGAAAATGTCTGAATACTCTCCACGGTCATGGGAGTTGGGTCTGGGCGATCGCTTTTGCTCCAGATGGTAACTTACTTGCTAGTGCTGGCCACGACCATACAATCAAGATTTGGGATGTGCATTCTGGCGAATGTTGCCAAACATTACAGGGGCATCCTGGATCTGTGTTAGCGATCGCTTTGAGCCAAGATGGCAAAACTCTCTTCAGTAGCGGTTATGAAAAGATAGTTAAACAGTGGGATGTTGAGACAGGAAAATGTCTGAATACTTGGGAAGCAGACTCCAACCGTGTTTGGGCAGTTAACGTCAGTCCAGATGGTCGATATATTGCCACTGGTGGTGATGAGCAGATAGTGAAACTGTGGGACATTCACACAGGAACTTGTCAGCGGATATTCCAGGGACATACCGGCCAAATTATCAGTATTCTATTCACAGCCGATGGTAGCCGTATGATTAGCAGTAGTAGCGATCGCACCATCAAAATTTGGCATCTGGCTACCGGAGACTGCCTTGCTACACTAAAGAACCATCAAAATTGGGTATGGTCGCTCAGTCTGAGCCAAGGCGATCGAACTCTCCTCAGCTGTAGCCAGGATGAAACAATCAATTGTTGGGATATTGCCACAGCCCAATGCTGGACAACTTTGCGGCCAGCTCGTCCCTATGAAGGCACGATTATTACCGAGGTTAAAGGGTTAACTGAAGCAGAGATATCAACTTTAAAAGCTTTGGGGGCGGTAGAAGTGAAATCAGGTTGTTCAATCCCTGTCAACTTTCGCTAAATGGGGAGAATTGTGAAAAAGCTCTTGAGCAGGGGAGCAGGGGAGGCAGGGGGAGAATAACTTTTACTCCTAACTCCTAACTCCTAACTCCTAACTCCTAACTCCTAACTCCCGATCAATGCCTGTCAAGTTTCGCTAAATTGGAAAAAGGTAAATTTAAGGATATTTTCAATGTCAGCACAATTGTTACTGGTGGATGATGAGCCAGGGATACGGGAAGCCGTGAAAGATTATTTGCAAGAGAGCGGTTTCAGCGTTCAAATCGCCAGTAACGCTGTTGAGGGTTGGGAATTGATGCAGGTGAATACACCCGATCTAGTGATTTCCGATGTGATGATGCCCCAGGTGGATGGCTATCAGTTCCTGAAGCAACTGCGAGAAGATCCTCGTTTCCAAGCACTCCCCGTAGTATTTTTAACTGCTAAAGGGATGACAGGCGATCGCATCCAAGGCTATCAAGCTGGTGTCGATGCTTATCTACCCAAACCCTTCGACCCAGATGAGTTAGTCGCCATAGTTGAAAATTTGCTAGCCCGCCGCAACGCTAAAGCCCCAACTACGTCAGATGAAACTGAAACCCCTGATATTGCTGAACTTGCCAATCAAATTGCCCAAATCAAGGCGTTATTAACTCAAAGAAATGCCATTTCCCAATCGCCAGCCCCTTTCAAAATTGATCTGACTCCCAGAGAACAAAGTGTTTTAAACTTAGTCGCCCAAGGGTTGATGAACAAAGAAATCGCCCGTCGTTTGGAAACCAGCGTCCGCAACGTAGAAAAATACGTCAGCCGTTTGTTTAGTAAAACCGGCACCAATAGCCGTACAGAGTTAGTTCGTTTTGCTCTAGAACACGGTCTTGCTAAATAGGGAATAGGGAATGGGGAACGGGGAAGAGGTGTGTCCGGTGTGGGAGGAAGATGAGGAAGCATAAATTCTCTTTCCCCCCACACTCCCCACTCCCTCCTCAGAGCGCAATTGGTAACAGATAACTGGCTGCTAAACCATAACCGATTACCAGTAATAGATAAAACATAAGTATTTCCGCAAACCAGGCACTTAGCTAAAGTAAAAAGCTAAAAGAAAGGCTATTTATTTTTACTTTGGTCTTTTAGGTTTTCATTTGATTTGCACCTGTTGTCTAACGCCCCATCTGTAAAGACACAGGGTTTTATTTTTCCCCAATGTTTTGATGTTAACTCAGTAAAATGCACCCGGCTGAATTTGCTTTGAGATTCTACCAGTAACCTTTGCTACAAAGTTTTTAATTAAGGAAACTGTTCCTGGGACTTTGTGCTGCTAAATAAGACTTTCACAAAGCAGAAATCAAAATATTTTATGAAATCTACTGACTGCTTAGTTTTTATTGCAACGAGTGTATATGGGGTATGAGATCGCTATTTGATTTGATACCTAATTCACGATTTTTGCTACTTAAATTACACCTTTAAATTTGGGGATTTTCAGCAGCATTACGCAAGCGCATTAGCTGTCGTCGCATTTGAGGTGAGGCTTTGAACTCTGATATTTCCTGGGCTTTAACGGACGCTTGTAGCGTCTCTAGAAAATCGTCAGAACCCTCGGTCAAAGCATCGAGTAGCACCTGTAAGAGTTGCTCGCGATCGCCCAATAGACTCTTTTCCTCAATCAACCTAAATTTGAGATGTATTTCGCACTCATAAACACCTACTTCGAGATTATTGATTTGGCGTGGTAATGCTTTGGAGTTCATAGCTATTGAGATTCCTTTACTTGGTAGTCATGAGGGTAAGGAGGTAGATGGGAAGCAAAAGTTCTTTATATCTTTTTTGAATCCAAAGTGCTTGAATTAAGAATTTTTCTTCATCAAACACCAATGTATTCCATTTCACTCTCCTGTGTTTTATTTTCAAGCTCAATTTTCAGTGTCTAGATTTTGGCCTAGCTTTGCCAGGTGTAGCTTATGGTAAGCCATAACTATTATTCAGTTTTTAAGATTCTACACAATAAAGTTTCTGTAAGAAGTTGTGCAAGGTTTTTAAAGCTTTTTACATCAACTTTATGTTAACGTCAATAACAGTTTGACTTGTTACTCTATTTTTGGTGTTTTTACGTAAGTAAAAGCGCTGGTTTTTTTTCCTTTTATTAATGCCAGAGGTATGTGTAGCGTTATTCCGTAAAATTACTAGATGTACGTTTTTTTCAAGATAAATTTTAGGATAAATTGCTCGACATATTTATTAAGGTAAAAATTTTTGTTCTCGATCAAAAATGTACACAGATCAAATTATTCCAGCCCAAGACCTTATCCTACCGTCTTCTAGACTTAATAAGAACAAAAACCTTAGCAATAAGCAAGATTAGCATACCACTGAGACTGCGTTGTGTCCCCCTAAATTAAAATACTCTACCCAGTAATTTTGGTGTGAAAATCATAAACCTACTGTCAGTACTAGCAACTAACTGAGACTTCAACTACTAATACAAGTAAAAGCAATAATCAGTACAGGCAATATTTTTACTTATGTCAATTCAACACAGCCTTTGGAAACTGGCCTCAAAGCTTGTAAATTAAGAGCATTTAAGCTCGAATATAAGGTTTAGAATAATTTCAGTGTAATCCACCCAAATCTTACACCCTTTTATGGATAACCCCACGCTGCTCAAGTCCACAACCCGCCATATCCGCATTTTTGCGGCTGAAATTGACCAAGATGGCGAACTCGTTCCAAGCGATCAAGTTTTAACGTTAGATATCGACCCAGACAACGAATTCAACTGGAATGAAGATGCGCTGCAAAAGGTTTATCGAAAATTTGATGAACTAGTAGAAGCTTCTAGTGGCGCAGACCTGACAGACTATAATTTACGCCGTGTAGGGTCAGATTTAGAGCATTATGTGCGATCGCTCCTGCAAGTCGGCGAAATCAGCTACAATCTCTCTGCCCGTGTTACCAACTACAGCATGGGAATCCCTCAAGTTGCAATTGGCGACGCTCGATAAGACGAGGTAAACCTATCTGGGGAGTGGGGAGTGGGGAGTGGGGAGATGAGGGGGATGAGGGAGTGTGGGGAGTGTGGGGAGATTAGAAAAAAGCTTCTTAATCTCCCACACCTTCTTCTCCTCCCACACCGGACACACCTCTTCCCCATTCTCAATTCCCAATTCCCTACTCCCTAGCCACGCAAATTAAGTTCAAAAATAAAAGCCGATCGCTATATCTTAATTCTTAATTAAAGTTAATTATTGCTATCTTACTTATAAACTAGATCAATACCAATATCATCTGCCTATTGAACATGGAGTAATTCAGCAAAAGCAAATAGCACAGTTATGCTTGAGTTATGCTTTGGTGACAGGGTTGGAGTTGGTCGCTTTATTGATGGAGAGTCACAGAGCAATAGAAGCTATGATGGGGCTGTAGGTTAACTTGGGAGCCTATTCTTTAGATAAGTTAAGTATTAGCACCTACTGATAACCGCCAGCTAAAATCATCATCTAAAATCTGGAAATGTCAAATTTAAGAAAGATGAGCGGTCTAGATTGTCCCTACTAATGCTGTTAAAGAAATTGCTAATCGCTGATCGGTGGGAAAACTATGGAAAATGACGCGGCAACGCTCCAGTGTCCACATGAAAATTGTCAGGCTGCCAATCCCCTGACTCATAAGTTTTGCCAGCGATGCTCCACGCCCTTACCCAAAAATTATCTCTGGGCTGTGGTGGATGGCCAGAGTTGGGGTAGTCCTGGAAAAATATTAGCCGATCGCTATTTAATTGTTGATAAATTCCTTCTATTAGATACCAAGCCTGGTTTATTAAGCCTAACGCCAGACTTAGAGAATTTACAGATTCCCAGAGCTTACCTAAGACTCATTCCCTACCGCTTACACGTACCGCAGGTATATGGAGTCCTTCCTTTAACTAACGACTCGCCCCAGCAGGAAATATTACTTGTAGAAAAACCACCAATCATGGTGGATGACACAACCCAGCAAGTGCATCTCGGCAGCGAATTAACCACTGCTTGGCATGATGCGACATCAATGCGCCAACTCAATTGGTTGTGGCAAATAGCTCATTTGTGGCAACCTCTAGCCAGTGAAGGTGTCGTCTCTAGCTTACTTGACTCATCTGTTTTACGGGTAGAAGGCTCCTTAGTCCGTTTGTTGGAATTGCGCTTCGACGACACCACACCACCAGAATTGCCTCAATTAGGGGAATTCTGGCGGCAGTTAATCGATAATGCCAAACCAGCCATAGTGGAATTTGTAGATCGCGTTAGTCTTTCTCTGACTCAGGGCGAAATTCACTCATCCGAACAATTAATTGCAGTTTTAGATCGCGGACTGGCTGGACTAGGGCGATCGCAAACACCCACAATCAAAATTATCACTAAAACCGATACTGGGCCTAGTCGTCAACGCAACGAAGACGCCTGTAGCCCACCCACTGGCACTCTAGTGAGCAAACCACCCCAGCCCACAGCCTTAGCAATTGTCTGTGATGGCATCGGCGGACACGAAGGCGGCAATGTCGCATCAAATTTAGCCATTGAAACAATCCAACAACAGGTACAGCAACTCACTAAAGTCCCCTACGATCACATAGACCCCTCACTTTTGCTAAATGACTTAGAAAAAGCAGTGGCAATGGCTAATGACAAAATTAGTCAGCGCAATGACGTTGAAAATCGCCAAGGGCGTCAGCGTATGGGCACAACTTTAGTCATGGCATTGCCTGTAGCTCACGAAATGTATATTACCCACGTCGGTGATAGTCGTGCCTACTGGATTACACGCCAAGGCTGTTATCAAGTGACCCTTGATGATGATGTCGCTTCCCGCGAAGTCCGGTTGGGCTATGCCATTTACCGCGAGGCTGTGCAACAAAGTGCTGCCGGCTCCCTCGTCCAAGCTTTGGGGATGGGTCCTAGCACTTCATTACATCCCACGTCTGCACGGTTTATGCTCGATGAAGATGCAGTTTTTCTGCTCACATCCGACGGTTTGAGTGATTTCGATCGCGTAGAGGAATACTGGGAAACAGAAATCTTGCCGATTTTGCTTGGGGAAACAAACATCGTCAATGTTGCAGATAGATTAATAGAAATCGCTAACACGAAGAATGGACACGATAATGTCACCGTCGCTTTAGTACACTATCAAGTCCAATACTGGGAACCTGAAATCACCATCAAAGCAGTCATTCCAGAGAGTTACTCTGCAAAAACTGTTGATTTGGCATCCAGAGGGGCAGATGCATCAGTTTTAAGCAGCCCAAACCAAAAAACTCAGGTGATTGAGGAAACTAAACCTGCCAAAACTCGCCAATTACCTCTACAGTGGATAGTTCCGTTAATATTGGTCATAGTCGCAGCTTCTCTGGGATTGTTCGTCAGGCAATTGCAGTCAAAATCCGGACAGTCTGAAGTTGCGTCTACTCCCACACCAACTCAAAGCCCTGGTGTTGCAGTCACACAGCCACCCCGAACTCTTGCAAACCTTTCTCCTGGCTGGGTAATTCAAACCACCAAGGAAATTCCCTTAGAAGACAACCCACCCCTTGCTGCTAAAAGTTTTTTACAAGTTATCAACACCGAACCAAATCCCAAACCTGCATCTGGAGATTTTTCAGTTCGGATGCAACTCTGTAGCAATAAACCTACGCCGACTCCAGCACCATCCCCAGCAAAACCAATATCGATTAAATTTCAACAACTGAAGCGTTTTGGAGTCTCTGTTTTGCAACCAGGCGCAGCAAATCCATGTAAACCCCTCACCCAGCCACCAGCTACTCAACCAGCTGATACCAGTCCAACTTAGACAAATACTCGATAAACTAGAAAAAACCTGGAATAATAACAGGTAACAACCAGACTAAAAAACTGACAAGGTAAAAAAATAAAAATTTGTTACCTTGGAGAATTGTTATGAATAGAGAATTCAGGAGTCAGCCGTCAGAATTCAGCATGAATTATTTACGACTGGCTGATGAATAAACGGTGAAACACCACACCAAATCTATAATTTGGTGCAAAACAATCAGTTGTGGGTTCCAATCCCCCATTAATTTATTCTGAATTCTGAATTCTGAATTCTGAATTCTGGCTTTATTTGTTTTTAGCTTTTAGTTTTATGAATCCATGCCATCCCTGAATTTGGCGATCGCCCGTCTCTTAAACACTGGCACTGACAACTTCGCCATTTGGGTGGTCAAGGCTCCCTATCCCAGTGGTTATGTTTTACGTGACTGTGTGTGGCCTGTTGAACTGACTCAAGTCTGGCAAGAATGGCAGCAAATGTTTGCCGATCATAGCCGTTTAGATCTTCCCCCAAACTCAACATCTCAAAACAACAACCCATTGCCCATTGATGCGATTTCATTCCCTTCAGGTCAGACTACTGGTCCTTACAGCAGCCGTCTGATGCAATATTTGGGAATGAATTTATGGCGCTGGGTATTCGATGGACAAATTCTCGGCAGTCTAGAACGTAGTCGCGGCATTGCTCAAGGTCAGCATACACGTTTGCGCTTTCGACTGGAAATTCGTGACCCAGATCTCATTGCTCTACCTTGGGAAATTATGCAGCGTGAGCCTGGTCAATCGGCTATGTCCCTTTCCCAAGATTTGCTATTTAGTCGCACAAGCAGTGAAGTTGATCCCTTACCGTATTTGCGAACTGACCAAGCTTTAAGTATCCTGCTGGTTTTAGGTCATGATGAAAACCTACAACTAGAACAAGAAGCGCTGATTTTACAGCAAACTCTTGTAGATACCCCAGTGGATAGCAATTCCCAAAGATATGCACCTTGCGTAGTCAATCAACTCTTACAACCAACTCCAGAGGAATTGATTCAAGAATTAGAAACCAAAGCATACAATGTCTTCTTTTATGCTGGACACGGTTTACCAGATCCAGACGGTGGCTTACTGTTTTTGCGACCAGACAACACCCTCAATGGTATAGAATTAGCCCAAGCATTGACCCGTACAGGTGTGAAGTTAGCAGTTTTCAACGCCTGTTGGGGAGCTAGACCAGCTGATAGCAATCATCAAGCGATACCTGCCAGTAGTTTGGCAGAAGTATTAATTCGACATGGTGTACCAGCAGTTTTGGGGATGCGGGATAAAATCGCTGACCACGAAAGCCACAGTTTTATTCAAGCCTTTGCTGAAGCTTTACGATTGTATAAGCCAATTGATGAAGCTGTGACTCAAGCGAGGAAAGAATTATTAACACTGTATAGATTCAATCAACCTGCTTGGACTTTGCCCGTTCTTTACCTGCATCCAGATTTTAATGGCGAACTCGTTAAAAACCTGGATGAAGGAATTACCGAATTACCAGACACAGCCATTCCTGATGTTGGTTCGGCGCTTCCTAGTGCAAGTTTGCGATCGCTCTCTTCAAAAGATAAAACCTGGTTATTGCGTTATGGAGTCACTCGCATCGGTCGCACCAAAGATAATGATATTGTCATCCCCGAACCGTCTGTTTCTAAACGTCACGCTGAAATTTTCTGCCGCAATACTTTGACTGATGCTACACTAGTGCGAACTTATTATTTGCAAGATTTTTCTACCTACGGAACAACGTGGTTTTTAGGACCTAATGGCTGGCAACAAATCCTCCGAGAGGAAGTCCCCTTGAAATCCGGTATGCAGTTAAAGTTTGGAAGTGCTAAAGGTGAGACCTGGGAGTTTATTATTGAAGACTCCTAGTACAGCTATTGCAGAAATCAATTTTGGTCTTGAGTATCAATTTTAAAAATCTGTTTTTACGAAGAGAAAAAATCAACTTTTTTGCGGAAATCTCTTCTCGGCGATTGTAGCTGTCAGTACCACTAAATAATCGTGAGGCAAAAAAAATGACTAATAAAATTAACGGCTCAGACACTTTCTCTTCTTTGCAGTCTCAAGTAGATTTAGAGTTGTTAGAAGCTTTACTAGAACCAGACGATGCTACCTATCCTTGGAATCCGGCTGATGAAGAGTCAGAAGCTTATTTTCAAGAACTAGAGCAACAATTCGAGCTCGAAAATTTAATAGATGAAGATCTGACAAAGCGATCGCAAGATTTTTACAGCCATTTAGACACACTTTGGTCTGGTATCCCCTTTAGTGAAAGCGAAAATCACAATCCCCAACAGTCAGTAGTAGTTAATCTGCAAGAAACTTTACGCGCTACTTTTTGTACTTGCGTTCCCCAAACTCTACTCAACGCCATCGCCACCAAAGCTGCTGAAATATTTTCCCATCATCAATTAAGGGGCGAGCAACTAGTTGAGTGCGTTCAGACAATACTACCAAATTGGGGAGAAGAGGATCTTTTAGTCTTAGCTCGTCCTTTTGCTTATGCTATGCGAGGTAGCGAATCACATAACCCTGAATCTACCATGACTAGCCTTAACGATAGGGAATGGACAAATTTGTCAGAAATAGAGCAAGCGAAGGTTATTCTGGCGATCGCTTACTATGCTTTGACTCAACTCAATAAATACCAGTCCGAACCGTAATTTGATTCTGCCATTTATTTTTTGAATAATTTAACTTTCGAGACAAGTAGATTTACTTGCTAGTATTGTGCTGCCTTTTAAACATTACTTGCTCTTAGTTTTTGAGTACAACAACACTACGGTAGACTAAGAATAGGGTAATCTAACAATCAGACCATCTATCCCAAGACATATATTTCTGATAGTCATTAGGAATTTGGCGAAACAGTTTTGAGTGCCGAGTTAGGAGTTAGGAGTTAGGAGTTATTCTCCTTGTCCTCTCATCCCCCTCATCCCCCTCATCTCTTATTTAGGACCAAGAAATCTGGTTGCAAAATTTTGCGATCGCGTCGGTGAAAGCGCCCGTGCCTTGAGAATTGCCGCCATCAAAAAGGCGTAAGATAACACACCAACAACTACTAAAAGCAAGGCATTAATCGATCCGGTAGCATTCCAGAGAGCGTGGAGTGCAGAGGCACTCAGATAACCAATAGAAAGAATTTGCCAGCTTCTACTCGGTTTGAGGACAGCCAAACCGATAAAGTATCCCAAATAGCCACTATAAGCCATGTGTCCAGCCACAGAGCCTAAAATTCGCGGAATTAGCAGTTGTAAACCCGCCAGTTGACCAGCAGCGCCGATACCCACCTGTTGTGTGACATTTTGAGTGATATCCGGCACATATTGACCAAGAGTTTCCAATAAAGTGAACCCCACAGCAGAAGCTGTTCCCAGGAGAATACCATCTAGAGGTTCCCAAACACCGATGCGTTCTCGCCAAGGTGAAGACAATATTCTACCGATGGCAAATGCTCCAAGTACAGGCAATGCTTTCAGTAATTCTTCCATCAACCCAGCACCAAAAAACATCCGCACCAGTAACTCTGTGAAGGTGGTAGATTCTTGGGGGGAGGGCAAGTTTCCAGGTAGGATGCCGCGAAACACGAAGATAAATAAATCCAACAGCGGGCTGAGTAAAATCAAAGTCGTACCCATTGCCGTAGCCATTAGCACCCACCACGGCTTTTGTTTACCGCACAGTTGGTAAACAAAATAATAGGCAGCGAAGGCGATGTAAGTTGCGACGATTACTTGATTCGCTTGGGGACGACCGACTGTAGCAAACATCAGCACTACAAAGATTACGGTCAGTATTCCTGGTACGAGATAAGCTTTACGAGTTAAATCTTTACCAGTGGAAATAATCGGAAAAAGCTGAGTGAAGCTAACAGAATCGGGCTGCTTTAATTGGGTGTGGTTGTGGTAGTTGGTTGCTGACGGTAGCGGTGTCAGTTGGTTTACAGTCGTCGCTGGGGCTTGGGAGGTCAACTCGTACTCAAAAACGTATTGCGGTCCATCAGAACCTAGAGAAATGCGATCGCCTGGGTGCAATTCTTGACATTCATACAAGCGTTGTCCATTCAAATAAGTGCCATTAGCACTATTCAAATCGCAAAGCACCCAGCTAAATTTGCTATCTGGAGATAAAGACAGGGGACGAACCACCGCATGACGACGAGATACCATTCGGTACGTCATGGCATCCAAGACAACTTGGCAGCTGGGGTCGCGTCCAATTACTATCTCTTTACTGGGGGGTAGGGAGAAGCGAGATTCCGATCCCGAAGTTGCTCCATTACCAGACACTAGCCGCAGAAATGCATTATGTCTTGCGTTTTTGCCTGTCATTGAGTTAGAGTGCGTTTCTAAACTAATTCTTAAAATAATTGGGCAGCAGGACTAACCTTAGCCACATCAATAGCAGCATTGCTAAATCCACTATAGCTTCACTTCCTGCTAAGAAATTTAAATTTATTGATGCAAAATTTCAACTTTTTTCATTTATCTAATGTTAATAAGTATTTCATCCACTGAGAGTTTCTCATAAACCTGGGTTATTAGGCACATCAATTCAGATTCTATAGGTTATCTACTCTTGAGATCCTAGCTGCAAATCAAACTCACCGCAATGTCTTAAAACAGTACTTTTTACTGCATTTAGTTTCATTAAAAAAATATATAATCGCCAGCTGTCTATTGCGAGTTATTTTTGCCACTTAATGATTGACTAAGCTGTTTTGGTATCGGGAGTACGGAATAGTAAAATAAACTGCCTTGGAGATTGAACTAAAAGATTTTTGCTATCTTCTGTTTAAATAACTCTAGCCAGTTCTGGGTGTTCAATTTTTGTTCCAAGTACTGTGAGGAATTCTGCCAGCCAACGGGGATGAGCTGGCCAAGCTGGTGCTGTCACCAAGTTACCGTCAACGATGGCTTCATCAACAGGGATATCAACATAGATACCTCCAGCACTCTTGACATCTGGGCTACAAGCAGGGTAGGCAGTACATCTTTTGCCTTGTAATACATCGGCTGCTGCCAATAATTGCAAGCCGTGACAGATAGCAGCGATTGGTTTATTTGTTTGAGCAAAGTGACGGGTAATTTCTAACACCTGTTGATTCAGGCGGATATATTCTGGTGCCCGCCCTCCAGGAATTACTAGGGCATCGTAGGTTTCGGCTTTTACTTCTGCAAAGGTAGCATTTAAAGTGAAATTGTGACCGGGTTTTTCGCTGTAAGTCTGGTCTCCTTCAAAGTCGTGAACTGCCGTCCGCACCTTGTCGCCAGCTTTTTTATTGGGACAAACTGCATGAACAGTGTGCCCCACCATTTGCAACGCCTGGAAAGGAATCATTACTTCATAGTCTTCTACATAGTCGCCAACGAGCATCAAAAGTTTTTTTGCAGCCATGTTTTCACTATCCTCTGTATATTAGTTATTTGTCATTGGTCATTGGTCATTGGTCATTGGTCATTTGCTTTGGACAATTGACAAATCACAGTCTTAACGTCAAAATCTGCAATTTAGACACACCTCAAATGATGCGCTTATACGCGAATTTATCGATATATTACAGCATTAACTGTGCCGTAATGCACCATTTGATGGCTGCGAGTTAACAAAGTTTAACGTGTCGTTGTATGTTGTTTCCTAGTTAGAAAAAGGTAAGGGATTTTCTGAGAAAGGACAAGAGAAACTATTGCCTGTTACCTATATAACTAGCAACTTAGCTTAATTAAAGCAGATGAAATTCTGCGATCGCTCTGGGAAAGTTTTTGTTTTCATGCCCTGGGCGACTAAGTTTAATCAAGGCAAAACGCTGTAATGGTGTTAAAGCTGCCCATTTTGGCTGTGTCAGGACTACTCCTATTTCTTGAGCTTTTTCTTGGACGCTGGGTGGTATAGTGCCAGAGTCGAGCCACGCAGGATGAGGTTCTATGGGCAATTTGGCAGCTACTGTGCCTGTGCGTTGTAGAATCAACTGTTGGATATATTCGCGGTAAGACTGAATTTCGGTTTCTGTAGTGCAAGGCAATTCGACTAAAGCTTGACGCTCTGCTGTAGTCATTTGATTCCAATCAGACAATTTTAGCTTGATGCCACAGGTATCTAATTTGCAACGCACCTGCATAGGAATACAACGCAGCGAATGAACAAAATCTGCTTCAAATTGAAAGAAATCTGCCATAAGAAAGTATTGAAAATTAGCTCATTATGATATTAATTGGCTAAGCTAGAATTTTAGGGTGAGGGTGGGGAGTAGGGAGTAGGGAATAGGGAGTGTAAAAATATTTTTTGAAATGCCCAAAAAGGTGTTACGTCTCTTATTTAACGCTTTTATCTGGAGTTACTGGAACGAATGATTAAATAACTAATTGACAGGGCAAGAATAGCAATCCCTAGACCGATTATATCAATACCTGGTACTTTTTCTAAATCAAGAATAATAATTTTTCTAGCAACAGCAATTAAAGAAGTGACAATAACTAATTCCACCTGAATAACGTGTTTTCGCAAATAACCTGTGATATTTTCTAAGATTTCTAAAGCAATTAAAATATTCAAAAATAAACCAAATATTTTATACAAAGTTGTGTTAAATTTACCATAAGGTATCGTAAATAATTCTTTAAATAAAAAGACTCCTAAATCGGCGATCGCCACTAAAATGACAACTACCATTAAAATAGATAAGACTTTAGAAACCAGGACTTCTATATTTTCAATCATGTGCATGAAGTTCTGGTCTTTGGTAATTCCTAAAATTAGTTTCAGTAGCCTTTTCATCTCTTGCACCCGATTCTAAAATAAAATCCCATAGATAAATCTAAAGGATTAAAAAAGACGACTTACCGATATTTGGTAAGTTTTTTACCTATTTTTTCTTTCCCAGATTAAAATTGGGGCTAGTAAAACTTCTTGTTGCTAAAAATTTTACCTCTTTAGATATGGTAATTGGTAACAGTCAAAAGTTGAGAGATAGAAAAAATTATAATAACTATTTACTACTGACTATTGACTAAATTACCTATTGCTGATTGGTAATTAGTTGTGAATAGTTATACTTAGCAGCTTACCATTGTGAAGATTGGAGTTGATAGTTTTTGACTGTAACTTCCAGAGAAATTGGTATCAACTGCACCGCACAGGCTTTTAATTCTGGTTGTAGGGAATCGGGGCAAGATTCTGGATGGGTGAGGGCGTTAGCTTCGGCATTATCTGCCCAGAGTGAACCCCAGTGCATGGGGACAAAAACCGTACCAGGTGCGATCGCCTTTGTTACTTTAGCAGGAAATTTAGCTTGACCGCGACGCGATCGCACTTCTACACATTGATTATCTACAATACTTAGCCGAGCAGCATCACGGGGATGAATTTCGATAAACGGTTCGGGATGCATTTTGCAAATTTTTTCAATGCGCCCGGTGCGCGTCTGGGTGTGCCAATGGCCGTAAACTCGTCCAGTAGTTAATACAAAAGGATAATCAGGATTTGGTGGTTCTGCCAATCCCTTAGAGTAATATGCCCCAAATCGAGCGCGTCCGTCAGGGGTGTGGAAGCGGAGATTGGTGTAGAGTCTTTTGGAGTTAGGAGTTAGGAGTGAGGAGTTAGGAGTTGAAGATTCTAATTCATCACTCTTAACTCTTAACTCATAACTTTTTTCTGGGTGAGGCCATTGAGTCGGGCCTTGTGCTTGTAATTGGGCGTGACTGATACCCGTCATATCGCAGGGGCGATTTTTAGTTAGTTGGGTAAACTCAGCGTAAACTTCAGCCGAGTTAGTAAAGGCAAATTCTTTGCTAAAACCGAGTCTGCGTCCAACTTCAGCAAAAATTTCCCAATCTGCTTTGGCTTCTTTTGGCGGTTGGCGGAAGGCTTGACATAGAGTAACCACGCGTTCCGAGTTGGTCATCACGCCAGTTTTTTCGCCCCACTGGGCTGCCGGTAGCAGAACGTGGGCATAGGCAGAGGTTTCTGTGGGATCATAAGCGTCTTGGTAAATGGTAAAAGGCGATCGCAACAACGCCTTTTTTGTCCGTTCTAAATCTGGCATACTCACAGCCGGATTAGTAGCAGCAATCCACAGTAACCCCACAGCATTATTTTCCAGCCCAGTAATCATTTCCCAAGCACTCAAACCCGGATGGGGCGAAATTTGTCCTGGCTTAAGTCCCCAAAATTCCTCAACTTCTGCACGGTGCTGGGGATTTTTTACCACCCGATAACCTGGCAATAAATGCGCCAAACCCCCGGCTTCCCGTCCTCCCATCGCGTTTGGCTGACCGGTGAGAGAAAAAGGACCAGCTCCAGGTTTGCCAATTTGTCCGGTCATCAGATGTAGGTTGATGATGGTTCTCACCTTAGCCGTTCCTTCGGAGGATTGGTTGATACCCATCGACCACAACGACAATACCCGCTGTGATTGACCCCAATACCGGGCTGCTGTTTCTAAATCTTCAATACTAATCCCACATTCACGAGCTACGACTTCTGGCGGATAATGGCGAATTACCTCGGCGTAGGCCGGAAAATTGCTGGTACAGTCGTCCATGAACATGGTGTCAACGTAGTTCCAGCGCATCAATAAATGAGCGATGCCGTTTAACAAATCGATATCCGTACCGGGACGAATGGCTAAATGCAAATCAGCGGCTTCTGCCGTTGGTGTGCGACGGGGATCGACCACAATCATTTTGACTTTGTGGTTCTTTTTGTGATATTTCGCCAATCGGTTGAAAGCGATCGGGTGACATTCAGCGGCATTAGTGCCAATTAAAAATGCACAGTCGGTTAACTCCAAGTCTTCGTAACAGCAAGGAGGGCCATCTGAGCCAAAGCTTTGAATGTATCCAGCCACAGCGCTAGACATACATAAACGGGAGTTTGCATCAAAATTATTGCTACCCAAACACCCTTTCATGAATTTCTGGGCTATGTAATAATCCTCGGTTTGAAACTGACCAGAACCATACATACATATAGCTTCTGGCCCTTGAGTTAAACGCACGGTTTGAATGCGTTGGGTGATGAGATTGAAAGCTTCATCCCAATTAACACGCCGAAACTCTTGATTTAACGAGTCTCGCACCATTGGGTAATGTAATCTATTTTTATCTAAAGATTCGGCGATGGTTGCGCCTTTGACGCAAACCATACCCTGACTGGATGGATGGGCTTTATCGCCTCGTACTCGCCAAATTGGATTTCCTTGGTTATCTCGATTGGTTGCTTTGCCAAGTTGGGCTGGGGGTGAAACTTCTAGTCCACAACCGACACCGCAGTAAGGACAGAGGGTTTTGGTAAATTCACTCATATCAATGTTGGATTTTAGATTTTGAATTTTGGATTAAAAGTTTTAATTAAAAAGCTGTTCGGTGAATTTATGAAAAATACTAATTATTAGAGTTTGATATCAGATTCAATGCCTAAAGATTGCGATTTGATCGAACATAATTCAGAATTCAAGAGTCAGAATTCAGTTGGGTATTCTGTATTATGACTCCTGAACTCTGACTTCTGAATTCTTCTTCAATTGATAATTTTCACTCTAGTCGCTCCAGAAGAGATGAAGAAAGATATTAATTGAAAATTGCGATTCTTCCTTTCTGCGCTTCTGCGACTCTGCGCGATCTTGATTATTCTTCGGTTAACAAAATAGTTGTTGGAGTTTCTGATGGTTCACTTTCAGCAGCGAAGGAGTTTTTCGGTTCTTTGAGGAAGAAGGCACACATAAAGGCGCAAATTATGGCGGCTAAACCCATTGTGCTAAATAGTGTGGGAGCGTCGGTTAAGCTAAAAATTGTCAGGTAAACTACGCCGCCAAAATTACCGTAGGCTCCGACGTTTCCGGCAATTTGTCCGGTGGCTTCTTTTTTAATTAGGGGTACGATGCTGTAGGTTGCACCGCAGCCAGCTTGGGCAAAGTAAGCGGCAAACATTGTAACTGCGATCGCCAGCGGAATCGGCCAGTTACTATTAATAAAATGCGTCATTAAATAGCCAATACCAATTCCTGCACTGATAATTGTCATTGTCCACTTCCGCGAACCAAATTTATCAGAAATTAAGCCACCGCTGGGACGAGAAACTAAATTTAGAAAGGGATAAGTTGCAGCAATCATCCCAGCTATAACATGTTCTAAAGCAAAGGTTTTTTCAAAAAATGCCGGCAGCATGGAAACGGCAGCAAGTTCGGAACCAAAGTTAGTTACGTAAGTAAATTCGAGTAAAGCTACTTGACCAAATTGAAAGCGTTCCGCTGGTGCGTAAGTTTTCTTACCAATTAAAAGTTCCCGATTTACCTGCCAAGCTCTGTAACTTTGGTAAATAAATAATCCTGCTAATAATATCCAAGCAAGATACATTTGGCTCAAAGTTAAGAAGTGAATATTCTTTTGTTCTAAGCGCCAAGCTAATAAACCTAAGGCGAAAATCAAACCAAAATTCGAGACAATCATTGCCCAGAAGCTTTTAATGCTGGTTACTTCTAAAGCTCCATTTTTCTTAGGTTTCTTATAGACTTTACCTGGGGGCGTATCTTGGACGCTGTTGTAATAAATTACGCCATAGATGGCTGTAACGATTCCTGTAAAAGCGATCGCTAATCGCCAATTAGAAGCCCCACCAGCCAAGAAGCTTGTAGAAACTGCAATTATCGGCAAGGCAAACTCGGCACCAAAAGCCCCAAAGTTCCCCCAACCGCCGTAAATACCTTGGGCACTTCCCATCTCCTTGGGCTGGAACCATTCCGCCACCATGCGGATACCGACAACAAACCCAGAACCAACAATTCCCATCAGTAAACGACTAATGACTAATTGATGAAAATCTTGCGCTAGCGCTGTCGCCAAACAAGGAACAGCCGCAAACATCAGCAGCATTGAATAGGTAATTCTGGGGCCAAAACGATCGAGAAGCATCCCAATAATTAACCGCGCCGGAATTGTCAAAGCAAGGTTACAGATGGCCAAAGTTTTGATTTGTTCAGGCGCTAAATGTAGTTGCTTGCCAATGGTTGTAGCGAAGGGAGCAAAATTAAACCAACAGACAAAGGTGAGAAAAAAAGCAAACCAAGTCTGATGTAAGATGCGATAGCGATCGCTGAATGAAAATAATTTTTTAAGCATTTCAATTTTTCTAATTGAATAAAACAAAGAGGTAGTAGAAGTTAGACCTCTTGCATAAATATTTTTTGTCTCACGCAGAGGCGCAGAGGCGCAGAGAAGAGAACGCAAAGAAAGATTTTTGCAAGAAGTCTATTGAGCCTTTTAACTCGAAGGTTGCGGCTTTGAACTCGGAAGTTGCGGCTTTTAGCTTGGAGATTGCGGCTTTTAGCTTGGAGGTTGCGGCTTTTAGGTTGGAGGTTGCGGCTTTTAGCTCGGAAGTTGCGGCTTTTAGGGACTTCCAGAGAATAAATTACCCAATTTATTTAATTAGATTTTTCTTTACTCTCCCTGCTCCCTGCTCCCTGCCCCCTGCCTGCATAGCGATTGGTTATTTTTTTAATTGGAAGTCCCTTAGCTCGGAAGTTGCGGATTTAAGGTTGAAGTATGCCCCATGCCCCATGCCCAATTCCCAATCAGTTACTAACTAATAGGGCTTCTTGCTTGAGTTTTGCCCCAAAGTTTTTGATGAGTAAATCTTGTAATATTGGCTGTAAATCTTCGCAGGGTATGCCTTTGATAATGCAAGTTCCGAGATGGGCATCTTTGCCAACTTTACCACCCATATATATGTCAACGCCTTCCAAGGTTTTGCCATTTTTGCGGGTTTTAGTTCCCATCAAGCCGATGTCTGCAACTTGAGGCTGTCCGCAGGAGTTGGGACAACCAGTCCAGTGAATTCGCACGGGATGGGTGAAGATTAAGTCTTCTTCTAAGGCTTTAATCATTGCCAAGGCGCGGTTTTTGGTTTCGATGAGGGCAAAGTTGCAAAATTGTGCGCCTGTGCAAGATACTAGCGATCGCGTCAACAAACCTGGGCTAATGGAAAACCTTTCTAGTAACGGTTCTGTGAGAAATGTTGCTAATCGTGATTCAGCAACGTTGGGGATAACGATGTTTTGCTCAACCGTGAAGCGAATTTCCCCACTACCGTAAACTTCTGCTAGACGTGCAATTTCAAACATATCTTCGGCATACAACCGACCAACAGGAATATGCAAGCCTACGTAATTTAATCCTGGTTGTTTTTGTTTATATACCCCGATGTGGTCGCGTTTTTCCCAGTCGATTTCGTCTTTTGCCGCTGCGGGTAACAATGATTTACCCAAGCGCTTTTCAACTTCTACTCGAAACTTTTCTAAACCCCATTCATCAATTAGCCACATCAGACGGGATTTTTGCCGATTAGCACGTGGGCCGTGGTCACGAAAAACTTCTAAAACGGCTCTACATACAGCTACCACATCTTCTGGAGCTACCCAAGCATTGAGAGGAATCGCTGCCTCACAGCGTTTGGCTGAGAAAAAACCACCAACGAGGATGTTAAACCCGAAAATTTTTTGGTGGGAATGGGCAGAGGGTAAATTTTGCTCCCCTGCTTCCTTGAATGCCGGCACGAAAGCTAAATCATTAATCTCAGCGTGAACTGAATTGTCTCTGCCACCGGCGATCGCAATATTAAACTTGCGTGGTAGATTGCTAAACTCTGGGTTTCCTTCGCCTTTGTTGGTGAGCATATCTTGAATTTGCTGTACCAACTCTCGTGTGTCGTACAACTCATCTGCATCTAACCCCGCCACAGGATCGCCTGTGATATTGCGGACGTTATCCATCCCTGACTGGATGCTGGTTAAACCAACTGCGTGAAATTTATCAAAAATATCTGGTAAATCAGAAATCCTGATTCCCCGCAATTGAATATTCTGTCTTGTGGTAATATCAGCACTACCATCATCACCGTAACGCTGTACTACTTGGGCTAAAACACGCATCTGAGTGCCAGTGAGAATACCATTAGGCATCCGCAACCGCATCATAAACTTACCTGGAGTCACTGGGCGAAAAAATACACCCAGCCATTTAAGTCGATGATCTCGGTCTGTTTCGTCCATTGCTTCCCAACCCAAGGCGGCAAATTTTTCTATCTCACCTTTAACGGCGAGTCCATCTTTTTGAGCCTTGAATTTCTCGAACTTATTGAGGCTAGCGGTGGTAGTTGCTTCTGTCATAAGGCTGACTCTCGTTGCAAATTACTAATAACCGTGAAAACTTGTGGTCATTACCCAATATCAATCAACCCGTAGTCTCATCTAGTGTTGTATCTACGAGGATTAAAAATGAAAAACTTAATATGTGCTTATGGCTGATTATTTATACTTCAGAGTATTCCAACGTGAAACTTCAAATCCGTGGTTAGTTGAGGACAATTTGTCGTCATTTACATCTTGGGAATTTGTCAAGCAGTTTTGGTTACTGTTCATGTAACAATTTCGATACTCATAAGTTAAGGCGAGATTTTTGTTAAAATCGTATAAATTGTTACGGTTTTTTAGTAAATTTGCAGAAAATCTATTAAAATTATGCATTTTTTGCATCAAAGTCCTCTCTAAGTAACGTAAAGTGCTTACACCAAAGCTATTTGAGGATATGGAAGCTGTTTTGGATTGCCATAGTTCAGTTCTCAATCCAAAACCTAAAATCCAAAATCCAAAATTGAATGCCAGATGTTAGCTAAAACTTAGATATTATTTCAGCAACTATGAAACGTCGTGATTTTATTAATTGGGTAGGTTTGGGTTGGATAGCGAGTTCTCTACCTGTAGCGATCGCAGCTTGTTCTTCTCAGACAAATTCAGCATCAACCGATTGGCAAACGATAGGCACTTCGGCAGAATTAGATAAAACAGGTGAATTGCTGGCGAAAAACTCACCTGCTGGGCCTGTGTTGGTAGTCGGCACATCTAAATCCGAAAATCTGACAGCAGTCAATCCTACTTGTACTCACGCAGGTTGTACGGTGGGATGGAAAGCTGACACCAAAAAATTTGTCTGTCCCTGTCATGGTTCAGAATTTGGAGTTGACGGTAAAGTGCAAAAAGGCCCAGCAACAGAAGCGCTAAAAACTTACGCTGCCAAAATTGAGGGTAGTTCAGTTGTAGTCAAACCAAGTTAAATAAGTGGGGCATGGGGCATTAGGAAGGGGGAAAGGGAAAGGGGTAAGGGGGAAAGGTTAAATTTATCCCTTTACCCTTTACCCTTTACCCTTTACCCCTTCCTCCTCATCCCCCCACTCCCCACTCCCCACTCCCCACTCCCTTTTCCGATTGTGAACAACATCAACCAGCTTTTGCTGCAAGTCCAAACAGCATATAATGCAGCTGATTGGTCATCACTAATTCAATATTTACAACAATTAATTTTAGGGGCAAATTCAGAAGATCCAGAGATAGTTAGAAATCGAGAATATCTGCTCTCATTAACACTTTCAATGTTAGAGATGGGAGATTTTCAGCAACGCTGGGAAATGACCAAGGTATTAACGAACTTGGGAAATATTGCCATCCCACCACTCATTGAAATATTAAAAGATGAAGACGCAGAAGAAGAATTACGCTGGTATGCAGCACGCACTTTAGGGGAATTTCAGCACCTAGATGCTATCGTACCTTTGGTAGAATTCTTGAAAACTGATGAGGATGAAGAACTCAAAGCGATCGCAGCTACAGCGCTGGGGCAAATGGGTACTGTTGCCATTACTTCACTCACAGAACTTCTAGCAGATGAAGATACACGACTTTTGGCAGTGCGATCGCTTTGTTGTATTCCGCAAACACAAACCATTCCACCACTGTTGAGTGTAGTTCAAGATCCACAACCAGAAATCCGCGCTGCTGCAATTGAAGCCTTGGGCAGTTTTCATGATGAACGCATACCACCAGTGTTGTTAAACGCTTTGGATGATGTAGCCGCCACAGTTAGACGTGCAGCAGTGATTGGCTTAGGTTTTCGCCCCGACTTACGCCAAGCATTGGATTTAGTAACGAGACTGCAACCAAAACTTTACGACTTGAACCTTGATGTTTGTTGTGCAGCAGTAGTTACCCTTTCTCGTATGGGTTCTGATGACGCTGCTAAACACTTATTTGATTTGCTGATTTCACCCCAGACACCGATAACCTTGCAATTAGAAACTATCCGCGCTTTAAGTTGGATGCAGACACCATCGAGTTTGGAATATTTACAAACAGCATTCCATCAAAGAACATCAGAAACAGTGTGGCAAGAAATTGTCACAGTTTTGGGGCGAGTGCAAAAGCCAGAGTTAACAACACCAGCCACAGAAATTTTACTAGAAGCACTACGATCGCAGCATCCAGCTACAAAAACCGCCAATATTAAAAGTGCGATCGCTTTATCTTTAGGACAGTTAGGTAAAGTCGAGGCAATTGAAGCATTGATTTGGCTACTGGGCGATTCTAATGCATTAGTCAGACTACATGCGATCGCAGCACTAAAAAATCTGGATAAAGAAGCTGCACATCAACAATTGCAGCAGTTAGCAAACAACGAGGCGTTAACACCAGAATTGCAAAAAGGAATAGCGATCGCTCTGGCAGAGTGGTAAATTTTGTTAAAAAGAATATTTCCGAAAGCTTTATTTTTAATTCTTTCACTTTTTTATTCTCAATTTAGTATCTTAATATCAAAATATTACGGACGTAGGGTGTTGCTGAATTGGAATATGAAACTCAAAAATCAACTTTTCTAAGCTCTTACTCTCTGCGACTCTGCGCCTCTGCGTGATATAGCGGTTCCCACATAGGTGAAGTACACAAAAAAATAGATCCTTGTAGGTTGGCACAGCTGTGCTAACCTACCCATATACCTCATTCAAATAAGAATCGCTATAGTTGAGTAATACAAACTCAAGTGCAGAATTCGGTCAACTATGCTTGCAGCAGAAAATTAGATGCTGTAAGAGTTGGCGCACCAGTTAGAGTTGCAAATAAACCACCACTGCCAAAACCAGCCGCGCTGCCATTTTGGTTGTAGAATAATTGCCCAGTAACGGAATCGTAGACAATTGTCGCCGTGCTAGTCCCCGCTAAATTGGTGATTTGAAAATCATTGACATTACTGAAACCTGTTCCGACGGTAGAAATAATTGCACTAAAAGTAGTTTTATCCAGTACAATTTTGTCACCTTCAGAAGAGTTGAAATCAGTAATAGTATCTTGACCAATCGCAGCGGTAGTAAATTCAGCATCGCTGTTGTAAGCGAAAAAGTCAGCACCTACACCACCGATGAGAATATCATTACCTTTGCCACCCACAAGAGTATCATTGCCTTGTCCACCGATGAGAACGTCATCGCCTTCGCCGCCCCGCAAGAGGTCATCGCCATTATTACCATTAATAATGTCGTTACCCCCTTGACCATTAATTACATCATTGGAGTTGTAAAAACCCGCGACATTATTGTTAAGGTCATTGAGGAAGGTGACGGTATTCTTGTTAAACAGATTTGTTTGAGTGGAGTTGGCATCGAAGACATCAAAGCTGTCAGTGACGCTGGTTTGTCCATCAAACAAGATATTACCAATAGCTGGTCTTGAACCACGTGCTGGCAGATTATCCAGGTTTTCTAGTTGGAAGTTTTGCAAAGTAACTTTCGTAGAAGCCGCATCCAAAAAGGTAAGTTCTAAGTTATTACCATTTTGAGTTAATTGCAGATTTCGAGCAGTTAAACCACTACCAATAAATTGCAGCGTATCCAGTTGGTTAATCACTGTTGCTGATGGATTTGAACCAGTGCGTATTCCAGCAAAATCGGTGATGGTGTCATTGCCACCACCAAGGCGGAAAATAAAAGTATCCTTCCCAGTGCCGCCAACAAGAGTATCATTGCCGCCATTGCCAGAGATGGTATCATTGCCTCCCCTGCCAGAAATGTTATCGTTGCCGTCACCGCCAGAGATGTTGTCGTTACTATTAGTGCCAGTGATGTTAGCACCAACTGCGATCGCCACGCTAGCAGTACTACTGAGGTTCCCATCGCTGATGGTGTAGTTGAAGTTGGCATTGCCACTCAAGCCATTAAATGGGGTAAAGACAATGAAATCATCCGCCGAGTTGCCCACAGTGCCGTTATTATTCAACACAGCAGTACCGTTGGTTGCACCGCTCACGCCAGTAATGCTGAGGTTATTGCTATCGATGTCGGTATCATTAGCTAGCAGAGTACTAGCAAGGATGGTTACAGGAGTATTAAAAGCAGTGGTTAGGCGATCGTTGACGGCAATGGGTGCAACGTTAACGGGCTTGACGTTGAGGTAAAATGTACCTATGGTGCTACCGCCATTAACATCGCTAACAGTGAAGTTGAAGCTGTCAGTGCCGTTGAAGTTGGCATTGGGGGTGTAGATGAAGAAGTCATCGCTGGGGTTGTCTGGAGTGCTGTTGTCGTTGAGCGTCAGTGTGCCGTTAGTGGGGTTAGTAAAGTCACTGATGGTTAAGGTATCTCCATCTATATCTGTATATCTACGTAGAATATTGCGAGCAAGGATGTTAACGGCGGTATCTTCGTTGGTGGTAGCCCCAGTCTGAAAGCCAAAGACCACGTAGCTCTCCCCTGCCCCAGACTGACCGTTGGGGGAAGCACTTCTTGCCCCAATAATGAGGTCATCAAAGCCGTCGCTATTGATGTCCCCCGCACTGCTGACCGAGTAGCCTGAGCGGTTATCCGCATCAATGCCGTTAATCACAAAGCCGTTGCTGCCATTAAGGGACGAGAGGTTAAATTGGGCACTAAAGCCACTACTGCTGCCAAACACCACGTAGCTCTCCCCTGCACTATCTTGACCGTTGGGGTCGGCATATCTTGCCCCGATAATCAGGTCATCGAAGCCGTCGCCGTTAATGTCCCCCGCACTGCTGACCGAGTAGCCTGAGCGGTCATCCGCATCAATCCCGTTAATCACAAAGCCGTTGCTACCATTGAGCGATGAGAGGTTGAGTTGGGCATCAAAGCCACTATTGCTGCCAAACACCACATAGCTTTCCCCTGCACTATCCTGACCGTTTGGGGAAGAAAGAGGTGCCCCGATAATCAGGTCATCGAAGCCGTCGCCGTTGATATCCCCCGCACTGCTGACAGAACGTCCTGAGAAGCCACTTCCACCAATACCATCAATGCTGTTAATGCCGTTAATCACAAAGCCGTTACTGCCATTGAGGGACAAGAGGTTGAATTCGGCATCAAAGCCACTGCTGCTACCAAAGACCACGTAGCTCTTCCCTACACCGCCTTCTTCGTTGACGTAGGTACTATCTGCCCCGATAATCAAGTCATCAAAGCCGTCGCCGTTGATGTCCCCCGCACTGCTGACAGAACGTCCTAAAGAGTTATAACTACCTGTGCCGTTAATCACAAAGCCGTTGCTGCCATTCAGGGATGAGAGGTTGAGGTTGGCATCAAAGCCACTATTGCTGCCAAAAACCACGTAGCTTGACCCTACATAACTACCGCGGGTGCTAAATGCCCCGATAATCAGGTCATCAAAGCCGTCGCCGTTGATGTCCCCCGCATTGCTGACCGAGTAGCCTGATCTGCCTGGTCTGTTATCACCACTTATATCAATAACGCCATTAATTACAAAGCCGTTGCTGCCATTGAGGGACGAGAGGTTGAATTGGGCATCAAAGCCACTATTGCTGCCAAACACAACGTAGCTTGACCCTGTATCATACTGACCGGCAAATATTGCCCCGATAATCAGTTCATTGATGCCGTCGCCGTTGATATCCCCGGCACTGCTGACAGAAGTGCCTGAGGTGTCACCCGAATCAATGCCGTTAATCACAAAGCCGTTGCTGCCATTGAGGGTGGAGAGGTTGAGACTGGCGCCAAAGCCACTACTGCTGCCAAAGACCACGTAGCTCTCCCCTGCATTATACTGACCGTTGGGGTCGGCACCAGATGCCCCGATAATCAGGTCATCGAAGCCGTCGCCGTTGATGTCCCCCGCACTGCTAACAGAACGACCTGAGGAGTCACCCGCATCAACGCCGTTAATCACAAAGCCGTTGCTGCCGTTAAGGGAAGAAAGGTTAAAAACTGCATTAGCCATTCTTGTTGATTCTCCTTATTGTTTTGCTTGTGTTGTTTATCGGGTGTCCAGACGTGAAATTTCACTCCTGACTCATCCCATCGTCACCATCCGCCGAATTTCATCACTCTTAAAGCCGATCGCCATTAAACGACGCACCCCCCCTAGTGACACCATGTCCTATAATTCCATTACCACCCCCTCCATTCGCTGCGAATGCACAATATCCCCACTCCTCAAATCAATCACCAGTAGCCCGCAGCGAAGTTCGGCGTTTTTCTGTGGCAATTTTTTCATCTAGGGGCAACCCACTAAAAGTCTTGTTGTGCCTGGGTTGGGAAATTCCCACGATCGCAAAGTCCCCATGAAATGCACAACGGGAGCATATATCCCCGACAAAAAGCCACGACCTCAAAGCTGCCTCGTTTTAAAGGTACGCTCGAATACAGATAGATTAAAGCTCGGTTGCAAGCCGATGAAGAATAATTTACCTGCTTGATAGGTGGTGAAAGCTAGGCTGAAATTATGCTCCAACAGCCAGGGCGTGAACTGCCGTGAGGCATTCATTCCCAAGCTATTAGTTGCAGCCACAGGATTTTGATTCATTATTTTCTAGAGGAAGGAGCATAAAACCTGCTTTCTTGCGGATGCTGGCTCCTTTTCGTTCCCTCTTGAATTATCTATCTCTTAAGTAAAATCACGTAACCTACTTTACCAAATCTTGAAGATGTAACTTTTTGTAAAATCTAATACATCACAAAATTAGCATCAGCTGAACTTTAACCTTCCCGCAGATATATTTTGTTCGCTTATTAAAGATTCGATATCTGCTGAAATTCCCTGCATTTGTTGACGTATTATGTGATATTAATTTTGGCGACGATACATAAGTAAATTTTATCAATATCAACTAAAAATCAGCTTTACAGATTCTTAATATAATGCTAATAATCCTGATAAATCCGATCTATGTGATGAATTAAAAATCTTATCTAAAAATTTATATATTTCACCAGAAAATAGTCAACTATTTTTTGACGATATTTGCCGAAAAATTCGGTGCAAGGCGGATAATTGACAACAAAGGCGGTAAATTCTGATTTAGGCAAACGTAAATTAGAGAAAAAGACCTGTAACAAACTCTACTAAATTATAGTGAAAAATCCGTTAACTTAATGAAACCGATAAATGTAATACAGGCTACATAAAAATGCGCCTAGAGCAGTTGCAAGCCTTTCTAGCGATCGCCCAAACCGGCAGCTTTCAACAAGCAGCGCGAACAAATGGTGTCACGCAATCGACGATTAGTCGCCAAATCCAAGCATTAGAAGCAGATTTGGGGATAGAACTATTTCACAGAACAACCCACGCTAAACTGACCCTAGCAGGTGAACGTTTGCTACCTCGTGTCCGCAAAATTTGCCAAGAATGGCAGACTGCTACAGAAGAATTAGCCGATTTAATCGCTGGAAAACAGCCAGAACTTTGCATTGCCGCGATTCACTCACTTTGCGGTTCTTACTTACCACCAGTGTTACAAAAATTTTGTCGTGATTATCCAGATGTGCAATTGCGGGTGACTTCATTGGGAAGCGATCGCGCCCTGAAAGTCCTCAAAGATGGATTGGTAGATTTAGCAATTGTGATGAATAATCGCTTTTTAACTACTGGTAGAGAAATGGTAGTAGAAACACTTTATGATGAACCAATAGAAGTTTTAACCGCAGCCAATCATCCCCTAGCCCAATATGAATTCGTCCCTTGGTCAGAGTTAATTCGTTATCCCCAAGTAGTTTTTAAAGATGGTTATGGGATGCAGCGTTTAGTACAAGATAGATTTGAGCGAATGGAGGCTAAACTCCAGGCAGCTTTGGAGGTAAATACCCTAGATGCCTTCCGGGGAGTAGTGCGCCAAGGCGAACTGATAGCTTTACTACCTCAATCAGCATTAGTAGAAGCACGCCTTGACCCTACCCTAGCTATTCGTTCCTTAGCCGGCAATAGTATTGCTAGTTCACCAGATAATTCTAGTTTGACACGCCGTGTAGTAATGGTGACAACTGGTGACCGTCTGCAAATTCCTCCCATTAAGCACTTTTGGCAACTTGTACGCGAGAATATTCCACTACAAATTGACCAGCAGCGATCGGCTTCTTAAATCAGTCAACCAAAAAGTTTTTAACGGAACAGCGATCGCTATCAAGCTGGAGGATACGCCATCGCTGCCACCGATCGTAAAACCTCGACTACGACTTTGGAACCCACACAGAAACGGAACCGGCACTGCATCGAAAATCAGCCCAGCCTTCATCATTTGTTGTGATGGGTTCGCTGATATGTTCGGTGATGTCAATGTAAGTGGTGTTGGGTTGTCCAACTTCCATCCACTTAGTTCCCTCTCCTCCATTACTCAGAACGACCGCGATACCGCCGGGATGTTCTTCATCTCCTAAGCGTGTCCAGGCGATTGTATTAGCGTGATCGAAGTAATCGTACTGGTCGCCATAGGCATAGGCTTGACGAGCGTACAAAAATTTATCAATGATCCATTGATGACTATCGAGCCAAATCTCATACTCATTGCCATCTGGGCCATTATCCTTGTAATGAGCGCCATAGTAATCTGCATAGAAGATGCAGGGATAACCCTCACTTCGGAGGAGAATCAACGCATAAGCTAACGGTTTAAACCAGCCTTCTACTACAGACTCCAACGACTGCAAGGGTTGAGAATCATGATTGTCTACTAAGGTGACAGCTAAAGCAGGTTGCTGTTGCACCAAGGTGTTATCAAAGATCTGCCGCATATCGTAGTCATTGCCTTGTTTGCTAGCAGCGCTAAAGTTATAGTGCAATGGCGCATCAAACAACAGCACGTCGCCACCAGTGAGACTAATGAAATGGTGCAGCGCTTCAACTTCATAAGACCAATATTCACCAACGGCAAAGAGATTGCGACCTGCCTTTTGGCGACAGTGATTGAGCCATTCTGGAAAAAAGTTAGCTCTAACGTGTTTAACAGCATCAAAACGAAAGCCATCTATATCAGTGGTTTCTACAAACCACTCACCCCAGTCATTCAATGCCTCGCGCACTTCTGGACTCTCCATATCCAGATCGCATCCCATGAGATAGTCAAAAGCGCCTTTTTCTAAGTCTACGTTGTCGTCAAAATGTTTATCTTTGAACAGATAAACTGCGTTTTCGCCTTCGTTGTAAACGTTGTAATCAACTGCATCGAAGTGCCACCAATGCCATTCCATATCGGAGTATTTACCCTGGCGACCTGGGAAGGTAAAGTGAGTCCAGACTTTAATAGTTTGCATGTCACCGATGGGCTGGTTGCGATCCTCTGGATTATAAGGCGTTGCTTCCACTTCTTCAGGTTCGTCTGCACCTAACTTGTGGTTAAGAACAACATCAGCATAGACTCGAATGCCAGCAGCTTTTGCCGCCTTGATCGCAGCGATATACTCGTCTTTTGTACCGTACTTTGTGCGAACCGAGCCTTTCTGGTCAAACTCGCCGAGATCGTACATATCGTAGACCCCATAGCCGACATCGTAACCACCCCCTGTTCCTTTGTAAGCTGGGGGTAACCAAACAGATGTAACACCTGCATCAGCTAACTCTTGGGCTTTCTCTTTAAACTCATTCCAAAGATTCCCATCAGGAGGGATATACCAATGAAAAAACTGCATCATTACACCATTCAGCTGAGCCATGTGTATCCCTCTGGGAAGATATATTGTCATCATCAAGATTAAAGCTGAATTTATGTTTTGTGCTTCTCCCTCAAGAGGTAAAAAAAGTTTCTAAAGAACTGTGATTAACTTACATTGTCTCCTTCTGTGGATGACAGTTCTTCTGCTAAGTTTTTCTGGAGTGCTTCTAATACTGCGATCGGATCAGCCGGTTCCTGCATCAATTGGGCTTCATAATCATGCCGATTTACCACATTAGGCAAATCGGTACGCAGTTCTTCTAATAAAGCAATAATCTTGGCAATTTTTTGCTCGGAGAGTAAGTTAAGCTGTAGCATCAATTGTGCCCGCTGTTCGGCAAAGTTTTCTTGGCGAGTTTGTCGCACCAGCACTCCAGTTGAAATCACCAATGCAGCTGCATCTAAGCCTTGATTTGACCAGCTAAATGAAGGTAGATGAAATGGCAAAAAGCCATCAAAAAAACTGCCAAAAATCCACATAGCCAGTATGACTAGCAAACTATACATAAATGTCGATCGCCCAAAGAATGTAGCGATCGCTTCTAGTATCCGCTGGTGGGTGGGAATATCTCGAGCTTCCTGGGTATGAAGTGAAATAATCGCTTCAATACTTTTGGCGATCGGGTCTGGTAATGGAGCCACGATCACTTGATTTCGAGAGGCTTTGAGCTTGAGTTCGTTAGCTGTGTCCTCTGTGTTGTGCTTCATACCCAAACCTCTGAATCTAGATATTATTTGATTATTGCTTATCTTCTGAAGAAATAATTATACAGTATGTACTATATAAGACTTTAAACTACGTAAACTGAATTAGCACAGGCGTAGTCCACCCCAGACATCCCTGTTTGGAAAAAACTTTTTAGTTTACTTCAAGTGTGATTAGTTATTTTCAGAAAGCACAATAGACAAATGACTAATAGACCTCTTGCATAAATAAGTTTTTATCTCACGCAAAGGCGCAAAAGCGCAAAAATAAGGGCTTTTGCAAGAAGTCTAATGACTAAGGACAAACTTTAAGTGTGATTAGTCATTTTCAGAAAGCACAATAGACAAATGACTAATGACTAAGGACAAATGACAAATGACCAATATATTTAGGGAATTTGTGCAGAAAGTAGGCGGCGGTAACCACACAGGCGAGAATTTAACTCGCGCCCAAGCAGCCACTGCTATTAAAATGATGCTGCTGGGTGAAGCGACACCAGCCCAAATAGGAGCGTTTTTGATTGCTCATCGCATCAAGCGTCCCACGGGGGAAGAGTTAGCGGGAATGTTGGATGCCTATGATGAACTCGGTCCAAAACTGCAACCAATCGCCTCTGAGCAACCAGTCATAGTTTTGGGCATCCCTTACGATGGCAGAACCCGCACTGCACCAATTAGTCCGGTGACAGCTTTACTACTCGCCGCAGCCGGACAATCGGTGGTAATGCACGGTGGCGATCGCCTTCCAACTAAGTACGGATTACCCCTGATAGATATTTGGCAGGGTTTAGGAGTCGATTGGACTACCCTACCCCTAGCAAAAACCCAGCAAGTATTTGCACAAACGGGAATTGGCTTTATTTATCTACCTCAGCATTTCCCCTTAACTACAAGTATTTGGGAGTACCGCAACCAACTTGGCAAACGTCCGCCCTTGGCAACAATGGAGCTAATTTGGTGTCCTTATGCGGGAAATGCTCACGTAATTGCTGGGTTTGTCCATCCACCGACTGAAGGGATGTTTCAAATAGCTTTAGGGCTGCGGGGAGTCACAAAATTTACATTAGTGAAGGGATTGGAAGGTAGTTGTGACTTACCGCGCGATCGCACCGCAATCATCGGCTTATCTTCATCGGTAGCATCCCCAGAGATAGAACGATTGCACCTCGTACCGCGTGATTACGGCTTCACCACCAAGAATGTACCCCTGGGAACTACTGAAGAACTCGTGGCGGATATTCGGGAAGTTTTGGCAGGTAAACCAGGGGAATTAATGCAAACCGCCTTGTGGAATGGCGGGTTTTACCTATGGCAAAGCGGTATTTGTCCAAATATGCCAGAGGGTTTAGCTAAGGCAGAAGAATTATTAACCAATGGTGTGGTAGCAGCTAAACTCGAAGAACTCAGTCTTGCAGTCAATTCAGTGTCAGCTGCGGCCATACCGTTTAGGGTGTGAGGGACTTCTCCAAAATGGATTTTTGTTCCAACCAATCTTGACCGACTTGGATACTGATGTCCGAGCCAAGGTTACCAGTACTTTCCACACGCACTTCTCCAAATCCCAAAGTGTTGCGAATTGATTCGGCACTGTCACCGTCACCTTGTTGGGCGACGATGTGAGTTACCTCTAGAGGTTCACCCCATGCTTTGGCTATATAAACATTACGATATCCGGATTTTTCCAAGGCTCGAATTAATGGTTGGAGGTTAGAGCGATCGCCACCTGTACTATCTTGAATTGCTACACGTAAAGAACGTGGTTCAGCCATCTGCTGTTGCTGTTCTGATTCCAGACCAAAGTGCTGAACCATGAGTTTGGCAATACCATTTCTGCTGGGTAACCAATAGCTAGCATCAAACTCATTCTTCTCGCTAAAGCGACCTGGTAGCATGAGCATTTGCATATTGGAGCGATTTGTCCGCACTCCAAAACCCAATAATGCCACTAACTCCTCAACCGTCAAGTTAGTGTCAATGTGTTCTTTAACGACATCAAGAACTTTAGGTAATTGAGCTACAGTAGCCGGGTTGAGAGTCTGATCCATCAAAGCACGCATCACCATTTGCTGGCGTTGAATTCGACCAATATCTCCGAGTTCGTCATGGCGAAAACGTAGCAATTGTAGTGCTTGATCGCCGTTGAGATGCTGCTTACCCGCCTTCAAATTGATGTACAAGTGCTGAGAATCATCTTGATACTTCATATCTTTGGGGACGTAGACTGTCACGCCACCCAAGGCATCAATTAGCTTGCCAACTCCCAAAACATTAATTCGGACATAGCGATCGATTCCTACCCCACCCAAGAGATTACTGATGGTTTTAGCAGTCAAAGCCGGTCCGCCATCAACATTGGCAGCATTAATTTTTTTGACTCCATAGCCTTCTATTTCTGTGCGGGTGTCTCTGGGAATAGAGAGCATAATTATTTTTTTTGTCTCTGGATCGAATTTGACCAAGAGCATCACATCAGAAAGACCATCAAAGGAGTTGACTTGGGGCAGGTATTTAAGATTTTTAGTTTCTTCGGGAGGGTTTTGGATATCTGGCGGTAATACGCTCATACCCATAACCAACAGATTAACCGGGCGAGTTAATTCTGAAAATCGCAGCACACCTCCAGAAATGCGATCGCCATCAAACACCGCTTCATCCTGTGGACTTAGCTGGGCTTGCTGCAAAGGCGTACTAGTCAAAGACACCGCCAACAACGCCCCCGCTGTTGCTGACACCATCGCAATCCCACTCATACCCACCCAAAACCACAGCCAACGTCCCGATTTCGAGTTGTGGGAAATTTTTTTAATAGACTTTGAGCCTTTTCCCGATTGGTTTTCTTCCGCCGAACTTCTTTGAATGGTCACAGACTTCCTCACACTTACTCACTAATCAAATTCGGTAAATTTGCAGACTAAAAATATGCAGACAAATCAACCCATAATATCTAACTCTTAATTATTAGTGCTAACTTTTTTAATGTAGTGTCAACCACAACACTTATAGCAGCATTTTTCCTTCTTTTGGGTAAATCTGGAGATGTTTTACTGAAGTATGGCAATAATAAACTAGATTTGACTAGATAATATGAAGAAATCAATTGTAACTTTTTTCAACCTAAGTAAAAATACTGTTAATTTTCACCCAAAAAAATTAAGATAAGTACTTCCCTACTACCCGTTCTGCGAAAGTAGTAAACCCTGGCAAACGCCCAGATTTACCCTGTATCAGACGAAAAATTAACCAGACACTCACTAAAAAATAACCTGATGTGAGAAAGCTATTGAGGATAAATAGACGTAGTGTAAAAAAATCTGAAGTTGCTGCTCCGGTAGCCAATAATAGATATCCCAACAGCCAAGTAAGTGTCAAACTAATAGACAGACGACTAATAGCGAGTTGTTCCCGACTACCCTGACGGCGATAGAGAGTCCACAGAGATGGAAAAAAACCGATAATCGGAATCAAACATAAAAGCAATTGTGTTTTGGGAATTGAGCATGAGGCATTGGGCATTGGGCATTGGGCATAGGAGGTGTGGCAGGATGGGGAAGAAATCTTTACCCCCTCTCTACCCACACTCCCCCATCTCCCCATCTCCTCATCTCCCCCTGCTCCCTCACCTCCCCCACCCCCCATTCCCCACTCCCCAGTCCCCATTCCCCACTCCCCAGTCTCTTCTGGTTGATAATTTTCCATTGGGTTTAGTCTAACTCCTAAACTAGAAGGATGAATAAGACTCGTATAGTCAGAGATAATAAACTGTAAAGAAAGATTCTATTCAGTTCTATCCCGCAATCAGCTGAAAATGCAGACACGCAAGCTACTCGACTGGTGGCAAACATTTACACCAATAGCGCGAATCGGGGCGATCGCGTTATTCGTTCCGCTGCTAGTTCTCAATGGTTGGGCAATTTCGGTATTTTTTAATTATTTCCATTCTCTCATAGTCATTTTAGTCGGAGCCTCGGTGCTAGCATTTCTGCTCAACTACCCCGTAAGTTGGATGGAGCATCAGGGTGCGAGGCGAGAGCAAGTTGCTATTCTAGTATTTCTCTTAGCTTTATCGATTTTATTGGCGTTGGGTGTGACACTTTTTCCTTTAGCCCTTACCCAAGCCCAGCAACTAGTGGCTCGCTTGCCGGAGTTAATCGACTCTGGACGCTCTCAGTTAATGATTCTAAACGAAAAAGCTGAGACTTTCGGCTTACCCATCAACCTAGATGCTCTGGTAGTGCAAATCAACGATCGCGTTAAAGGACAATTGCAAGCGATCGCTGGACAAGTTTTAAATCTGGCTGTAGTTACATTCACTAGTCTGCTAGATTTTCTTTTGACGATGGTTTTGACTTTCTATCTTTTACAGCATGGGGGTGAACTTTGGCAAAGTTTAGTAGAATGGCTACCCGCTAAATTTCGAGATCCTTTCTCTAAAACCGTGCGCTTGAGCTTTCAAAATTTCTTTATCACCCAGCTAATTTTATCTACCTGTATGGCCTCAGCTCTGATTCCGAGTTTTTTGTGGCTGAAAGTACCATTTGGCCTTTTATTTGGCCTAACTATTGGCATCATGGCTCTTGTGCCCTTTGGTGGTTCTGTAGGCATCGCCCTGACCACATTATTAGTAGCGCTGCAAGATTTCTCAATGGGTGTGAAAGTTTTGATAGCAGCGGTAATTGTACAACAAATTCTCGAAAATTTAATTGCTCCCCGAATTTTAGGTAGCTTTACTGGTTTAAACCCAGTTTGGATATTAATTTCAGTTTTAACAGGAGCAAGAATTGGCGGACTTTTGGGTGTAATTGTGGCAGTACCCACGGCTGTTGTAATTAAGACCGCTTTAAGTGCAGTGCGTCTTGGAGGGTTCACCAGTGAAACAGAGGAAGACACCACAGGAGAAATAACTGCGCCGATTGCAACAAACGAACCTCCGAAAGCTGATGCCAAAAACACTCTCAGCATTTCGGAAGCAACATCACCTTAATACTCAAGCAACCTAAAACTGCTGGGTGAGGGTGGGGAGTAGGGAATAGGGAGTGGGGAGTAGGTTGATTTTTCTGTTCTCTGGTTGTTACCTGAATCTTCAACACCCCTTGAACAACTTCACCTTCAAAAGGTTACTTCTCCACTCCCTACTCCTTACTCCCCACTCCCTATTTTCACTTTTGCTCTGCTTACTGCGGCTCAATAATTGAACCCATAAACAAAACGCTTCCCGTTTGATTATCCCGAATTGCACAAAAGAAGGGACGATCTACAATCATTCGGAATGGTTTTGGCTCTTGCCTCAAAGATGTTGCTACTATTCCTACCGAAGTAGCCGCAGCCGCTTCGGTGCCTTCTTCATTCACTTCCACAAAAGTTTTATGCTTGACTTGGCTAATGGCAAAGTTTTTACCCATACCGGAAAAATTAGCTTTGTTGCTGAAAGCCTCTTCCATCCCCAAAGCTTTCAAAGCATTGTTAAGTGTAACATCGTATTCGGTTTTGAAGCGGGGTAAGCTAATAAAGCCTTTTTGTTTGTTGAACTGACTCATCCATTTTTCCCAGTTCTCAACATTCAAGTTTTCAGAGAAGGCTTTGAGGTTAGAGTTTTCTTTGGGCAAAAAGATATAAAAACTGACTTTACCATCTTTGCCGTAAGGTAAACTCACTGCCTGAAATTGTTCGTTTTCATAATATCTGTAGTCACCGTCTTGCGACATCATTGGGTGTTGTTTTTCTCTGCCAGATGTCATGTAAAAAGGTTGTTGGGCGGTTTGATTTTTATCAAATTCATTACTCCAACTACCTTTAAAATATATGGCATTAATTAAAAACAACACTTGATTTGGTTCGATTTTTTCGACTATTTTATCGATTGTCCCGCCAGTATTATCTTTTACCCATTTATTGATGGCATTGGAAGCTGTAGCGTCTTGAAAATTTAAATTACTGACCTTGGCTTGATAGAAATCCTCTGTTCTTTGAAGGAAGTCTGGTTGAAATTTCACCTCTTCATTTGCCCAAAGTGAGTTAGCAATCTTGAGTTGCACTTTGGCATCGGGATTGTCTAAAAGCTGCTTTAAAGCTGCTGCGTAAGCAGAGTTAATTTCTGACAGATTCATCCCCTGTAATTCCAGGGTTTTTGCCATTGCTTGTTGAGTCGAGCCGCTAGCGCCATTGTAGGTCATGGCTAGGGCGATCGCTACGCTCGAAGGCGAGATAAAAACATTTTTTTCTCCACCATCACTTTTCTGAACTTCTGAAAAAAGTTTGAAGCCAAACTTATTGTTAGACTCAACGATTTTAGTATCAGTCTTGGCTGTTTTTTTTTCCAATGGAGTTTCTGGCTGAGGTAAACTAGATTGAGCAAGGGCACTTTTATTACTATCGACCTGAGAACACCCCAATACACCAAAGAGAACAACACTTGCAGCTGCCAAAACATAACGTCTGCCGAGACTAACTCCGTAACGCCTTTGCAGAAAATTTTCTTGGACACCACTAAATTTTTGCCGATTCATTCTGCTACCTCACTTGCCAAAGATTGTTAATCTGTGTCTCAGGGTTGACTTAAAACCGTTTCAATGATTAACTATTGCACTTGCTGTAATAGAAGAATGGCACTGTTACAGTTTTTGTAACAGCAAGTAATTAGCTCAGAGAAATTAGACACATATTTTAGGGTTGGGAATTCCTAATTGCTGCTTGAGGCGGCTATACACAGGAATTATCAAAAATTTCGATTTCTAGAAAATTGCCTAGTTATCTATAAATGTATTCTAGACTACCCAATCATCAAATAAGTAATCCGGCAGAATTATTTACAGGACTTACGTAACTGGCACAGCGCGATCGCATTTTTAGAACATTTATGTGCTAAAGCCTATATGCTTTCCATTGGAGTAATTTTAGGTCTGAGGTGGCTGGTCATCAATCAAGAGTCCTTCTTTAGTGGACTTCAACTGTTTCCAAAGTGCTTTAATCTGTTTGTAAGCATCTTCTGGGTCAAGCTTACCATTAGTTTCTAGATTGGTAATGTAGCTAACTTTTTGAGCAAATTCTTGAAGATTTGCATTAAATACTAAATTCTCTGGCTTAACTTGACCGTAGTAGCGACTGTAAGGGTAAAGAAATTTATTTTTGTCTTCTTGATTAGGCTCGTCCATTATTTCACCCCCAATTTTCAAACAACCTCTTAAGCGAAAATTATTGGAACCAGATTTACTCAGTTATAAAAAATAATCGTACTGACAAGGGACTTTCAATGAAAAAACATCCTACAGTTGGGACACACAGGCGTGTGCCCCAAATGTAGAAATCATTTGGAATAATTTCTTTTTTTGGAAGTCCTTAATTACTGACCGGACTGTTGCAAACAATGAGGGAGTCTTAAAGGGAACACAAAAATATTATACAGCAACTAACTGTTTATTGCCTTTGATAACAGTAAGACTTTTCAATCATGGATATAAAGCGCAAATCATACCTGCGATCGCGCCATGTCCTGCAAAGATCGGCAAGTTTTATGATCAGCCAACAAAATCATAAGAATTGTAGCATTTGCGATTGGCACTTACACAATGGCAATGGACAATAGACTTCAATTAATAGGCACAGTCCACCAAGCTAAACCATAGGATTGAGTAGCTTCACTTAACTTTTGACGAAACTGGACGCGGATTTTGTAATTTCCAGTAGCAGCAACGGGGCAGAAAATATGTTCTACACTATCGATTTGGCTGACTGAAGAACAAACAACGCCACCATCTGAGTTTTGAGCATCAGCTTTGACTAGGTAGAGGTCGAGGTTATTCAAGCCGCGATCGCGAAAATTTTCACCCACGTCATACTGCTGATTTTTATTGCTATCATTGAGTTCTACAAATCGATCCCAACTCAGGGTAATAGCTACAAAACTACCCTGCTTCAACGGTTTCCCTAAGGCATAATCAATAGAGCTTCCAACACCGATTGTGTGATAATCCCAACCAATAGCTGACACCGTAGCTGATGGCTGCCATTGACCAGCATTAAATTGCTGATAAGCCCGAAATACATTTAAATGACCCGCTCCCATTTGGGCATCCAAAGGAATTTTTGGATCTTTGTAAGCATCAGAAGCTAGCCAATCTTGATTTTGTTTATCAATTAGCGTCCGAGTCATTCCCAAGCGCAAACCATCGCCGCTATCTTGGATTTTGTCTGCGGAATTTAGCAATACAGCTTTCATCACTTGATGACGTCGGGAATCTATACTCCAATGAGGTTGTTTTGTTCGTATCTGTCGGTCACCAAGTTCTTGCAACAAAGCAACACTCGCGGTTACTTGAGGTGCTGCAAAACTTGTCCCTGTGACTTTATTCAATTTGCCATCTGGATTAAGTAAAGCAATGTTATTACCAGGAGCAACTAAACTGATAGCGCGACGCCCACCAATATTAAACTCCCTCCCGGCTAGTCGCCCACTGACTCCTTGATTAGCACCCGCCAGATTAGCAACATCTACTTTGTTAAAAACTCCTCCTCTGCGGGATGAAAAAGCGACGTTTATTCCGTTAAAATTATCTGTAGGAATAGGAATACCACCTTTTCCCTGGTTGCCAGCGATCGCATACAAAACATCATGAACGCGACTAGACCAGTCAACACATAAAGTTAATAAAGCATTGCCGTCTAGAGTTGCCTGCGGTCGAGGATCGCGGCCTAGAGGTTCACCAAAACTAAAGTTAATCGCCCGGACATCACCACTATTTTGCAGCGCTATATGCTGCGCCGATAAGCACTCTTCTGGCTGACCCATATTTTTAGTAGAACCGACAGCAGACGAGTAAAGTCGCGCCCCCGGAGCAACTCCCGGTATGCCTTTGTCTTGACTCACCATCACACCAGCAACATTGTAAGCATGGGGGTCAACACCGCTATTTGACTTAGCCGGACCATTGCGTAAGAACACCGCAGCTAAAGATATGGCGCGGTTTTTAGACACTGCCTTATCCCAGCCAAACATTCCCGGTCGGCCAATTTCCACTTGACCAATAGCAATTTTGCGACCCATTAAATTATAAGGAGTTTGATGTAGCTTGAGAGCGTCAATGCCGTTAGTTCCCAAGGGTGATTCTAAAGCTGAAGCAATTACCGGCGCACTCAAACACGAAGCACCCAATCCCCAAATTATCCAGGTTAGTTTTTTAGTCATTTGTCATTTGTCATTTGTCATTAATCATTAGTCATGGGGCATGAGGCATTGGTTATTCTCCCCCTGCCTCCCCTGCTCCCCCATCTCCCCCATCTCCCCATCTCCCCACACTCCCCACTCCCAAAAAAGCCGGGATCAAAGTTATGAGATCTGGCTCAATATTTAGTTACAATGCTTACAGACGAGGACGCTTAAAAACCCACTAGCCATGACCCAAAACCTATCTCAAAAGCCCATTGTAATTTCTCCATCTATCTTATCAGCGGATTTTAGTCGTCTGGGTGACGAAGTTCGCGCCGTAGACGAGGCTGGAGCAGATTGGATTCATGTTGATGTAATGGACGGTCGTTTTGTACCTAATATTACGATAGGCCCTCTGGTTGTGGAGGCGATTCGTCCAGTTACGACCAAGCCACTGGATGTCCATTTGATGATTGTGGAGCCAGAAAAGTATGTAGAGGGATTTGCTAAGGCGGGTGCTGATATTATCTCTGTACATGCAGAACATAATGCTTCCCCACACCTACACCGCACTTTAGGACAAATTAAAGAGCTCGGTAAGAAAGCTGGAGTTGTACTTAATCCTGGTACTCCTCTAGAGTTAATTGAATACGTTCTGGAACTGTGCGATTTAGTACTAATTATGAGCGTAAACCCTGGTTTTGGTGGTCAAAGCTTTATCCCTGGTGTGCTACCCAAAATCCGTAAGCTGCGCCAATTGTGCGACGAACGCGGCCTCGATCCCTGGATTGAAGTGGATGGGGGTCTGAAGGCAAATAATACCTGGCAAGTTCTGGAAGCGGGAGCCAATGCGATCGTTGCTGGTTCGGCTGTATTTAACACCAATGATTATGCAGAGGCTATTACAGCAATTCGCAACAGTAAGCGTCCTATCCCAGAATTAGCTAAGGTTTAATTCATTTTTGGATTAACCATACTCCGCGAAAACAGGTTGAGCAAATTTATTGCCCAACCTGTTTTTATTTACAATAAAAAACTGGAAGTTATTCAAATTTTTAACTTCCAGCTATTGCTATATAAATTGAAAGTTTATAAACCAAAGATAATCCAGGTTGGGAGGACTAGGATTACAATAGTCGAAAGAGAAGCGTGTGAATTACCATTTCTACCAGCCAGGACAACAATTTCACCGTAACTTTTCTATTTCCGTTTTTGGTGTTGGTGCTAAGCGTTTGCTTTATGAACTAAAGCAACACCAACCACAATATAGAAAACTTTATCAGCATGACTCCCACCGTCTGCAGTTCAATGAAAGCTCTACAAAATTTGGTTTGGGGGAAGCCACCTCTCCAAATTCTCTTTGCTTGGACTTTCTCGGAAAAAGAACCACCAGTAGTAACGGTTAGATCGTTGGTCTTGGTGTAAGAATTATCTAGTACATGAAATGCTGACTACTTTTATAATCAGTTTGATGTATTTCATGTTGAGAACTAATCATTGATTTTATTTTTTAAATTAACTTGCTTGCCTATCACCTCTATTTCCATTGAAGTTATTATTTTTAGTTTACCAATCTCATCAGTATAAATTTGCCATTTTGGCAGATTTATAAAAAATCTGCCATGCATTCAAAAATAGCATGGCAGTATCTTAGAGACTCAATTAACTCTCAAACAAAATTTATTGATGCAAAATATTTTTTAATTGAATCTAAAGTATCTCAGACAAACGTCTGAAGTACTCTCGATTTTATCAAACAGAATTCAGGAGTCAGAATGGGCTAAACCTTAGCTATCCGCTAACAGCAATGTTTTTTGACCGAAAAAGCGGATGAATAATCGGCGTTTTTGCACCCCCAGTAAATCGTAGATTTGGTGGTCTTCAATCAGTGGCGGGTCTGAATCCCCGACTGATAGCGTTCGCCTTTGGCGTCTCGTAGAGAAGCGTTAGCGAGTCTTGTCTGCGACACGCTGCGCGAACGAGCGTCAAGATTGCTGAATTCTGTATTCTGTATTCTGTATTCTTCTTCAATTGTGATTCCATTGATTCATATTCGTTAATTTACTGTGCCAATCTCCGATCTAAGCTGCCACCACGGATTTCTGTTTTTTGCTTTCCAACTACTTCAAGATAAGGTATGTCTTTGATTTTGGTTAAACAGCTTGATGAGACATTATTATCAGATCTGGAATCGTTAGGTTGTTTCAGCAATTTTATGTTTTCATTTTGCTGTTGGTTTATCCTGCTGGCTTGAGAGTTTTCTTTGAGTAATCGATTATAGGTACGATATGGAATGTAATGAAGAGGATTATAACCAGCAAATCGCAGCATTAAAACACATGCCCAGGAATACTTTCCTGCAAGAATTGCTTCAACTACTTTATCAAATTGTTGAGCTTTCATTGTTTTATCTAAGTTACTACTGATGCTAGCAATGTCTTGATTCATAGTTTTTAGTTCTCAGAATGAAGTAAACTACTTTGGCTTCTGCAATTCTTGGTGTTTCAATTGAGGCTTACAAACTGCACTAGCGGGCGTTGGAGCTGTTTAATCGCTTGCGGGAAATAATCGGTAAGAGGGGATGTTGGGTGTTGATAAGGCGTAAGAATCCTTCAACAGGCGCGTACATAAATTTCCCAAATTCTGACTTATCAAAGCTTTTAAGTCTCGGCGTAGCTATTGGTAGATGCTGTTTTGTCCTCTTAAACTTTCTCAACTCCTAATTCAATAAATTTTTTCTGAATCTGAAGCTGTATAAATTATTACTAATACTATCAAAGCATTTCCGGTAAATTTCTAAACTTTTTCAAATTATTTAGAAAAAATTATTTATCCTTGCATATTAACAACGCCATCTGTATTTATACTATTTTTTGAGCTTAATGTCATCTGCTATATTAGCAGATTTATAAGTTAAATTTACTAAGTAAATTTCAATATTTACTTATATATTGTGCAACTTTTAATTTTGTCCTTTTTCCTAATTAATGAGGGGTCTTACCCCTCAGACAATATTAATTTGAAACCATTATTATTGTGTAGTAACTAAATAACAATACCATTAAGTCTCATCTAAAACAACCTCTAATTTTAGGAAAATTTATCGCATTACAAAGGAATAAGTCCACAGTATTCCTTGAAAAATGTTTTTTAGATATTGCTAAAAAATAATAGTATTCTTGTCTAAAACTATTGCCAATAAAAGGTTACGAAAGAGTAAATAAAATATTATCAAACAATAATTTGTTTGTAATTATTCTTTTTTACTAAATATAGTTATTTTTAAAGTTTACTTATTTATGTTAAAATTAGCATAAGATATATTTTCGTTTTAAGTTAAGAACATACAAAAATAATAATTTCTTTAATCAAATAAATTTTGATTTATTCGAGCGAGTTAAATTACAAAGCATGTTTATTTTTGCCAAGAATAAACATGCTTTTTTAATTCTTTTTTGAGTAAGTTTTTAGTGTAGCTCTTTGATATCAAAAAAATATATATTATTGAAATGTATAACCATAAATACAGATTATTTCCAGCAAAAACAGCGAAGAAAAACTATTAATTATGATAAATTGCTGATTTAATTTTTGTGTAAAAAGAAACAATTTATAGTCTGTATAAGGAATGGCGAAAAGACGTTGGGAGATGACGAATTTAGTAGGATATTCACTAATTTGGCTTAATTTATCTTGAAATTGGCGTTCCTACTCAATACTTGGGTGCTAGTTACTGGCTCCAAAATCAGAATTGTTGGGTTCTCATATCATGTCCGCTTGAAGACTTATCATTAAGACCACAGAGGGGCAGAGGTGCAGAGAAGAGGGGTTTTCGCGTTTTCTGCATAGATTCGGGAATTATAAGTGATTAGGCGGACATGATATTAATCAGTGGGCGATGCCTGGGTTAGGGTGCGCCTACGCAATTTTTTCTCCTTCCCAGATAAGCAAAATAGATCGTAAATTTCTTGCCAATAAGCTATCTACGGGTTATGATATGAGTCCAGCTGATTTGGAATTGCTCAAACTGCTAGCACTTCATATCCCAAAGTTTGGGCTAGTTCCGCTAAAACCAAAAGAAAACTACCTGTGAGGTTTACCTGCCCTAAGTTACGCAAAGCCCAGAGGTATTAGCGCTCTTTTCTGGAATATGCTCAGATTTCTCCTGAAGACGGCGTGGGAAATATTAGCGATGTTTATCGCTAAATCTAGTAATATTTGCATTTTTTGAAGCAATAGTCTTGAATTCTCAATACTTTAACTCTTACCATTACTGAAATTTTCGTTCGTTTCCGGAAACACTCGGAAAATAAAATCCAAACGTGGAAAAATCAGAGACGTTACAACCCACATTCCGCACCCCAAGTGTCACAAACGGAAATTACTGAGGGAAAAAAGGTAAACAAGAATAAAAGCAGACATATTTAGATAAAAAATACATAAGAGCCGTCATCAATCA
>NZ_JACJRQ010000027.1 GCF_014697355.1 Nostoc calcicola FACHB-3891 | reverse complement strand
GGTTGCCAATTCTAGCTGGTCTTTTTCTCGCCATGATGTATCACTAAGAACATCTTTATCAATGTTCTTAGATTACATCTGTTGCTCACTTTTTGCTTAAGTTGACACCAATGACAGCTGTGCGCCCCTACTATGGAATATTTTTTTCCTTGGAAGTCCCTTACATCACGAGGTGTAGGGGCACGGCAATGCCCAGTCGTGTCAACTTAACGTGAAATCTATGTCCTGCAAGGAACTGAAGTTCCTTGCTCATAGCGAAAGTCATCGAATAGATGACTAAATATAGCCAAAAATCTTTAGTCTACTTCAGTAGACTTTAGCTATCAGCCAAGAAATAAATTTCTTGGCGGGCGACAAAGCCAACAGTTAAGACATTTATAGCTTAAGTTGACCAAAACAATCGTCAATTCGCTTTTTCGCCGATTCGCAATTAAATACAAGAAATCACTTAATTGCTTAATTGTTAATTAATGGGTATCTTGCCCCCACTGATTCAAAAAATCAGTGGTCTGAAATCAGTCGTGGGTTCAAGCCCCCACTGATTTTATAATTGCGAATTGCGAATTGGAAATTGCGAATTGGCTTGACACCAATAGGCAATGCCGTGCCCCTACGGGTGTACCTCACGTAAACGATAACCGCTATATATGCAAATATGCAAGATGAACTACAAACTTTATTCATCTAGCTAAAATGCATGTATTTTTTGGAAATAACTCGCTTCACAAACCTCTAATTTTTTCTTCTCAACTCTGTAATTAAATTGTCAGCAAAAGCTAATGACTTGGCTAATTAGTTCTTTATATGCTGAATAACAAGATTACCAACTTATGTAAAAGTCGCTAATCTTCAGTCAAAGAACTATTAACCAGGGTAAAAACATGGTAGAATTAAATCACTTATTTACCCAAATAAAATCACCTTCATATTCTGAAAATGACCACAATGCTGAGCCATTAGCAGATACCTGGAGTCATTATCTTCAAACTTTACATGAAGCTATTGCTGAGTCCGATACAGCAAAGCAAATTCTACAAAAAGATTACGCTCGCGTCCAAGCTTTGGCGATCGCTTGGGAAAAAGAAATTCAAATTGCCTCGAAAAACTCTCGTGAAGACCGAGTTCGTCAGGCACTAACCTATAAACAAAGTTGTATTACAAAAGCGCGAGAACTAAAAACTTTAGTAGAACGGCATGTTATCCATGTCAGCATCCTTCAAACCAGACTGGCTTATTGGCAAAATCAACTATAACAATGGTTAGACGATTTTGGATTTTAGATTTTAGATTTTGGATTGAGAATTGCCTTCTGGGTGTGATTTGCGTGAATCTATAGCAATCCTAAATCATTTGTGAAAATTACATATCTCTTTCTTCTTTCTTCCCTTTGGGTCCTTTGCGTCCTTTGCGGTTCGTTTCCTTATCTATATTTTTCACGACTCATTTAGGACTGCTATATCTGTCACGAAGATTTTTCCAATTGGTATAGGACTCCTATTTGATTGGGTGAAAAAACGACCTACACCTCGAAAACACTGATTCCCTATTCCCTGCCATTACTATATTAATTTTTAACAGCGACAAACTCAATATTAGTTGCAGTATATTTGAGCGGTGTATTTTGAGTTAACCATCGATCTACGGATTCAAAAAGGTGGTATTTAGCATAGGAAATACTATTCTTAGGCAAAAGTTGTCTATGCCAAAGGTCAAGGAGTTCAAAATTAGTTTGCTTGAGGAGGTGTTTTACCATTTTTTCGGAATACAGGCGATCGTGGTAAAAATTTCCTCGGAAATGAGCTAAATGCTGAGTCCAAGACAAGTAGTAAGGAAGGAAAAAACACAAAAAAAGACCTGATGGTTTTAATACTCGATGAATCTCAGCAAGAGAAGCCAGGTCATTGGGAACGTGTTCAAGAACTCCAAAACTTAAGACAACATCGAAGCTTGCATCGCTGAAAGGAAGTAAATAGGGATGTTCTAGGGTGACAACCTTTAGAGATGCTTTTTCGATGATTGGTGCAATCTGACCAAAAGCTGAATCATCACCGCTGGGGACATCACAACTAGTAATTTGGACACCCATTTCACGCATTAAAAAAGAAATATGTCCTTTACCACACCCCCAATCAAGAACGCTGATTTTATCAGAACTTGCCCCAAACCAATACTCTAAAACAGCCCTGACGTAATCTGTCAGGTAGAGGAAAACGTTTTGAGAGGCAGGGTTTGTTAAAAAGGCGTGACTATCTATATCGCCAACTAAATTAATCAGCTGCTGATTTAGAGGTAAATGTTGCTGGAAATGAGTGTGTCTGAGAGCAACCAATTTTTTGCGATTATCTATTGAATTTCTGCTCATAGTTCGATAAGATAGCCTCTTCCATAATTTTTACGAGTCAAACGATATGAAAACCTAGTCCCCAATACCTAATCCCCACCCTCGTAAATTGGTCAAAGTGTTGGCTCTAAAAAGTATTTTGTTCATCAACCGTGCCACTATAGAAACATAGAGCTGCAAATTGAGCAATAGGAAGACTAAAGAAGCTGTGCAGATAACATTCTTAGGGACGAGTTCCGGTGTACCCACGCGATCGCGCAATGTTTCCAGCATCGCCCTGAGATTACCCCAAAGGGCGGAACTGTGGTTATTTGACTGTGGTGAAGGCACTCAGCATCAAATTTTGCGGAGTGAACTAAAAATCAGCCAGCTGTCCCGAATTTTTATCACCCACATGCACGGCGACCACATTTTTGGCTTGATGGGACTTCTTGCTACTTGCGGCTTGGCTGGCAATGTAGAACGAATTGACATCTATGGGCCACCTGGATTAAATGAATACATTCAAGCCGCCTCGCGTTTATCTCACACACATTTTTCCTATCCCATTAAAGTCCATGCCGTCCGTCCAGGGGTGATTTATGAAGACGATGACTTCACAGTAAGCTGCGGTAATTTACATCACCGGATTACAGCTTTCGGCTATCGCGTAGCCGAAAAAGACCGCACAGGTCGCTTTGATATCGAAAAAGCCAAAGCTTTGCAAATTCCTCCCGGTCGCGTTTACGGTCAACTCAAGCGCGGTGAAACAGTAACCCTTGAGGATGGACGGGTGATTCATGGTGTCGAATTGTGCGGCCCTACAGAAATTGGTCGCAAACTTGCCTATTGTACAGACACAATTTATTGTGATGGCGCAGTGGAATTAGCTGATGATGCAGATGTATTAATTCACGAAGCCACTTTTGCCCATCAAGATGCAGACATGGCTTTTCAGCGATTACATTCTACAAGCACAATGGCAGCCCAAACAGCTTTAGCGGCTGGGGCACATCGGCTGATTATGACCCATTTTAGTCCCCGCTATGCTCCTGGAAATAACTTAGAGTTAAAAGATCTACTTCAGGAAGCCCGTGCAATTTTTCCTCGTACTGACATGGCTTATGATTTCATGATTCATGAAGTACCCAGGCGGCGGGAAGTGGAATTAACAAAAGTAAGCGTCTGAATTTGAGATTTTTGATTTTGCGAAAAGGCACGCTTTGCGGCGAACAAGAAGCAGGGGGATCTTGGGTCTCCCCAAGACCAGCCTGTTCCTTGCTATCCTATTTCACTTCATTAGCGATAATTCCAATTAAATTCAATTTACTCAAAATTTCAATAGCTTGAATCAATTGAGTTTGCTTTACTTTCCCCATACGCTCTACCATAACGATCGCATTGCAAAAAGATGCGATAATTCTGGCATCAACCGTGGCTAAAATTGATGGAGCATCTATCAGTACTAAGTCATACTTTTCTTCAAACAACTCAATTAGTTCTTTCATTCTCTGAGAACTTAGCAGCTTCACTCTATCTTCGGGAACAGGGCCAGCAGTCAAAATGTCAATGAAGGGATGAATCGGCTGAATGTAATCTTGAAAATGGCTAGTTGTCTCATCAACTAATAACAGAGATAGTCCCCAATCATTGGAAAGTTCTAAGGTTTTGTGCAGGCTAGGATTCTGCAAATTAGCATCAATTACTAACACCCGTCGATGCATCCGGGTAGCACTAGCCACTAGCCCTAATACTAAGGTTGTCTTTCCTTCCCCTGGTAGTGCTGAAGTCAACATCAATGACTTGAAGGGTAAGGGATATTTTAATATTTTAATGTTTTGGTAGATCATGTCCAAAGTTTCATGGACAGGCAACTTGGCGCTGGGATCTACCATAGCAGGAGCTAAACTTCGTTGCTGATTCCTAGACAGATTTAAAAGACGCTTTTTGCTCTGAGGCGATCGCAATTTTGGTACTGTTCCCAGTACACGCAGATTTGTCAGTTTCTTTATATCTGCCGGACTATAAATAGTGTCATTTAACTTTGACAAAATCAGGGCTATTAAAATACCTAAAATCGGTCCAATTACTCCTCCCCCAAGTAAATAGAATAATTTGCTATTCCCTACATAAGTACCCAAACCAGGTTCTTCCAAAACTTGCCAGTTATATCCTTCCTGAGAAATTTTCATCCCTAAGGACTGTTGTGCCTGAACCAGTTGTTCCAGGGTTTTATGATTAGTTTCTACCTTTTGTCGCAGACGATTATATTCTGCTGTTAGGTTTGGATATTTGCTTAATTCAGAACGAAGTCGCTGTTCTGATTGCACTAAACTTTTTTCATTAGCAGTTAATCCTAAAACATTTGTCTGTAGCGGAACTAATTCGTCTACTAGGTTGGGATCGACTCCCTCTGTCTGCGCTTTTAAGAGTTGTTCTCCTTTGCTCCCAGTAGTAATATTTTTTACTTCTTGCCGTAATAGTGATAATTGATTTTGGCGTTGCTGTTTGAGTTTTTCTACTGATGGATAATCATCTGTATAACGTAACCTTTCTTTAGCCAGCGCTAGTTCAGTTTTTTGAATCTCATTTAATAGGGTTTGATAGCGGCTTGACTGATTTAAACGAGAAGAAATTTTGGTATTTTCTTGAGAATAAGATGCTATTTGTTGTTCGAGGCTATCGTAGCGAGCGTTTACATCTTGAAGCTGGGCGCGAGTGGTTTGCAGCTGTTGTTGAATTTCAGCCAAAGATTGTAGCAGAATTTTACTTTGTGTTTCCGGATCGACTAAATTATGTTTCTTGCGAAACTGTTCTAAATTTTTATCAGCTTGACTAACCTCTTTTTTGATTTCGGGTAGGCGGGTATTCACAAAAGCCAGTCCCCGATTTAAACGCTCTTTTTGTTGTTCTGTGTTGTAATTTTGATAGACTTTCTGTAAAGCTTGAAGTATTCTTTGTGCTTTAACTGGATCGTCATCATTAAAGGAAACTTCAAATACTTGACTAAAAACTTCATTAGCTCCTGTATTTGCCTCTTCTTTAGTAACTTTCAGAGGTGGTTTTTTGTTGTATTCTTTTTGACCTTTGATATATTCTAAGGTAATATCAGGATAATCAGAATGAAGTAAATCTACAGCTTTCTGAAGTAGCTTGGAACTCAGCATGAGTTTGATCTGAGTACTGTAATCAACAACTGTAGTGTCTGCCTGTTCTGGGATATTATTTGACTGTCCGCCTTGAGATAAATTGGAACTTACCAATATCTGCATGTCGCTTTGATAACTAGATTTGGTAGTGACAGCGAAGAAGCTGGCAACTGACATGACTACACAAGAAACTCCCAAAATCACAAAGCGTTGACGAAGCAAAATAGTAGGTATTTGTCTGATGTCAACCCGGCTTTTTGCTGAGGTGATAACTTGTTGGTCTTGATTCAGACTAGTCTTAACCACTATCAAACTCCTCTAATATCGAAAGAATATATTTGGCAGATTGTGAGAAACATTTTTGAAATGATTTTTTACACCTAAAGATGCAATAAAGTACGTAATTTTTGTTTCAAAATTTAACCTACTTCGGATAATATTATGTCAACTAACGTTTTCATGTTCATCAATTCATGCCTATAAATTTTCAATCAGTACTATAAGAACAAACTTTCAACAAATCTTCATTTAAATAATAAAAATCTTGATAAAAAATTAATTATTTTTCTGAAATATTCAACTATGGGCTGCTGTCATTTATGCAGATTACTAATAGTTGGCAAAGTTATTTTTTTAACTTGTAATATCAAAAACATTTGGATAAAAGTTGTTACTGTATAATATATTTGGGTGTTTTTTCAACAGTAATAAAATTTTTACAGTATAAAAATTTTAGCAGAAATAGCTCTTATCTAATACAGCACGGTATAAATAAACCTACCATACCCTACAAGAAGCTGCTTTGATTTAGATCGCGCAGAGGCGCAGAGAGCGAGTTGGTGAGGTACAGATAATTGTAGGGTAGCACAGCTGTGCTACCCTACCCGTGTATCTCATTTACCTGAAATACGCTATAAATACCTGAAATCATATCCAGAATTTCTAAGAGGATGTTTGAAAAGTTCTCTTGTCGGTATCGAAAAGTTCTAGATCCCCCTAAATCCCCCTTAAAAAGGGGGACTTTGATTCCGGGTTCCCCCCTTTTTAAGGGGGGCTAGGGGGGATCTACAAGTGCCTAAAATGACAGCAAATCACTTTTCAAACAACCTCTAATCTATTAGAAGCGCATTGATTGCAATCTATGTCAAGGGTTCGCCTCAAAACAGCCGAACGTTACATCAATATATATGGATTCTAGAAAAAAAGGAACTAATTAGAACAATATTATCCCCTGACAAAGATCTGATAAAAAATATCGAGATGTTGCCTTGCTCCAAGAAGCAAAGGACTTTCAAGGATTCTCCCATCTAGTCACTTTGTCATAAATATCTGACAAAGCTAAGTATTTTGTCAAAAATTTGTGCCTAAACAGTAACAATAAAGGTCATTTTGAATTGATGCTGGCAACGAAATTCTGCAAATCTTCAATGAAGATTTTGATAGCCACTAAGAAAACATTTGACTTGGCTAGCAGTTAACTTGATCTCACAAGAGAATTCCCAATGGCTATGATTTCAGTTTCTGACTTATACCGTACATTCGGTAGTTAGCTAGAAGATCCTCGCTAATTTTCAAGTCCTGATTTGGCAATAGTTTCAAGTATTTACTTGATGGGGCGATCGCGTTTTGTGTGATTTGTAAAGGTTCTTAAAATTTAACCTTTGCTACATCAAAAAGGTATGAAAATGAGCTTACCTTCAGGTTCCTCAAGAACCTTGGAAGACTTTCACAAGTTATCTGTGTATATTTGGCGAAATTTTAGAAGTGTTTCTGGTTTTTTTTCTCTATACACTTAGTTAAGATTTATTTTCATGGCAGAACCTAATAATACCTTCAACCAAGCGACGTTTGTTCCTGACATTTATCTGGAACAGAACTTTTATACTGGTGATTCTCTGAGTCCGACTGATTTGGATGATTACTTTGCATTCTATACCCTCTATGGGCCGTCAACCCTCTACGGAGCTCTAAATGGCTTATCAGCCGACGCCGACTTATACATCTACGACCAAAACTACAACCTAATTGCCAGTAGTACCCAGGGCGGCAACTTGAGCGAGACAATCAACGTTGCGCTACAGGGTAATCAGTACTACTACGTAAAAGTACATAACTATAATTCATCTAATAGTACGAACTATGGGCTGTACCTGTACAACGACTATTCTGGCCCAACCTTAGGGACAGCAAGGGATATCGGCATCAGTTGGGGTCAAACCAGCAGTAAGTACTTAGCTTATAACAAGATCAACTGGCAAGACTATCTCGACTACCGCGATAACGTTGACGTTGTGAAGTTCACGATGGAAGCCCCTGGAACCATCAGTCTGCGGATGAAGGATTTCGACTATAGTGGTGGGTTGCAGGCCAGAATGGAATTGCTCGACTCCAATGGCAACGTATTGCAAACAACCTTCGGTACGGTGGGCAACGGTCTCAATGTCGATCGCTATTCTGCCCCTGCTGGCACTTACTACGTCAGGTACACCCAGACTTACGGCTCCGACCCCTACACCCTGCGGATTGTTACTGATTACGCAGGTGACGTTACTGGCACAGCACGAGACTTAGGCAACGTCAGCGGCAGTAGTCGTCGGTTATACGATATGGTGGGAGGTCCATTTGGACTACCAACCTATGAAGATGCTAACGACCTCTACAAATTCACCCTAGATAAAACCTCACCTATTGATATCCGGTTGGATATCGATACCTCTCTCTTCCCAACTCCAACCTTCGATGCCAATTTACGCCTCGCCCGTGACACAAATAACGACGGGTTTATTTCAGCAGATGAAGTTTTTCTTTCATCGTCCAACGCAGGAGACGATCAGCTCTCAACCACCTTAGGGGCGGGTACTTATTACGTTCAGGTGGTGCAAAACGGAGCTTATACCAGCTATCAACTCGATATAGATTCAGACTTTGATGCTGTTCCCGGCGATCCACAGGGGTATAACAATCTATCAAAGGCGCGATCGCTTGGTAATTTAATTGGGGAGACACCCTTTAATTTTGGTGATGGGTTTGGCATCAGTGCGAGTGATTTCTCTGATTACTTCAAGTTCACAATGACCGCTGCGGGGCGACTCTCAGCTTCAGCATTTAATAACCCCTACTACTCTAGAACTACCCAGAATCCAACTCTGTCAATTGTCCGAGACTTGAATAATAATCAGCGGCTTGACGCTGGTGAAACAATTACACCGTTTACTGTTGGCTCCTTGAGTGCCAACTTGGCAGCAGGAACGTACTTTATCCACGCCAATGGTAATGGCGAACAGGCCGCCTACTACCTGGGGCTGGTGTCAGATTATGCCGGAAATACCTTAAGTACAGCTCGCTCACTAGCAGCGATTAGTGGGGCGACGCCACCCAACCAAACTTTCCAAGACTACATCGAACAATTCTTCGATGCCTCCAGCGATGTCAACGACTTCTATCGCTTCGATCTTTCCAGTGCTTACGAAGTCACACTGAATACCACCGGGGTTGCCGGCGAAGATTTATCGCTGTCACTGATCAAAGATGTCAATAACAACAATGCGATCGATGCAGGTGATATCTTAGCCACATCAAACGTCTTGAATTCCCCAACAGAAAGTATCTCACGTCTATTAGGGGCTGGGCGGTATTTTGCCCGCGTCCAGGGAATTAACGGTTCCACAAACTACACCCTGACCTCAAAGTTCGTCAGCCCGAGTCAAGACCCTGATGACACGATCGCTGAAGTTGAAAATCGCGCAGGGAATATCAAGACTCTAGGTGAATTCGCTGACTATTCCATGAGTCCACAAAATGATGCCGATCTAGTTAAATTTACGGTCTCTGCTGGGCAGCGGGTCGGGTTTGATGTGGATTCTCGCAATGGGTCAAACCTCAACACCTACCTCAGGGTCTTCAACTCCAGCGGCACACAACTCGCTGCCAACAACGATGGAGCCGCGCCAGGTGAAGCCTCTAGCCAGTTCTCCTACTTGGCTTATACATTTAGTCAGGCGGGCACATACTACGTTGGCGTGTCCCTCAACCCGAACTCGAATTACAGCCCTGTCACAGGTGTTGGCGATGTCGCTGGTTCGGGAGCTACGGGAGACTACCGTCTAACGCTCAACGATCTCGGACGAGTATTCACTGGCGATGCTGGGAACAACTCGATCGCTGGTGGTAGTGGCAACGATACCTTCAATGGGGCTGGGGGCAATGATACGATCGCTGGTGGTGGCGGCAACGACGTACTTACCGGTGGTACTGGCAATGACTTGCTAGTTGGTGGTGGCGGAAATGATACGCTCACCGGAGATGATGGAGCAGATGCTTACCGATTTACAGCTCCAAGCGATCGCCTGGATACGATTAATGGCTTCAGCGGCTCTGGTGGCGATAAAATTCAGATATCTGCCGCCGGCTTTGGTGGCGGATTAGTCGCAGGCACCCTCACCTCAGACCGTTTTCGCTCCGGTGCAGGTATCACCACAGCAAACACGACAAATCAGCGATTTATTTACAATACGACAAATGGAGCTTTGTTCTATGATGCTGATGGCAGCTTAGGGGGTTCTGCACCACTACAGATTGCCACTTTGTCCGGCAATCCTACCTTGAACAACAGCAATATTGCGATTATTTAAACGCCAACGATAATTGTCTTACGATCCCCCCAACACCCCTAAAAAAGGGGGGATTGACAAATCTAGAACTTACGCATTGACGCAAAATACAAAGTATGCACAGTTTGAAAACCATATCTATCGTAGGGGCACAGCAGTGCTGTGCCCCTACCACGCGGGTTTACGTACCATCAAAGAACGATTAATCAAAGCCTGAAACGAACTATTTTCGTGAACGCATACCATGATTAATTTGTACAGTGCGTAAGTCCTAAAATCTTGTTTAAAAAGGGGGGTAAAAACCTCAGGCGGACAAGTCGGTAATCCGCCCAACATGGTATGACTCCTGAATTCTGACTCCTGAATTCTGACTCCTGAATTCTGACTCCTGAATTCTGTTTCACTTGACTTCTTTAAAAGACACTTTAGCCATTGGTGCATTTAAATCTTTACTAGCAAAAGCGCAATATGCTTCTGGATTGATTTGTCCGTAAGTTTTAAGGAAGTTAATGCAACTGGAACGGTCTTTAAAGCTGGCTACGTAAACTATAAATAAATTTTTGTGTTCTAATAAATTGGGGTAATCTGGTACCCAGAACACTCCTGATTGACTAATTCCTTGGGATTGCAAAATTTTCACTTGCTTAACGGCAGCTTGCAGATTTGGCAAACTAGAATTTGCTACGAAATAAAAAGAATTCGGTAGATTAGCGCCGTTTGTGATTGGTGATTCTCGGTTTGTCCCTATTTGATTATTTGCGCTTCCGGGTGGAAGAGACAATGAAGAATTATCTCCATTTTCTTCTTTTGGCAGTAGGGAAGATGTAGCTCCTTGATATGTCCCCGATTGAGGAGAGTTTGCTAACAAAAGACCAATAATCACGCACCCACCAATTAATCCACCGCCGACTAAACTACTACCAATAAAAATAGCGTTTTGTTTACTGCTTTGACGAGGTGGCAAGCGAATCACGGAATGAGTGAAAGCAGAAAGTTGACTATACATTGGCACTTTTGGTGCAGTCGAATTGGCAATGGTCTGCAAAGCGTCTAGCATTTCTCTCGCAGTAGAATAGCGCTCCCTCACATCAAACTGAGTTGCTTTTTTTAAAACTTCCATTAAATTCGGACTAATGGCATCCCTATTCCAAACATGCTCTCCAGTCTGGGAGTCTGTCATCAATTCGTGGGGCAATTTTCCCATCAACAAAAAAATCGCTGTTAACGCCAAACTATACAAGTCACTGGCAAAAACTGGACGCCCTGCTGCTTGTTCGCTAGGCATGAAACCTGGCGTACCAATGATAATTGAATTACTAAAAGTGCCTTCTGAACCCATCACTGTTGCCATCGTTTCTCGCACTGCACCAAAATCAATTAAAATTGGTTTGCCGTCAGATGAACGCAGAATAATATTGTCTGGTTTTATATCGCGGTGAATGATGCCTTTGCTATGTACAAATTCCAGCAGTTTCAACAGACTAATTAAAATTGGGATGACTTCACTTTCGCTAAAACAACCGTTTTGTTTTACTTCTTGATTCAGGGTTTGTCCAGAAACCCATTCCTGCACGAGGTAGAATTGCCCATCTGCTTGAAAGTAGGCGTATAGAGTGGGAATTTGATTGCTAGATCCTCCTAGCTCTTCTAAAATAGCAGCTTCTCTTTGAAATCGCCTTTGTACCAACTGATAAACTTCTGGGTTGTCGGTAACTGGTTTGAGTTGCTTGATTACACAACGTCGTCCCGAAGGCATTTGAGTATCTTCGGCTAAGAATGTTTCACAAAATCCACCAGTTCCAAGTACGCTAATAATACGATAGCGATCGTTCAAAAGTGTTGATATCATTTTTTTTGCTTGATTCAGGTTTGTTTGGAAGCACTCCGTACAATTAAGAAGCTACAGCTGCCTGTTTTTAGAACTTTGGCAGTGCATAGTTTTTCATATAAATTATTAATTTATCCCAAAGAAATCTATAATGCATTAGCTGCATACTGATTTTTGGTATCTTCTAAGTATGAGAATATCACAAATTGCTCTTTTCATTAAGATACTGAAATAGATGTAGAGAGTATTAAAACTTTGGGTAGTTTGTAATTCTTATTGGGCATAGGGCATGGGGAAGAGGCAAGGGAGCAGGGAGCAGGGAGAGAATGAAAAATTACCTCTTTCCCCTCTGCTCCCTGCTCCCTGCCCCTCATCTCCCTCATCCCCCTCATCTCCCCAATGCCCCATAAAGTGATAAAAGTGATAAAAAAATAAAGCATAAGCTCCACCTGAGGTTCCAAGCAGATATGGCTATGAGTAGCATCTACGATGTACGCCTGATAACGCTTTCAATTGCGATCGCAGTTCTCGCCTCATATACTGCTCTTGATTTGGCTGGACGGGTAACAGCAGCCAAAGCATCAGCTCAAGTCGCTTGGTTAATTGGCGGCGCAATGGTTATGGGAATCGGTATCTGGTCGATGCACTTTGTGGCTATGTTAGCCTTCTGTCTGCCAATACCAATAACCTATGATATGTTGACTGTGCTGGTTTCTATGCTACCTGCGGCGATCGCTTCAGGAGGCGCACTTTTCCTGGCAAGTCGCCCAGTGTTGAGCATTTGGCAATTGCTGGTTGGCGGAACCTTAATGGGTATTGGTATCGCCTCCATGCACTACATTGGAATGCTGGCGATGCGGATACAAGCAACCGCTACATATAATCCAGTGCTGTTTATACTTTCCATAGCGATCGCCATCGGCGCATCAATTCTAGGGCTAAATATTGCGTTTCAATTACGTACACAAACGAATACAACTCGCCGGTGGGCGAAGGTTAGCGGTGCGCTTTTTATCGGGGGAGCGATCGCTGGGATGCATTACACAGGGATGGGGGCTGTGAGATTCACGCCGACTAACCCAACAGCAATATCTGGGCTAGAAAAAACCAACGATTCCCTAACTTTGCTGGGTGTCTCTATTGGTATTGCCACATTAGTGATTCTCGGTTTTGCGCTGCTGACTTCGTTTATAGATCGGCGTTTGTCTGCCCAAACAAAGCTTTTAGTGCAGCAAGAAGCCCAAGCCAAACTTTCACAATTATTTACAGAGATTACCCTACAAATTCGGCGATCGCTGAAGTTAGATGATGTAATCAACACAACTGTCCATGAAGTTCGTCTAGCATTGAAAACAGACCGTGTGGTTATGTATCGTTTCAATAGTGACTGGAGTGGGACTATCATCGCCGAGTCCATTGCCCAAGGTTGGACGAAAACCTTAGGAAAAACGGTCAATGACCCATTCCGGGAAAATTATATTGAAATGTACAAAAATGGCCGAGTCCGAGCTACTAATGATATTTATGAAGCTGGTTTTACAGAATGTCACCGGGAAATTCTCGAAGGTTTTCAAATTAAGGCGAATTTGATTGCACCGATTATCCATAACAATCAACTTGTCGGTTTATTGTGTGCCCACGAATGTTCTAGACCTCGGTATTGGCAAAAGTATGAAATTAATTTATTTAGACAATTAGCAATTCAAGTCGGCATCGCTTTAGAACAAGCGAGTCTGGTAGATGAACTCGAGCAAGCGCAGAAAGTTTTGCGGCTTCGCGATCGGGCGATCGCTTCAGCCGGTAACGCCATATTCATTACCGATCCGCGTCAGCCAACAAATCCAATTATATTTTGCAATGCTGCCTTGGAAAAAATTACAGGTTATTCATCTGATGAACTACTAGGATGCAACTACCAATTTCTCCAAGGGGCTGACACAGATCCGGATACCATTACAGAATTAGACGAGGCAATTAAGGCTTCGAGAGAATGCCAAGTTGTGCTGAAAAGTTATCGCAAAAATAGAACTTCCTTCTGGTGTGAATTAACAATTTCTCCTGTACCAGACGCATTTGGACAAATAATCAATTTTATTTGCGTGCTAGTTGAAATTACTTCGCGCAAGGAAACAGAAGAAGAATTAAGGCGTAATCAAGAAGTTCTCCAAGAGCAACTGCTAAAACTTATCTATGATGTTAATGAGGTATCCCAAGGAAATTTAACTGTTCGCTCTCAAGTTACAGCCGGGGAAGTTGGAATCTTAGCTGATGTTATTAATGCCATCATTTACACCCTGTGGCAAATTGTCACTCAAATCCAACAAACTGCCTACCAAATGAATGTTTCCCTTGGCGAAAACTCTGGTTTCATCCAACAAGTAGGAGATGAAGCACTCAAACAAGTCGAACAGATTACCTACACCCTTCAAGAGCTAAATAATCTGAATTTCTGGATTCAAAAAGTGGCAGATAGCGCAGGACAACTACAACAAGTAGGCGTCACTACTACTAACACAGTAGAAACAGCCAAGGGAACAATAGATTTTACTGTGGAAAGCATCTTGAATTTGCAGCAGACTATTGCACAAATAGGTAATAAAGTCAATAATCTGAGCGAATCTTCTCAAAAAATTTCCCATGTTGCATCAACGATTGGGCAAATCGCCACCCAAACTAACTTGTTAGCCAGCGACGCTAGTATTGAAGCCACATGGATGGGCGATCGCGGTCGAGGCTTTGCGAAAGTAGTAGAACAAATTACTCAATTAGCTGTGCAGTCTGGCGAAGCTACCCAAGAAATTCAAGGTGTTTTAACTGACATGGAATTGCAAACTACTAGAGTAGTTAAAGCGATAGAATTGGGAACCGATGAGATAGGAGAAAAAGCAAATCTTGTGCATAACGTCAAGTTTAAACTTGAAGATATTTTAGAAGTATCTGAGCAGATGAATCATTTAGTACAATCGATTTTTGCGGCAACAGGATCTCAAGCAGAAGCTTCCCAAGCGATCGCATCTTTAATCGAACAGATTACCGAAACCTTAAAATACACCGCAGATTCGTCCAGTACTGTATCTAAATCTCTACAACAAGCAAGAGAAGTGGCAGAGCAATTACAAGCCTATGTCAGTGGATTTAAAACTGGGGAGTAGGGAATGGGGAGATGGGGAGGTAGGGGAAAAGGTTAAAGGGTAAAGGGTAAAGGGATAAATTTAACCTTTCCCCCTTACCCCTTTCCCTTTCCCCTTCCCAATGCCCTTTTTTATTAAAAATCGAAGGTTGTGCGAAGTACTCCCACATATTGAGTATTATTTTCGCTGTTGTTTTCGGGGTTGAGAATCACCCAAAAACCAGGAGTCACGGAGATATGGTCATTCATTCGTAAGCGATAGAATGCTTCGATGTGATAAGCGTTATCCGGTTCTTCACGGACATCACTGTTAGAAATACGCGGTGGCAAACCAAAGAGAATTCCTGGCAAGTTACCTTTACCGCCCACATCTGGAAACGACAAGCCGATCGCCCCAAACCAGGCATTCGCATTATCGCCATTGTTCACAAACAAAGAATCGGTTGCACCCCTACCATTGGAAACATCACTCAAACCAGAGTTCTCGGCAGTTGCCCAGATATATCCACCCCATCCGTGAATTTGGAAATTTGGCGAAAAGCGATAGTATCCCTGGGCACCGACAATGCTATTGGAAGTAGCAATGTTGTTGCCAAAGGGAGAGCTTGATAAAGCGCTACCTCTGCCGCCTGTGATATCAACAGTGCCAGCAGGGTTATAGCCGTGAGAGTAGGCGACACCGATCGCTCCTTGTTTGGCGTAATACACTAGATGGGCAAGAGCATTGTAACCACCATCAAATAAACCATTGCTCTGTGTTGGGTTATTAGGACTATTTGCTAAATAGCCCACAGTCAAAACCAAGTCTTTGCTGATATTCCAGTTAGCGGCTGCACCACCGCCACCCCGCTCGAAGAGAAAACTGTTTTTGCCAAATAGTGAGGGAATCCCGTTGCCATCATCGCCAATAGTGGCTGGGGTTACGTTGTCTGTGATGTCGTTGTAACCAATACCTACAGGGCCGACAACAAAGGAAAGGGAACTACTCACTGGGAAGTAGTAACGAATGTGGGGAATGATGAGTGAATTGTTGTTGTCGTTGTCGAAGTTTAGCCGCGTCATCCCCGTACCACTGGCTGCGGCAATTTGGCTTGAGCCATTGGAATTGGCAAAGTTGCCAAACTCCAGTCGGACTCGCAACAAATCCTTACCTGTGAAGCTACTCTCCAAGTTCAGACGGCCGCGAGTAGCAAAGATGGCATTGGATTCATCGGCATCGCCTCCTACCTTATCACCAAAGGTATCGGTAATCGCAGTAATAATTTGAGCGTTCAGCTTGGTAGTAGTGGAAAACTGCTGCGCCTCTAGTGTTGCTGTACGTGCCTCCAAGCTATCCACTCGCCCGCGCAGAGTAGCCAGTTCTGCGGCAAAGTCTTCTTGTAACTTTTGCAGCACTGCCAAGTCTTGCTTATTGACCAAATCGCCAGTAGCTGTAGCAATTAACTCATTAACTCGATCTAAACAAGCATTTAAACCTGCGGCAAATTCGTAACGAGTTAAAGCACGGTTACCGCGATAGGTGGAATTGGGATAACCTGCAATGCAACCGTAGCGTTCCACCAGCGATTGTAGTGCTTGAAATGCCCAATCAGTCGGCTGGACATCGGAAAACTGAGAGACTGAGGTGACTTGTCCCTGCAAGGTGCCAAAGTTAGCATCCAAAGGAGTTGCCCAAACTGCTGGGCATGAGAATAAAAGCAGTGGAAAACTGTATAAAAGATTTTTCAGCATTGGATGTAGTATGGTCTGGAATTGGTAAAAATCTGGGTTCAAAATTCACGAGTCAGGAGTCAGGATTCTAGATTCTAGATTCTGACTCCTGAATTCTGAATTCTTCAAACTGCTATTACTTTTTGCTCGTTGTTGCTTTTAATAGCTGCTTCTATAATCTGCATCACATTAATTCCGTCTTCGGCAGTTACGGGAATTGGCTGGCGATGGACAATTGATTTGTACACCGCATCGTAGTAGCCTAAATAACTACCCTGTGAACTTTTCACTTTTTCTCGGATTATTTTTCCGTCTTTTTCTGTGTGCAACAAGCCATATTCACTTTCAGGCTCTGTGTACCAGTCATAAGTGTTAGGCTTCATACCAGCCCGTAACTTGTCTTCTTGTGCATCAGCCCTACTTTTGAGAAATGAACCTTTTGTGCCATGTATGATGTACGATGGCACTGGTTCGCGCACTAAAAAACTAGCTTTTAATTTGACACGCAGCTTTTCGTAATAAAGTATCAACTCAAAATAGTCATCTATCTGTGATGCTGCCCTTGTGATTCGCATATCTGCAAAAACAGCATTAGGCATCCCAAATAAATGCAAGGCTTGGTCTATTAAATGTGGCCCTAAATCTTTAATGATTCCTGCACCAGGACCGGGAACTTCTACATGTTGTTTATGGCTGAGTGTTGGTTTGTATCGAGCAAAATGAAGTTCTGCTTCAATAATATCTCCCAATGAGCCTGACTGGATGATTCTTTTTACTGTTTTAAAATCACTATCCCACCTCCGGTTTTGATATACGGATAGTTTTTTTTGCTTTTTTTGTGCCAATTCTTTGAGTTCTTTGGCTTCTGCTACAGTTGTGGTAAATGCTTTTTCTACTACTACATGTTTTTCTGCAAGTAAAGCTTGTTTGCTATAATCGTAGTGGGTATGAGTGGGCGTATTTACTACTACTAATTCAACTCGCTCATCTCTTAGCAAAGCTTCTAGATGGGGATAGCTTTTGGCATCAGGATAATCTTCTTGTATGAGCTTTTTGCTTCTTTCCCAAGAACCGATTAGTTGAAATCCGGGATGCAGATTTATAAATGGTGCATGAAATACTTTACCGGACAATCCATAAGAGCAAAGAGCGGTATTGATAATTTCCATTTTGTTAGTGATTTACTGAAGCGAAAGTTTATCACGCAGAGGCGCAGAGGCGCAGAGAAGAGAACGCAAAGAAGGAGTTTTGCAAGAAGTTTTATGATTATTGATCTGCCGAATGTACGCTCGCAGATTAAAATGCAGATTTATGAGGGGAATTGGTGAAATATTGTGTTTTTAATTTATTGAATTGTCGAAATGGAAATAACGAAAAAGGCAAAATCAAGAATAAATAAAAAGGGTTTTGAAGCGCCTAAATTTATTTATGGGGTTTTAATTTTGACGTAAGAATTCAGAATCTAGAATCTATAAGGCTTAGATACACAAGCTTGATAATTTTAACAAAATCAAGTAGATATTCTGACTCCTGAATTCTTACCTTTTATCTTTTTAGCGTCTGGAACGTCTGCGGATTCGGTCAATCATCACGGCAGCGATAATTACTAGTCCTTTCACAACTAGTTGCCAGAAGAAAGACATGTTCAACAAAGTTAAACCATTGTTGAGGACAGCAATGATTAATGCACCGAGAAGTGTGCCGCCAATTGTGCCAATCCCACCTGTAAAACTAGTTCCACCTAAAATTACAGCAGCGATCGCATCTAATTCATAGCCTTGACCCAATAAGCCGCTAGCACTATAAAGACGGCTGGCACTCATGATACCTGCCAAACCTGATAACAATCCACTCACGCCATAAACAAACAGCAACACCCGATTAACTTTAATCCCTGTTAATCTTGCTGCCCGTTCGTTACCACCCACAGCGTAGATTTGCACTCCTAAAACAGTCTGTCGCAGTACAAACCAACTACCTGCCACAGTTAGTAAGGCAATTATTACTAACCAGGGAAGAGGACCGATATAACTATTACCGATCCAGGCAAAGTTAATATCACGGTTAATAATTGTTGTCCCTTTGGCAATCAAATAGGCAACACCCCGCAAAGCAGTCAGTGAACCCAAGGTGACAATAAAAGGTGGCACGTCCAAAAAGGTGATCAAAGCGCCGTTGAGTAAGCCCAAAAGCAATCCTGCCAACAAGCCAGCAGGCAAAGCCGCCCAACCTATAGCGGGAAGTAGGGATACGAGTAAGGCAACTACGGCCGAAACAGCTAACATTGACCCCACAGACAAGTCAATGCCTCCGGTGAGAATCACGAAGGTCATACCTGTGGCAAGGACAATGTTAATGGATGCCTGCCGTAAGATATTGACGAGGTTACCGCCTGTGAGGAAGTTGGGAGAAAGGACAGTAAATAAGATACAGATCAGGACGAGTATTGGTAAGATCCCTGCAACTTCCAGCAAGGTGGCAATGGATCTCGGTTGGCGGGCGTTTGGATTGTTGCTGACTTTATTTCTATTAGTAGGTCTTACTGTTTGACTCATGATTCTAATACCCCCGATGCTCCTGTTGCATAATGCATAATCTTTTCTTGGGTAATTTCTTTACCGGGACTGTCGTCGAGTTCGCCCACTAGCTGTCCTTCTCGCATTACCAAAACGCGATCGCTCATGCCAACGATTTCTGGTAATTCGCTAGAAACCATTAAAATAGCCACGCCTTGGGCTGCTAATTCGCTGATAATCCGGTAAATCTCGCTCTTGGCGCCGATATCTACGCCCCGTGTCGGCTCATCCAGCATGATGACTCTCGGTTTGATGGCTAGCCAACGCGCTAGGAGTAGCTTCTGCTGATTGCCACCAGAAAGATCCACAGCTCTGATTTCCAAGTTAGCCAGTCGGATATTGAAGTTTTCCACCGCTTCCGTTGCCAAGCGATTGACTGAACCCCAGTTGACAACCCCAGCCTTGGCATCCTGTTTAAGTGTGTTCAGGGCAATATTCTTGCGGGAACTCATCTCTAGAAATAAACCTTGGTCTTTGCGGTCTTCCGGGACGTAGCCGATACCGGCAGCAATGGCATCACTGGGGCTATTAATATTCAGTTTCACGCCATTGAGGAAGACTTCACCACTGGTTTTGCGATCGGCACCAAAAATCAGTCGGGATACTTCTGTGCGTCCAGCACCCACCAGTCCTGCTAAACCAAGAATCTCACCAGCGCGAATTTGAAAACTAGCTGGTTCAATCTTGCGTCCGTCGCTGATATTTCTGACTTCCAACACCACCGGGCCGGGATTGGTTTGGCGTTGATGTTCGTAAAAGTCTTGCATGGAACGACCGACCATCATCTGTACTAACCGCTGGGCAGAAATTTCATCCCGTGTGAGACTGCCAATGTATTGACCATCACGCAGCACGCTAATCCGGTCAGCCAATGCATATATTTCTTCCATGCGGTGACTGATGTAGATAATGGCAATGCCATCGTCTCGTAGTCTGCGAATGACTTCAAACAAACACTCAGTCTCACGGTCAGATAAGGCTGCTGTCGGCTCATCCATCACCAAAACCCGACTGTTATCTTTCAGCGCCCTGGCAATTTCTACCTGCTGCTGTTCGGCGATGGATAAGGTGCCAACTATGGTATTGGCTGTAAAATTTGCTCCCAAGCTTTGGAGTACTAGCTTTGCTTCGTCTTCCATCGCTTTGCGGTCTAAGAACTGACCCCGCTGTAACTCGCTACCCATGAAAATATTTTCGGTAACGGTTAAGTTGGGTGCAACATTCAGTTCTTGATAAATCAGGTTAATCCCCGCTTTGCGGGCTGAAGCCGGATCGGTAATTTTCACCGGGGTACCATTGATGCGAATCTCGCCTTCATCGGCAATATAAGCCCCGGCGAGGATTTTCATCAATGTGCTTTTGCCTGCTCCGTTTTCACCCATGAGAGCATGAACTTCTCCGGGATAAATTGTCAGATTGACATTTTGTAGTGCAGGTACACCATGAAATCGTTTCGCAATCCCTTGCATTTCTAATACAGGGGCGGCGGTTGGTGCTTCAGGAAAGGAGGTTTCAATACTTGTGGTCACGAGTAACTCCTGTAAAAATAATGGGGATTGGGGATTGGGGATTGGGAAAGGGAAAGGGGTAAGGGGAAAAGGGGAAAGATTAAATTTATTCCTTTTCCCTTTTCCCTTTAACCTTTTCCCCTGCCTTAAAAGTTCCCCATTTACCAACCTTTTTCTGTGCTGACGTTATCTTTGGTGATCAGTTTGACTGGAATCAAAATGGTGGGGTTAGTGGGTTTTTTACCCTTCAAAATGTCGTTGCCAACTTCGACTGCTTTTGCTGCCATGCCTCGCGGATTTTGAGTCGCTGTTGCTGCATATATGCTATCTTTGGCAGCGATCGCTTTTATGGCTTCTGGCGCACCATCGACACCAACAATAAAGAAGTCTTTACGTTGTGCTTGGTTGGCTGCTAGTTCTGCTCCTACTCCACTCGGATCGTTGATCGCAAAAACAGCGTCAATTTTGGGAAAGGTTGTCAGCAAATCTGTCATGACTCTCAGTCCGCCATCCCTACTGCCTTCTCCGTTCTGGTCTTTGGAGAGGAGTTTGAGGCCGGGATATTTGGCCAATACTTTCTCGCAACCACTGACTCGCTGAATCACCGAGTCCACCTGAGGTCCGTTGAGAATTACTACACTACCTTTGCCTTTGAGACGGTCAGCAATATATTGACAACCAACTTCTCCCGCTTGCACATTATTAGTTGTCACCGTGGCATCTACACCGCCCTCAGCACCGGTATCTACAGCAATCACAATTCTGCCTGCTTCTTTGGCTTTTTCCACTGCTGGCTTAATGCCACTTTTATCAGCAGCATTCAAGATAATAATGTCAGTATTCGACGCCGTGAAGTTTTCAATTTGGTTGGCTTGTTGATTGAGGTCATAGGCACTGGAAACTACGGTTGTCCTGACATCATTGCCGCCGATTTTCTTGGCTGTGGCTTCAATTTCCTGTCCCATCAAGACGAAGAAGGGGTTACTTAAATCGCCAGCCGTGAAAGCTACCGATCGCAATTTCCCATCTTTACTACCTGCGTTACTCTGGGCGCTAGTATTAGTAGCTGTATTACCAGCGGCGTTGGGATCGGGATTAGTAGCAGTACCATTTTCAGAGCCATTTGAGCAACCAATGACAGTACCACTAACCAAACTGATTAAACTAGCTGCGATCGCAATTTTTCTTAAATTCATATATCTCCTCTTAAAAAAAATCTGAATTGGGCATAGGGCATGTGGAAAGGGAAAGGGGTAAGGGGAAAAGGGGAAAGATTAAATTTATTCCTTTTCCCTTTTCCCTTTAACCTTTTCCCCTGCCCCCTGCCCCCTGCCCCCTGCCCCCCGCACTACCACCCTTTGTAACTACCAAGGTTATCGCGGGTAACCAACTTGACTGGAACGAGAATCTGAGAATTACTCAGTTTTTTGCCTTGGATGACATCGTTGCCAACCTCGACGGCTTTTTGCGCCATCCCTGCGGGATCTTGAGCGGCAGTTGCAACAAATACACCGTCCTTGTCTTCCATTGCTTTGGTTGCATCTGGTGAACCATCAACCCCAACAATAAAAAATTCTTTACGTCTTGCTTGTCTGGCTGCTAAATCTGCGCCGACGCCGCTTTGGTCGTTGGTGGCAAAAACGGCATCGATTTTGGGGAAGGTTGTTAGCACGTCACTCATGACTCTCAGTCCGCCATCCCTTGTCCCTTCTGCGTTCTGGTCTGAGATGATTTTGATATCTGGATATTTGGCTAAGGAATTCTTACAGCCACTGACTCGCTGATTGATTGAGTCCATTGGCGTACCGTTGAGAATAACTACATTACCTTTGCCGTTGAGGCGATCGCCAATATATTTACAAGCAATCTCTCCAGCTTGGATATTGTTAGAGCTAATCATTGCATCCACGTCTGCATCTACGGCTGAATCTACCGCAATCACAATCCTACCTGCGCTCCTGGCTCGATCGATCGCTGGTTTAACTCCTTTTTTGTCAACCGCACTGAGGATAATTAGGTCAGTATTGGCCGCCGTAAAATTTTCAATTTGGTTGCTTTGTTGGTTCAAATCGAAGCCACTGGAAACTGTATTAACTCTAATCTCATCCCCAATTTTTTTTGCTTTTTCTTCTGCTCCCTTTTGCACTGCTAGATAAAAGGGATTACCTAAATCACCCAAGGTAATGCCGATTGTTTGCAATGCTTTATTTTCTAAACTAGTGTTTGTAGCAGTATTAGTACTAGTATTGGTAGCACTGTTAGCATTTGGAGTGTCATTGCAACCCACAACTGCAATGCCAAGGAAACTTAATATGCTAGCTAAAAACCAAATTTTATTCATATTCATCTATATCCCAAAATGCATTTGAATTTGAGGAAAATTAGCAGAATATAAATCCGCAACATTATACAATCTTGATAACTTGAGATTTAGTCTAGTGGCACTTCTAGCTTGGGCAATTGCAATTTTTATCAAATATGTTGCAATTTGACGATATTTTAATTGCTGTTATTAGTTACACTAAATATTCTTTTGCTGTTTCCAGCAAAAAATGAGGTTTTTTGTGTTTTGGAAAATTGTATTTGAAAGTGCTGAAATTGAAAAAAGTTGTTTCCTTAAGATTTAGAAAATCTTAGTTTATTAAACTTTTGACTTTCTGTGTTATTTGATTGTTTATTCTATCCTGGATTCTGGACACAAATAAATTTCCTTTATCGAAGTTTACAAAATGAAGAAGTATTTTTCATTTCAATGTAATATGATGTCAGATGAGTGACTTTTGATAACTTATGATGTGCAGATACAGCGGATTTCCAAGAAAGTGAAGTACACAACGATTCGTCTGGTAGTCAGGTATAAAGGCTGTTTGACTTCAGAATTCTACTGTATCTACACAGTTTTTCTCGGATTACAGACACAAATTATGCTATTGAAATTGGAAAAATATTCCGGTTGGTTGAGGCTTGGCAAAAAATATTTGCCGATAATAGGCTTCTTGCAAAAGTCTTTCTTTGCGTTCTCTTCTCTGCGCCTCTGCGCCTCTGCGTGAGACAAAAAAATATTCATGCAAGAGGTCTAATGATGAATAAAAAATCATTACAATCTTGAGAAACTCAATCAGGAACCAAAATCTTTGGTTTGGTGACGCCAGGAATTTAAAATTTTAGGGTTAGCGGTAAATATTTAGCCACTAAGTCTTCGTAGTATGGCTTGAGTTTTTGCCAATCAGGAGGATTGGGATTTTTGGAATACAAATCGTAGGGATTAAATAACTTCACCCATTTAAACATTTCTTCATCGTGTTTATCCATCAAATACTCGTAGGCGTTCTCACGATGTTGGGGATAAAATGAGTGATAGCGAAGGATGTACAATGCAGGTTCGGGCAAGTAAGGTCTCATCATACTATAGAAATACTCATCGTGTCCCCATGACATGTGTACATTACTTAATCCGCAATTTGGCTCGTATATACCATATTTAGTATTATATTTTGGGTTATTGCGATCGGGATTATCTTTGAAAAATTCCGAGAAAACAATTTTATCAGAAAATGCACAACCTACAGGATAGGTATCGCCTACACTCGCCCATTGGGGTTCACCAAATAAGCAAAGTACTTTCCCCATATCGTGAAAGAAACCTGTCAGTACCATCCAATCAGGATGACCATCAGCGCGAATAGCTTCTGATGTTTGCAACAAATGTTGTAATTGGTCTAAGTCTGTATCAGGATCTGAATCATCAACTAGTTGATTCAAAAATTCTACCGCATCCCAAACGGTCATTTCTTTTTTGTCAAACTTGAGAAACTCTGCTTTTTTCTGTAGTACAAAATCATATGTTTGATTAATATGATTTAATCGGTAGAATTCTTTGACTGTATCTCTAGTAGTCGTTTCGTAATTCCTGTACGCAACAACCGTTTTACCTTCTTTAAGTATCCTGTTCGGGTCGGGATAGCGATTGAGTAAATCTTCTTCCCATTCTTCTAGTGAATGTAAAGGATTGTTTTCAGTTCGTTTGATGGGATGATTTAGAGTTTGGTACATATCTTCCTAGTTTTTAATGATGATTCAACTTCTTTGCACAGGTGTGCATAAACTCTATATTTAAATTTTTGCACACGTGTGCAAAAATGTCTGTTAAGTTTTTTATCTATTTGCACAAGCGTGCATTTTTCCTTCAGCAAACATTCTTTACTTTGTTGAACAGAATTCAGGAGTCAGAATTCAGTTGGGTATTCTGTTGGACTGACGGATACCGCAGCGTTAACTAACGTAGGGGCGCACAGCTGTGCGCCCCTACAAATGTACAAATAATTTGGGATAATTTATTTTTTGGAAGTCCCTCAGCGTTTTTGCATCCCCACTAAATTGAAAAGTTGGTGGTCTTGATTCTGACTCCTGTTACCGATAGCGGGGCGTTTAGCCCATTCTGACTTGTGAATTCTTCTTCAAGAATTTTTTGCTGTGGATACTTGACAATATTAGCCAACTCCTGCAATTGATTGATTGCTTCTGCACCCTCTAACTTCATTAATTCACGGTCATCCCAAATTTCCATCCAAGTAATACCGTAATCGGACACTAAAAAGCGAATCAGGTGCTTTTCTTCCAAACTGACCATAAATGAAGCACTCTTGATTTGGTCGCCACATGTATAACAAGATGTGAGATAACCACGCCCCTCAAGTACAATTGACAAAGCTTGTAGATTGATTACCAAGTCTTGGACGACTTGCTGATGTTGTTGCGCTAATCTAAGAAACATTATTTTCCTCCTACGTTACAGTGATGCGATCGCTTTATATTTGTTTAAGATAAGTTTTCCCACACAGATGCTAAATTCCTAAAGCTGTTCTGATGTCTTGGACAATTACCTGGGGTGTCTCGATAACATCTATATATAAAGTGTCTGATGGTTCTTCCAGAGTATTAAACTGGCTATCGAGGAGTTTTTCGGTCATATAGTGATTATGACGCTCTTGCAAGCGCTGTTGAATTAACTCATAAGAGCCTTTGAGGTAGACTAGTTTGATGCGTTCCCTATCCACCACCAAAAATTGCCGATAGCTTTCTTTGAGAGCCGAACACGCCAGCACCATATTTTTATTTTCTTGCAGCCAGTTTTTAATCGCTGCTTGCAAATCTTGTAACCAAGGTGTTCTGTCGGCTTCAGTCAAGGGGATACCGCGCCGCATTTTTTCAACATTCTCCGGCGAATGAAAAGCATCGGCGTCGCTAAATTCCCAGTTTAAAGAGTCTGCTAGCAGTTTTCCTATGGTGGTTTTGCCGGCTCCAGAAACACCCATCATGATGATAATCATTGACTTATCTTTCATAGTTTTACAAAAAAAGTTAAGTTATATCAAGTTTGCTTAATTAATACTGATTACCGAGAAGGGGGAAAGGGGAAAGGGTAAAGGGTAAGAATTAAAAACAGGGGTAAAGGTTAAAGGGTAAAGGGTAAGAATTAAAAACAGGGGTAAAGGTTAAAGGGTAAAGGGTAAGAATTAAAAACAGGGGTAAAGGTTAAAGGGTAAAGGGTAAAGGGATAAATTTAACCTTTCCCCCTTCCCCCTTCCCCTTTCCCCTTCTTCATAGCGTTTTTCATCTATTTGAACCACAATCTTCGGTAGGGGCGCACAGCTGTGCGCCCCTACAAAGTGGTGTATTTACCTGAAAATCGCTGTAAAATCTCCCCCTGCCCCCTTATCCGAAGTTTTATCCTTTGTTAATGGGTGAATCCATTGACAGATGACTCAACTTTGCTAATAATTAAAATTATAATGCACACGTTTGCATTAATTACAGTAAAATCATGAAGAAACGAAAAGTTTCAATTGAAGATATTGCCCGCAGAGCAGGGGTTTCTCATTCTACAGTTTCGCGTGCTTTGCGAGATAACTCTCTAATTAGCCCGAAGGTGCGAGAGGAAATTAAGAAAATAGCGCGGGAGATGAACTACGTACCCAATGCCATCGCTCAAAGCTTGCAAAATCAACGGACTTATACCGTTGGGGTAGTGGTGACTTCCATCGCCGATCCTTTTTACGCTGAGGTAGTAGAAGGAATTGAACAGGTAGCTAGAACAGCTGGTTTGAGTGTTTTGTTAACTGCTTCCCACCGAGATTTCGAGCAGGAAATCGCAGCTATTGATAATTTTCATCGCCGCAGAGTGGACGGCATATTAGTTACTGATTCGCGCATTAATAAAAACAATACTGATAAAGTAAGTGAAATTTCTGTGCCAACAGTTTTGATTAATAGTCAGACAGAAGATCAACCTGAAACATTTCACACAGTGACAGTGGATGACTTTTTAGGTGGTCGATTGGCAGTAGAGCATTTGATCGATTTGGGACACACGGCTATTGGCTATTTGGGCGTAGGCGATCGCAGTAAGTCAAACCAGCTGCGCCAAGAAGGATATAGCAAGGCTTTGAGCGCAGCGGGTTTACCACAAAACAGTGATTGGGTGGCAATTAGTGATGAAGAAAATATCAGAATCAGCGATGTTGATACGGGAAAAAAGATGCTACCTCAACTATTTGCCGCTGGTGTAACAGGCATCTTTTGTTACAACGACATGGTGGCAGTTGGCGCTCTCTTAGCTTGCCAAGAACTAAATATTTTGATACCGCAAACTTTAAGTTTGGTGGGATTTGACGATATTGCTCTTTGTCGTTACGTAACGCCGTCACTAACAACAGTTTGCCAACCAATGTTGGAAATTGGTCGCTCGGCGATGGAAATGTTACTCGATTTACTAGAGGAAAAAAGCGTAGAAAACCGCGTTTTCTCTCCTGTTCTAGTCAAGCGGGGTAGTAGTGCGGCATTTGGGGGAGGGGGATGAGGGAGATGAGGGGACGTGGAGAAAAACTAATGACTAATGACAAATGACCAATGACTAATAACAAAAAATATGTTAACTACAAAATGGAGTTTATCTGGCGATCGCTGCTTCAGTCCAGAACCAATTCAAAGACAACTAGCGCGTCAATTTTTTGACAGCATATCTACTCTACCGCTGGTGTGTCCCCACGGACACGTAGACCCTGCCTTATTAGCTAATCCAGCAGCGCGTTTTGGTTCCCCAACGGAATTATTGATTATTCCTGACCATTACATTTTCCGTATGCTTTATAGTCGGGGCGTACCTTTGTCAGCTCTGGGCATACCTAGCCGTGATGGTTCAGCAGTAGAAACCAACCACCGCAAAATTTGGCAGCTTTTCGCCGACCATTTTTACTTATTCCAAGGTACTCCCTCTGGGTTGTGGCTGAAAGACGAACTCACTAACGTCTTTGGGGTGGATGAGCCTTTAAACTCTCGCAACGCCGCACATATCTATGATTATCTGGAAAAACTGTTATTGTTACCTGAATTCTCACCTCGTGCTTTATTCAAAAAGTTTAATATTGAAGTGCTTTGTACCACTGATGCGGCCAGCGATGCTCTTGAATACCATCAATCATTACACCAAGAAGGTTTCACTAAGATCAAACCTACTTTTCGTCCAGATGCAGTAGTCAACCTGGATACTCTTGGTTGGCGGGAAAATCTCAGCAAGCTGGAAAGCGCTGCTGCACGAGAAATTAAGACTTACGCTACTTTCGTGCAAACCCTAGAAGAACGTCGAGCCTTCTTTAAAAAAATGGGCGCCACAGCTACTGACCACAGTGCAGCAACACCTTATACCAAACGCCTCACCGACCAGGAAGCAGAAGCCATCTTTGCTAGAGCATTAGCTAATAAGCTAAATCCAGGTGATGCAGAGCGTTTTACTGGGCATATGTTCATGGAAATGGCTCGCATGAGTGTAGAAGATGGTTTGGTGATGCAAATGCATTGCGGTATTATGCGTAACCATAATTCAGCTGTCTTTGAGCATTTTGGGTCAGATAAAGGTGCTGATATTCCCTTGAAGATAGAGTGGACGGAAAATTTACATCCGTTGTTGACAGCCTACGGTAATCATCAGAACTTTCACTTAATCCTATTTGGATTAGATGAAAGCACTTATAGCCGCGAACTAGCTCCCCTAGCTGGTCATTATCCCGCAGTGCTACTAGGACCGCCTTGGTGGTTTCACGACAGCATCAATGGTATGGAACGATACTTCAATCAGGTGATGGAAACCGCCGGACTTTATAACACCGCCGGCTTTAACGATGATACACGGGCTTTCGTTTCCATTCCTGCCCGCCACACTGTTTGGCGACGTGTAGCTTGTAACTGGTTAGCGGGATTGGTAACACGCGGGTTAATTGAGGAAGAAGAAGGCTATGAAATGGCTCATGCTTTAGCTTACGACCTCGCCAAAGTTGCTTACAAATTGAGTTCATAGCAAAACCTCTGCGTTCCTTTGCGTCAACCTTTGCGCTCCTTTGCGTTTCAATAATATTTTTAAACGCAAAGGGACGCAAAGTAAACGCAAAGGGACGCAGAGTTTTCCCCAATTAGATAGAGGAATTATCAATGCGAGACTTATTGAATAAATCAGATTTGATTTTGCATAAACTTTTTGGACTGAAAGACCAGGTAGCAGTAGTCACAGGTGGTTCTGGTGTGCTTGGTGGGGCGATGGCGCGTGGTTTAGCTCTTGCGGGAGCGCGAGTAGTGGTTCTCGGTCGCAATGAAGCACGGGGGAATGCAGTTGTAGCGGATATTACTGCCAATGGTGGTGAAAGTATGGTGGTGCTGGCAGATGTTGGCGATCGCTCCCAATTAGAAATAGCCAAAGACGCTATTTTAAAGCATTGGGGTAAGATAGACATCCTGGTAAACGCCGCTGGTGGTAATATTCCGGGTGCCACAATTACTGCTGACGCTACTTTTTTTGATATGCCGCACGTAGCATTTGAGCAAGTAGTTAGTCTCAACTTAGTGGGTACTTTACTACCCAGCCAGGTTTTTGGTGAAGCGATGGTGGAAAGAAATCAACCCCAAGGTTGCATTGTGAATATTTCTTCCATGTCTGCTATCCGGGCGATTAGTCGGGTGGTTGGTTACTCAGCGGCGAAAGCAGCCATAGATAACTTTACTCGTTGGCTAGCTGTGGAACTCGCTCAAAAATATGGGGACGGGTTGCGAGTCAATGCGATCGCGCCAGGTTTTTTTATTGGCGAACAAAATCGAGATTTACTTTTAAATCCAGATGGTAGTTTAAGCGATCGTGGACAAAAAATTATCAACCATACCCCAGCCGGACGTTTTGGAGAACCGCAGGAATTACTCAGTACCTTGATTTGGTTATGCAGTTCTGGTTCTAGTTTCGTCAACGGGGTAGTTGTGCCGGTAGACGGTGGATTTAGCATCTACAGCGGAGTTTAGAAATGCATTCATTAGCTGTAATTAATCATGGCACCCTTGCAGATGAAGAAGTTTGCCAACTCGTTCATCAAGCTTTGGCAGATTCTAGATTTGATGGACAGCGCATCCTGGTATTAATACCAGATGGAACGCGCACTGCTCCCATCCCGCAAATGTTTCGATTGCTGCATCAGGAGTTAAATCATAGGGTTGCTGCATTGGATTTTTTAATTGCTCTGGGTACACATAATCCCATGAGTGAGGAACAAATCAATCGTTTAGTTGGAGTAACACCAGAGGAACGAGAGACAACTTTTAAAGGAGTTCACATCTTTAATCACCTTTGGCATCTACCAGAAACTTTTATTTCTTGTGGAGTCATTTCGGCTGCCGAGATAGCAGAAATTAGCGGTAGAATGTTGCATCAAGAAGTTGACGTGCGCGTTAATAAGCTAGTAACAGAATATGATTTGATCGTTATTTGTGGTCCAGTCTTTCCCCACGAAGTTGTCGGTTTTTCTGGGGGTAATAAATATTTTTTTCCAGGTATTGGCGGTCAAGAAGTAATTAATTTATCACACTGGCTGGGAGCTTTAATTACCTGTTATGAAATTATTGGTACCCCAGGAATCACGCCAGTCCGACGCTTGATAAATCGAGCTGCTAACATGATTCCTACCCCAAAACTTTGTTTAGCAATGGTGGTTGCACCGAAAACAAATCAGTTAGCTGGACTTTATATAGATAAACCTGAGTTAGCCTGGGAAGCTGCTGCCAAATTGTCAGCAAAATTACATATTAAATATGTAGATCGACCTTTTAAAAAAGTGCTTTCAGTCATGCCCCAAATGTACGATGATATTTGGACGGCTGCTAAAGGAATGTACAAACTAGAGCCAGTAGTCGCCGATGGTGGAGAAGTAATTATCTATGCACCTCATATTACCGAATTTAGCTACACACACGGCGAAATATTAGCTGAAATTGGTTATCATGTGCGGGATTACTTTCTTAAACAATGGGATAAATTCCAAGGATATCCTGCGGGAGTGCTAGCCCATAGTACTCACTTGAAAGGTATGGGCACTTTTGATTCTATAGAAGGAGAAAAAGCGCGGATTCGTGTGACTCTAGCTACTGGTATTTCTCCGGAACGTTGTGCTGCTCATAACTTGAACTATTGCGATCCGGCGACGATTAAACTAACAGAATGGTCTTATCGGGAGCATGAAGGTATTTTGCTTGTACCAAAGGCTGGCGAGATACTTTATCGCCTCAAATAATCATAGCATAATTCAGAATTTAGAATTCTGGGGTAAAGCAGCATTCATAACTCGTTTAGTATTTATCCCACGATCAAAAATCACAAAAAATAGGGATGAAACTATTGCCTATTCTCTATTTCTTACCCCAGCCAAAAGATTTTTTCAGCAAACCCTACATAAAGTTATTAGACCTCTTGCAAAAGTGCTTTTTGCACTCTTGTGGGAAAAGGGACTCATCTTTATTGGGGAAAGGGAAAATACCAAACCTTTCCCCCTTTCCCCTTCCCCTTTTCCCGACTTATGCAAGAAGTCTATTCTTCAGGGGTTTACCTCTAAGCAGTTTCCCCCCCCGCCCACACACCAACGTATTTTAATCAAAACATAAAGTATACTTAAAAGAGTGAATCTACTAATAGAATAAAGTAAAGTTTGTAACCAATTAATAGATTGATATGCGCTTGTCTATCATTATCAGTGTCGGCTTGTTGGTATTTGCAGGCCTCAACCTACCAGTCATGTCTCAACCTCCCGTAGAGATAGCACAATCATCACAGAATAATAAATTGGATCAAAGACGGTTAAATTTTAATCGCCTTTTGTGGAATAAACAAAAGATTTCCAACTATCGCTATACATTTAGTAACAGTTGCTTTTGTCTGCCAGAATCTAGAGGCCCAGTAATCATTGAAGTACGTAATGGTCAAACAAGATCGATCGCTTCTGTAGAGACAGGTCAACCAGTTCAGAATCCAGAATTTTTTGACAAGTACAACACAATTCCTAAGCTTTTTAATGTGATTCAGGATGCTATTAATCGTCAAGCCTACAGCCTGAATGTAAGTTACAGTCCTAGACTCGGCTATCCAACCCAAATTAATGTCGATTACAACGCTCAAATAGCTGATGAAGAAATATTTCTCACAATTGAGAATTTTCAAACAATTAAATAAATTCTCAGCTGATTATTGCTCAGTATAAACAGAATAAAATTTGATACTTAGTAAAAAGGCGATCGCAACGAGTTCGCCTTTTTTATTGCACACATTACTTTCAAGGCTAATACAGATAGCTGAAAGTAACACTTTTACTGAAAAAGTACGGTAACTAAAAAAGTTTATTTGACGTAAAATAAATAACAATTTTGCAAACAACTCCGATCTGTGTTGCAAACTGTTTACTTTTGATTCAGAAGTTAAGAAAAATGGCTTCGTACTTTTTGATCGTACCGTGTGCTTGTTTAATCACCAGCTATTTTGCTTTAAAAAAAATTCATAGTGAAATTTCACATTTGGTGGCTGTATTTGCAGTCATCAGCTTAATTTTGGGTTTAATGTTCGCTCCTTGGCCGATGTTACTTTTACTATTAATTCCTGTTATTATTAGCACAAGCTATGAATACTCCACAAGTAAGGTCGCCAGCGAAAAAATAGAATTTCCCCAACAGCCAGTTTGCGAATCGGAAGCAGATTGTAACTTGATTTACCGTGGGGTTTCCTATCGTGCTGACCCCAATGGCAAATTAGATCGAGTCACTACACCAGGAGTAACATATAAATTGAGCTTTAGGGGAAGCACTTATTTTATTTGTGGTAATTCAAATATAGAATCCACTGGAGTGACTACACCAGGAGTAACCCATAAATTAAGCTTTAGGGGAAGCACTTATTGTGTAAATAAAACTGCACACAAAGAAATTGAATCGTAAGTCAGAAGTCAGAATTCAGAAGTCAGAATTCAGAATTCAGAAGTCAGAAGTCAGAATTTAGAAGTCAGAATTCAGAAGTCAGAATTCAGTTAATAAATTTAAATGTAGTAGCGTGACAAGGCTAAAATGTTGCAAAAAATTTTCTTGTGGTGTGGACATCTTGTCCGCACCGGACGGGCGAGACGCCCATCCCACAAGAGTCAAGTTAATGCACTATTTTAAGCTTGTCACACCAGTAGGGTGCGTTGTCGCGCAGTGCAACGCACCGCCAAAAAACCATACATCTAATGTATAAATTTAGCCTTGCTACGCCACTACATTTACTAATTAAATTTTAGAATTAGGAGGCTCTTGACAAATGACAAATGACAAATGACAAATGACAAATGACAAATGACAATTTTTTATGCAACCTCGACAAACTATCACTGAAATCTTTTCAACTTTTGTGCAATTTGCTGGCGATCGCTTCAGTCGTTGGGCGATAGAATCAAGTTTGCGTCGGAGTATGCAAAATTCTGTCAACCACACGCCACAAGAAACATCGGAGTATTTTTGGGCGCTTTACTGGTATAAATTTTGGCAGCTTCCTGAAACTGAGGTACTGGCGAAGCAACATCTCACAGCTTACTTGCAAGAACCTTGTTATTGGGTATCTCAAAAAACTGTTACTAATTTTGCTAGCACTCAGTATAAATTATCAGACTGTTTTCAAATTGCGATCGCCCAAGTTGATAAAGTCCTCAAAGGTTTCCATCCCAATCAAGGTTTTAGCTTAAAAAACTACGCTAACGCCATCTTTGGTAGTGCGATTCGTGAAACTTTGCGTCAAAATAGCGAAATTGATATTTGTACAGACTGGGGACTGTTGCGAAAAATCACTAAAAAATTTTTGGTGGAATCTTTGCAAAATGCTGGTTTATCTCCAGAGGATATTCATGCTTATATTCTGGCTTGGGAATCTTTCAAAACTCTGTATATTCCTACCAAAACTGGTACTTCTCGCCAACTTTCTCGACCTGAAGATGTAATTTGGCAAGCCATCGCTAAAGCTTATAATTCACAAAGTAGTCAACAAGTCAATCCCCAAACTCTGGAAAAATGGCTGTTAAATTCTGCCAAAGCTGTACGCAAATATCGCTATCCTACACCGGAGTCTCTGAATATATCTAAAGGTGGCGATGATTCTTGGGAATGGCTAGATAATCTTCCAGGGACTCAACAAGAATCTCTGATGAATGAAATTATCGCCCAAGAAGAAGAACAAACAAGAATTTCTCAGCAAACTGAGATTAACAAAGTTTTAGTCCTGGCGATCGCTCAACTTGAACCGCAATTACAAGAAATTGTAAAACTTTACTATGGTGAACAACTCACTCAAGACAAAATTGCCAAGCAATTACAAATGCAGCAATATACAGTCTCTCGGCGACTAAAAAAAGCTCAAGAAGCTTTATTACGGTCTTTAGCTAACTGGAGTCGAGATAATTTGCATATTACTGTGACATCAGACCTACTCAAAAGTATCAATATAGTGATGGAGGAATGGCTGAGAAATTATTACTAGGAAGTCGGGAAATGAGAAACGTAGGTTGGGTTAAGCAAAGTGCAACCCAACAAAGCAATGTAAATTTTGGGTAGGTTAGCACAGCTGTCATTGGCATCAACTCAAGGTGAAACCCTTGTCAAGACGTGATTCTGAATTCACTTACTTACCATTACTCACAGCGTCACCCCACCCCAGCTTTGCTGACGCAAAACCTCCCCTCCCCGCACGCCTATGGTGTACACACAAATCCTCTGATCCCCCTAAATCCCCCGATAAATTGGGGGACTTGAAGAATTTTTCCCCCCTTTTTAAGGGGGGCTAGGGGGGATCGAAACGCTATTAGGCAACTTTATAAGACTTGTGTGTACACGGTAAGGGGATTGAGGGGTGGGGTAAAGCTTATGTGGGACAAGCGTTTAAGCTTAAGTTGACACCAATGCACAGCCGTGCTAATACTATTTCACTTTAATAATGATACAAACATATTGGTCAGGGCACGGCACTGCCGTGCCCCTACGAGAAATTATGTGTATCAAGGTTTTAGTGAAATGGTATAACTTGCAAGCGATTGTGATTTAAATAGATGAAAATTAGAATTTGAAAACTCTTCCCCATTCCCCACTCCCCACTCCCCATTCCCAGAGTAACCACCATGACTGCTGACACCGTATTTACTTTTGCTAATTCAACAGACCTGATTTTAGAAATTCCCGCCGCCACCCAAAATCAGGCGCATATTCACAGTCAATCTTTTTCTAACCCGACTTCTGGCTATCAAGGTTATATTAATGAACTTTGCCTGGGCACCCTATTGCAATGGTTACAAGAAGATTTCACACCGCAAGCAAAAGTCTGGCCAAGTAGCACTGTTTTATCGAGTTTTTGGGAATTGGTAAATGGAACCGCAATTACGCTAAACGCCACTCGATTAATCTTGGTTCCGAGTGAAACAATTGATTTAAGTGAATTGCGGGTACCGCAAGAATGGGTGGATATTCCCAGTTGGGTAGGTGATTATTATTTAGCTGTGCAGGTAGAAGCGGATGAAGGCTATGTGAGAGTTTGGGGTTACTGCACCCATGCACAACTCAAAGCTAGGGGGAATTATGATGCAGGCGATCGCACTTATTCTCTTGATGCTGATAATATCATCAATGACATCAATATTTTAGGCGTGGCGCGGCAACTTTGCCCAGAAGAACCAACACGTAGCGCCATTGAAGAGATAGAGACTCTACCACAACCACAAGCACAAAACCTAATTGCCCGTCTGGGAAATCCAGAAATATTGACGCCGAGACTCGCCGTTTCTTTTCAACTATGGGCGGGATTAATTACACATGGCGGTTGGCGCAAAAGTTTATATCAACGCCGTTTGGGACTACCAGAACAGTGGTCAGTTATTCAATGGTTGCAAAGCGGTGTTTCCCAAGTTGCCCAAACTGTTGGTTGGGGAAGTTTTGATTTACAAGTGAGTGAGGCTGGGGCGCGGGGTGTTGAACAAACGCCAGCGGAAATGATTATATCTCGTCAGTTGGCGATACCTGCGGTGGGCTACGCCTACGCAGGTCAAATCTACGAACTGCTGATTACACCACAAGGCCAACCAGACGCAACTATTTGGCGCTTTGAGTTGCGTAACCAGACTGTGGGTGCCCTTATCCCTGGGGGTTTTAAACTCCGACTCCTGACTGAAGATTTACAGCCTTTCCCCAATAACGAAGATATTGCCATAACCCCCCTAGAACAACTTTATATAGAAGTTGCCTTGGAACCAACAGAAGGCATAGTCTGGGAAATAGAACCTCTTCCCGAAAACTATGACCGAGAAATACTCAGGTTTTAAGGCTATTGTTTGGGTATTTTTCAAGTAAATGGGCGTTAATATTTCAACCTATTAGCGTGTCAAGGCTAAAATGTTGCAATAAATTTTCTTGTGGGGCGGCCATCTTGCCCGCCAATTAGGACGGGCGAGACGCCCATCCCACAAGAGGAAAGCTAATGCACTATTTTAGCCTTGCCACGCCACTACGTATCTTTTCAAAAATCAGATAGTAGTCCTATATAACACAATACAGTTCAGTTAAGCATTTCTCCCTTCTCTCTGCGTTCTCTGCGCCTGGAGCGATTCGTTAAAAAAATTGACTTTGACAAAGAGTTTTGACCTTAACTGAACCGTATTGCTATATAACAACCATATTATTGATGATAATAAAGATTAGCTTTAAATCAAATGAGTGCCAAATTTTGTATTTTAATACCGTCTAAGATTTTTCAAATTGAAAAGTGTTTTCCTCAAAGGTTTGAGGTATGGTTTGCAGAGCATCAACCCGAAAATTATCCTAATTCTCGCTTACATCATTATTCCATTCTGCCATTATCAAAGTTTGGGGAGCGTCGAGACGTTAATTTGGATTTATCAGAGCAAATCTCTAATCGCTATCATGTGATAGATTTTGAATTTAATTTTTTACAACCTCATATTGTGCAAGCCTTATTATCCTGGTTAGCCAAGATATATAGATATGGTGAAATTGGCTTGTTAAAGTACTGGTCAGATGATTTAAAACGTTTTCCTCCTATTAGAATTGGCGAGACTGAGCAAAGTATTTCAAGTTTATCTCCAAATGACTTGCCATTGGTTCGACTCTTGTTTTTGCCGCTAGATAATTATTTTAATTGAGCTTTTTGAGACCTTTAAGCATTTTCATTTCAATCAGGTACACAATAGGGTAGCACAGTTCTGCTACCCTAGTAATTGTCTCTATTCCACGCAATTGCAAAGCGCTATAACTTCTAGACAAAAAAGCTATTAACTGGTACTGTTCCTAACGTCGGTAACGTTCCTGTATAGCCAGTGAGATTGACAAGTAAATCTTGATTTGTTTGCAGCCCGGCGATGTCGTCATTGACAACCAGATAAGTACCTGATATTGCTCCTGTAACCTGTACCAAGGCGGCGCTATTAACAGCTAAAGCTTGATTACCAACCGTTCCGCCATCTGCATCAGCAAAGACTTGATTTACTAATTCCGATAAAGTAGCAGCAGTGCTGTCTGCGGCGCGAGTGAAATCACTCGGTGCTGTTAAGGCTGTATTCGTACTACTTAATAAATCAATCTTATCAGTGCCTATGGCAAAACCATTAATTCGGTCTACCCCAGACACCAAAGATTGTCCAAATTGGAAAACGTAAGTATTTGCTCCTGCACCACCAGTGAGGATATCAACCCCAGCACCACCGTTGAGGGTATCATTGCCGTCGCCGCCGCTGAGTTGGTTATTGCCGCTATTACCAGTAATAATATTGTTGCCAACATTTCCTGTACCGTTGATATTGTCAGTACCAGTTAGCGTCAGGTTTTCCACATTAGCCACAGTGGCCAGATTAAAGGTAACGCCGACTTGAACAGTATCAGTTCCGGCATTAGCAGCTTCAGTGACAGTATCGCTGCTGTCGATGATGTAAGTATCATCACCAGCACCACCGATTAGCGTGTCTGCTGCTGCACCGCCATCAAGAGTGTCATTGCCATCGCCGCCGTTGAGTTGGTTAGTGCTGCTATTGCCAGTAATAATATTGTTGCCAATATTTCCTGTACCATTGATGTTGCCAGTACCTGTTAGCGTCAGGTTTTCCACATCGGCGAGAGTGGCGAGACTAAAACTAAAGCCAGCTTGAATCACATCAATGCCACCATTGGTTGCTTCGATAATGGTATCAGTGCTGTCGATGATATAAGTATCATTACCAGTACCGCCAATAAGGGTATCTGCCCCTGTACCGCCATTGAGAGTATTATTACCACTGTTACCAGTGATGATGTTATTGTCTGCGTTACCTGTGGCGTTGATATCCGCAGTCCCCAAGAGTGTCAGATTTTCAATGTTAGCGACAGTGGTGAGATTAAAGGTAAAGTTCGCTTGAATGGTATCAGTTCCGCCATTAGCGGCTTCAGTTATGGTATCGCTACTATCAATGATGTAAATATCATTACCAATACCACCGATGAGCGTGTCTATTCCTGCACCACCATTGAGGGTATCATTTCCGTCACCGCCTTCGAGTTGGTTACTACCGCTATTGCCAGTAATAACATTATTTCCGGCAGTGCCTGTACCGTTAATATTCGTAGTACCCGAAAGTGTTAGATTTTCGATATTAGCGACAGTGGTGAGATTAAAGGTAAAATTCGCTTGAATGGTATCGTTTCCGGCATTGGCGGCTTCGGTGATGATGTCGCTGCTATCGATGATGTAAGTGTCATTGCCAATACCACCAATGAGCGTATCTACCCCTGCACCACCATTGAGGGTATCATTTCCGTCACCGCCTTCGAGTTGGTTACTGCCACTATTGCCAGTTAAAACATTATTGCCAGTGTTACCTGTACCGTTGAGATTAGCGCTACCAGTGAGGGTGAGGTTTTCAATGTTGGCAACCGTCGTTAAATTGAAACTGAGGTTAGTTTCAATAGTGTCAATACCTCCGCTAGTACTTTCTTGCAACGTGTCAGTAGTTGTATCCATAACATAGACATCATTGCCAACACCGCCATTAAGAGTATCTATCCCCGCACCACCATCAAGGCGGTTGTTACCGCCATTGCCAATAATCAGGTTGTTGCCAGCAGTACCAGTACCATTGATGTTTGCTGTACCTGATAGTGTCAGATTTTCGACATTGGCTACAGTAGCAAGATTGAAGGTAAAGTCAGCTTGAATGGTATCGATTCCTTCATTGGCAGCTTCAGTAACAGTATCACTACTATCGATGATGTAAGTATCACCACCAATACCACCGATGAGCGTGTCTATCCCCGCACCACCGTTGAGGGTATCATTGCCATCGCCACCGTTGAGTTGATTACTGCCGCTATTGCCAGTAATCAGGTTGTTACCAGCAGTACCAGTACCATTGATGTTTGCTGTACCTAATAGTGTCAGATTTTCGACATTAGCTACGGTAGTAAGATTAAAGATAAAGTCAGCTTGAATGGTATCAATTCCTTCATTGGCAACTTCAGTGATAGTATCACTATTGTCGATAATGTAAGTATCATTCCCAACACCACCAACGAGGGTGTCTATTCCCGCACCACCATTGAGAGTATCATCGCCATCACTACCGTTGAGTTGGTTATTGCCGCTATTGCCAGTAATCAGGTTGTTGCCAGCAGTACCAGTACCATTGATGTTTGCTGTACCTGATAGTGTCAGATTTTCGACATTGGCTACATTAGCGAGATTGAAGGTAAAGTTAGCTTGAATGGTATCGATTCCTTCGCTGGCAGCCTCAGTAATAATATCGGTGCTATCAATAATGTAAGTATCATTGCCTAGTCCGCCAACGAAGGTGTCTATTCCTGCACCGCCTTCGAGTTGGTTGTTACCACTGTTGCCTGTAATCAGGTTATTGCCAGCGTTGCCTGTGGCGTTGATATTACCTGTGCCGATGAGGGTGAGGTTTTCGATATTAGCTGTCGTAGTTAAATTGAAGCTGACAGCAGACTCAATCCTATCTGTACCACCATTAGCCGCTTCCGTTAAGGTATCAGTGGTTGTATCGACTTCATAAATATCATCGCCTGCACCGCCAATTAAGGTATCAACCCCAGCGCCACCGTTGAGCCTGTTGTTGCCACTGTTGCCTGTGATGATGTTATTGCCAGCATTACCAGTGCCGTTGATGTTACCAGTACCAAGGAGGGTGAGGTTTTCTACGTTATTGGGTAAGATGGTTGTGGTAGTGGCGGTTAAGGTATCGCTGATTGTGGCGATCGCCTGACCATCCCCTAGAGTAGCATTGGTGGGGTTACTTAGATTGAGGCTAAAGGATTCGTTGGCTTCGTTGAGATTGTCATTTAACAGAGCAACATTAATTGTTTGGCTGGTTTGATTGGCGGCAAAGGTGAGGGTGTTGGTAGTTGCGATGAAATCATTACCTGCGATCGCCGTTCCGTTAACTGTCGTATATTGAACAGTAATTGGTTGACTGCTGGCAGCAGAGAGCGTCACCGTAAATACTGCATTGGGATTTAACCCTTCAATGACTGTGACATCGCTAATGCTAACTGTCGTCGTCCCACCTGCAACTACTTGAGTGGTAGCTTGGGCACTCAGCGGAACAGCTTGCAGGTTGCCGACATTATCTTTAGCAATGCTGTAGAACCTATAAGTGTTTCCGGTTGCGCCACTGTACTGGGCTGAGGTAGCCGTGATGTCGTCTTTCCACAGAGTGAATGCACCGCCATTTACGGAGGCGTAGATATCGTAGGATGCAATGCCGCTACCATTGTCTGTCCCCGACCAGGAGACGTTAAAGTTAGGAGTAGTTGTGGTGCTGGGTAGGGCAGAAACAGTACTACTTGGGTCGCTGATGTCAACCGTATTCCGCCACAATGGTGTATTAATGGGGTCATTGGTATCAAAGACAATGCTGGCAAGGGCATCGATTTGTGTACCGGTGGTCAGGTTGGCTTTGGGTTTGATGCTGTAGTTAACAAAGCCTTCGCCATCGTGGGTGGCGTTGTTGGGGGGTAAGAAACCTGCATCGGGGTCAGTGGGCAAATCGCCTGTAGTGGGGTCGATGGTGGTTAATTTCCAGGTGACGGTGCGGGTGGTAGTGTTGAGGCTGGCGTTGAAATCGACGTAGTAACCAATGGTATCGCGTAAATCGACTCTGGTGTTGTAGGTTTGCAGCCCATCGGGAACGTCAATGTAAATATCACCAAAGCCAAAGTCTCCCAACTCGAAGGTACTGAGGTCGAGGTCAGCATCAATTTGGTGAGTGACGGTGACAAAAACAGCGGGTGCTGTGGCTGAGGCTTGGTTCTCGAAGCGAATCAGGTAGGGGAGGGTTTGGTAAGGGGTGAAGTAGCCTTGAGTGCCGTAACCAGCAGGACCGACGATATCGTTGGGATCGACGGCGAAGAGGAAACTCAGACCAGCCTGACCTAAACTTGCGGCTATTCCCGCTAGACCACTGACACCTAAACTCTTCCATAAAGATTGTCCTGATTTGTTGAGTCCTCCCAGTACATTACCTAACTTGGGGGTAATCATATATTTCGATCCCCAAGCTGTTGCTCCTTGGCCGTTGTAACCCAACATTTTCCAGGGTATCCAACCTGTAGCAGCTCCTAAACCTGCGGCTGTGCCTAAACCTCCCCAACTAAATCCACCATCAATTCCTGTCTGAACACCGTAACCAATGCTGTTAGTAGCTGCTCCTACACCCGCCATCCCAATGGCTCCTCCCACAGTGCCTAGTGCAGCTAATCCACCGGTTGCCCCGACAACTCCGCCATATAATCCGCCACCAACGGCTGCTCCAGCTAAACCTCCCCAGCTAAAACTACCGCCAGTAGCGGCTGTGGTAATGCCATAGCCAACTGCACCAACTGCTGCCCCAATAATTGCACCGCCTACCGCTAGAGGCCAGAGGAAAGTGCCTTGAGGATCGACTGCCCAGAGAGGTTTATTATCGACGTAAGTGTATAAATTGCTATTACCGCCTAGTAAACCAATGGGGTCAATGGAAGTAAATTTACCTGTATTGGTTTCGTAGTACCGGGATCTCATGAAGTCCAGACCGTTGCCTTCATCTGTCACACCCCAGAGTCCGACATACTCAAAGGGGTTAGCAACTGTCTCAGTTTTGGTTAAATCTTCACCAAAGGGTAAATAACTGTAGCGATTGAGATAAGTGCCTGTGCCACCAGTCAATCCCACCACTGAACCGATCGCATCAACGTCATAATAAGTTGTGGCATTGCTACCATCAGTGCGGCTCACCAGGCCTACGCCGTTGGTATAACGCGCAACCAGACTGCCTGTGCCATTGTATTCGCCAATCACACTCACCAAACCAACTGGGTCGAGGAGGTATTCAGTCCGTTGCCCATTCTTGACAGTGGCAATGCGATTACCCAAGGCATCATATTCATAACTCCAAGTACCATCAGGAGTGACAGCACCAACAAGACGATTTTCTTGGTCGTAAGTGTAAGTCGAAGTTTGACCGCCTTGGGTTTTGCTAATCAGATTCCCATCTTGGTCGTAGACGCGATTCACACCGTCAACTGTGGTGTATTGGTTGAGATTGTTGCTGCTGTAGGCGGTTGTTACACCATTGTCCTTGACAGAAATTCGATTACCTGCTGCGTCGTAGGTATATTCAATTTTGCGTCCACCAGGTAAAGTTACAGATGTCAGTTGACCGATGGCATCATAGCCATAAGTGGTTTTACCCTCAAGGGTAGTGACGCTGGTCTTTCGTCCCAAGTTATCGTAGGCATAATCAAAGCGAGAATTGACGGAAGCATCAGCTTTATAGTTAACAACGCTGGTAGTTTGCCCAACCGCATCATAGCTGTAGGTGGTGTAAGTACCATTACCGTTATCTTCTCGAATTACACGACCTGCACCATCATAGCTATAAGCTATGATTCGTCCGCCACTGCCATTGGTTAATTCTGAGAGTCTGCCAGCAGCATTATAGATGTAGTTAGTGGTTGCGCCAGTTTGATCGACCATCTTAGTCCGTAGGCCACTGGCATTATAGGTAAACTCGACAAATCGCCCAGCACCTTGATTGACTTTGGTAACGCGATCGCTAGTATCGTAAGTGTAGGTGAAGCTACTATCGGCATCAGTGGCAGAAAGTAAATTGCCCCGATTATCGTAAGTAAAAGTAGCGGTTGTGCCGTCAGCATAACTCTTGCTCAGTAACAGTCCTCGGCTGTCATAGGTGTATGCAATGTTTTGACTTCGACGGTTAACGCCAACGGTAAGATTGCCTTGAGTGTCGTAACTGTAAGTTTCTATGCTTCCATCTGCGTAGGCAATTTTGTTAACGTTACCGCTACCGTTGTATTGCAGAGTGGTTAAGTTACCTCGCTGATCCTCTAAAGTTTGCAGCTTATTAAAGTTAGTATCGTAGGTGAACTCCAGTTTTTGGCCTAGAGCATCTACAGTACTAGTCAGATTACCTTGGGTGTCGTAAGTAAAGGCAGAGAGTGTATTTCCGGGGGCAATAATTCTGACTACATTGCCATTTTCATCGTAGCGGTACTGTGTCACTCGACCGAGTGCATCTTGTGATTGACCAATGAGACCAGAATCGTTGATGAATAATTTTGTACTGCCTCCGGTTGTATCTGTGACAGTAATTCCCCCAGCGGCATCGTAGCTATAAGTCACAGCTTCGGCATTACCATCAAGATTTTGCTTGATTAACCTGCCTTGGGCATCATAGTCAAAGTAGTTATGGGTGCTGTTGGGGAAAGTAATCGATCGCAAGGCGTAAGCTGTGGCTCCGGTGTTGCTACTATCGTAGGTGTAGCTAGTTGTGCCATCTGGACCGACGACACTGAGCAAGCGATCGCCCGTGCTATCGTAGCTGTAGGTAGTAATCCGTCCTGCTTGGTCTGTCAGTTGATTAATCCGTCCTTGGCTGTTGTAAGTCAAGGTGAACTTATTGCCATTGGAATGGGTGAGGCTAGTCAGCTGGGAACCTGTGTAACCCAAAGTGATGCGGTTATTGCTGCTATCCTGAATGTAACTCAGCTTGCCATCAGTGCGGAACACGCGCACTGTGCCATCTTTTTCTTGAAGACGATAGACGCCTGAAACAAGGCTGAGGGTAGCATAGTCTCCTGATTCGCTACTGTAACTACCATCAGCCTGTTTATTGTAGAAGCGCAAGCTACCATAGCCTTTAATTCTCACGTTACCATCGCTATCGGTAGTTGCGGTAAAGTCCCAGGGATGCGTCCAACCCCGTCCCAATGCGCCTAAATTGAAACGTTCAGCTATGGGTTGGAGATAGGTGCGACCAAAGGTTAAAGATAATCCGGGCGTGGGTGCGGTAGCATCAATTGCCGTGGCTAGAGTTGTACCGGGGAAGGTGTTGCTAGCTTGTTGCAATTCAAAACCTAAAAGTCTGGCAACATCTGTGGTAGATTCGCCTAATTGACCTAAATAGCTGGCATTTTCATTGAGAACCGCTTGATAGCTATCGCTGGTATTACCAACTGCATTGACAAAGTTATTATAAATAACATTCCAGGCTTCCGCAGACACATAAGCCGGTCGGCTACTATCTTTAAGTGCATTCCAATCAATGGCTGCACCGGTTCTGGGGGCGCTGATGTTCAAACTGCCACTAGTAGCGCCAGCTTTGGGACGGAACAGGAAGGAGTAAGTACCCGTTGCACCAGGGGCGAGAATTCCTGCTGTACCCTGAGTGTTAATGCCCAGAAATTGTACTGTACTATCGGTAAAGCCAGTTCCGCCGATAGGACGAAATAAAATTTGACTTCCATCTAAGCTAAACACAGGAACAGCAATATCTGTGTTACCTGCATTGCGGTAGGTAATAATTGCTTCTCCTGTCATCCAAGGGCGCATTCTCGCTGGCGCACTCACAAACACTTCTAATTGACCAGGAGCAGCACCGTTAACTGTAAAGATATCATTGACTGTGGCCGTCCCCGCAGTATCAGTTACCCGCACGTCATAAGCTCCCCCAGTCAATCCGGCTAAATTGAAGGTAGCTACTAAGGTGCTGCTATTTTGCCAAGTGACTTGGGTAGCGGTGCGCGTAGTATTGTTGGGAGCAATTAAACTGACAACTGCACCTGGTGTAAATTGATTCCCTTCAATGGTGATGGTGGTTTGTCCGGCGTTACTGCCTGTATTGGGGCTAACTTGGCGAATTTGGAAGGGTGTGATTGTGGTTTTGGGTGTGGCGGTGAGATTTAGGTTGTAATTAGTATTACCACTATTACGATAAGTGCGGACGTAGTAAGTCCCCGCCTCTAAGTCGCGGCTGATGGATTCTGGGGATGTGCCGAAGGCTGTGGAACTGGCAAGTGTGCCTCCATTACTACTCAGTAATTCCACATTGGCATCGGCAGTTAAGCCGTTGAGGGTTAAGTTAAAGGTACTCGCTTGAGTCAGTTCAAAGCGATAATAGTCATTACGATCTAATTCGCCGACAAAATCGCTGAAGGTTTGGCTTCCTGTGAGGATACTTAAATTCCGGGCTTCGCTGAGGGAGTTACCAGCGGAGTCTTCCACAGATGTGGCTGTGGCGGTGAGGGTGTAGTTTGTTCCAGTTCCGTAGGTGGAAGCGACACGGGCGTAGTAAACGCCAGTAAATAACAAGGTGTTAATGGCGGTGTTACTACTGGTGATGGCATTACCTACACTATCGAGGAGGGCGATACTGGCGTTAGTACCTGTGTCTAAACCGCTTAGTGTCAAGTCTAAACTGCTGTCTTTGGTGAGTTCAAAGCGATAATAATCGTAGTTATCTTGGGAAAGTTCCAGGAAGTTGCCAATATAATCACTGAATGTCTGAGTATTAATCAGAACACCGATATCTCTGGCGGCAGTGAGGATATCGCCGGCGTTATCGGCTGGGGTGGCGGGTAAAGAGGTTCCGGAAACTTGTAAATTATAGTTGGTGCTGCCACTGCTGTATTTATTAACCAGCACAAAGTAGGTGCCACCGGCTAAGTTGCGGCTGATGTTTTCTTCGGAAATGCCTGAGCCGGAGGAAGCTGTAATATAGTTACCAGCAATGGTGTAGAGATTGAGGTTAGCATCGGCACTCAAGCCGCTGAGTTTTAAGTCTACTTTGGTATTGCCTGTTAACTCCAGGCGGTAGTAGTCGTAGTTATCTTGAGATAAACCGTAGAAGTCGCCGACAAAATCACTGAAAGTCTGCGGTGTGCTGTTGATGTTGGTGACTTGTCTGGCTGTGTCGAGGTTATTGCCGGCTAAGTCTGCGGGTGTCGCCCCAAGTGATGTTGCACCTGCTTGGAAATTATAGGTGGTGCCGCCAGTGCTATATTTTTGCACTAAGGCATAATATGTGCCAGGGAGGAGGTTGTAATTGAGATTTTCGTTGGCTGTGCCACTCGCAGATGTGCCGGTGATATAGCCACCGTTGCTGTTGTAGAGATACAAATTAGCATCTGAACTCAAGCCACTGAGACTTAGATTTAAGGTGCTATTTTGGCTCAGTTGCAGGCGGTAATAGTCGTAGTCATCTTGGGAAATGTCATTGAAGTTGCCAACAAAATCGCTGAAGGTTTGGTTGGCGGTAATTGTGCCGATGTTTCTAGCTGTGTTGCGATCGCTCCCTGCATTATCTACTGGAATTGCCCCTAAAGCTGTAGCATTAACTGTAAGGGCATAATTTGTCCCCACACCACCGCTGCTATATGCTTGTAGGAAATACGTTCCGGCAACTAGATTTTTGATAATTGACTCATTGGCTGTGCCAGTGTTGGTACTAGTAGCTATATAACTGCCGTTGACATTATATAGATACAAGTTAGCATCGGCGGTTAATCCCGTTAAACTCAGATTCAGGGTGCTGTTTTGTCCTAAATCTAAACGATAGTAGTCATAATTATCTTGGGCGATGTCATTAAAATTGCCTACAAAGTCATTGAAGGTTTGGCTGGTAGTAATGACGCCAATGTTTCTGGCAGTCTCGCGGCTATCTCCGGCATTATCCACAGGAGTCGTCGCCAAGGCGGTGGTAGTCGCTTGTAGAGAATAATTTGTGCCACCAATACCGCTTTTGTAGACGTATGCAAAATATGTCCCGGCTGTCAAGTTTTTACTAATTGATTCATTGGCGGTGCCAGCGGTGGTACCGTAAGCGACGGTGCCGCCATTAAAATTAGTTAAATACAGATTGGCATCGCTACTTAAGCCGGTGAGATTCAGGGTGAGGGTACGATTTTGGGTAAGTTCCAGGCGGTAGTAATCGTAGGTATCTTGTACCAAGCCGTTGAAGTCGCCAACAAAATCGTTGAAGGTTTGGCTGGTGGTAATGACGCCGATATTTCTGGCTGTATTGCGGCTATCTCCGGCATTATCCACCGGAATTGTCCCCAGTGAGGTAGCTGAAGCTTGTAATTTATAATTTGCTGTACCTGTGTTGTAGTTAGATACCTCAATGAAATAAGTTCCTGCCGTTAAATTGCGTGTGATGTTTTCGTTCGTCGTTCCCGACGCGTTACTGCCAGTAATGTAAGTGCCGCCGCTACTATAAAGATAGAGATAAGCATCTGCGCTTAATTCACTCAGCGTTAAATTGATGGTGCTGGGATTCGCCAATTGGACGCGATAGTAGTCTTTTTGATTGGTGGTATTGTTAACTGAGTTAGTAACAGTTTGCAGGGTGCCCAGAGTTCCCAGATTGACGGCTGCATCTAGCCCGGTGCTGGTGTCTGGTATAGTTGCAGATGTGGCAGTGGCCGCCGCACTGAAGTTATAAGTTGTGCCACCATTCCCAGATTTCTGCACCCCTACATAATATGTACCTGTTGTCAAGGCGTATGCAATGGACTCATCGACAATGCTGGAACCTGTGGAAGCAGTAATGTAGTTACCAAAGCTGTTGTACAAATACAAATTGGCATCGCTACTCAAGCCACTGACTTTGAGGGTAACGTTGCTATTTTGGCTAACTTGGAATTTGTAGTAATCGTAATTATCTTGGACTAAGCCGTTAAAATCTCCAATAAAATCGCTGAAAGTTTGGGCTGTGCTGGTTAAAGTGCCGATATTTCTGGCAATATCTCGATTATCACCAGCATTATCTACCGGAGTTGCCCCCAAGGAAGTGGCTGAGGCTTGTAAGGTGTAGTTTGTGCCGCCAGTGCTATATTTTTGCACACCAACGTAGTATATTCCAGCTAGCAGGTTGCGAATAATCGACTCGTTGGAATTTCCTGAACCTGTGGAATAAGTAATATAATTGCCAACGCTATCGTACAAATACAAGTTGGCATCGGCAGTTAAACCAGATAAGCTGAGGTTGAGGGTGCTATTTTGACTTAGTTGCAGGCGATAGTAATCGTAGTCATCTTGGGATAACCCATTAAAATCACCGATAAAATCACTAACAGTTTGGACTGTGGTGCCGATAGTGCCTAAATTTCTGGCAGTATCTAAGCTATTACCTGCATTATCGGCGGGAATTGCCCCCAGAGAAGTGGTTGCAGCTTGGAGGTTGTAGGTTGTACCGCCTTCACCAGATTTTTGAACTAAGACATAATAAACGCCAGCTGTCAGGTTACGAATAATCGACTCGTTGGAATTGCCTGAACCTGTGGAATAGGTGATGGTATTGCCAACGCCATTATATAAGTAGAGATTGGCATCAGAACTTAATCCGCTTAAGTTGAGGCTGAGGGTGCCATTTTGGGTAAGTTGCAGGCGGTAGTAGTCGTAATTATCTTGAGTTATGCCGTTGAAGTCGCCAATGAAGTCACTAATTGTTTGAGTTGTGGTGATAGTGCCTAAATTCCTGGCTGTTTCTATGGAGTTACCAGAATTATCAGCGGGTGTTGCTCCCAGAGATGTTGCAGAAACTTGTAAGTTGTAGTTAGTACCGCTACTGCTATAGTCTTGGACGAGAACGTAGTAAGTCCCCGCAGCTAAGTTGCTGATAATTGACTCGTTGTATAAACTGCCAGTGGAACTGGCAATGGAATAACCACCTATACTATATAGATATAAGTTGGCATCACTACTCAATCCACTCAAATCGAGCTTGAGTGTACTATTTTGGGAAAGTTGCAGGCGGTAGTAATCATAGTCATCGTCTGCTAATCCGTTGAAACTGCCGATAAAATCGGTGAGGTTTTGGGTTGTGGTGATGGTGCCGAGATTTCTCGCCGTATCGAAATTATTGCCGGCAGGATCGGCGGGGATGGCGCCTAAAACGGTGCGAGAAAGTTGTAAACTGTAGGGGGTGCTACCTACGCTGTTGCGGTAAACTAAGGCGTAGTAAATTCCCGGTGCAAGTAAATTGCTGGTAATAGTCTCATTGCCTGTACCATTGCTGAAGGAGGTTTTAATGGAACCGCCATCGCTACGATACAGGTATAAGTCGGCGTTGTTAACTAAGCCGCCCAGATTGACATTGACTGTGCTGTTTTCGGTGAGGCGGAAGCGGTAGTAGTCGTAAGCGTCGCTGTCGCCGATGGTTTCACTAAAGTTGACTGTGTTTGTGAGTACGCCAATTTCTTTGGCAGTTTCTAAAGTATTACCAGCGTTATCTGGGGAAGTTGCACCGAGAGAAATTGTACTCGTTTCTAGAGTATATGCAGTGCTACCGCTATCTGGTTTATTGACGTGGATGTAATAGGTGCCGGCTGGGAGAGTACGAGAAAGAGTTTCGTTGTTGACTCCAGTTTGGGCAGAAGTGGCGATCGCTTCTCCGCTACTATTATATAGATATAAATCGGCGTTGGAACTCAAGCCACTCAAGTTAAATGTAACGGTGTTATTGCCCGTCAGTTGAAAACGATAGTAATCACTGTTATCGGTGTTGCTGACAGTCCCTGTGAAGTTAGCATTATTTAAATTCGGAATAATTTGGGCTGTGTCTAACTGCAAAGCTTTTGCTTCCAGGGTGTAAGTTGTACCGCCACTACCATTTCTAGAAACCAAGGCATAATAAGTCCCTGCTGTCAAACTGCGAGTAATGGACTCATTAGTTGTATTTGTACTGGTGGAAGAAGTAATAAATCCTCCCGCCACTGTGTACAGATATAAACTTGCGTCAGCACTCAACCCACTCAAGGTTAAATTAACAGTGCTAGCTCGATCTAACTCCAAGCGATAATAGTCATAATCATCGTTAGATAACCCATTAAAGTCACCAATAAAATCAGTGAATTTTTGCGGTGTGCCGTTGAGAATGCCAATATTTTTCGCCGTATCGAGAGTACTTCCAGCAATATCGGCTGGAGTTGCACCCAAGGAAGTTGCACCTAGTTGTAAACTATAATTAGTTTTGCCAACCCCCGACTTCTGAACCAAGGCATAATAAGTCCCGATTTGGAGATTATACTTAATTACTTCATTGACTAAACCACTCGCCGCGCTTTGGGTGACGTAGCCGCCACTGCTGTTATAGATATATAAATTCGCATCGGAACTTAGTCCACTCAATGTGAGATTGAGGGTGCTATTTTGCGACAGTTGGAAACGATAGTAGTCGTAGTTATCTTGGGCGATACCGTTAAAATCACCAACAAAATCGCTGAAGGTTTGGTTGGTACTAAGAACTCCGATATTTCTCGCTGTATTTCTATCATCCCCAGCGTTATCGGTAGGAATTGCCCCTAAAGAAGTGGCTGCTAATTGTAGAGAATAATTTGTGCCGCCACTACCAGTTTTATAGACTTGCACAAAATACGTACCAGCGGCGAGATTCTTAGTAATTGACTCGTTGGCAATATCACCCGCCGCAGTTCCTGCTATGTAACCACCACCCAAAGTATAGAGATATAAATCAGCATTGGAACTTAATCCACTCAGGGTTAAATTCAACGTACTATTTTGAGTTAAATTTAGGCGGTAATAGTCATAAGTATCTTGAAAAATCCCATTAAAGTCGCCAAGAAAATCGGTGAAAGTTTGAGCGGTAGTAATAGCACCAATATTTCTAGCAGTTTCTCTGTCATTGCCTGCATTATCAACAGGAGTAGCACCTAAAGAAGTAGCCGCTACATCTAAAGTATAATTCGTCCCAGCAGTATTATCGTTTTTATAAACTAATGCAAAATAAGTGCCTGCTGCGAGATTCCGAATAATCGATTCGTTGGCTGTTCCAGAAGCCGAGGTAGAAGCAATGGTACTGCCAGAAAGGTTATATAAATATAAATCGGCGTTAGCAGTGAGTCCTTTGAGATTGAGATTGAGGGTGCTATTCTGGGATAACTCCAGGCGGTAGTAATCGTAGTTATCTTGGGTGAGATCGTTAAAATTACCAATAAAGTCACTCCAAGATTGACTAGTAGTAATTACTCCGAGATTTCTGGCATTTTCACGTTCATTGCCGGCGTTATCTGCGGGAATTGTTCCAAGAGAATTAGCGGAAATTTGTAATTTATAGTTGGTTGCAGTGCTGCTGTTATTAGAAACTTCAACAAAGTAAGTTCCCGCCGTTAAATTTCTAATAATTACTTCGTTAGTAATCCCAGATGCTGAACTGGCGGTGATGTAACTACCACCACTACTGTAAAGTGTAATGTAAGCATCAGCAGTTAAATCGCTCAACAGCACATTCAAGGTACTATTTTGAGCAAGTTGCAGGCGATAGTAATCTTTGGTGTTGCTGCTATTATTCACCGAATTACTAATAGTCTGCGCTGTACTAAGCGTACCCAGATTCTGGGCTGTATCTAGTGGCGAACTTGTATTTGCGATCGTTCCACTGACCGCCGTCGCTGAAGCTTGTAAACTATAATTTGTGCCACCACTACCAGACTTCTGAACGAATACATAATAAGTTCCTGGTGTCAATTGCCAAATAATTGACTCTTGGGAAATTCCTGCTCCCGCAGAACCAGTAATATAGCTACCAAAGCTGTTATATAAATACAGGTTAGCGTCGGAAGTTAAGCCACTCAAATTCAGGGTGACATTGCTATTTTGAGTCAGGTTAAATTTGTAATAGTCTTCGTTGTCATTACTTAAACTGTTGAAGTCGCCAAGAAAGTCATTGAAGGTTTGGACAGTGCTGGTTAAAGTATTAATATTTCTGGCGGTGTCTCGATTATTTCCGGCATTATCAGCAGGAATCGTCCCCAAGGTAGTAGCTGAAGCTTGTAAACTGTAAGTTGTACCACCAGTTCCAGATTTTTGCACTAAAACGTAATAAATACCTGCATTCAAATTGCGAATCACTGATTCACTAGCTGTGCCAGAGGCAGAGGAACCAGTCAGATAATTACCAACGCTATTGTATAAATACAAATTAGCATCACTACTCAATCCACTCAGTCCCAAGTTCAGAACACTGTTTTGACTAAGTTGGATTCGATAGTAATCTTGGTTATCTTGAGATAAGCCGTTGAAGTCACCAACGAAATCACTAAAAGTTTGAACTGTAGTATTAATTAAACCCACACTGCGGGCAGTTTCGATGGTGCTACCTGCATTATCAACCGGAATTGCACCTAAAGCAGTGGCGGAAGTTTGTAAACTATAAGTCGTGCCACCAGTTCCTGATTTTTCGACTAAAACGTAGTATGTCCCAGCAACTAAATTGCTGATAATTGACTCATTAGCTGTACCGGAATTTGATGCGCCAGTAATATAGCTACCGACACTATTATATAGATATAAATTTGCATCGGAGCTTAATCCAGTCAGGCTGAGATTTAATGTGCTATTTTGAGTAATTTCTAGCCGATAATAATCTCGATTATCCTGGGCAAGTCCGTTAAAATCACCAACAAAATCGTTAAAGCTTTGGGCAGTGGTGTTAATTGTACCGATGTTTCTCGCTGTTTCGATCGCATTCCCCGCACTATCAACAGGAATTGCACCTAAAGCAGTGGCGGAAGTTTGTAATTTATAGTTAGTCCCACCACTACCAGATTTTTGCACCAAAACGTAATATGTGCCTGCTGCTAAGTTGCGAATAATCGATTCGTTGGTTGTTCCAGAAGCAGCCGAAGCAGTAATGTAATCTCCACCAATGGTGTAGAGGTAGAGGTTAGCGTCGGAAGTTAACTCACTCAGATTCAGGTTTAAAGTACTATTTTGAGTTAGTTGTAGGCGATAGTAGTCATAGTTATCCTGTGAAAGTCCATTAAAATCGCCGACAAAATTATTGTATGATTGGGTAGTAGTGGCGATCGCTCCAATGTTTCTCGCTGTATCCAGGGTATTCCCTGCTGGATCTGTTGGTGTCGTTCCTAAAGAAGTTGGCGAAAGTTGTAAATTATAGCCAGTAGTACCTGTACTAAATTTTGATACCAGTACGTAGTATGTACCTGGAGCTAAATTTCGATTGATTGTTTCGTTAGCTGTACCTGCATTACTGGAAAAAACAATTCCCGAACCGTTGCTGTTATAAAGTCCTAAATTAGCATCACCACTCAGTCCACTGAGATTAACAATGAGGTTACTATTTCCATCAAGTTGCAGACGATAATAGTCATAATTATCACTATCACCGATGTCTTCACTAAAGGTACGAACGCTAGTTAGTGAACCAACATTTAGGGCTAATTCTAAGCTATTTCCAACGGTATCTGGCATATTAGTCCTTTCAAACAAAATGCAGTGTCAGCACAAAAAAAGCAGTTATAGCGATTTTCATTTCAATGAGGTAAACGGTAAGGGCACACAGCTGTGCAAACCTACTCCACCCAATTGCAAACCGCTATAGCAAAAGAGTAATCATCAGAAATACTGCGTACAAGTTCTGAAATTACAGGTACACCGAATCTCATAAATTATCATTTGCTAGAAGAACCAAAGCAACTTTTCAATCACTGAATCAGCCGAACTTCACAACTCGATTTTCTGAGATGCCAAATCGAAATAACTATAGCAATCTCCTTTGATTTTTGAACTTTTTTGCTACCCTCAGTCAGTAGGGAATAGGGAATCAGTCTTTTCAAGTTGAGGGCAAGTTTGTTCAAAAATCAAATAGGATATCTTATAGATTTTCTAGAAGGGAACACAAATTCTCTCAAAAGTCTCAATGCAATTGCTACCTGAAAAAGCTCAATTAAGCGAAACTACTATAGATTGCTATTATGATTGCCCGCTAACAACTAGCAGGTTTAATAAAAAGCTTAAATAATTTCTAGGCAGTAGTAGATAATAGAGTTATCACATAAGTACCATTAACATTACAAAGCCAGAAGGTGAAAAAATCATTTATTTAATTGAATATTACCAATTTCAGTAAATTTACGATAGAGGTTAAACATAAAGAAATATAAACTTTTTGACAAAATATTGCGTTATTCCGTAGTCACGGATTGCTCAGTGATGAGTACTTTTTGTTACAGATACTAGCGATCGCAGTCAGAATTGTACTGCTACTAGTTCCAAAGCTAGTTTACACTCTCGTAATCCTTACCAGTTCTGGGGAGTTATGACCGTAGTCCCATCGGTTGGGACAATATTGATTGCTCATGAGCAATGAAGCATCCGGGTTTATACTCAGCACTATTTCGGTCATTTAATTCTTTCCAGGAAGTAAATTCCCAGAGGCATGTGCTAAATCAAATAATTACCGTTTATGCTATCATGAATGACCTGTTGAAGGCGATCGCTCATTTATCCCTGTTGAATTTGCCTTTATCCTTGGTAGTACTTCAAATATGCGATGGTGAGAGTGGATAATTATCTGTTAGATCCACCTCAACTTAAAAAGCTATGAGAAAAAAACCTAAACAACAAATGCGAATATGGGCGATGTTGTGTCATCTCTCGGCTTTATTAGCGTGGATATTAGTCTTGCTCTTGGTATTTATTGGCATACCTTTATATTTACCACTAAATCTGTTCGCCCCGCTGATGATTTGGCGATTCCAAAAAGCAAAATATGCCTGGATTGATTTTCAAGGTAAAGAATCTTTAAATTTTCAAATTTCTTTGACGTTTTATACATTAATTTTCATCGCCATTTCTTTGCTTTTTGTGATTGTCAGCTTTAGTTTGGCAGTGACTACCAATAATAAAGTTAATGAAGTAAAAATAACTTTAGACAGTTTACTAATTGTGATGATATCATTAATTTCATTAGTATTAATACTACAATCATTTTTAGTGACTTTTGCTGCTATTAAAGCTTACAATGGAGAACATTATCGTTATCCTTTGACAATTAGAGTTTTGCGATAAATAATAAAAAGGAGTCAGGAGTCAGGAGTCAGAATTCAGAATACTCTACCCATGTACTTTTACAGGGAAGTAAGCTACGCGCAACGTCCCGTAGGGAAGGGATAGAGTTTTAAATGAGTGAAAAAATTTCATCCTAGTTTCGCGCCACTTGCGGGCGTTAGCGTAGCGGGACGAACGCGAGTGCGTCTCCAAGAATTGTCCGGTTTTAAACCAATATTCATTACCCAGTCATACAGAATTCATACTGAATTCTGACTCCTGAGTTCTGAATTCTGTTCAATAAACATCGGAGTCAAGATAAGATGATTGGGGTTGCGATCGCTGGTACCGGATTTGGTCAAAAAGTCCACATTCCTGGATTCCAAGCACATCCTCGCACCGAGGTAGTTGCTGTTTATCACCGAGATATCAATCAAGCCAAAGCCATAGCAGAATCCCATAATATTCCCCATGCTTGCGACACGCTTGCAGATATTGTGGCATTACCAGAAGTCCAAGCAGTCAGCATTTCTACGCCGCCGTTTTTGCACTATGAAATGGCAAAAACTGTCCTGGAAGCTGGCAAACATTTACTACTAGAAAAACCCATAGCTTTAAATGCAAATGAAGCCAAAGAACTTTATCAGTTAGCTAAAGAAAAAGGCCTGATTGCCACTGTAGATTTTGAATTTCGCTTTGTACCAGGATGGCAATTATTTGCTGAACTTTTGTCAGCAGATTATGTGGGTAACTTGCGTCTAATTAAAATTGATTGGTTAGGTTCTTCTCGTGCTGATGCTTCCCGTCCTTGGAATTGGTATTCTGACAAAGAAAAAGGAGGCGGTGCATTGGGGTCTTTGGGTTCCCACGCCTTCGATTATATTCACTGGTTATTCGGCCCAGTTCGTAAATTAAACGCCCATTTGACTACTGCAATTCCGACGCGAATTGACCCGATAAACCAACAATCAAAGCCAGTAAATACAGATGACAATTGTATATTAACCCTGGAATTAGCAGATGGTACACCTTGCCAAGTTACCATCAGTGCGGTTGTTCGCGCAACAAGAACCCATTGGATAGAAGTATATGGCGATCGCGGTACTTTAATTGTAGGTAGTGAAAATCAAAAAGATTACATACACGGCTTTCGTGTTTGGGGTTCCCAGCCAGATAAACCTCTCACAGAAATAGAAATACCAAATCGATTAATTTTTCCCCAAAATTACGCCGATGGTCGGATTTCTGCATTTATTCGCGTCATAGACCAATGGGTGCAGGGAATTGACCAAAAGCAGCAAACAATACCATCCCTGCGAGAAGGAGTTTATTCTCAGCTATTAATGGATTTATCTCATAAATCCCACGAAACAAGCAGTTGGGTTGATGTACCTAGCTTGGAGGTTTATCTTCAAAGTTAGTCAGGGAGTGATTCAATTTTGGATTTTAGATTTGAGATTGTTTGTTTAATCCAAAATCCAAAATCCAAAATCGATTAATCACTCCGTTTTGAAATACTTAAAACGCCACAGCTTGAGCTGTACCAGATAAAGGAATTATTGTGTAAAACTTTGTCTGCCCTTGTTGAGATTCATAAATCTTAGAAAAGCGGTTGACAGTTGTAATACCTTTAGTCACGATTTTAGACTCGTTACCTTGTCCAAGATTCACAGGAGGCAAAAGCAAGCTAAACGTGACATAGCCATTATCTCTTGTTTTATAAAGAGTCACCGTTACCAGCGTACCAATTTCTACCTTGGCAGTACGGATTTGATCTCCCACAAATTGTAATGTCCGTTGCTGGTCTTTATAGTTTAAACGAGGCGTGCCATCAAAACTTGTTGTTGAGTAAGTAACATTGACATTTTGCCCTTGCAGTTCATACAAGTTCGGTGTTGGCGCTGCTAATGCATAAGCTGGTATCGCCGTCAATGCCATACCTAGTGTTAACGATGAAACTAAGTTTTTGGTTAGCATATCTGAAAAAGGAATCTATGAGTTTGATACGAATGTAAGATTCGTAATTTAATTATTTGACAGGAGTTTGGTGGCAATTTACGCCGTTTGGCTGTGAATTACTCTTCATTGATTCTTTACAATGGCACATCCAGTCTCAGTAAAAGCTAAGAAATGGTTAAGATTAATGTATAAATTTATAAGAAGAATTCAGAACTCAGGAGCGGAGCCGGAGACGCTCCGCCTCCGGTCAGAATTCAGCATGAATTCTGTACGAGTGGGTGACGAATATTGGTTAAAACCCCGCCCCTGGTGGGCGAAAAAATTAAAATATTCTCGTATTAAAACTCTATCCCTTTATGGGTAGGGTATTCTGAATTCTGTATTCTGACTCCTGTTTTTTATTTTTTAATAAATATTCACGTGAAAATACGGCAAATTACTTGCTTGATTTTGTTTTTGATAATTCCACACTAAAAAATCACCCGACATCCTTCGAGAAACAAATCAGGAGGTAAAGTCGAATACGTTTAACCATGCCTACAAGCTAGCGGTGATGAAATTGCACCTCTTTCTCTAAAATCTTGATATCGTAGTTACCAAAAAAATCGTGACCTAGTAGCCCAATGTCAGCTTGTGGAGCGATCGCTACTTGAAGATTATTCGCTATAACTCCACCTACTGTAATAGATTTTACCTTACTGGTTGAAAATTGGACTTCGCTACCATCAGCAATTTGAGCTTGTAGGATACCTGTAGTTTTGAGTTGCAGGCTACTTGCCATATTTCGAGTAATCACAGTAGCACTAGCACCTGTATCTACAATCATTTCAAAGGTTTTTTTCTCGTTGAAAGTGACATCAACTATGGGAGTTCCACCAAAGCGGCGTTTGATGGGAACCCGAAAAACTTTGTCCTCTGGAGGTGCGTCTGAAGGCTTTGCGGTTGTACCACCACAAAGCCTTGCCAATCCAACGGTTTCACCAGAAGAGGTGACCATGAAACACGCTCCTGGATCTCCAATTGATGCTTGATTAAATAATACTAAAAAGACTAGTGTCGGCATGAGTGCAATCGCACTGAAATTAATGGTTTTAATACCATGCCTCCAAACATTATTCATCTTATCTTAATTTCCCAATTACTTCAATATTTATTAATATGTGAATCACTCAAATAGATTGATTTATGGATGTTTATTTGCACTTTTATCTTTTTATTTATATTAACTAGAATTACTGATTAAAAAATTAAAGATTAGATAAAGACATGATAAAACTACTGAGAATCCAACGTTTGAGTCAATATTTGAAAAAGGGAGTGGGGAGTAGGGAGTAGGGAAAAAACCTTTTTTATGTTTGTTTGTGAGATTTTCCCGTGATTGACTGCCTTAAAAATACCGAATGAGAAGTAGGGAGGAATGAAAATCTCTTTTCCCCACTCCCTTATTAATTTGCCGACTCAAAGGTTGCTGCTGCATATATAGCAGTGGCGATCGCATTTTTTACAGCAATATCCTGTTGTTCTAAAATGATATTTTCACTAACAGTACGTCCAGCAACTACACCACAAATAGCTGCGGCAGCAAAATTATATACTCCCGCCATTTTAAACAGCGTGCCGCATTCCATCTCATAATTCAAGATATTTAATCGCCGATATTCTTCTGTAATACCATGCAGCGATCGCATTAAATTTGGATTTGCCGAATCCCTGCGTTCTTGTCCTTCATAAAAAGTATCGACTGATGCCGTAATTCCTAAGTAATACTCAACTTTTAATTCTTGTGCGGCTTTAACTAAAGCGACTGTCAAAAACGGGTCAGTTGCGGCTGGATATTCCACAGGTGCAATGTCATTTGCTGCACCTTGGCGACACAATGCTGCACTACTAATAACAACGCTACCGACAGTGATATGGGGTTGAATGGAACCACAAGTTCCAATGCGAATAATTTGCCGGATTCCTACTTGTACCAACTCATTTACAACAATACTTAATGAAGGCGCACCCATACCACTAGTAGCAGATAAGATACTGCGACCATTAGGTAAAAATCCCACATAACTATTGAGTCCGCGATTTTCCGATAACAAGCGTACATCTTGTAAATAAGTTTGAGCGATGAGACGCGATCGCTCTGGGTCGCCAGATAATAAGGCTATGGTGGGAGGCGATGAACCTAAATCATCTTGTCCAAAGCCAATGTGATAGAAGCGTTTATTTGGCATAGCGTTAAGAATAGCGATCGCCCCAGCAGGATACCACGCCAGGGTCTTTTTTAAGACTTTACCTAGAATCTCCTCCTTCCCATATCTGAAGTTGTCTTTCGGCTGCAACTATACAATTGAGACGCTTGGGTGGATACAAAAAATGATGCTTGTGATGACCTGTTTCGACAATCATAGATGTTCCCACAGGCTGTTCGCCCAAATAATCCTCAAGAATACGCTGCTGCACTCTTGCCATCAACGAACGACCAAAGAAACGGATAATAGCAGCATCTATGCCACCATCCATCGTTCCAAAAGAGTTCGCAGGGCTAACCAGACAATCAAAATCTGGCAACCACTCGAAATAGTTATTCACTACTTCTACATTAGGTAAGTAATTAAAATTCTCTTGAAAGGCTGCACACAATAACAAGTCGGGAGCTACTAATATCAGTTTCAAGCTTTTATTTCCTCCGCTTGAATACCTATTTTAAACTCAGCAAGGGTAAGCATCAACAGTTTTTCTGTATTCTCAGTCTTTTCTTGTACATACTACTTTGTTTTTTGTGTGGTACGGCTTTACGTAATAATTGTGGTAATTACAACAATCTGATTATCTCATTGAGAAAATTTACGTATTTTTAACTTGTTACCAATGGGTCTAGAATACTAATAAACAGCAAGTATTATGCTTGGTATTTTAATTGAATCTTTTAACAGAATAATTTGTCACAGAGTTAGACTTAAAGAAAGCTTTGGTATCAGTTAATATCAAGTCAAAATAATTACCTTATTATAGAGGTTACTGCCTTATTTTTAAACGTAAAATAATTTAAATTCTCCTTTTTATGTTAGAAAAACTTTTACATAACATCACCAAAATATCTGCTGATTTATTCTGTAAACTTTTAGGACAGCCTAGTGTTAGTGATTTAAAAGCTCAATTGCATGACAAAAATGTTCAAATTCACCAACTAGAAGACCAAGAAAAGGCGCTTTATAGAGTCATTAGCAAAATCCGAGCTTCTCTGGAGTTAGAAACAATTTTTCGTACAGCCACTAAAGAAACTTGTAAGTTACTCCGCGTTGAGCGGATTGCCGTCTATCGTTTCCATAATGACTGGGGTGGAGAATTTGTCAACGACTTTGAGTTTGCAGAGCCTGGATGGGATGATGTAGATACATTAGGAAAAAATACAGTTTGGAATGACTCTTATCTACAAGAACATCAAGGTGGACGTTATCGTAATAATGAAACTTTGGTAGTTTCAGATGTCTACTCAACAGGGTTATCTCAATGCCATTTAGAAATTTTAGAACAGTTCCATATTCGAGCTTATGCAACAGCACCAATTTTTGTGGGAAAAAAACTGTGGGGAGTACTTGCTGCTTATCAGCATTCACAGCCACATGAATGGAAAAAATTAGAAATACAATTTCTGTCTCAAATTGCAACACACTTAGGATTTGCAGTCAAACAAGCAGAATTGTTAGCTCAAGCAGAACAAAAAGCAGCAGAACTACATAAAGCCAATCAGCAGCAGGAGATTGTGTTTAATTTAGTCGCTGAAATTCGTGAATCTCTAAATTTAGACACTTTGTTTAAGACAACTGTACGAGAAGTTCGTAAAGCTCTCCGCGCAGATCGCGTCGGGATCTTTCGATTCTATCCTGAATCAAACTATACCTCCGGTGAATTTGTCTCTGAGAATGTATTGCCTGATTGTGATTCGGTGATTGGCATAATAGTGCAGGATCGTTGTTTTGCTGAAAAATATGCAGTTGCTTATCACCAAGGACGTATACAGGTATTATCAAATATTTATCAAGCTGGGATAAAAGATTGTCACCTTCTAGTGCTAGAGCAATTTAAAATCAAGGCGCAAATTGTTGTACCTCTAATGAAAGGAAAAACTTTATGGGGATTACTATGCGTTCATCAATGCCGTTGCTCACGGGACTGGAAAACGTTGGAAATTAAGTTTATCCGCCAATTAGCAGGTCAGTTTAATGTGGCTTTAGAACATTCAGAATTATTAGAGCAGTCTCGCTTACAAGCTAATCAATTGATTCAAGCAAATCATGCTTTAGAAGTGGCAAATTCTAAGTTAGAAAAACTTAGTAAGCTAGATGGTCTAACGAAAATAGCTAACCGTCGTTGTTTTGATGAATTTTTAGAGCGAGAATGGAATCGATTAAAACAAACGGGGAATTATTTATCTTTAATTTTATTGGATATTGACTATTTCAAAGATTATAACGATTATTATGGACACTTAGCAGGGGATGAATGCTTAATACAAGTTGCTAGTGCAGCACAAACTGTATTAAAGCGTCCTACAGATCTATTAGCTCGTTACGGTGGTGAAGAATTTATTGTCCTTTTGCCCAATACGAACGAATCAGGCGCTATTAAAGTAACTAAGTTGATTCATCAGTCGATTGAAAAATTAAAGATTTCTCATACAAAAAAAAATAGCTCTCAATATTTTGTCACCGTCAGTTTAGGTGTGGCGACTCGAATCCCAACAACTAAAAGTTCTGCTCAAGAGTTAGTTGATGCAGCCGATAAAGCTTTGTATAAAGCTAAAGAACAAGGACGCAATCGGTGGGTTTGTGCTGCAAAATTCTAAGAGGATATTTGTCAAGTCAAAAAAAACTCTCTGAAGTTCTTATTTCTTCTCTGCAAAACGCTACGCGTGTCCTACCCTGCGGGAAGCTACTTCTCTACGAGAGGCTTTGCGTAGCTTGCTTCCCCGAATGGGTACGTGTGCGTACTTTGCGGTAGCCTGTGGCAAGCCGCTGTGCGTCTACGTTTTTTCATAATTTTACGTAAGTCGTATTTCTGTATTATCAGCCTTTTCTTTTCTTAATACTACATATATAATACAAAATATATCACCGTCTCAACGGTGACTGTTTGTCGCTTGAACAAAAAGGAAATTTTATGATTCCCCGAGAACGCGTCCGCAATATTGGTATTTCTGCCCACATCGACTCTGGTAAAACTACGCTATCAGAGCGAATTCTCTTCTACACAGGCAGAATCCATGCTATTGAGGAGGTGAAGGGAGGCGGCAAAGGTGCAACGATGGACTTTATGCCGGAGGAAAAGCTACATGGTATTACCATTACCTCGGCAGCGACAACCTGTCAGTGGTATGAGACCCAAATCAATTTAATTGATACACCAGGACATGTTGATTTCACGATTGAAGTAGAGCGTGCCCTGCGGGTACTGGATGGGGCAGTGATGGTGCTGTGTGCCGTGGCGGGCGTTCAATCCCAGTCCATCACAGTGGATCGGCAGATGAAACGCTACCGCGTGCCCCGTTTGGCATTCATCAACAAGATGGATCGGATGGGTGCAAATCCGTTTCGTGTAGTACAGGCAATCCGCGATCGCCTACAATTAAACGCTGTCTTGCTGCAATATCCCATCGGTAGTGAAGACCAATTCCAAGGTGTAATTGACCTGGTGGAAATGACCGCTCACTACTTTGGGGGTGAAAACGGGGAAAATTGGCTAAAACAGCCAATTCCCGACACTCTGGTAGAGGAGGCACAACAAGTACGCGAGAAATTGCTAGATGCTTTGTCGCTGTTCTCGGAACCGATGACCGAAATGTTGTTGTCAGGTAAAGAGATTCCCCAAGAACTGATTTGGGAAACCATCCGCCAAGCAACCTTGAGTCTGGAACTGACACCGGTACTGCTGGGTTCAGCATTCAAAAACAAGGGTGTGCAAAATCTGTTAGATGCGATCGCTCTTTATCTACCATCTCCGGTGGATAGAGAAGTAGTCAAAACCGCAGAATCCCTGAGTGTCCACCCTAACCCCGATGCTTCCTTGGTGGCTTTGGCATTCAAACTCACCCTAGAGTCCTTCGGGCAGTTGACCTACACTCGTATTTACTCTGGGACATTAAAGGCGGGTGATACCGTCCATAACTCCCGTACACAACAACGGGTGCAAATCGGTCGCTTGGTGAGAATGCACGCCAACAAGCGCGAAGAGGTGAAAGTTGCAGTTGCTGGGGATATTGTTGCTCTCTTGGGTGTAGATTGTGCCTCTGGTGATACATTATGTACCGGAGAAACATTAGTATCTCTGGAAAAAATGTTTGTGCCGGAACCAGTGATTACCCTGGCAATTACGCCCAAAAAACAGGAAGATAGCGATCGCCTTTCCAAAGCACTCAACCGCTTTCAACGGGAAGACCCCACCTTCCGCTTGAGCATCGACCCAGAATCAGGAGCAACCCTAATTTCTGGGATGGGTGAACTACACCTAGAAATCTACCTAGAGCGCATTCAACGGGAATACAATGCTGAAGTTTATGTTGGTACTCCCGCTGTGGCGTACCGGGAAACTATTGGACAAAAAGCTACCTTTGACTACCGATTCAAAAAACAATCGGGTGGTCCCGGTCAGTACGCTCATGTTACTGGGTGGATTGAACCGACAGATAAACCATTTGTTTTTGAGAATCGGGTAGTTGGGGGTGCCATTCCCAAAGAGTACATCCCTGGTTGTGAGAAGGGTTTCCGGGAGGCGATGGAATCAGGAAAGCTATCAGGCTATCCGGTGACTGGGGTGAAAGTTGTTTTGGGGGGGGGTTCCTATCACCCCATTGACTCTTCAGAATTGGCCTTTCGGTCGGCTTCCCATCAAGCAGTTGAAAGTGCGATCGCCAAAGCCAAACCCCACATCCTCGAACCGATCGTGCTTGTAGAAGTGGAAACACCAAACGAGTTCATGGGAAGAGTTCAGGGCGACCTCTCATCCCGTCGAGGTTTGCTGCTGGGTTCCGAGACAATGCAAGGATATTCAGCGATTCGGGCACAAGTACCGCTAGCGCGAATGTTTGGTTATTCTACAGACTTGCGATCGCTCACTTCTGGTATGGCTGCCTTTTCAATGGAATTTGCCTGTTATAAGCAGTCCTAATCCACATTTGCAATTAGCATCTTGAAGTAATTTAATTTAGGGGCACAGAATAACTGTGTCCCTTTCATTTTTGCTAAATTTTGAATTATCGTTATCTCGATTCGATTTGCTATCTCTTTTGGTTTGCCTATAAAATCCTGTGATTTTGATGTCAAATCCTCGATCGCTGATATCTAGGAATTCGGGAAACTAAATTTGCACACCCAGGAGTTTTTTGTGCCTACCTTGAAAACCCTACAACCTGGAGATGAGCCATTACTCGAAGCATTCTTCTGCCAACATGCCGAGACTTCAATAGACCTGTTGCAAAAGTGCTTTTTGCACTCTTGTGGGAAAAGGGACTCATCTTTATTGGGGAAAGGGAAAATACCAAACCTTTCCCCCTTTCCCCCGCCCCTTATCCCCAGAGGGGACCCCACCTTCCCCTTTTCCGGACTTATGCAAGAAGTCTAATGTTTTTGCGCTCTAACTGGCGAGCTGCGGGACTGCTTGTGTAAACAACGAAAAAAGTTGTACAATTTGCGCGGCTACAAGCACTACTATATCGTTACCTACTGAGAAAGTTTGAAAAAATAAAGTTCTACAATTTCATCATTGATTATTTTTTTATTTGGAAGTCCCTACACCCACAGGATAAATTGTAGAACTTTTTTATTTGTTATACGACTTTATTATTGTTGTACAACAATTGTAGAGGAATAATTCGGTTGAACAATTTATTACTCTCGGAGCTTGAACCTATCGTTGCCTACCAAATAATTCGATTGAACAATTTAAGCGCACTCTCTACATAAGCCTTAATTGTCAGCAAAAAACTTGAATAAAGCGGTTAAACAATTTTTAAAATCCTTATGATTAAAGGGTTTTCAGAATTATTGAATAAATTCAATCAAAATTAAATTAAAAATTCCTGCTATAGTAAAAAGTCGCGATCGCAGCCTATTACCATAAACTGGACAATTCCCTAAAAGCTTGCTCAAAACCCATTCATAGCACTGACTTTTCACGTTATGTGGAAAAACCAACGTGAAACCTAAGCCCCCAGCCTCCTTCCCTAAGAGGCTATCCATTAGTCACATCTTTCTTTACAATCTTTAAACGTTTATTTTGTAGGCATCTTAAACACTGAGGTGTGAGGTAATACTTGACAAATTGGCTCTTAATATTCTCGCGAAAATTAGGTTTTTATTGATAATTAACAACATACGAATAAGGGTTGTAAGAAACGTGAGTGAATACTCTCGCAAATGTTGAGAAAGATCCGGGTAATGGATAGCCTACAAGGAGAGAGATTTTCCAGATCCCGTGAAAAGTCAGATTCTTAGCATTACGGCAATCTTCGGTACTCGATAACGCTACTTTTTTGTGCTTTACCCCACATCAACCTTAGCTATTGTACTCAAAGTATGATCGGTGAAAATGTATGCCATTTTCCAATCATAAATATTGGATATCGTATAAACACAATAGCCGCATACCCAGCTTTAAGTATAATGGCTGTATAAATTATTTTGAGTTTGCTTTTACAGTTATGAATGATACTTATGCTAAACAAAGCAGAAGTGTTTGCAATAGCTTGTTGAGAAAACAAAAATATTAAAGAGCAAGAGCAGGTCTTTTAAAATAGCAATGGCAAATTACATAGCGTGGAACAGAGCGCTTATATTATATTTTACCAGTGGTTTGCAACGAGGAAAAAGAGTCTATCTGAGTGTTGAGGATGAAATTTTAGAGCTAATTGGCCATAAATTCCATCAAAAAACCGAAGATATCAATTGGGCTGATGATTTCTGTAGAGCGGTCAGAGAAGAAGTCATTATAGAAAGACGGATTAATCTGCGGCAATTACAAGGACGTAATGCAGCCGGTTTACCCAAAGGAGTCGCTTTTTTGAGTGTAATGGTATTAGCTGCCAATAATATGGTAGATGAAGAGGAAATCTCAGAAGATAATTACTTTAAGCGTTTACGAGCAATATTAGGTTTGCCAACATCAGAAGATGGTCGCCCACCGGGTATGAAGTGTGGCATCAAAGATGAAGAACCATTGTGGCACGAATGGAATAATTGGTTAATGTCCAGTGGATTCATGCCTTCAGCACATCGAGGTCGTGGAGGCCGAACAACTTATATTAACTATCCAATTTCTCAATCTCTACTTCGCCGCACAGATAAAAACCGACTTGTACAACTTTTCAGCGAGAAACAATGGACAGCCCAATGGGATGCTATGACTCTGTTTGCTTATGTAAGACGAGAGGCACAGCGATTACCTACACATCTTAAACAATTACTAACTGACAACAGAGAACGCTATGAAGCAGTAGCGGAATCTATTCATGAAGTTTACCAGCAATGGCAGGCAGAAGGACGACCATCTGTAATAAAAGCAGGGGTACGTAATTGGAGCCGTAATATATTTGCTGGTTTATATCGCACAGAAGACCCGTTTTTTGGTGATATTAATTACTATCCTTACCCAAAACAAGTGCGGGGATGGGAGTTAAGCTCTATAAAAATCCAGTATGGCGAGACAGAGAAAGAATTAACACATGAACGCCCTGGCTGGTATTTACCCTTAGAATCTTCTTTAAATATAAATGAACTAGAACACGGTACTAAATACCCAATTACCCTACAATGCAATCTTGATTCTTTGGTTTTACCTGCGCGTAATTTTTGGATATTAATTCCAGATCCAGATGATAGAGACACTGGAGTATATGCTACTTGGGATCAACCATCACTGGGTACTAAATTTATTTTACTCTGTAAAAAGCAGCTACTTCCAGATATCAATCGCTTGCGAGATGAGCGGCTATTGGATTGGAGTGGTGAACCTCAGTCTGTCTTTAATGATTCCAACTGGGTAGAGCTTCACCAGTGTATGGTTATTTCTCTAGCTTGGAATGGAATATTTATTAATAATCAAGAACTTAAAGATGCTTTGCAACCTAGTGTCCGTTTATCTATTAGCTTTTCAGGGGGGTTACGTGTTCCACAACAGAATGCATGGTTAGAAGGTTATAACCCTCAAGTGACAGTCTTTGGTTTTTATCCCACGGTTAAATTACAAATAACTCGATTATGGGATAATTTACCAATATTTGAGCGATCGCAAGCTACAAATACACCAACCACAGTAAATTTTTCCAGTTCAGGAGACTATGTTGTCAAAGCCACTTGTGGTGGAGAATCCACAGAACGTTTTGTCAAAATTGTGGATTGGAGTAGGCTTGGCATAGAAAAACCGCAACATTGTGAGATCACACCTATTAGTTCTGGGAACTATATATGTGGCAGCGTTATTCAATCAATTTCTACACAAAAGTAGAAGCAAATCAGGTGCATAATGCCACAAATTCAAAGATGGTACAAAGGATTTTCTTATACAGGAAAACCTCAGCAACTCGTAGACGAAGTTTCTAGGTTAGTTCAACAACATTATCTTAGTAACTTTGTACCATTACTGCGTGTGCAAAAAGGCGCAAAAAAAGGACGTTTTTACTTCTTTATCGCTATTGAAAGCTCCCAAATAGGTTCTGTTCCTCCAGAAGTTGAATCAGTTTTGCTCAAACTTTCATTCTTTCAATATCCTATTAAGGACAGCCCTGGTTTTATCTATGAACAAATAAAATCTATGGTTGGGGCAGCCCATGACGTTTACGAATATACTAACAATATTCCATATCAAATCGTAGACGAGTTTGTCTATGATAATCCTTTTGACTTAATAGAGTCAGCATCTATCAAGAATGTAGCCATTAATATTAATACTATATCCCGTCAATACGATCAACTTCTTTACTGGCTATCTGCTCTTGGTAGTGGGACTTGGGAATCTTTCAAAAAAGGATGTGAAGTCTTGCAACTTCAAGATTCTAAACGCATTTTGCGCCGATTTAGATTGCTTGGTCATATTGAATCTTCTTTAGATGGTAAACGATGGTCTATTGCTCCTGGGACTATTGTGAAAATTCACTCTCAAAACTCACAAGAATTTATTTTATGCGGTCAACGTTGCACCAGTTGGCTCACCCAGTTAAAAGAATATGCAGAGATAATATCCCTTGACCAACCCACAGCAAATGCACCACCCTGTATTCGTCTAAAAGTAAATGAATACAAGATAATTACGGAACATTTTTCTATAATTGATGCGGGTGACGTATCAAGCCAACTTGCTGATATCTTGCCTGATATTACAGGTTGGCAGCAAAGTCTCAGAAGCATACCTGGAATAGTGCCATCTCTTTACGAATGGAAGCAATTTGATGGCAATGATTTTGTTGAGCATACATTCCATAACGAAACGGGAATGTACCAAATGTGGGATAGAAAATGTGGCGATTTTTACCGCATGACACTATTCTATGACACAGAAACCGACACTTGGCGACAAGGAGATTGGTATGGATTAAGGTTTCTCGCTATGCACTACAGCGATCGCTCGCTAATGGCCTATTACGATGCTACAACTGCACGTTTAGCAATTCCCTTTTCTCAGCGATGGCCAGAGTTATACGAACGTGCTTTAGTGCTAGCGTCTGGATTACTGCCAACATATCATAAAACAGAACAACATCTATGGCTTATTTATGAAAATATTGCGGCAAATTTAGTAGAAAAATTGACGAAAAAACTTTGTGTAACTTGTGAGGAGGATTTTAGCGGTGCATGACCTACTAGGAGCTTATCAAAGGCTTGACTATCTGTATCGACTCTACATTAAAAGTGCCTTTCCTTTGCGATCGCCAGTTTTAAGTGAAGAACGCTCCCAGGTTCTCAATCAAACTGAAGTTTTAAGTCAATCGCCCTTAATCGAAACTGTACCCATCTACCCCTCTTCTGGCCTTAATCTGGCAGCTGCAACAAAGCGGCTACCATCACAATATAGTGGTTTGTCATCATTAGCCCAAAAGCTCTTTCCCCCCAATATCGAACTATATAAACACCAAAGGCAAAGCCTAGAAGAAGTTATAGTCAACCGTAAAGATATTGTCGTGACCACTGGCACAGGTTCGGGAAAAACTGAGTGTTTCTTGTTACCTCTTTTTGCCCAACTAGCAAGAGAGTCGTTAACTTGGACACCTTCAAGTTCACCTGCTGCTAACCGACAGTGGTGGAATAATTCTGACGATGATGAAGATATCAGAGTTTCGCAATGGGCGCACACAACTCGTCCTCATGCCCTGAGAGCCATTATTCTTTACCCGTTGAATGCTTTAGTAGAAGACCAACTGCGACGACTGCGAATCGCGTTGGATGATAATGATGTTCATAGGTGGTTGGAACAACAGCCAGGTAAAAGTTATATCACTTTTGGTCGCTATACTGGCTTAACTCCAGTCTCAGGAAGAGAAACAAAACAAAGTCGCGATCGCCTCCGCAAAATTTTGCAAAAAATGCAGCAAGAACGTCAAGAAGTCTTGGATGCACTGAATAACGATCCCAACTGCGATCGCAATCTGCAATACTACTTTCCTCGACTGGATGGCGGTGAAATGTGGTCGCGCTGGGATATGCAAGAAACCCCGCCAGATATTTTAATTACTAACTACTCGATGCTTAACATTATGATGATGCGGAGCATTGAGAACGATATTTTTGAGCAGACGAAGCAATGGTTAGCTGAACCTGGACATCCAGAGCGAGAATTTTTCCTGATCGTTGACGAACTTCACGCCTACCGGGGAACTCCTGGTACGGAGGTGGCTTATATTATCCGGTTGCTTTTATATCGGCTCGGTTTAACACCAGATTCTCCTAAACTTCGCATTCTCACCACTACAGCTAGTTTGACAGATGATAGTTCCGGAAAGAAGTTTTTGCGAGAATTTTTTGGCAGAGATACATTTAAATTTATCGAAAGTCAGCAAACCCCTCCAGAGAGAAATGCCCAAACATTTCTATTACCTTATCAAAGTTATTTTGCAGAATTTGCCCAGAAGATTCAAAGCGATCCCCTGGGTGGTGTTCCTGAAATCGGTCGGTTTGATCGGGAATTAAACCAATTAACTGAGCGTTTGGGATACCCGCGTCAAGATGGAAAGGGAGCGGAAGCTTTAGGAGCAGCTCTGGAAAACGTTAAAGCTGCTGATGCAGTGCGAGATGCTTGTCAAAGCATTGCTGTTGATAATACGGTGCGTCCGGCGCGAGTAGAAAATTTAGATCGGGTATTATTTCCAGGAGCAACCGTTTCCCCAAATGCGATCGCTTCTGATGCTATGAGGGGTTTGCTGCTGGCCTTGGGAATGTCCAAACTCACAAAAACAGGACGTTCCCCACAACCAATGCGCGGACATTTATTCTTCCATAACTTGCAAAATCTTTGGGCGTGTTGCAATCCCGATTGCGATGATGATGCCGTTAATCGCCAAGCTCGCACCACTGCGACTTCAGAACTTCCTACTGTGGGAGCCATTCATTCTAAACATCGAATTGCCTGCTCTTGCGGTTCTCGCGTTTTGGATTTAATTGTGTGTGAAGTGTGCGGGGATGTATTTCTTGGTGGTTATAAACGGCCTAATGGGAAAGGTGATTTTATTCTTACATCTGACAGACCAGATCTGGAAAATATGCCCGATCGCGTTAATCTCAAGCAACAACACGGGCAATATGCTGTGTTTTGGCCGCTTCCCCACGATAATCCCACTTGGTCAATCAAGCCGCAAGATTTGGAATGGGATCTTGACAAAATTACGCGCAAGTGGGTTAAGGCTAAGTTAGATAAAACAACAGGTTTACTTTCCCAGAAAATTATACCCCTTAACCCAGACCAAGAAATTCCAGGATGGCTGTATCAAGTTAACGAAAAAAACGCTCGAAAAAAAGCAGCAACGCTTTCCATACCTAGCCCTGAAAAAAAAGCCGCAACCGAGCCTTCCATGCCGAGCAAATGTCCTCGGTGCGATGCTGACTACGGAAAGCGCAAGAAGTTCAGAACACCGTTACGCAGCCATCGGACAGGGTTTCAAAAAGCCTGCCAAGTTTTGGCGGGAGCTTTATTCCGAGAGATGAGCGATGAAGGGATAGGAGCATCTTCATCTCGAAAACTTGTGATTTTTTCTGACAGTCGCCAAGATGCGGCAAAACTGGCGGCGGGAATGGAGCGAGATCATTACCGAGATATGGTACGCCTGGCTATGATACAAGCATTTCGACAATATTGGGGTGATTTAGTTTCCTACTTGCGGATGATGTTTAGCTTTAATCAAACTAATCTTCCGCAGTTGCAAACATTAAATCCGCTTCTTTATGCGAAAGTGACGCAACCACCAGAACCAGAAGATGCGATCGCCCAAAGAAGATTTGCTGCTGCTAACCTTCATCTAATGAATGAAGCACCAATGTGGTTTATGGGCGCACCACCTATTAATCAGCAAGCTCGTGCGGACTGGATAAAGTTACTAGAAAGTTATCCAGGGCGAATTCCTCTAGGAAATTTACGGGGTACAATTCGCGATAACTTATTACAACTGGGCATCTGTCACGGTGGCTCTGAATTTAAAGCCAAGCGATACAAAACAGCAGATAAATTCTGGGATCTTTGGTTTAATTGCTACGACTGGAGTAACGCCGTTCCTTTGCCGTTAGTTAATGCTAATGCAGAACAAGGACAGCATATTGCTCGCTTGGATGCTCTGTTGATGGCAGAGTTAATGTATGCGTTATTTCCCCATATTGCCAGAACGTTGGAAGCGTTGGGTCAAGGCTGGGTGAGTTACCAAACAGACAAAAACACTCCACTAGCTTTGATTAATGCCACAGAAGCAGTTCTCCGTCAGTTGGGCGTGCGGAGTTTGTACAAATATTGCTCTTGGATTTATCAAGGCACAGAATACCAGCTTCGGCGTTACTCCCTCGACTATCTTGCTGCAATACAAAATTGGGGTGTAACTGACGTTGAAGTGCAACAGCAATTGTTACAGTCAGGGGCGGGAATTTCTTCGTCTAATGGGCTGATTTTAAACCCAGATAAATTAACGTTAGTCCCTCGAGAACTGAGTCAGGGAGTATACAGGTGTCCGCAAACCAATGCGTTTTATTTGCACAATGTCGGCATAGATCCTGAGTCTTTGCAACCTGTTGTCCCTGCACAGCTAACTTCAGATTTTGACTATTACACAGAATTAACAGATAGACCCGATGCCAAGCTGTTTCGCATGAATTGCGAAGAACTAACGGGACAAACCGATAAAGCAGAACGACCAAAAAGACAGCGTTGGTTTCAGGAAGTTTTCATTGCTAATGAACTTGCCAAAAAGAAGATTTACGGGGTCGATTTGTTAAGTGTGACAACCACGATGGAAGCAGGAGTTGATATCGGCGCCCTCAATGCGGTGATGATGGCAAATATGCCGCCGCGACGCTTTAATTACCAGCAGCGAGTCGGGCGGGCTGGTCGTCGGGCTAGTGGGGTTTCTCTAGCGGTGACTTTTTGCCGAGGGAGAAGCCACGATGATTTTTACTACCAACGTCCTGAAAGTATGACAGGCGATCCGCCCCCGCCTCCCTATGTGGATATGAGAAGCCAAACAATCTACAAACGGGTGTTAATTAAAGAGGTATTGCGTCAAGCTTTTGCTGATAAGCCAGTTTTGAGCCAAAACGGTAAAACGGATAACGTACATGGGGAATTTGGCACGGCTGAAGAATGGTCAACTTATGAGCCAGAAATTAGAGATTGGCTTCAAGATGCTAGGAATGAAGAGACTATAAATTCCATTATGGCATCTCTAAGTCTTGAAACCCCTTGGGCGGGTGTAGCAGGTGAGGCATTTCGAGATCAAATGCGAAACTATTTGCGCGATCGCTTAGTTGATGAAATCACCGAGATTGCTGATAATCAATCTTACACCCAGGATGCTTTGAGCGAACGCCTTGCCAACGGAGGGAAGCTGCCAATGTTTGGTTTCCCAACACGCACGCGAGTGCTTTACACGCGTTGGCCGCGCCAGTCTTTCCCCTGGCCTCCAGAAGAGGGTCTTGTTGACCGTGATTTAGATATTGCTCTAAGTCAATTTGCACCAGGTTCGGAAACAGTTAAGGATAAGGCCGTTCACACAGCAGTTGGTGTAGTGGCGCTGAAGCCAGCTGGGAAAGTTGTCAGTTCGGAGAATGGTTTTTACCCACCTTTGCCTGAAGGAAATGCCAACCCCATCGGAGTTTGCGAACACTGTCAGGCAGTTGTGTCCCTATCTGCGATGCCACAACCCGCATTAGGAAAACGTGAACCTGAAAAGCAAACCTGTCCAGTTTGTCAGCATTCCAAAGAATCTCTTATACCTTTGGATGTCCGCGAACCCAAAGGATTTTTTACCGATCTGGAACCGCAAGATTTTGACGGACAGTTCGAGTGGCAACCGCGATCAACTCGTCCTTCGTTGAGTGTAGATGCTAAAGGGGTTGCCTCTGCCAGTGTGGGCAACTGCTCTGTGGTGGCGCTAACTGACCAAATTCTCTCAGTGAATGATGATGAAGGTAAGGGAGGATTTGATTTTCAAGCCGCGAAAATTTACAGTGAATTGAAGAATGGAGCTTACGCTGTCAATATAGATGGGTCGGTTTCCCTTTCTGGCACTGCTTATCGCGTGGCCTTGATTTCACGGCGGGTAACGGATATTTTGCTAGTGAATATTGAACAGTGGCCTTCTGGGGTATTTGCCGATCCCAGGACAGTTGAGGGGCGTGCAGGTTGGTATTCCTTCGCGTTTTGGCTGAGAATTGCGGCGGGTGCGCTGTTGGATGTGGATGCCTTGGAATTGGAAGCGGGGTTGCGCGTATTGCCAGATGAAGTGACTGGACAACCTATCGGTCAGGCATTTTTATGTGACAAGCTAGAAAATGGTGCAGGATATTCCCAGTTTTTTGCTGATGTTGCCCAGTTTAGCAGATTAATCATGATGGCAGAACCAACCCATCCCGGTAGTATCGCCGCCAAGTGGATGTCTCCTGACCATGAAAGCGAATGTGATACCTCTTGCAATTTATGCCTGCGAGATTTTTACAATTTGTCCTATCATGGTCTTTTGGATTGGCGGTTAGCGTTAGATATGGCAAGGATAGCGTCATCAAGTGGGGCTTTAATTGACCTTGAATCATCTTGGAATGGCTGTCTTAATCCTTGGAAGAATCTAATTTTAGGGACAAAAGCACCAATTCCTGCTACCTTGGCACGTCTGGGGTACACTTCACAGGTACAGTTTGGCAGTTTGCGTGGTTACATTCGCAGTGGGAAGTTGGCAAAGGTATTGATTTTGCGACATCCATTGTGGACTGACGAGCATCCTGAGTGGATAGAGGTTGAGGAAATGGCAAAACAACAATATACGGGTTATGACGTAATATCTGGCAATCCGTTTAAGATTTTGCGCCGTCCTGCGGATTATGCTTAAAAGTAGTTTATGAGCAACAAGTGAAGTTTGAGAAGAAGAGATGTAGGTTGAAGAGACATACAGCGTTAAAATTTTTAATCTACTTGGCTCCAAACCATCATGATGGAATTTAGCGTTTTCCATAGCGTGTTGCGTTTGGAGTCTGGCTGTGGTCAAAAATTGCTGTCCAGTCAGCAGAAGATTTCCAAAAAAATGTCAAGGTATTGTTAGGGCAACTACGGTAAAAGCAAGTTAGAGAGCCAGAGTCGAGATATCCTAAAGATGTGCTTCCAGTGCGTTGACAATATTTATTGACAAAATTTTCATATTCTATTTCTGATATTTTATGACTAGATAGAATTTGCAGAATTTTTGAATCTTTATAGGAAAAGACTGGCTCATGGTAAATTGTCTGCCAGGTTTCTGCTGATAAACTTACGTTTTCTTTGTTAAAAACCTTTGATTGAGCAATATACATAAAAATAAAAAATGACTTTTTCCATTGAGGGGACTGTTCCAACAGATCGTTGATGAGGCTAACACATTTGGACAATTGTCTCCCAGTTCCATTTATGTAATCCATAAAAACAAAGACAGTATTCTCCGGTTTTAGATTTTCAGGATCGTTGTACCAAGGATTTTCAAAATAATCTTTTAGGAGTCTAGGTTTACTAGCAGGAGGGCAAGAAGTTTCAGAACCAGTAAGAGCATGAATTTCATAATAGTCCCAAAGTCCATGCTGGCTTTCAACACCTGTTGTTTGCGGTTGAGGAAGCCAAGCATACCGGATAACTTTATTACGCAACCACCTTTTAAATTGTATTTCAGTTTTTGTTGCTGGGTTTTCAAGAGAATGGAATACTCCACTTAAATGTTCTTGCTCAATGAGAAAATCTAGAAGTTTATCTCGTAGATTTCTCACAGCTAACTTAATACTATATTCTGAAAAAAATTGAATTTCTGTCAAAAGCAAATAGGCTATATTCTTTTCAATCAATGTATCAAATTGATTCAACCATTCACGTATTGTGTTAGTAGATATATTTCCCGGAGCGTCTCTCAGCTTTTCAGCAATAGCATCTATGTGATAAATATCATAGATTTCTTTTTCATCTACGTCTCTTCTTTCAGGCAAAATAGAGGAAACAGGTTTTCTATATGGAGTTATAATTTCTAACAATTTTCTTCGCAATAACTGGATTTCATTTGCTATACTTTTTTTATCCAAATTGAGGAAATCATTAGAGTCTTTTTGAGTCATATATATTCGACACCTCTGTTATGAAATTATTTCACGCGCACTAAAGATATATTGAAAAACTAAGCTAGTGAGAGTGTACCTATATGGTTTTTGTCCAAATACTTCTAAATACTGTGTCCCTAATTTATCTCTAAGTTCCGTAGCTGCTTTTCTAAGTCTAGAATTAGCTTGTTCGTCGGACAGTCTATAAAAATATGAAATTGAACAATCATCTTTCAACCTTACAAGTTCTGGAACTGACTGTCTTCTACCACCGCTAAAAAAGAGAATATTCAAAAAAGCTTCAGCTTCTTCTGAAAGATTGAAACTGTTCCTTAAATCCAAAAAATACGATGATGCGTAAACTCGATAAGCACTACTGAAAATTCTCCTAGCAGTTTCAATGCTAACCGATGTGTAGCTGGGTTCTGCTTCTGCCCAGAGCAAGTAGCTAATAGTTTCTACATATCTTGGAACTCCTCCAGAAACTACTGTAATAAAATCAACCACCTCCTCTTCAAAAGGATAAATTTTATTAGTAGTTCTCAAAGTAACTGCACTATTCTTTGTTTCTATATATTCTTTTACTTCTGTTAAAGATAAAGGAGTGATAATTTTAAAATTAAACCTAGCTTCTTGTAACTGTTTAGCCTCTGAAATTATTTGAATATAATATTCTTGAGTGACACTTATACACAATCCCCAACCAGGGCGGGTTGAAAATTTCTCTGACAACCCATGCAAAAAAGTCATAAAATATGATAATTTTAGTTCAAGATTGGAAAAGAGGAGTTCTACTTCATCAAAAGCAATTAATATATTTTGCTTCTGTGTTCGATTCAACATTTCAAAAAAAACGTCGAATAGGTCGATAAACTCTATCTGATCGAATAGTGCCTCATCTTGTTTAGTCAAATATCCTTCTTGAACCAAAACATTATAAATCTTGGTTAAGATAGCTCCCAAAAGACTCTCAAAGTGCTTATCAGGCTGACTAGAAGCAGCAACTGGCGTAACTATCTCAGAGAATTTAACAGGTATGCAAATTCCAGTTTTTTCACGAAATTCTTTAGCTATAAGATTTAATAAAGTTGTCTTGCCATAGCCATAATCTCCAACAAAAAATAGTTTAATTGATTTCTTGATTTTGAGGAATTGCCTGACCTCTTCCAAGATTTCTTTAATAAAGTTTGTATGAACTATTGGAAAATTATATTGCTGCTCTAATACTGACATAGCAGAGCCAGAAGCGACATAGGGATTTAGAGCAGGTGCTATAGGATTTCCCGTAACATCTTGGTAGGGCATAGTTAAACAGCCATAGGTTCTAAAAGTTTGATAAATCCATACTTAACTCCTCGAATATCAATTAACTCAATTCCCATATTACGGGCAAGCTGAGATTTAGTTGTTCTTAACTCGATTCGGTGAGTCAGCTGCAACTGGATCAAATGTTTTTTCAGGTCTTCTTCTGTATAGTCCGATACTTGGCTAACGATTTTATCACGAATTTGAGCAACTGGCACTAGGCCAAGACTTTTGTGGGCAATATCGCGGTAATTTATTAAAATAAAGTCTAAAAGGTTTAAATAATCGTCAATTTGGATTTTGTCCCTATAAAACAGATCGAGATAACCTACCCCTGGATTACCAACATAACTGTAGCCACAGTGTTGTATTAATAATTTTTGAATTACTGATGGTTCTGGATTGTCAGATAATTGGTGTGTTTCATGAAGTTTAAATCTAGCGTTAGTGTAATCTCTAACAAGTTGGGAATACTGAGAACAAATCTGAGTTAAATTTTCATTAAATACTTCAATAGAGGGCGAATTATGAGCCAACTTTTCTAAAGGTTTGATAACTTGGATTTTTGACTGAACAGAAATTGAAGCTCTGGTCTTTTCAGTCTTTGTTTCTGAATAGATATGGCCATCTGCTATATACAGATCAAGAGCATAAAAACCAGCTAAATAGTTTTTTATAGTTGTAGCAGACATACTTGTTCCTGCTGGCTTTCCTTTATGCGCCTTATGAGTGACTAGCTTACCTTCAAACCATGTCAAAACAGCCTTTAAAGTCTGGCCATTATTAGCTACAAGCCCCTGTGTCAGTATCCTCATGTCCTCTGGATACTCCTTGGGTAAATGAAAAACTGGGATTATCTTGGACATAGTAGTTTTAAGCTGAACAGCATAAAGTTTATTCTATTTTATTGCTTATTAGTTAGTAGAAGTGTTACGTTAGTTCGGCTTAATTATGCAAAATACTACCACTTTCAGAAGAAAGATTAATCTCGCTGATGGAGCGTAATTTCTAAGTAACCCTTATTATACAAAGCCCTTAATAGTTTCCATACATCCTGATTATTTGGCAACCGTTGACAAACTTGGCTAATTGTTAGATCACTTTCAACGTTACTAATAATATTTAAAAGCTGTCTTTCTTCTTCTACAATATTTTCATACTTTTGATTTTTAATTTTTCTCACTTCCTCACAAAAACCTATACCTTGCTCAATAATAAATTTGAGTTGATGAACCTGATTTTCAAGGTTTTCTAAGTCATAACTCGCTGATCGTAATGATTCCTTTTCAGATAGGAGTTGGATTTTGAAATTGCTGACTTGTTTCAAAAGCTCAGTTACATCCTGTTCGCGGTTTTGGGCAATAAAGTATAAATCTTTTTCTATTTGCTCCCAATTTGAAATCTGATTACCACACTCCTGAAGAAGTTTTTCCAAAAATATTTGTTTTAAAACTTCATAAGAGCCTTCACTGTCTTCGTCATCATACTTGCATCGATTTTTCAAATAGCTATTTGCTGAAATAATTTGATTTAACAAAGTTTGGTATTGATTCAGCGATTGTTCAAACGCCTCTCGACGCGATCGCCTTTCACCTTTAATCTGTTCTTGAATTTCCAATAATGGTTTTTCTAGTAGTTCATATTCTCTAAAACTATCCACTCCATAACGGCTAAAATGTTCTACTACTCTGTCAACAAACTCATCGTTATAACGCACTAGATGTTCTGAATCATTACTTAGACTGTTGCGTAAATTATCAGCAATGGCCATAATAATTCGCCACTCTTCCAGACCATCTACTAAATCCTCTAGCCTCCTTTTAATACTTGCATTAGTCTGCAAAAACTGGTGACAGCGATTGAGTTGATTATTCAATTTCAAAATTTCTAGTTCTTCTAATACAAGCGAACAAGCTAACTTATGACAATCTTGATCTAGCTGTAAAACTTGTTTCTCTAAAGTTTTGCGATAGTCATTAAGACATTCTTCTAAACTACTCGTACCAAGAATAGGCTGACTAATTTTAGAAGCCTTCAATTTGAGTGTGAAATTTTCTAAATTTAGCTTATTTTCACTAAGTTCTTTTTGTAGTTTATGACGTTTTTCATGGAAAAACTCTTCAAGGCGATCGCTGAGGTCTTGTATTGTTCTTTGAATTCCATCAAGCATTATCTCATCAGTATAGTTAGCAAATTCCTGTGTAGCTTTTACGCCATCAAATTCTTGCTCTAACGTGAGTTGTATATATTCAGGTGTCTTCAAACTTCCTGGTGAAGTTGCTACTGAAGAAAGAGTTCTTTCTGCTTCATGAAGTTCGTTAGCAATCTCTTGTAAGAGCTGCTCATCAAAATTTGCTAGTACTGAAGACACCTGAGTGCGAAGTTCAATTAACTGACCTTTCAAATCGTTAGGGTCTAGTTCTGCCACACAAGCGCGAATAATGCCCTTTTGTCGCTCCCATTCTACATAGCGACGGCGTTGTAACCATTCTAGTGCTTCTTCAAACTCTTCTTGAAGATATCCAAGTTTTTTGACCTGTTTCCATAGCTCGAAATAATTTAATTCTCTAATAATTTCCTGACTTTGCACATTCTCAAATTCCTCTCGTGATTTCAGTTTGTTTTGAATAAAGGATTCGAGAGGATGAGCCGCAAATTGAGCTTGAGAATTTTCTGTTTTCTTACCAGCAATTTTAAATTCGCTAATCAACCCATGTTGTTTGAAAATTGTCAACAGGCTAGGCAGACCAGAACCACCAGTCTCAAATACTTTTTCAAAGTCTTCCTTTGAGGTTAAATACATCTGGCGACCTCTGCGAACAGATAATGAAACTTTCTCAAGTATTGTCTTGTATTTAACAAGTGTAGGATTCAGATTAGTGGCAAAAGCTTGATAATTAGGAAACAGCGTTTTACACTTTTGATAAAATACAGACTCTATCAGTTTTGTTTCTGAACCATTAACTGTATCTATACCAATAATTTGCCATGTTTCCGATGCAATGGCTGGGAACAGGAGCCGCAGAGCAAAAGAGTGACATTCCTGGCGGTGGTGTTCTAATCTCTCTCTATCTGCTTTGCTAACTTCAGGGTTGTCAGAGAGCCATTTTTGAATATAGTCAGATAAATTCAGCAGCGTACAAGCTGAACACTGTTCAGCAACCATGACTTTACGGAGTAAACCAAAAGCAGCGGGATACCCCTTTTCAAATCTTCGACCTAACTGAATGTGAAAATCTACTTGGCCTGTCCCGGCAATCGCAATTAATCTTTGTGAAAGATTAGCTATATTCTGCCCATAACTCAAGTAAAATCGCCAGTCTAAATGGGTTTCTTCTGGTGGGCTAAATCTCATCAAATCAGAATCTTCATCGCCAACACTAATAACTAGAGAACGGTTAGGGAATTCTAAATTGTATCTCTCAAAACAGCCGTTTAAAAAATTAAAAAAACCAAATCTATCCTCCTTCCATTCACCTTGATACCGCCAATTCCAATTGGCTCTCTGGCCGGAGCGAGACATTGGGAACAGTAAGGTAAGAATTTCTCTGCGGAAAATCTTTGTTGCTATCTCTGCTTTTTTAGCATCATTCCATTCTCCAAACCAACTGCGACGAAATGAGCCAAGAATTTTATCAATGGCTGTAGGAGGCGTTGTCCGAAGAAGAGCAACCAAAGCAAAGCTATGTTCGGTTGGCTGTATAATATATGAACCGTAAAAATCGTCATCTTCAGCCAGTTTTTTTAAACTCTTTAACAGTCCGAATTTCTCAGCTACACTTGCGGTCACACCCGATGGAAAACTAGCGAGAAGCTTAATTATTTCTCTTCCTTTGGGATGTTTTTTAGCAGAAATCAGTGGCTCAAATTTGTTAATAGCATCGCTAATTTTGTGCTGTTGGGTACCGTATAACTGCACCCGTCCTTCAAGATAATCTTGAATCAAATCAATAGGAGTATAAGGATTTTTTCTTTCTTTAGCAAAAGTTACTATGCGTTTAAAAACTTCGATGACGGTGCGAGGGCCGTTCCCCAAGTCTTTACGCTCACACAACTGTCCAAGGCTTTCTAATGTTGCTGAATCTACTAACTGGTTTCCCTGCAACCTATCTTCAGGCGAAAATGTATCACATAAAAAAGCCCAAAGATTCGCCGGAAAATCAGATTTATAAGCATCAGTTAATCGCAGCGATATTTTCTGTTCCTGCATCCGGTGGATAATATCACCAGCCTGTTCCTCAATTGCTGATTCGGTGGGTGTAGTAGGCATTCCCAGAATGAGTGCAACAGGTGTAGAACCTAAAGCCCTCATTCCTTTGACTAAATCGCTCAAAATTTGGATACGAACATTAGATCCTTCTTCAGTTCGCAGGAATTCTTGGCATTCGTCAGCAAATATTGCTAAACCCTTAAAACCTGCTTTTTGCAGAATAGAAACGCTACCTCGCCAAAAATTAAGAACGTTATCAGTACTGGTAGTATCAATTTTTAATTCTTGGATAATTTTGAGTGCTTTGCTTTCAGATACTGTATACTTACGGGCTATTTCTGCGGCTTGTTCTTGTTGAGACTTTAGTCCGTACTGGGAATATAATGCCTCAATTTCAGGAACAAGAGCAGGAGAGAATTGCTCTAAAGTTGCTTTAATGCAGCTATAACTGGCAACCATTAAGTTGCTTAATTCTTTAAATTTGAAAGGCGGCACGGCTACAATTTTATTCTGCCTGCACTGAGAACAAAAATAAATCAGCGTTGCTGTTTTACCATAGCCATAATCGGCACTTAGATAGCCATTGACAGACTTTCCCTTACCAATTTCATCAATTAAACGGTCTCGAAGCTTTTTAACTTGTTCAAGGGGGTCGTAGCTGTCAGCATATAATTCATAATCACGAGCTACACTTTCAGGTTCGTTTTCAATTTGTGATGGGCTAACAGTATCTACAATTGCTTGAATTGATTCTAGTTGTTCTAATAATTTCTTCATAAAGAATAAACAGTATTTTACATATTTTTATTACAACAGGAAGATTAATTATTAAATTAATTCTCTCCAATCTGGGGATTTATTTAACATTATCCATTGACCATAACCTCCTTCATACCCCCAGTCAAATAACCCTCCTTGGTCATAATCATAAGTGCATTTTGCATTATCCAAAGTGCCATCTAAGCCGCTGGGGTCTAGCAATAATATTTGACAGATAGAGTTTTTAATGTCTTCGCGCAATAAGATTTTTGACCCATAGGTTCGTTGATTTTGATTATAGATTATGTCTACTGCATATAGAAAAATAGGAGCAGGGCAGAAGTGACGACGGCTGAAATATTCGGATTTACCTTCGGATTTAATTACGCAGGGTGAGAGAGAACGTAACCAGTTCAAAACACCTGCAATACTGCTATCACTGAATGCTATTTCAGTAGTAGGAAGTTCATACTTCACAGCAGCTTTTTCAATTAATTCTGTTACTATGGACTTTCTTTCACTAGATAATAAAACAACTTCTTTTCTCAACCACAATTGTTGTACAACAGTTGCATAAGCCCATGAGAACCTTTTATCGGGGTCGAAAAGATGTTGCTGATAAATTACCAAATGTAAGAAATCTCCTAGTAGCTCTGGGTTTGATTGTTGAATATCAGCCGCAACTTTTCCTAGTTGAGTTAAACCTGATGGATTCTTTTTATCAAGAATAGAGAGGTTACGCAGAAAGGGAAAAACATTCTTTTGTAAAACACTAGCTCCAAGTTGACAAAGAACAGCTAACTGGTCAATATCTGTTTTTTGAATGGAAAAGTTTTCCAGAATAATTGCTACTCTTTCTAAAGTAGTGTTTTGCTGTAAATGGAGAGTCGGTCTTTTGGTCATAAATCACGTTCCAATGTATCCAACCAAGCAACTAAGTTGTGCATAATTCGATGATTGCGGCTGGTTCTTAATTGTTCAATATTGTTACAAAAATAACAGGAGTGCTGAGTATCTTTTTTGAGCTTTTCTACACCCGCTTTTGTGGTTTCAAAATTTCGTCTTACTGTAATTTGTATTTGAGATTTATTGGGAAAAAAAATGCTACCAAAGCCTCCAGCTTTCCACCAAGTTGTGCTATCTAGAGTATCAGGAATTAGGTTATGTCTGCGGAGGCGGTTATAGCTGTTAGGCCCACCAATCCCAAAACAGTGAATGAGCATTCCATGTTCTCTAGCAATATCGCAAACTATTTTAAATAATCCCAAACTTTCTTGAGAAAGCATATTGACACTTCCATTGGGGCCTGATGTTCCCCAGGAACCAAAGCCAATTCTGCGTATGCCAAGCCCAGCATAGGTTTCAATACAACGATTGATTTGATTGATAGTCCTTCCCTGTACGGGAGCGATCGCACGCTCTTGTACATAATGAGGCATTTTGCGATAAAACGCCTCACAATGGTAAAGAGTGTCACGAACTTTGTACTCTACAATTTCATCGTCATCTGTAGTTAAAGGTACAATGTCAGGCAATACATAACCGTCTGCCCACTGGTTTTCTCTATAAAATTTATCTAAAAAGTTAAGAAGATCATCATAATCTCGTTTTCCTTGCTGCACTTGATATGCACCACAATCCAGCCATACACTTTTAATGTTTTCTCCATCCTTCTGTTGCTGCAAGAATTTAGTAGTAGATGGTGGGCAAGCGATAGGTGAATAAATAACGTAAGCAAAGGGATTACGTTCTAAATCACCACCTGATTTCCATAGTTCAAAAAGCCGCTGCAATTGGGAACCGCCAGCACTAAAAGATGCAACAAATTGAGAACTTAATGGTGTTGCAGACACTAACTGTTTGTGCCACACAACTAAACTGCGTTTTACTCCCGGTTCAATATCGACTCGACTGAAGCCCATCCGCTGATAAAAACCATTAGCTTCCAAATCTAATGGACATTTTAGGCGTAAAGTTTTTATACCAGATGTTCTGCTATATTCTTCCCATGCTCTGATCAGTTTAAAACCTACCCCTTGTCGGCGGTGAGATGGCGAAACACAAAAATGATATAAAGTCGATATCTTGTCACGCCTATGATGAAAATGCAAGAAGCCATGAGACGCACATAAAATTTCCTTATGACCTATTGCCTCAGCCAAAGTAGCCCTATTAACAAAACCTATCTCATGACGATGGGCATCTGCGAGAGCTTTGACAAAAGGCAAGTCTTTTTCTGTTGCAAATGTTACTGTACTTTCTAAGGATTTAATCTGCACGCACTCCACCCAAGAACCTTTTTAGCTCCATCTATCAATAAGGCTTTTATAACTTAACATCTTTACATAACAAATTTGCGAGATTAGTCTGCCTTACTCTCGCAATCTACTTTCAGTAATTTCAACCAGGTACTCAGAACTTTTTTTAAAACCATATCACACCTACACTAAAAGCTAATTGTTGCAATAATCGCCAACGATAACAGTAAAGTACCGCTAAATCCAGTTGATCCTGATGCGATCGCTTACCTCTATTCCCATAATTTGTAAACTGTAGTAGCCGAAATTTCTAAGTTTTGTTTACTGCTGTAGCTATTATATGAGCAATGAGAGGAATAGAGAAACTAAAATGTATATTTATGTTGCAGACGTTGTTTCTGTAACCTGGAATAAAGACAGAGCAAAGGTTTTAAAGCGTCTGCGTGGTAAAAAGTCCCGACAGCAATTGGTAGATGAGATTGCTGCTAAGGGTGGGGAATGCTCTCACCAAAACCTGAAAAAATTAGAGTATGCTGAATCCGAAAGTGTTTCTATTAAAGTATTAGAGGCTGTTTGTTTGGCTTTGGGTATTTCCTTAAAGGATTTTCTTAGCACGGTGGAAGTGACTGAATAAAGTTTTCCATAAATATATTGATTATTGGTTACTTTAGTAGCTAAAATGAACCTGAAATCAAAAAGGCGATCGCCCTCCGCCAAGAGAAATGCGATCGCCTTTTGTTCAACCCCGTGAATGAGGTTACTCAAAATGATTGTACAAGATGAGTTTGACAACCAAGCCTCCGCTCAAGCAGAGTTTGAGGAATACGTTGACCACTTAGCTGACGTAGTAGCACCAGAAATTGAAATTGACTCAGTGCCAGATGATTTGGGAGAACTATATCGAGCTTGGAACGGTTCCCAACTTCTGGGAACTTTTTACCAGAATCTTCAGGGCAAATGGGTGGCACAACCCTGTAACAGCGATAAAAGACACTACTGTGACACTTCTAATTCAGCGCTGATTTTGATTATTGCTGTCAACGGTTTACTGGTCGCGGATGTAGCTTAGCAGCCAATATTCTTCCCATCGCCTAGAGACGTGAATTTAACACGTCTCTTTTTTATTTAGAGCTTTTGCTTAACAGAATTTTCATTAAGAAAGTTTGATTAACTTAATCTGGTTGTTTATAAAGCTCACTTTCTAAAACTGCTTGTACTCTCTCAGAGCAATTTTCGCGTAGCGCAGCAAGTTTAATCACCTTCCAAGGCTGAATTTCTTCTCCGCAATCATCAAGGCGTTGAATTGCCCACTTAATACGCCGAATCTGAAAATCTTCAACACTTTCTTTCACTGATTCTAAATAATCCCTAGTTAGTGGCATTTCTGCTAAATGTTTTTCTAATAGTGCCGCTAAGCCAATAGTTCTTCCTATCCTGCCAATACTAATTCTTGTGGGTTTTTGTTTTTCTGCACTCAGAAGCGCTCGGACAGCATTTTTGACCTTTTTGAGAACTTGCTTGTCTCTTTCTGCCCAGTCAACTTTACCAACGCAAGCGAGAGGCACTTTTAAAACAGGCGAATTTTTGTTGAGCCACTCTTTATCATTTCTGTATAGCCAAGCATAGGTTCCCTGAGCTAATCTCCTCAAAGTAGTTTTTGACGCTTCTGGGTACTTCTGTTGTAAAGTTTTCCAAACTTCTCTGTATTTGATTTTGTTGTCATTAGCTAAATTTAGATTTGAGTCTAAAATTTCTTGTGAATTTACTAGCTGATTTTTCTGCGAAGATTTCCAAAAAGTTTTTAGCTTAAGTATGGCAGTATAGCGTTTTACTGTTCTGGGATCGACCTTGAGTTGTCTTGCTGTTTCTCGTAGACCTAACTTTTGGATTTCCACCAGTTCTTTTAGCTTCTGCTCCCAAAATTGACCATAAGTGTTGACTTTGCCAATTCGTAGGTTATCTTCATCAGTTTCATCAGGGCCAGTTCTGCAATAAACCATACCACAGAAACAAGAAAAAGTACCTAACGGCTTTTTATTATCCAAACAGTGAGTGACAACAAGATTAGTTATTACTGGCTTGAGGTAGTGGTCTACCGCAGCATTGAAGCACAGCCAAGGCCCTTCACCAAAAGGTTTATACTGGTAATCCGTGTTGAAAAATTCCTCGATAGAATTCGTTAGAAATCTAATTACGAGTAGATGTCTGATGGGATGAAATGACTTTCTATGCTTCCTAAAAATGCTGAATAGCCAGTTTTGCTCATTTTTATAATTCACCATCGAGTTGACAGCCTCAAGGATTTCAGCACCATAAAAGAACAAAAAATTATCTAGTAATCTCTTCTGGTTTACTCGCCTAGTTGCAGTTGCGAAACCCTTTTCAATCAATAAAGCTATATATTTTCTTTGAAACCACTCTAGTTCTCTAGACAAAAGATTACTGTTTATCAACCATAAAATATCTTGAGCCAACACTCGCAACTTCTTTAAACTCTGTTGACTATAAATCTGCTGTACCGAAACAACAGGACAGTTCTCTTGGCTTGCAGCATGGTATTCATGCCTGTTAAAACCTTGTATGGGAATTGTACTATCTTGCAAAGTCACACAATGAACTGGGCAAACCAGAACCCCTGGTGTTTGGTGTAACCTATGCCAGTAGGACTCACCATATTTTTGCAAATCTTCTTCCAAACATTTTGGGCAAAATCGCAGATATCTCTGCATCTTCAAGGAACTTGCCATAATTCCGGCTCTACTATGAATATCTCCCCCGAAATCTGCTTTCATAGACTCCATCACCTGAGTGGCTCTTTTCGGTGGCAGGAAAACACTATAGAAAGGATAGAGGGTATATTTATATATCAAATCTTCTACTTGATAATTCGAGATAAATTTTAGATTTTCAATTAACGAATTAAGGTTAGAAGGTAAGTCAACAGTAGCTATTACATCTTGAGAATTAAATAGCTCCCTTAAAGTTATTTTTGGACTCGTGTTACCACTCCTAATGTGGTAACGAGCTAAGATGCTGTATAAAATTTCATCTGGATAAGGGGCAGGAAAAAAGCCAAGCATAGATTATTTCTCATTTTGAACCTGAAAAGAATATTTTTGTAAATTCTAGAGTGTTTAAAGTTTGTGGTGACGCTTTCCACACTTTTCTCTTTCCAACAAACAAAATTCTGATGATTTTTGTTCTTTAACATCAATATTCCAGGTATTACACAACGCCTAAATTATCATCAATTTAGGTATTACACAATAACCAAATATTTTTGAGCAATTTATAGAATCTAGCCGTATTCTTTGCTGTTGACTATGATTTAGGAAGTGTGTAATAGCTCAGTACTAATGGGAAAAAAAGGGCAGAAAGGACAAAAAGATGTACCAGAGATGTACGACGAGGTTAAGAAAAGGGTCAACCTAGCCCTTACTCCCACTGGTATTGAAGGATTAGATGCGATCGCCTCCAATTTTGATGTCAGCAGGTCAGAGCTTGTGGAGAGAATTGGCAGACGACTGATTGGGCTAGATATCAATTCCTTCACAGAGGAGGAAATGGAAGAGATCAAAAAGCACTGACTGAATTGATTGCTATTTACCGCGATCGTTTGAATGGTCAGGGTTTGTTTACTGGTCTTGGCACAGTTGAGGGCGATCGCAAATTGCAATTACAGAAGCAGATTGAGCAATGGGAAAAAATCCGTGCAAAAATTTCCAGTTATTTCCAGTTAAAAGGGTGAACTATAACCTATGACAAAGAGTACCACAATTTTGCTCAACGTCTTACGACATCTAATAGAGTTGTTGAGAAACAAGCTGGACAATATCTAGAACCCAGACATGGCAAAGATTTCAGCAATTTTGTCTAGAAATATCTGTAACCTAGATAGCGTAAGCATTCCAGCGATTATTCATATTATTTCCCAACAAGTCTAATGTTAAAGAACCCTAGCCAATAGCGAAGCAACAGCGGGAATTTCTTACCTGCTCAACGTCTTACGACATCTAATGTTAAAGAACTGCATTTGATTAAAGTCAATTGTCGGCACTCCAACCTGCTCAACGTCTTACGACATCTAATGTTAAAGAACAACTCTCCAACAGAATGCGACGGACACACAAGAGTCTGCTCAACGTCTTACGACATCTAATGTTAAAGAACTCAACTGCATCAAGACAACCCCATCAGCGCCGTTGATTTCCTGCTCAACGTCTTACGACATCTAATGTTAAAGAACGGTGATGGCTAAACACCTTAATCCATCAGGTCTTGTAGATAATCTTATAAGCACCTGTCATTAGGACGCACTAAATTTGCAAAATTTAATGGGCTAGGTTAACTTAACAACGCTCAGAAGGCTTATTCTTGGAACTTTATGAGGAATTGCAAGCATCCTAAATCATTAGGAAAGTGCTAGATTGCTGATTCAGTAAAGAATAGCGATTTTTTATCTCTTTGTGCTGGCGCAACAAGCAGATATCCTTGCCAAAATCTAAATATCCTCTTTTTTTAACTAGTTTGAATTGTAGTCCACGATAAATCCGGTGGTTGCCATACCTGGGACTCTTGAAGCTCATAACACTGCCAGCGTGTTCTCCTAGACCCAACATGGTCAACCCAGTAGGGTAGAGTTAGCCAACCATCTTCATCTGTAACTAACCACCACAGTAACTCAGCATGATAATTCTCAGGTAAAAGAGTAACACTATTAACTAGATCCCGACTTTCACCTAAACACAGTCCACCAAATCGATTGATAGAAGTTGGGTTTGTAAAAGCCTGCTGCAAACGTTCTGCTAAAGTAGGCTTTGCTTTGTCTGTTTTCACCCAAACTACAAACTCAATGTTCGTTAACAACTCTTGGTAATCAGGTTTAGCATTTTTAGGATCGTGGATATCTTTCGTTTTAAATCGGTGAAAAGTCCGAATTACAATGGATTTTTCTGGTTTAGACAGGAGCGCGATCGCTAATTGAGTTCCACAATGCTTATAACGATCTGTCTCACCAATCAGAGAAAGCAACATCCCGTATACGGTAGAAGGTGGAGGTACTGGATACGTCTCAGCGTATTCTCTTGCGCGTGATTGACGAAAACAAGCAATAGGTACTTCAACTTTCAAAGCAATTGTCGTCACATTAGTTGCTCCCTGATGACAACTGCAAATCTTCAGCAATGACCTGTTTTAATGCTTTTACTGCGGACTTAACTCCAGGAAACACATTTGCTCCCAAATCTTCTAAACCTTGAGAAATTAAGCCTCCAATCCATAATTCTTTAGGATCAATATCTCCTACTTCTATTTGTCGCACTAAGTTGGATACTGACAAATTTCCCAGATCGTCTTGCTCAAAACAATATAGAAAACGAGGGGAAAAATCATGTGTCCATCGCAGTACAATACTTTCAGGAGAGAAATCATATAAAAAACGGGCATGATTTCCCGCAACTTCACCAATGGAAATTAAGCCATCTAAGACAGGATAGATGCGAGATTTATCTTTAAGGCTATCGGGTGTCAATGCAAAACCATATTGATAACGAGTAGCATGAATCTCTGTGGCATAAAGAGAATTTCGTCCTTTAACTCCACTGACAGCATTAAAAGTAATATCTCCAGTAAAAGGTATTATTGATACTGCACGAGTGACTTCTAACACACCTCGTCTAGCAGTTATTTTACCTTTAGGCTTTTGCTTGCCCTTACTTTGAGAAGTTTGTTTATTTTTACCTTTGGAACTTTTTTTGTTCTCATCTTGAGATGGTTCCTCTGTTCCACCTTCAGGCTCATCTGACGCTTCCACTTTTGCTCCTTCCGCCTGCATAAACCCCAAAACATCATCATCAATGAAGCGAATAGCATCAAAATTGAGGTCTTGCCAAAGATGATCCGCTATTGGTTGAGTGTTCTCGTCCCAACGTCGATTCACCGGATAGCCGACATTTTGCCAGTAGTACCGTAATGCCCAGCGAATTGCTTCAGATGAAATAGTAGTATGAACTTCACCTTTCCAAATTAATTTTTGTAAAGTAGTTATGTTCCCTTGATTTTCCCCACGATTATTAGCTGCGGTTCCGTAATTTGTCAAAATATTACCGAATAAATGAAACATTTTCAAACTAAGTAAACAATTAATGTAATTTTTTCAAAAAATATATATTTATTCATTCCCCAACTGAGCCTTTTCTAAATTTTTTGTATTTATCTGCTTGCTTTTTGGATAGCTAGCAATAGCAATAAAAGTTAAATCTCTGGCAACCTTCCAATCCATTATCCCTGATGTCAAGGGCAGTAATTCTTCCCAATGTTCTTCTAAAATTGAAAGTTGTCCCGCTCTTCCCCAAAACTCTGCAATGAATTTGCGGAAGTTTTCAACATTTGTGCATCGTCCTAATTGAGATAAAATACGTATATTTTCTCGTTCAATTTGAGCATATTGACCTTCTTTTGTCCGGTCGTAAATCTTAGCATATATTTTTTTCAAAGCTTCATGACAAGCTCGAATAAATAACTTTTGAGCTTCTATATCCCATTTAGAGTGTTCAATCATGTTATATATTCCTCTATTTTCATAAAGAATTAATTTCGACAAATTAAAATTTATTATTTTTATATATAAATCATTCCACCAAAGAAAGCCTTTTATTAAATTATCAGCAATTATTCCTTTAAGCATATTGCTAATAATAAAATTTTTATTTTTATAATTAATAATTTTGTATTCTGAAAAAGAGATGCAACTGAGTTTATAAACAATATCGATTATTTCAGTCACTTTTACTACTGCTATTTCAGTACGAGTTTTTTGCTGCTTTGACCAAGCTACCGTTCCAAATAATATTACTTGACATCGTTTTACTTGATTGGGTATAGCAACTGTTTTGTAAGTAAGAAATCTTAATGCTGCATCTCCTAAGCTAGATACATGGGAATATTTGTAATCCAAGTTTCCCAAACTCCAGTATTGCTGGGCATAAACTTCTAAGTTAGTTACTTCAGGTATAACTAGGACATACTGCGGGTGTTGCAGTTGGGTTGGCGATCGCAAAACAAAGTAGTGGCAACTAACAGGAGCATATAAAAGAGCAAAAGCCAGTTCTGGTTTTTCTTCAAACTTAGTTTCTTTTGTAAAAGCCACATGACGAACCACAGACCCCGGATACAGCCATCCTGCTACACCTATTGGTTGTTCTAATAATTGACCTTGTTTATCACAAAGTTGCTTAGCGAAATGTTGATGAGCATAGGAAACTACTTTCTTGTACTCAACATCGATTTCCATACCATCAACTATTAATGGCCAGGATTTCTCGCCATCAAATTTAAAAACCTGGTTATGTTGGAGAAACGTTGCTGTTATACCCAAGTGAATATTAATTTGGGTTTCAATATTGATTGAATGTCTATTTAAGCCTGTCAACGAAATTAAACCATCTTCATTAATCTGAAAAGATTGCTTTAACAGCCAGTCTAAGACTATAAAATCCTGCCCTTGCCATTCAAGGCTGATACTGCGAGGAGCCAGCAACCAAGTTAAATTACCAGGTCGTTCCGCAGCTATTGGGTATAGTTTTTCTAGTTGCTTGAGCGTCATCCAAAGTCCTGCTATGCCAGCACGATGTATCCAAGTTATGCTTGGGTCGCCCAAATTTAACTGAATTTTGGGGTTGACAACACTAGCCAATACAGACATCTTATTTATTTCTGGGAAAGATTCAAAGACTTATTTAGATGCATTGAAGGTAAACTCTCTCATACTTAAATTGAGTAGTAGCCAAAACCAGCTTTAAGTTGCGTTTTCCTTTCTCTTCACTGGTAGAAAAACGCCACAACCCATCTTACGCTTTCCCCCAATGCCATGTCTAAGCAATGTTAGCGAATCTTCATTGCTGAGATTAATGATTTCTAACCCAAAACCCACAACCGTAAAGCGCTTGATTTTGATACTTCTACGTTTTGGGCTACCATCAGTATTTTTGGTAATAAAGGCTTTTGCCTGGATACCCAGTTGCTCTAACTGACGCTGTGCTGCTGCTAAAAATGACTCTGGTTCTTGATAACCTTGGATAATCACTATACGCGATCGCAGTCTCTCAGCAGGCTCAAGCAAATAAATTTCAGGAATCCCCAAGCGAATTGTATGCTTGCCAATTCTTAGCTGCTTACCTGCTAACGGATAAACCAAACCCACTTGCTCCACTGGTAGTCGAATCCGAAGCCTAGAATTTTTAGTTAGCTGAATTACGCCTTCCTTGGGAATACCTGCAATAGTATGAATTCCAACTGTATCTAATTTATGAAGTTTAGGTTCAAAATGAGCGATCGCAGAAAATAACTCATAGCCATGATCGAGAGGTACTGTCTGACCAATCAGGTTAAAAATTAAATCTATGTATAGTAGCTGAGACGTTAAAAGCTCTCTTGATTCTGTTAGCTTTAAAGGTGATTCTGAGGTAATCTGCGTAGGTAAGCTACAATCAACAATCATTTTTACTACCCTATCTTTAAGCAGATACACCAAAAAGGTAACTAATTATTATTTAGACTACCTTAGTGATTAATGTGAGAATACTTTAAAATGCCAACTAAACATAATAATTTTTAGTAAGTTATTATTGCCTTGTATTAATCTCATTAACAATTTTTTGAGATCAACCTTACTATTGAAAAAATACTTCTATAGAATTTGCTAAAACTTTTATCATTAAGATATGAGTTATGCGGTCAATTGCTGGGTTTAAGTCACATCCAAACAAGCAGTAAGAAAAATATTTACCTTGATGTTGGGTCAACTTTGGGTTAAGGGCTTCCAAGAACTCTTGACCATAAAACTCAAATATAAGCTGGGTAAAACCAAACTCATCAAACTTAAACTTACCGCCAGGAAAGGTTTGTAGTAGTCCTTTATGAACTAAGTAGTACTGGTATTGAGCGCGAAGCCAAGCCAAACCTCGAAATGTAAAATTACTATGAATTAGCCAATTAATTTCATTTGCCAGTATGAATAGTGTTTGTAAAGTTTTATTTGTAAAAATTTTTACCTTGGATGGTAATAAACAATTATCCATGCTTGCTGCATGATAATATATGCCTTTAGATTCAACTCCTACAGAACTATCGTGTAGAACGACACTATGAGTTGGACAAACTAAAATGCCAGGTACTTGATGTATTCTATGCCAGTAAGGTTCACCATATTTTTGGGTATCTTTTTCTAAACATTCAGGACAAAATTTTAAAAATTTTTTTGAATCACCACTAAAATTAGTAGCTACCTTAACAATATCTAATATAGAACCGCTGAGTTTCTTACTCATTGAGTTTTTTAATAACCAAGCCTCCTGTGGCATCAAGAAAGTTGCATAAAAGGGATATAGTGTATGATTTTGTAGTAAGTTATCAACTGTTTGCTGAGAACCTAAAGGTAAGTTTATTACTAAATAATTTAAATTATTAGTTAAAGTAATTTTGCATACTTGTTGTGAGCTGTAACCGAATAACTCTAAGTCAGTTTGCTTGAAGCTTTTATTTCCACTCCGAATATGGTATCTAGCTAAAGTGCTATACAGTAGTTCATCAGGATACAGAGCTGGGAAGAAACTAAGCATCGAGAAGCTAAATGTTTATAAAATCTTCAACTGGATTTTTGATTATACCAGCCAATTTCAAACCTTCATATGCAGATTTTTTCTCTTTCTGTGCATTTTCGACAGCACATAGAATATCATTTTCTATATACTTGGTCTTTAACTTAGCTTTTTTTTGGCTTGTCTTAACAAGATTCGTATTTACTTGCCCTCCTTGCAAAGCAAGAGCATATGCTTTATTGACTAAAGTTGCAATGTCTGCATTTTCATCATTAATAACAATTACTTGTTCGGCACATTCCTTTGCTCTAGAAGCTTCCACTTCCAATTCCAGAAGGCGAGCAATGATCCAATTTAGTTTTGGCGATACTTTCTGCTGATTCTGCTGCTTTCTAGCTAATCTTTGGATCTCTTTCAAGTCGTTATAATCAAGGCCAGATAAACACTTATTTTGATATTCTGTAGTATCGAGAGGAGCAATATCTTTATACTTTATCATCCACTCCTTATCCCCCGACCTAATTGCATCTAGCATTGGCTTGACAAAATATAGTCCGTCTTTAGCAGCTTGACGAATTAGGTCAATAGTAATAACCTCTCCACCACCAATTGAAATTGCTCTCCATTGAACCATCTTGTAAAGTTTAACAGCAATATCAATAATTCCCTGGCTCTCGTAATAAAAAATTTCTTTTAGCTGCTCGGAAAAAGGAACAGGCGTTTTTGTCCATTGGTATTCCCACATTCCTTCCATAAAGAAACACCATTCATCATTATTTAACATTCTGTCCCAAATTACACTTCCTTCTCCGGTACTTCTTCTAGCATTTCTAAAATTACTTTGAAGAATACTAATAGCTTCATTTGTACCAATACGAATTACTGGAATTCCAATAATGTTATCAAGTTTTACTAAAAAATTTAAAATTTCGTCTCTACTTCTTTTTGTTGTTACCAAATTTTGTATTTCATCAATTACTAAAACTCCTAAATGGTGAGTATGCGCTATTTGTGCAAGTTGAGCCAACAGATAATCTTCCGAGCTACGAGATGAGCTAAATTTATTGAATAACTTACTTCCTAATAATTTATCTATCTCTGTAAAAATATCTGTACATAACCCTTTTAAGGTTTTAGGGCAGTCAACCTTTAACCAAACTATTTGGTAAACACTATAATCAGGATGAAAAATTACTTGGTCGTAAAGATTAAGAATATTTTGAAAATTTGTAGATTTTCCCATACCTGACGGGCCGATCAGGGTTAGACCGGAAGCAGATGTAGGAAGGTTAACATATTTTTCTAAGTTTTTACCTCCTCCATCTTCCATTGCATGATAAATTTGTCTAGAGCGACTTGCATATTCAGGTTTTAGAAGATTACGAGCTAAATAGCCCTTCATAATTAGCGTACAAATGACCTTCTGTAATTCAACAGTTTTATTTTGAGGATCAAAATATCTAGATAGCCTCTCAATGCAATGAAATCTATAATGAGCTTCTAACTCCCTCTCTTGTTCATGAAACTCTGGCGTTATTGTTACTTTATTTAAAAATTCTTTTGCTGAAAGGATAGGAGGTAGTGCCTGAATTAATGGATTAGCGTTATATTCTGGCAGTTTTTGGTCTATGTATCTGGCAACAACCGCTAATTTTCCATTGGGAATCCTAATTAATTCACCTTCATTCCTGTCCAAGTTTACGCTCCTGTCGGTTTTTTCTGAGAATATCCAGATGGTTTGGCTGTAGTGATTCTGGCTGTTCAGAAGTTTCGAGGTTACTCTCTACAGCCTGAAAACTATTCTTATTTTCTGTATTTGCTAGTTCAAATCTTTCATTTTCTCGCCGTTTCGCCTTTTCAAAAGCCCTGTTTTCTCTGATTCCAGACAGTTTTTTGGTCTTACTTAAATTAGGCTCTTGAGCAGCATTCGTCATTTTTTCTGCTCTATCCACTATGCTTTCAATCTCAGCTATCAAATCTACCTTTTCTTGTAATTGTTTACCTTGGTTTTTTTGTCTTTGCAATTCTTCATAAGCAAGCAAATATTCAATATCATAAAAGTTTTTATTAGCATACCGCCCTTCTGAATCAATAATAAAACATTTTTCAAAATCTCTACCATCACTTGATGGAAGGTAAATGAAGTTCAGATTTCTAATATCGTAAGATACAATCAGCGATTTATCTGACTTAGAAAGAAGATTGCTTCTAGCTTTTTCAAACCATTGCCCCTTTTCAGCACTATCACAGGTATAGTACATCTCCTTTCCTCTCATTTTGATGCCTTTTGCGGTAATGATTGCTTTTTCAGTAGGCATCAAATTCAATTTGACAATATCTTCAGAAAAAGTTCTAAGTCTACCAGAACGATTCGTAATCCCCCACTTCCACAACTCTGTGGGTATAGGGGGTATATCATCAGCAATCATCGCTTCATCTCTTTCATATTCCTTAAGAGGTTTATTGTTGTGGTGAACAATTAAATGAACAATAATTTCAGTAAATTGATCTATGTCAAGTTTGCCATCAAGCCTATAATCTCTTGCACCTCTTTGTCTAAAATCAGTATCTACATAACCAGGTAAAAAAGGTTTTACGTATTCATGGATTATACGAAAGTGTCTTTCTACTAAACCTTTCCAATCTGCTCTATAGGAAGCTGCATTTTCAATACGAACATAAAGATTAGGGATTAATGTTTCCACTGTCATCCCTGCTAATTCTCCCCTATCTCCTAAAATCGCATCTGGCATTTGATTGCAAGGCCACTCATCTTCGGTAATATTAATGTTGTATTCCTTGCAAAACAGGGTTTTATCTGTAGCTACATTGGCTAGTGCCATCATTGCTCCTGTCCAAGAGGGGCCTTCTAAACCAACATAAACACCTGCGATAATTCGGCTAAAAACATCAATAATTACATAAATAACTGGTCTGCCAATTATCCAATTACGGTTATATTTTGATACTAAATATACATCAGCAACCGTGGCATCAATTTGATATCGAGAACCTGGGCCAATAGTTTCCATCTTAGAGGTTCCCAAAATTGCTCTGTTCTCTAAAGCTACTCGCTTGGCTCCTTTTCGAGATGTCAAAGTTTTTGTGACATCATCCTGCTCAAGTTGATACCAGTATTTGAACTGGGTGATTGTAGGTATTTTATCAGTTGGAGTTAAAATAGATTTTTGGACACCATTTTCGTCATATCTAATCCCTTCTTTATAATAATTTTTAACCATTAAATCATAAGCAGTTGTTAAATAGTTCTGTTTTGGGTTATTGTAAAATTTGCTTATGGCTATTCTAAAAATCATTCTATCTTCTTCTGTGACATTGACACCTTCACCAATATCTGGGTCATGAGCATATTTTTTTGGTCTTCCTCTTTTCTTGCTTGATTGACCTCGAATTTTGCCTTTTCCGGATGAATTAATAAAATCAGGTATAAGAGCATTTATATTTTTTCCCCTTTGCCAAAATCTTCTCAAATATCCATAGACTGTTTTTTCTACCAATTTATCTTTATTTTTTTCTAAGTTATATTTTTCAACAACTTGTTTAACCAGCGAACCTCTAAAATTCCTGTAATAAATTAATGGCTCTTCTGTGACTAATGATGAAATTATTTCCCAAGCTTTATCTCTGTATTCCTTTTCCCTATCTGTCAAATTTTCATCTCGAATAATTCTTGCCCAAGGATCTCGTTGCTGTTTAAAAGCAATACCTTCAGATATAGCATCGCAAATATCAGATATTTTCTTAGCTTCAGGTAACCCTTTTTTAGCATTAATATCTATAACAAATGCAATAATATAACCTTCGTCTATCCAAACGATTCTTTCAATTACATGAGTTTTGGAATCTAACATCCACTCTATTAAATCATTGACAAATAAATCTTGAGCCATGTTGTTTATTTACTATAAAAGTTTAAAATATTATTTTTTCAATAACTTTAGCTGATGGGCAAGCAGATAATTTTATTTTTACTAAATCCACAATGAGTTCTTTTCTGGCAATTAAATGTTTAAAAACATAGAGCGACGTACCATAATTTATATTCATTTCTTCATCTAAAGCAATAGTTATTTTATTGATGGTTGCATCTTCTTCCTGAAGTTTGGATTTTAAAATTTTTGACAACTCACGCAGTTGTACAGTGTCCATTTCCGAATTTGCTTCTAGCCTATAAGCGGAATGAATCCACTCAACATTTTCTGCTAAAAGTCTTGAAATTTCTTTTTCTGTGATAATTCCCCAGTCAATGCCTATTGCTAAGTAATATCGTCTTTCTACCTCCAATTTCTCATTAACTCGCTTTTTTTCTAGTTCTGTTGACTGCTTGACAGTCCGGGCAATCTGTGTGCGCTTCCCATTGTGGTTGACTGTAAGCATGAAGTCGCTTGTTAAAACATGAGGAGTGCCACTTTGTGTATCTATAGGGTACTTTATACCTATGTCTGTAGCGATACTCATGGCCAGATCGAGATTGTCTAAAGGAAACTGCTCTCTTATATCTGTGACTATATCTGACCATTCAAACAAATAAAATAACCGTTTTTCATGGTCTGAGAAGAAATGATGTACTCGATTTGTTTTCCAGCCAGGAGTTCTAGAGGAACGGCCTTTTGAGGGAAAGTCCTGAATTGTCAGCCAAGGTTTATAATCTTTACCACTTCCTCGACCACGACCTTCTTTTATGTATCGCTCATATTTAGCTTGCGTCCATTCCCTTCTGCCCCTAACCATAAAAATAACCTCTAGAAGCGATCGCACCTTTACTTGGTACAATCATACTCCCTTAGAGGCTATTGTTCAATCGTTTTATAAATTGTTGAATCGAATTATTTATTGTTCAACCGAATTATTCCTCCACAACAATTACTGCTTTAGTAGTATAAATTATTCGACAGTAACACTTTTGGCTAAATTCCTTGGCTGATCGACATCCAAACCGCGACGGGCTGCAATGTGATAAGCCAATAATTGCAAAGGTACAACTGTGAGGAGGGGAGAAAGCAATTCTTCCACATCGGAAACAGGGAGCAAATCGTTAAAGATTTCCGCAGCTTCGCCATCGTTGACGGGAGTCACGCCGATTAAGCGAGAGTCTCTAGCTTTAGCTTCTTGGGCATTGGAAATAACCTTTTCATACACACTACCAGGAACTGCGATCGCCACCACTGGCACTTTCGCATCTAAAAGCGCGATGGGACCGTGTTTCATCTCTCCAGCTGGATATCCTTCGGCGTGAATATAGCTGATTTCTTTTAATTTCAACGCCCCTTCTAAAGCTATGGGAAAGTTAATTCCTCTTCCTACAAAAATGAAATCTTGGGTTTCGGCAAATTCATGTGCTAGCTGTTCGCTTAAACGTTCCTGACTTTCTAATGTTGACTCAATGTCTTTAGGAATTTGTCGCAAGCCATTAATAATTTTATCTAAAGTTTCTTTGTCAACTGTCTGATGATGAGCTGCTAAATCTAATGCTAATGCATAAAACGCCATCAGTTGAGCAGTAAAAGTTTTTGTCGCCGCTACCCCAATTTCAATTCCCGCTAAGGTACTAATGATATGTGGCACCAGATGACCAAGGCTGCTTTCTGGACGATTCGTAATACCTAAAAATCGTGCTTCATATTTGGCTTCTTTTCTCTGGCGGCGTTCTTTTTCCATCGCCAAAGCTGCTAGGGTATCAGCAGTTTCCCCTGATTGAGTAACGCCAATAATCAAAGTATTGGATGTCAGCGGTGATGGTGCATAACGATACTCAGAAGCGTAATGTACTTGTGTGGAAATTCCTGCTAATTGTTCGATTAAATATTTGCCGATTAATGCAGCGTGCCAACTTGTACCGCAAGCGACAATATGGATTTGTTCTAAATCTGTATATAAATCTTCAGGTAAACCGAGATTGATTGGCGATCGCACATTTTCTTCTACATTATTAAAATAAGCTTCTAAACTAGCTCTCACTACTCCCGGTTGCTCATGAATTTCCTTGAGCATGAAGTGTTTGAATCCCTGTTTTTCTACCATCGTGGGATTCAAGTTGAGTAGTCGGGGTTGTTTTTTGAGCCTGTCCCCAGCAAAATTATAAATCTCAACGCCCAATGGTGTTAGACGGGCAATTTCGCCATTTTCCAAAGGTAGCACTGCACGGGTGTAAGCAACGATCGCTGGCGTGTCGGAAGCACAAAAGAACTCGCCTTGCCCAAAACCAATCACCAAGGGTGCTTGTTGGCGAACAACAATCAATTCATCAGGATAATCAGCACAAACCACTGCAAGTGCAAATGCTCCTTGTAGGTGGTTAACAGCTTGACGAATTGCCTCTAACAAAGGAGATGAGGGAGATGAGGGGGAAAAGTTCTTTAGAAGTTCGGCGATGAGGTGGGGGATAACTTCGGTATCGGTTTCAGAACGAAAAACGTGTCCTTTGGCTTTGAGTTCTTCGCGTAACTCGCGGTAATTTTCGATAATGCCATTTTGCACCACCGCCACTCGCATCGCGTTATCCATGTGGGGATGGGCGTTGTATTCTTCTGGTTTACCATGAGTCGCCCAGCGAGTGTGACCAATACCAATTTGGGCAGGGGTTTCTATTTGTTCGAGTTTAGAACGTAGGTTATGCAGTTTGCCCTTGGCCCGCACACAATTAACCTCACCTTCCCAAACAGTGGCGATTCCAGCGGAATCATAGCCCCTGTACTCTAGTTTTTCCAGCCCAGCCAGTAAAATGTCTGTCGCCGCTTGAGTGCCTATATATCCAACGATTCCGCACATTGCTCACACCACTTTTTTTGAGGATCATTAAATCCAGTATAGTTGTTACCACAAATTGGGTGTTTTGCAAAGAAAAAAGGGGGCTATTTGCTCCCTTTACCACTAGTATTGTTGTGACAAGTCTCAGCGCTAACAGCTAGGCAGTGTAGCGGGAGCATCCTAAATTCACCCACCACTTCCGTTGGATGGCGAATTCCGTCGATTTTGTGAAATTTTTGAGTGCTGAGTTCCAAGTCCTGAGTGAAGAATCAAGAAATTGTTTTTTCAATTTACTTGTTTCTATCTCAGCACTAGGGACTCAGCGAGAACTTTGAGCGCCAGGTTCCGACGCTCAAAGTTCGGTGACTCGGCACGAGCTTTTTAGTAAGCCAGACCCATACTGCGAGTTGTTTCAGCGCCCAGGTAAACCCGGATGCTCAAAAAGTCGGTGGGGCAGGCAGTTTCGCAACGCTTACAGCCAACACAGTCTTCTGTACGAGGTGAAGAGGCAATTTGAGCAGCTTTGCAGCCATCCCAAGGAACCATCTCCAGTACGTCTGTGGGGCAAGCGCGGACGCATTGGGTGCAGCCAATGCAGGTATCGTAGATTTTTACGGTATGAGACATTGAAAAAACGGCTCCTTTCGAGTGTTCTTCTCTGCGAAAGAATCATAATCAACGCATAGTTTACCGCAGTGGTTGATAGGCCGTAGTCAAAAGGCTACATAACTTCAAACAATTTAATAGGCACGTTAGAAAATTTGTTTTTGCGAGATCGTCCCTATTGACTTCTAAATTAGCGACATTATAGGAGCGTATTTACCCTACTCATATACCATAATCGGGTTATATAGTAAAGTCATTTACAAGAAAAATCACTCAAAAAGATTTAGATTCAGAAGGTTATCTATAGTACTTATTTATTAGCTACTATACTACTGTCAAATACAGTAAAAATGTAACAAAATATTAAATATTTAGCATAAATTTTAAATTAAGTGTATTCGTAATAATGATTTGGCGATCGCCTACCCGTCCAAACTGAAGCGATCGCAACTTTTAGCTTTAGAATTGTGCTAACTATGTGCAATGTCAATATTTCTTTGAAAAGGCAAATTACAGAGTCTTAGAAAACCAATAGTTGCAACTAAGACAATTCGTCATGTGATTAGCTCACATAAGAAATAGAAAATAGGGCGATTTGCACTGAGCAATTGTCAGCGATCGCTCTACCATAATTTGTATATTTGACTTTTTAATTTTGGTAAATTCATAATCTTTACTCTGATATATTTCAGAGAATTTCAGAACTAGCAAACTCATCATTGTTCACAGAAAATTTTATTGGGACTGTTGACTCACTAGCTATTTCTACTAGTTTTTCTGGCGGAGATTTAGCATCGTCAAATTTATCTTTTGTATACTCTCTTTCTCGGATTTCACGAGCAATACTTTCCAGTAGCCAAAGTTGTTCTTCCACAGACAAGGCACGGATGGAGCGCTCAATTTCTAGTAAATTCGGTGATATCATTTTGGTTGTAATTTGCAAAAACGTGTATTTTTCAAAGCTATTATACTCGGTCTATCTGGTTAATCCAGAGCATCGCCAATTCCCCATAATTTTCCCACGCCTATCTTTTCACAAATCAAATGAGATTGCTATAAATAACCATAAGCCAGTTTTATGACATTTTAATTAAGTATTACTGCTCAATCAAAATGTACGGTAAGCTTGTTACATGAATTACGAAACAGCTCGGAAACTCCTGATAGATCAGACAATCACAACCCAGGATTACCCAGATGCGCTGTTAGAGCGTATGAAATATGGGAAACCGCCAGTACCTGGTCAGATTACCTCAATTTTGTTGGCATTGAAAGTGGTATTTGAAGCCCTCAAAGATGCTCCCACCCTAGACCGAGAACTAGTTTTGGCGCTTTATCAGTTAAGCATCAAGGCGCAACAGCTATTTGCCGCAGGGCGTAAAGCCGGCATTGATTGGCCGCCGCTATTGAAAGAAGATTTGCTGCGAATTTCCTTAGGAGCTGAAAGTATCTTTTCGGGTAGATGGCAAACCTTAGCTTCTGTGGGCTTGGAGAAACTGTAGAGAAGGGAGTGGGGAGTGGAGGGATGAGGGGGATGAGGGGGATGAGGGAGCAGGGGGAGCAGGGGGAGCAGGGGGAGCAGGGGGAGAAAGAATAACCAATGCCCAATGCCCAATGCCCCATGCCCCATACCCAATGCTCATTACCGAATTTGCAGTTCACTTTCCAATTTGTCTAGGTCTGTTTTGAGCAAAATCGTCATTTGGCCGGTAAAAGCTTTGCCGGTTTTGGGTTGGGCGATTTCCACCCAATATACATAGCGTGAGCCTACTCGTAATTCTCCTTTTAAAGCTTCCCGAATCGGAGTTTTGGCAAGACGTGCAGAGTTAACGGCCTTTTGGTTGGGATATTGGTACACGACTTCGGCGCGATCGTAATCTTGATAAATCTCTAAGCCGTAAATCACCCGCAACGATTCTTGCAGGCGGTCAAATGTCATGCCGTTAATGGCATCATACATAGCAATGCGTTCACTGCGAATTCTGCCACGGTCTTTGGAAAATTCCACCCTACCAGGAGGCAATACCGACGCTTGAAAAGTGAATCGTTGAGCAGCTGTATCAGTCTTTTGCACAAACAATTGCTCCCCATTTCTGGGGCGGAGTGTGGGATGTGCTTTAATCCAGGTGCCTACTTCTTCTGTACTTTGCCCTGGTAAAGCATTAACTTGGGAATCAAGAAGCGTTCCCGCCCACAGCCAGGGCACTACAGAAAAAGGCAAAATTAAAAAGTTAAGCAGAGATTTCTTAAGCATTTTCCTATTCAGGATTTTCATGGAAATTTCCCCACTAGGGAATAACCATAGCTTTCCCGCTTTTGAGCAAGATTATTTCAAATGCCAACACTCCCTTTTTCAAGTTAGTACTCCCATAAGAAGCACTCATGTAGCCTGAGTTTATATAGCTGAAAGTCTGCACGTCACATAAATGACCTGCCAACAAGGCTTTCACGTATCAATTATGAAAATTTAAGCAAAAAATAATTACCAACCGATCAAAATTTCCGGTTTTTTTGGCTTTGTGATGATAAATAAAAATAATAACGTTGAAAGTCATGCTTCGTACCCCGAAGAATTGCTGAAATTCTTCGCTGCTTTCAGGATGACTACTTACAACATCTGCCGCCAATCAGTTTTTTGCTGGGGATGCTAATCCGCTACAAACAAGCGAGACAGAGCTACTTACGTGAAAAAGCAGGGGAGAAAAAGCGCGCCACTTGCAGGTGGGGCTTCAACCAAGGGAGAAAAAAAGGAGCAGGGCTGTTTTGCCCACAAGGGGCAAGGTTTGTACCTTCTCCCCTGCCCCCTGCCCCCTGCCCCCTGCCTCTTATCAAAAGGCTCTACCACGAAACTTACTCTAGATGTATCTAAGTAACTATGCTGAGCAAGTGTAAAGATGTCACGGAGTCATGGAGGCAATTTTAAAGCAATTATAAAGAGCTTGGTGCCATTTTGGCAGGTTTTAATCGGAAATATGCGATATTAGTAGATTGTACAAATCTTTATTCTTATTCGCACACTAGTTACTATCTACCCAACACTGCTAAAGCTAAGGAAATTCTGACACGGATAAATTTACGGTAATTTACGAAGTAGGAAATAATACATGGTATTATCACTGTCTTCTCACAACGTTATCCAGTATCTGCAAGATGTAGGTCTGTATAACTCAGAAGGTGGCAGATCGAATGAATCTGACTTGCCGGGGAGTAGCAACAAAAATTTCAATTTACTCGTAACTCTAGCTGATAATCGTAAACTGCTCGTTAAACAAGAACGTAAGATTAACAGTGAAGGCCTGCCCCATGAGTTATTTAAAGAGTGGCTATTTCACCAATTGCTCCAGCAGTTTCCAGTTTTCGGCAATATTTCGGCGATGGCACCATTGGTAGTGCATTTTGACGAAGAAAATTCTATTCTTGTCCGCAACTACTTGAGTGATTACCTGGAACTTGGGACATTATACCACAATAATGAAATTTTTCCACCAGAAATTGCCTATGCGATCGGCACTACTTTGGCAGGACTACATCGTGCAACCTTCCAACGTCGAGAATATAGGGATTTTATGGCAACTGCTCCCCAAGGAGAGTTTCGCTATGGTTTTTACAATCCAGCCCAAGGGATAGCGTCAATTAGTCCAGAGATTTTTGGTACTGTTCCCACCGATGCGTTGAAATTTTATGTTCTTTATCAACAGTACGAGAGTTTGGAATCTGCGATCGCAGATTTGGCATATGACTGGAATCCTTGCTGCCTAACTCATAACGACTTGAAGTTAAACAACATTTTAGTTCATTCTCGCTGGCAGCAACTAGACAATTGCCTAGTGCGACTAATTGATTGGGAAGCTTGCAGTTGGGGAGATCCAGCTTTTGATTTAGGAACTTTACTAGCAAGCTATTTAGAAATTTGGCTCAAAAGCCTGGTAGTAGATCCTACCATTGAGTTAGAAGAATCTCTACATCTGGCGTTGATACCGTTAGAGATTTTACAGCCTTCAATTATTGCCCTCATCAGGTCTTATCTCAATGCTTTTCCGATGATTTTGGAATACCGTAGTGACTTTATTTCGCGGGTTATCCAATTTGCTGGACTGGCACTAATTCATCAAATTCAGGATATGATTACCTGCCGGAAATACTTTAGCAATGCTGATATCTGTATGCTGCAAGTAGCTAAAAGTTTACTCACTATGCCGGAGCAAGCTGTGCTGACTATTTTCGGGATCTCAGAATCAGAAATTGTCAACCCTGTGGCCAAAATCCATAAACTTCCTCAGCCTCAAAAGGAGCAGCAGTTACTTCGCATTTATTACGAAAAAACTCGGCTTCGTGGTTGTTAATGGTAGGGGGTAAGTAAGTCGGCGTAAATAATTATTGTTGGAGTAAAGCAGGGGGCAGGGAGCAGGGGGAGAAAGAGTTTGAGCCTTATTTACTTTTGTTTACACAGTTTGGTTTTATTGCACCGACTTACTTAGAACAAGAATCAGAATTCAGAATTCAGGAGTCAGAATAATTAAAGAATCAGGAAAAGTTCAACCAATGAGTATAGTAATCATTCTGTATTTGTTCTGAATTTTGAATTCTCAATTTTGAATTTTGGATATTGAACTTTTACGAAATTTTAAAATTTTCTGCATATTATTTACCCTATGATAAATATCAAAGTATTTTGCCCCATAGTAGTTTTATAAACAAGAATAAAAATGTCAGTTTCTTCATGAATTCTGAATTCTGAATTCTGAATTCTGAATTCTGACTCCTGTTTTATGATTTTGAATTTTCTTTATTTGAGTTCTAAATGGATTAATGCTATATTCTGCCAATCAACCGCTAACTTCTCTGTTGGACATTGCTAGGAATATCCAGATTGAGTCAAATTTTTGTATTTACCATCCCAGCTATCAACCCTTTGCTCTGCCGACTAAAGTAGCAGATAGATTTCAGCAAACCCCGGCAGATTTACAACAAAAGTATCTGGCTCTACTACTGCGAAATTTTCTCTATGGGATCTATTACAATGGCTCCCTACAAACTACTTTGGCAGTCAAGACTGATACTATTAATCACACATCAAAGCATCATTTAGAAGATAGTTCCGTTTCCGAGATTGATTGGGACTTCTACAAACAATTGCACGAAAGTAATCATGGTGTAGGTTACTTAGACTCGAAATGGCAGGTGCTGCGGCAAGAACCTGATGGTACTATGGCGGTGACGAAAGGCGGTTTAACACTTTATATTGAGCCAGACTGTCACTTAGAATCCAGTAATAAATCTACCAAAGTGGGTGATATGGTAGCAATCTGGATGCCTAAAAATCGCCTGCAAAACGGTTGTTACATGGCAGTTAGTAATGTGGGACAGGAACAGCAAAGTAATCCAGACAGTGATTTGGGAGCAGGGCGAATATACTTTAATTTAACGCCATCTGGTGCGATCGCTCTGATGGATAGCCTAACATTGCAATTGAATGCAACTTCCATTCCTTTCAGCTTTCAGGTTCTCCACAATCCCTGTGCATACGGACGCTATGATTCGGGGATACTCTACTTTGAACTCCACAACTATCCAGCAATCCGCACCATCCTTCAGGCTATTTATCCAAAAAATCAATTTCATTTTCAGCCCGAAATTCCCTTGTTTACCAAATTTTTAGCACCAGGGTTAGGTTTAGCTGAAGAACCAACCCAAAAATTTGCCGCACAAGAAAGTTTTGGTATGAACCGCTGTCAAATCGTTGCTAATGCTTTGTTGGAAGCTTGGCACAAAGGCAAGAATGCGATGGAAGAACGGATGAGGGCGATCGATCGGCACTTTACACGCCATACCATTGACTTGCAGCGTCCCTACCTGAACCCTAATTCTCAAGATATCTATATTCCCCTCAAATTAAGTAGTATTTAAGTCAATACAGTTCAGATAAGCACGAAACCCTCATGTAGAGACGCGATTTATCAAAAAACTGGGTTTAAAACCCCGTCGTTCTAGGACGGCTTTTCTTGATTTTGGATGTATATTTTAAGGACTTCAAGTGGCGCACCCCCAACGGAAGACACGAAGTAACTAGGACTCCACAGCGCTTGTTTACCAGAGGGTTTGGGGTATCCAGCTTGTCCATATCTACGACT
>NZ_JACJRQ010000026.1 GCF_014697355.1 Nostoc calcicola FACHB-3891 | reverse complement strand
AATATGGCGGTTTTCTACTCTTGATGCCAGGGTGAAACTGCAACATCTTTATCCAGTTTTTGAGGAGGAGGAATCCGTTAGTTCTAATGCAACATTTTAGCTGTGTCAGTCCACTACGAAAATTTTTCAAGACGCGATTAATCGCGTCTCTACAAGATTTTTTGGCATTGCTGAATCAGGAGATGAATTTTGATGTATTCAAATTTTTAACTCCTTATTCTCTCTGCGCGGCAGTCGCTCATGGGGGAAACCCCCAAGACCGCGCTGCCTTGCCTCTGCGTGAGATAAATCATCCCGCAATTATGCAACGCCAATTTTTTACACCGCACAACTCAACTCGCCGGCTTTTTGGCTAAAGCGGTGATTCTCCCGATAGTCTACGGGACAATCGATGACGGCGGGTACATCTTGAGCAAGGGCTTCTTTGAGTGTGGGAATTAAATCTAAAGCAGATTCAACTCGGTAACCTTTTAAACCCATACTTTCAGCTAATTTAACAAAATCGGGATTGCCAAAATGCACAAAAGATGAGTTTCCTTTGCCAAATTGATTTTCTTGTTTCCACTCAATTAATCCATAGCCACCGTCATTAAAAATGATGGTGACAAAGGGCGTACCGACACGCAAGGCGGTTTCTAATTCTTGGCAATTCATCATGAAACCGCCATCGCCGGTGACAGCAACAATTTTGCGTTTGGGATGAACGAGTTTTGCTGCTAAGGCACCAGGAATCGCAATACCCATAGCGGCAAAGCCATTGGAAATAATACAAGTATTGGGGCTATGGCAATGATAATGACGTGCCATCCACATTTTATGTGCGCCAACATCAGAGATGACGATATCATCTGGCCCCATCACTTGCCGTAAGTCATAAATTAACTTTTGCGGTTTAATGGGAAATCCATCATCATGGGCATACTGTTCGTAATCAGCGCGAATATCTGCTCGTAAACTGATGGCAAAGGGATCGGGTTTACCTTGTCGGTCTGCTAATTTTAAGATTTCATAGAGAGAATCAGAAATATCTCCCACGACTTCGGCATCGGGAATATAACTACTATCAATTTCTGCTGGATTTAACCCTATATGCACAACTGGAATTTTGCCGTCACGATTCCATTTTTTGGGAGAAAATTCTATCAAATCATAGCCGATGGCAATTACTAAATCTGTATTATCAAATCCACAGGTAATGAAATCTCTTTGCTGCAATCCCACTGACCACAAGGCTAATTGATGTGTGTAGGGAATCACACCTTTACCCATGAAGGTATTAGCAACAGGTATATTCAGCAAGGTGGCAAATTGCGTGACGGCATCACTTGCATGAGCGCGAATTGCCCCATTTCCTACTAATATTAATGGGTTTACTGCTTGGCAAATTGCGGCTGCGGCTGCCCGAATACTAGCAAAAGATGCATAGGTTTTTTCGCTATTATCTTTACGCAAGGGTTTGCCTTCTACGGCCATAGCAGCAATATTTTCTGGCAAATCGATGTGAACTGCACCAGGTTTTTCAGATTGCGATCGCTTAAATGCTTTTCTTACCACTTCTGGTGTAATACTCGGCCGCACAATCTGCTTATTCCATTTGGTAACAGGTGCAAACATCGCCACCAAATCTAAATATTGATGGGATTCAATGTGCATTCTATCTGTTCCCACTTGACCGGTAATCGCCACTAAAGGCGCACCATCGAGGTTCGCATCTGCTACCCCAGTCATCAAGTTGGTTGCCCCAGGCCCAAGAGTAGAAAGGCACACTCCGGCTTTTCCGGTTAGCCGTCCGTAGACATCCGCCATGAATGCTGCACCTTGTTCATGACGAGTTGTAATAAATTTAATCGAAGAATGTTTTAATGCTTCCAAAACATGCAGGTTTTCTTCGCCAGGGAGTCCAAAAATATATTGCACTCCTTCATTTTCTAGGCACTGCACCAACAGTTCTGCTGTATTCATTTTATTTCCTGATTAGCGACAATAAATATTGGGGACTGGGGACTGGGGATTGGGGACTGGGGATTGGGGATTGGGGAGTGGGGATTGGGGAGTGGGGATTGGGGAGTGGGGAATGAAAATATCTTTCCCAACACCTAATTTGTAATCTCTAATTCCTAATCCCAATACTTAGTTCCTAATACCCAGCCTCTAATCCCCAGTCCCCAGTCCCCTATCACTTCACCCACACAGTTTTAACGTTGACAAACTCATGTATACCTTGGATACTCAATTCTCTGCCATATCCAGAACGCTTAATACCACCAAAGGGCAATCGGGGATCGGATTTGACCATACCGTTGATAAATACGGCACCTGCTTGGATTTCTTCAACCAAGCGATCGCGTTCTTGGTCGTTGGTTGTCCAAGCACTTGCACCTAAGCCAAAGGGGCTATCATTAGCGAGTTTAATGGCAGCATCGATATCTGGAACCCGGAATAACAAAGCTACTGGGCCAAAGAATTCTTCTTTTGCAATTGATGTGTTAGGCGGGATATCTATGATAATGGTTGGCGGATAAAAGTTCCCTGGACGATCTGATAATGGATGTCCACCGATGAGGACTTTCCCACCGCTTTGGGTAGCAGTTTGCACTTGTTGGTCTAAATCCTGGAGAATCCCAGGAGTTGCCAGTGGTCCAACATCGGTGTCTGGTTGCATGGGATCGCCCACTTTCAGCGCCTCGAATTTATCTAACAACAATTTTTCAAATTTGTCAGCGATCGCTTCTGCGACAATAAAACGTTTTGCTGCAATACATGATTGCCCGTTATTCAACATCCGCGCTGTAGTAGCTGTGACAACTGCTGCTTCTAAGTCAGCACTTTCTAACACAATAAATGGGTCGCTTCCTCCCAATTCCAAAACTGTTTTTTTAATTTGTTTGCCTGCGGCGACGGCAAGGGATATGCCTGCTGGTTCGCTTCCTGTCAAGGTGGCAGCTTTTACCCTCTCATCTGCCATTAAATCGGCGACTTTCGCAGCCCCAATCAATAAAGTTTGAAATACACCTCCGGGAAAACCTGCCCGTCGAATAATTTCTTCTATTGCCAAGGCGCACTGCGGCACGTTGGAAGCATGTTTGAGTAAGCCGACATTTCCCGCCATGAGGGCTGGTGCCGCAAAGCGGAAAACTTGCCAGAAGGGGAAATTCCACGGCATGACTGCCAGAATCGCACCTAAAGGCTGATAGCGAACAAAACTATGGCTGGCATCAGTTTTTACAGAAACATCAGCCAAAAAACCAGGGGCGTGTTCGGCGTAGTAGCGACAGACGGCGGCGCATTTTTCGACTTCGGCGATGGCAGCTTTAAAAGGCTTACCCATTTCTAGAGTCATCAATTTAGCAAATTCTGCTTTGTCTTGCTCTAAAATATCGGCAGCTTTTTGTAACCACTGCGATCGCTCAGAAAAACTAGTCTGGCGGTAGTGTTCAAAAGCCTGATTCGCCAAATCGAGTTTAGTGTTAATTTCTGCATCCTTGAGTGGGTCAAAGATTTGACAAGTTTCCCCAGTGGCAGGATTAATCGTGGCGATCGCCATTACCTGACCTCCCGTTAAAAAATAGCTTGACTGTTGGCTTCCTAGTGTTACACAGATCTATTTTGGAAGCCACCACCCAAATTCTAGTCTTTTAGTTAAGAAGTAGCCGCTTAGTATTACAATTTCGCAATTATTTTGGCAACAAAATATACCAATCAATAAGTATTAATACTTTTGCGTAAAATCTTAGCGTTTTTAAACGCAGAGGGGCGCAAAGGTAAACGCAGAGGGACACAGAGGTTTGCCAATTGAAGGCTATTTGAGTTTGCTTTTACCGCCGGCTGCGAAAACCCTGTTTTCCATTAACTTGGTCAAAGAGTACATCGTATTTATCAAAAAATGCAATTCCAGGATTTACAAATATACTCAGTTGTGATTGTGGCGAGATACTCAAATTCCAGCGATTAAATCCGTCGCGGGTTCCTGGTTTCAGGCTGTAATCAAAAATGCCATTCATTGCTATTTTCACAGTATTTGCTGAACCTAATACTCCTGGTTTGAGTTTTCCTGCTGTAGAAGCTGACTTGAATTCAGTCAAACCATTAATAGTTCCAGTATCAGCGATCGCTGTGCCATTACAAGCATTTTTCGCAGAACTCCCAGTAAGTGTTAAACAAACTTTGCTCAGTCGAGAGTCCCATCTGTTACCAGGTACGCCATTAATTTGGGGTTGTTGACTCCAAGCAGCCATTTTGAAACCTGCTTGATTCTGGGCAGTTAAACCGAGACTTAGGCTGCCATTATTGTTACTACCACCATTTCCTATGACAATAAATCCGTTACTCAGATTGCCTGGTAATTTTCTTAACGGGTTATAAGGAAGTGACTTTTCAGAATAGTTGACACCGAGAATACCAGAAAATGGCACACCACTTTTGGCTGAACAATTAGGTTTTTGGGGAGTACATTGGCGACTAGTAACAACGTGTACGGGGACGGGTTCTGTGGTGGGAATTAAACCAAATCGGACGTTAGTATAAACTAATTCTCCTTCTAGGATAGTACCATCACTTAATACTTCCTTGATGTTTTGACCTGTTCTTTGGATGGGAGCATTACCTAAAAACTCTTGGGGAACTCTTAGACCTGCTGACCCTGTATCTAATAAAATACGTCTTGGCTGACCACTGGCGATCGCTACTTCCAGAAAATAGCCGCGAACGCGTTGACCGAGGGAAGGTTTTGGATATAAAGGTAAGGATATGGTGTTAAAAGTTGGCTGGCGGGGTGTATTTTGAGAGATGTCGCGCAACACTGGATTTGGAAAAAGAGCCGCAAATGCTGACTGGCGTTGGGCTGCTGGTTCAGGTGCGATATCCCAAAGGCTTTCGTAGTAGAAAAAGCCGATACCTAAACCGCGTTGTTGCGCTGCTTGTACCTGGGATTGGATTTGTGGTATAGAAACTGGGCGATTTCTTAACCCCGCCATAATACCGATACCAGTTGGGATGACTTGTTGGGTTTCTAAAATTTCTGGGCGGGTAATTTGACCGATAAAACTTTCTAAATCATTACGGTACACCTGCATCACCAACTCATCAACAATACCCAAACGTACCCAGTTCAGCCAATCTTGGAGTTGCAGCTTGTAAGCGAAATCATAGTAATTGGGAGCAACTGAGAAGATAGCATTCGGTTTTCGGGCTTTCACAGTTTGGTGGAGTTCTACCATGAAGGCAGTAATTTTATCTGCCCGCCATTTTATCCATGCTGTGGCTTGGGGATTGGGTGGAGGAGGATTGCCAGTTTCTTGAGTATATAGATTAATCGTGTACTTATCGTAACCAAAATCTACAGGTAAACTCGTGTGGTCGTCAAATTGAACGCCATCAGCATTGTATTTAGTGATAACTTCCATCACGAGTTCACGAATAAAGTTTTGCACTTCGGGGTGAAAGGGATTTAACCACGCTACTTCACCCGCAGCACTAATTGAAGTTTGAGTCCCATCTTGCTTTTGTGTCAGCCAATCTGGATGCTGTGATGCGAGTTCTGAAGTTAGAGGAACCATGAAACCAAATTCAAACCAAGGTATTGCTAGTAGCCCTTGGCTGCGGGCTTGGGTGATAATGTCTGCAATTACATCTTGTCCATCTGTTCCTTTGAAGAAAAAGGGTATCCCCTTTTTCTGCATGATGGCGCTGGGGTATTGAGTATAACCATCATTCCAGACTACCGGATAAACAGTATTAAAGTTTAACTGCCGCAGTTGGGTCATGGCTGCTTGCACCTGTGAACGATTTCTAAAAACGCTAAAATCGTTACCACTTAGCCACACCCCCCGAATTTCCTGACGAGGTAGTTGGGCAACAACAGGGGCAAAGCTGTTGAGTTGCAATACTGCAAAGAATGATATTAGACATAATAATGGCAGCAGACGCTTTCTTAAAAGCCACCAAGCTTGATGAATCAAAGGTGATGTCTCTTGACTGGCTGTGCGTAGCTTGGTTAGACCTATAAATACCCGTCTGTACACAAACTTAAATAGTAAGTTAGTTAAAGTTGCATTAATTTCTCTGCTTTTTTCCCAAAACTGAGTTGTCATTACTTCTGCTTACTCAATGCCGATTAATTGGTTAATATTTCATTCCATAGAAATTTTAAATTGCTACACCAGAAAAACTGATCCAGTAATTTAGCTGAAGATGATTGACGCAGTTATGAGGTTAATGGTGCCAATTCTGCTATAGCAGTCCTAAATCATTCGTGAGAATTTGAGATACCAATCCTGTATGAAGATGCACATAACAAGACCCCCCTGTAGTCCTCCAAAGCATCGGGGAGACGGCGTTAACCGGGGGATAAATATATGCAGCTTCACAGAGAAATGGTAATTCAAACAATCTTTGCAACGCATCAATCATCTGTAGGGGCGAACGGCCGTTCGCCCCTACCCAATCTATCTGTCGCATTCTTTTTTCAAATTGGTATTATTTCTTGGAAGTCCCTTAGAACTTTACTCAAACGTACTGCGTCGCTTCAGTGCTAAAGTAAGTCCATCAGCAATGGGAACAAGAGAAAGGGTCACTCGTTCATCATCGTGCAACTTCTCGTTCAGCGCCCGGATTGCTTGGGTACTTTCATCTTGAAATTGCAGGTCAGCAGCTCGTCCTGACCATAAAACATTATCGATCGCAATTAATCCACCTGGACGCACTAATTGTAGCGATCGCTCATAATATCCATCATAATTTTCTTTATCTGCATCGATAAAGGCAAAATCAAATGTCTCGGCTTGGCCAGTTGCTAACAATCGATCTAAAGTTTCCAAAGCTGGTGCCAAGTGCAGATCGATTTTATGGGCAACCCCGGCTTCTTGCCAATACCGTCGGGCGATCGCAGTAAATTCTTCACTCACATCAGCCGCAATAATCTTACCATCTTCAGGAAGTGCCAAAGCTACAGAAAGTGAGCTATAGCCCGTAAACACTCCAACTTCCAGGGTTTTCTTCGCTCCGATTAACTGCACCAAAAGCCTCATAAACTGCCCTTGTTCGGGCGAAATCTGCATTGTACCTCTGGGATGGCTGGCGGTTTCTTGGCGCAACTTTTCAAGAATTTCTGGTTCTCGCAGGGAAACAGATAAAAGATAATTGTAGAGTTGGTTATCAAGACCGATAGATTGTTTTGGCATGGTAGATGAGAAAATTTAGGGAATCTACAGTTATGCTATGGCTGATTAGTAGTTTATCAGGATTAATATGGTGCGGTTGGTTTTGACAGTAATTTTGTTGGTGCTATTGACGGCTTGTGGCAGTATTGGACTGCTACCGACTAGCGAGTTAGTACAAAAAGCGATCGCATTTGAACTAGAACAAACTCAACAAAAGCTTAGCCAGCAGTTGGATCTAGATTTTCAAGGATTTGAAATCAAGCGGCTATCAATTACCCAAGAACAACCCCTAACTATTGAAAATTTACCAGCTTTCCGCGTCCGGGGAACCTACGACTTGATTGTTAAGTTACCAAAACGACGGTTAACACAACCACAAAAACCCTTTAATATTTACTTGCAAATTCAGCAAGAAGGTAAAACTTGGCGATTGCTACTTCCAGATAAAGGTAGTAAAGATACTCAACCAATTTGGCGTAGTTATCTCATTCAATAATTGGTAAGCTAATTGGCATTTAAATCGCAACATATTTGAACCTATCCCAAAATGTTTGGGTCAAGGCTAAAAATATTCATGTAGAGACGCGAGTCATCGCGTCTCAAAGACCAGTTTTCTTTGCTAATAAACCTAATTTTACATAAACGGATATAACTTGATGAATTTCATGGGATCTATCGTCAAGTTGTCAGTAAATTTTTCCCAAATCTAACTTTTGGTGTATCTATAGATTACCTTGGCAAAATCTGGCACTGCTTCTTCTACGTGTTGCTTGGCTGAACCACGTAATTTATTGTAAGTTCCCCGCACAATTTGGCGTGTTGACTTTTCTACTATGGCATCAGTAATGCTGAGTAATACGTCAGCTGTGCGAGAGCGATTTTCAACAAGATACTCAACGGGATCGCCCTTCTGGAGACCCTCACTCCAAATGGAATCGATTGCATCTAAACACTGCGGTAGTAACGATTCGACAACATCAGTGATATATCCTGGCTTGATTCCTTTAAGGGTGGCAAAGGCTGCTTTAATGGCCATGCCGCCTATTCCTGACTTAGAAGCCACTTGTGCATCTATCAAGTTACAGCAATTTTCTACAACCACGGCTTTTTTCGCAGGGTCTAAAAGTCCTTCGCTAAGTCCCATTTCACTCCTCTTTAATATCAAAGTAGTTGATTTGCGTTGCATTTATTTTGCTGGGCAGCAAGAAATTACCTAAAATTCTACCACTAGATAATTTTTATGCCCTAAATTTGTCAATTTATACTGTATTTTTAAAATAAACTCTTAAAGTTTCATCAGCCTGAAAATCTCAATTTTGCTTAGTTATCGTTTGAGCTAGGAAATAATAAAGCTGTGAAGTTTTAGAAAGTAATCCTGAGACGAATTTTCAACTTCACGACTTTATTTGAGACGAATTTTCAACTTCACGACTTTATTTGAAATGTACACTTACTATAGCGGTTCCTATTCAAATGCGGTACAACATTACATCACGAGGTGTAGGGGGACGGCAATGCCGTGCCCTACGGGTGTACCTCACGTAAACGATAACCGCTATAGTAAAACCCAAAACAGTTGCAACCGATTCTTATGAGAATTTTCGGTAATAGGGATAATTGGATACAGCCAACAGTTCTCGGTCTCCTGCGCTATCCCCATAAGCATAGATACTGTACTGACTCAACTCCCCTAAAACTGCTCTGAGTCGCTCAACTTTTTGTTGTCCATAGCAGTTTTTCCCTAAAATCCGACCTGTTAAACGCTGATGTTTAACTTCTAATTGGGTTCCTGCTACCATGTCAAACCCCATCTTTTCTGCCCAAGGTATTAAATAGGCTTCTAGGGAAGCACTCACCAAAACAAGCTGATGTCCTTGTGCTTGATGCCATTGTAGACGCTGCAAAGCATCAGGGCGGAGTAACGTCGGTATTTTTTGGAGTGCAAATTGCCGTGCAACTTGGTATACTTTCGTTTGTTCTTTACCCGATAAGAAGTATCTCAGCACAGCCTCCTTAGCCCACCAGTTAGGAATCAATTTCAGGGCATAGGCTGTGAGTATAGGACTCATTACCACCAATCCCCACCAAAAAGGCCATCGACCTACAAGCATCTTCAGAAACGGCAGTAACGTATCTCGTTGAGTCAAAGTGCCATCGAAATCAAAGACTGCTACGACAGATGATTGAGATAATTTGACGACAGGATTCATAGTTTTAAATTCTGTGACTAGTAGCAGAGTTTTTGATGATTAAATCGTTAAGGACGGGACATGATAATAATTCCAGTCAGAATTACTGCTAATCCAATGTATTGGTTAAGGGCAAGGCGTTCGCCAAAGAAATAATTACTACCAACAGCAATCAAACCAAATCCCATTCCAGATAAGACAGGATATGCTGCTGAAACTGGCAATTTATCTAATGCTTTGGCGAATATTATAACGTTGATGCCAAAAAATACTAACCCACCAATAAACCAAGGGGAAAAGAGCAATGAGAATAAACCGGGGTCTGGGGCTTCAAGGCGAGAGCGCTTGAGGAGCAAATTTGCGATGCAGGTATTGATACCAGCAATGAAGACTAAACCCCATGCACTCAAAGTAAAGTTCATATGAATATAAGCCTAATTAGGAAAACTACTTGACAAAATCTGAAAATTTCAGGTTTTAATCTTGCTGGGCATTTGATTTTTTGAAACAGCCTATATTTGCTTTCTTCTCCAAACTTGAAGTTTATATGTATCAGAGAAAAGCCTATCGTTTACTTTGTGAGGGTTCAGAATATCAGAAGAACCGATCCATTCTCCGCCTAATTGTTTAGTAACTTTATCCAAATCATCAGGATTAATCACTAAAGCGGAAACTTGCTCTTTTTCTTCAGGACTCATGATTCTTAAATACTCTTTATTAAAGATAGCAGCAGCTTTCTTTCTTAGTGGGTAGTATGCACTCTCATCAAAATAAACCCAATCACTACTTTTGATATTTTTGTTTACAAACTCTTCAACTTTTGTATGGTCTCTATAAGACCAAGTAGATACTGCTAGTACTGTTTGCAATGTCCAACCACAAAGGGATGTAATTATTATAAAGATAACAAATAATCTCTGTAGGAGATTATTCAAATTTAATTTTATCCTTGAGAAAGCTGAAAAGGTAGTTATTGCAAGGGGAATATACGCCATCCAACTGTAGTAAGTTGGAAATTTACCAACTGCAAACACTCCTATGGTAGTACATATGCTTGCTACTAACCCAAAAGTTATTGGTGAGCGTAGTTTAAAGCTTCCTATTTTGATTTGATAAATAATTAATAATACAGATGCAATAAATAACGATACGAAACTCGGGTCTCTAGTAAAGGAGGCTCCTTGAAGCATTGCCATCAAGGAATCAAATCCTCCAGCAGCGGCTTGTACACCGTAAGCACTATGTCTTCGTACTGATGCAACAAACCCATCCCAAACTCCATGACTAGAATAAAAAATGTAAAGACAAGCTATACCTATGACTATCCCAATTCCTAAAGAAACGGCTTCTTTCAAAAATGATTTTCCTAAAAAAATTAATAATAAACAACAAAGAATAACTGTATATGGAAGAGTTTGTAAGCCTGATAAAGGAAAGAAGACTCCTATACAAGCTAAAAGAATCAAACGCAAACGAACAGAAACAATAGAATATGCAAGGAAAGCCAGTGACGTGACAAGAATATTTGTGCAGTCTACTCTTCCACTACGATAATTTAAACTTACCCCGTATCCTAGAAGGATTATCAGGACTAAACTAATTCTACTCATAGTTGAAGTAACTAAACTAAGTCTAGTTACGGCTAACCAAATTATGGTAACCGCAGCAACGATCAAAATATAATTCAATGAGCGAACGCTTGGTAAACTAAATCCAAATAAACGCATCCAACCATAAAGAAGAATCGCGTAAAGCGGTGGATAGCCAGCCCAAAATTCATTCATATTTTGGGAATGCCATATGGAAGATTTAAATCCATGACCCAAATATAAATTTGCAGCTGGATCTGTAAACATCCCCTCATCTAACCATACAATTGGAAATCTCGTGTATGTAGTTAAATTAACCAACAAAAATAATACGAGTATACTAAAAAGTATCAAAATTTCTTGTTTCAAATTTACATAAGAAGAATTAATTGAGGCTATTAATCTATTAGTAGTTTTGTTCATGGTTGCATGGAGTATTAATAAATAGATTATGGGGGATTTTCTGAATATAGTTTGGGGTAGATTCTGGTTGAATTTTTGTTGAAGTTGCAATATTCAGATTGTATGGAACGAAATAGCTCCCTCAGCATCCCGATAAAAGCGATCGCAATCTTGCAAATTAACCAAATCTCCAGTGACAATTTCTAGACTTTTGAAAGTTTTTCCAGAACTGAAGCATCTTGAGTAGGTAGAAGCAGGCAGCCAATTGACAACAATATCGACTATGCTAATCCCTAACCAAGCTAACGGTTTTGTTACTAATACTACATTTGTGCCAACAGTCATGATAGCTTAATAACATTCAATAAATATTATTTAAGTTCTTGAGATCGTTTATTATAAGAATCTATTCGATAATTCCATAATTTTTTAACAATAGTATCATGAAAATCGTGAAAGTCCAGCTGATAACAGTTAACATAATTGGTATATCTGTCAACAATACTTCTTCTGGGCGTTCCGTATATTGTCGTTGTCCTAAGTTATCTCCTGTTTCAGCAATAATATCTTTTGGATCGCTAAGCATCTGATAACGGAAAATGCCATACAACACAAAAGGAACTGTCAGCATCATCCAGGGTGTTGTTGCTCCGCTTAGTATTGGGCCAGCACTCCAAAGGGTATAGCTCATAAATGCACCTGTGGTGACTGTACTCTCCATTCGGCTCAGCAGAGGTAGAGAGTAGCGTTTAAGAACAGCGCGAGTTTTTCCACCCTTGATTTCAGATAACCTCAGTTCGGCTTTACGCTTCTCTATTGCTAAAAACAGCGCCAGCATAGCGGTGCAGAGTAAAAACCAAGCTGATAAAAACATACCTGTAGCAGCAGCACCAGCATAGGCTCTTAGTACAAATCCTGTGGCGATCGCCACAATATCCAAAATCGGGGTGCGCTTTAGCTTCAAGTTATAAGCAAGTTGCAAGCACATATAACCGATGAGAGTCATTCCCAATCCAGGCGATCGCAGCCAACCCACGATTGCTGCTGTCAACAGCAGCACCACTGACATGGAGATCGCAGCCGGGATACTAACTAATCCTGCGGCGATCGGGCGTTTACATTTAACAGGATGTTGGCGATCGGATTCGACATCTGCAATGTCATTGATTAAATAAAATCCACTAGAAGCGCAGCAGAACAAAGCAAACGCCAGTAAACACCCAAGAATTGATTGCAAAGTCAGATTAAAAGCAAACAAAGGAGCGGCAAAAATAACTAAGTTCTTAGTCCACTGGCGAGGTCTTAAAGCAGCTAAGTAAGGTAATCTTGTACTCTTAATTCCTCTTTTTGCAAGTTCTTGCTTCTCTGGAGATTGTGGACGAACCATAATTTCTAATCCAATTTTGTGTAAGAGCGCGAAAAGATCATTTCAGACACAGTATGAACATTCACAAGTGAAAGCTAAATAAAATTTCTCTGGTATTTATTTGTTTGAATTTATTCTTCCGTATTAGTAGCGCTAGAATCAGATTTACTTTAAATAAACCTTAGATTTTAATGCTGTTATTACAAAAGCAGTATGATAAGTGTTTTATTTTGCCGATCAACTAGTTATGTACCACTTTTTACTAGGCTAGGTAAACATCTTTACCAAAACTTAAAATTTAAAATTTTTGGAAAATCTAATACAATACCCAAAATAATATAATTTAAATTTATTTAAAGTTTTAAATTATATTTTGTTTTTTTATTAAAAGTTTGATATTTTATGAAATTTCGCTTTTATGTTGACAAAGACCCATTTTATTCTTGTGTTAAGAATAATTATGTGGTATTAAATTTTGCTAAAAATTATAACTAAATCTTATCAATAAAAGCTGGGAGTATTTTTACTCAAACAACAATAAGTTCATAGAATCTTAATATTTGGGTGTGAGTAAGCTGCTACCGAACTTAATTGTATAATTATGGATTAAGTAAGTAAATTAAACAGGACTTACGCAGAAAGCACGAAAAAGCTTAATTTATCGAACCGCCTTCTCTGCGAGAGGCTGCGCCAACGTGTAGCGTCTTGTAGAGAAGAACGCCGAAAATTCGTAAAGTGTGCGTAAGTCCTATAAAAAATAAAGCTAATGCAGTTTGGTACAGTCAGATATGTGCTACAAAAAAAAGTATCACAAGCATTGTGAATAGAAAAATTTTTAAAGTTTGAATTCTGCACAGTGGAATATGTGCTGCTATAAAAACCATCACAAGCATTACCGTATAAATGCTAGGGTAAAGTCACGATGGAAGTGATGGTTTCATCGGAGACAATGCAAAATGTATATTAACTTTTTTATCAGTTCCATTGCGAGTATTGTGGTTGTGGTGCTAGCAGCTTTTGGTTTACTGCAATGGTTGCACATACCTGCTGGTAATTTTCTTGACTGGGTAATTGGTGGTGCCAGTTTTTGGTGGTTGTTGGTAATTGTTACGGTACCGTGGAACGTGCATTTTCAAGCTAAAGAAGTTTTAGCAGAAGCAGCACAATCAACTGAGAAAGGAATTCCAGTTGATGACAAACAAGTGAAGTATGTCACAGTTTTGGCAAAGCGATCGCTCTGGGTTGCCATTGCTTTACACTTACTCTCAACTGTTGGTCTTTATACTCTTGCGGTTACTGGTATTAGTACAGTCGGATATGTAAGTTCTGGTGCAGCTTTGTTATTAACAATTCTGCGTCCAGCGATTCGGGCTTATGAGTATTTATATGCACGGTTAGCGATGATTCGCCAAGAATGGAAGTATCCCCGTGAAGATATTGTTGAACTACGCGATCGCTTTTCCAATTTAGAACAAAAAGTGCAATCTTTAGAAGATCAACTGAACTTAGAACAACCCTATTCATTGCCAGCAACTCAACAACGTTTTGCGGAAGAAACTCGCAGAGATTTAGCGCGAATAGCTGCTAATTTAGAAGAATTACGCGCTACAAATCATACAGAACATGAGCGTTTAGGGAGAGAAGCCAGAAATGCGATCGCCCAACTTTCAACTGATGGTCAATTTCTCGATCGTGTCCGCGAAATTATCCAATTTTTTAAATCAGCCTGAATTATAGCTACATTCTTGGATGTCCCTTACTACTTTGGTTCGGGGGTTTGAGCAGTTTGAGTCCACCTTTTTTGGCTGGAAACTTGCTCTGGGTCTATTTGTGTGTACACCGTAGCCGATATATTGGGGAGGGTTAGGGTGGGGTAACGCGTTGAGTGATGGTCAGTGAGCGAACTCAAGATCGCGTCTTCATCAGGGTTTCACGTTAATAGGACTTACGCAAACTCTACGAACTCTTGGCGTTCTTCTCTTCGAGACGCTTCGCGTTGGCTTCGCGTCTCGTAGAGAAGGCGGTTCGATAAATTAAGCGAAGTTATCTATTTTTGCGTAAGTCCTGGTTAAGTTGACACCAATGATAGCTGTGCTACCCTACAACGTGGTCTATTTACCTGAAAATTGCTCTAAGCAAATACCTGGAACCCCTAAGAACTAAAGCTGTGCTTGAGCCAATCTCCCCGATATCGCGGGGTAGGTTCGGGTAATTTGGCGGACACGATATTATACAAATTCGCAGTTGGGCGATCGCCAAAAGCCAACGCCCAGACTTTCGACAAAATCTCAAATCCAAAATCCAAAATGCTATTAGTATACTGACTTTTACCCACAGTTTTAGTATTCAGTAATAATTCTAAAATGTGTAAGTGCTAATTTTTTGACAAGTCATTATTGTTGAGTTATTCTAAAAATTGTATAAGTGTCTTCGCGGCGGTAAAAATGACTAGAACAAAGCAAACGATCGGCGGACACTATCAAATCCTATCTAGCTTAGGTGAAGGAAATTTTGGGCGAACTTACCTAGCAGAAGATTTACACGCGAAAAAACGCAAGGTTGTAGTTAAGCAATTTTCCTTTGTTTGTAATAGTCAATCGACATTTAATAAGGCTAAGGAATTATTTGACAGGGAAGGGGAAGTTTTATATGAGTTGAGTAATGGCTTACAAAACAACCAAATACCGCGTTTTATAGCATTTTTTGAAGAAAATCAAGAATTTTATTTAATCCAAGAGTTTATTGAAGGACAAACCCTCAGAGAAGAATTAGCTCAAAAAATCAGACTACCAGAAAATGAAGTAGTGGATTTGCTCAAAGATGTTTTGTGTATTCTCAAAGTAATAAATGAAAAGGGAATAGTTCACCGAGACATTAAGCCAGATAACATTATTATACGTGCGAGTGACGGCAAACCCACATTGATTGATTTTGGTGCAGTAAAAGAAATAACCCAATTGCAGCCCAAACCAACAATTATTTACACCCCAGGATACAGCCCGCGAGAACAATTCAACGGCTCGGCAAAATTCAATAGTGATATATATGCGTTGGGAATGACAGCGCTAGAAGCGCTAACAGGATTAGAACCAGAAAAGTTAAAAGATGACACAGGTAAGGTAATTTGGTCTAATCAAATCCCAGGTAGCGATCGCTTAGTAGAAATCCTCCAAAAAATGGTTGATGAAGACTATCGCAGTCGATATCAATCACCAGAGGATGTACTAGTTGATTTAGTGCGAGTAAAACAACCGAAAAACACTCTGATGCTTGCACCAAAAAATCATTTGCCACTTCAAACTATACACAAAACTCTTTTCCAGCCAACAAACGTCATAGCCCAATGGCTCAAGTTTCCAATTTTACCACTCATAGTAATTGGAATATTTGGTTCAACGTCATTTTTTGCTGTCAGAAAATTACTCATGCCCCTACAAGTAAACTCTGACATTTCTCAACCGGAACCCCAAAAACTAACACCAAAAAAAGCTGATTCTAAATCTTCCAACGTATCTGATAGCAATAAAAATCAAGAAAAAATTAATCCTTGTCCTCCAATTCTGGCACCTGGCCAAATTTGTAAAAAATGATAAAAGCAGAAAAAGACTACTATGATTATTGAGAATCGCGGATTACAAGTAGCATTATCCATTATCACTACTCTTGGTAGTCTCGCAGGACTAGGAACCTTTGCTTATACTACTTGCGATCGCTTTGGTTGGTTCAAGAACGTCCAACCGACTGAAGAAATAAACATAAATCCCTGTCCTCCTATCTTACCTCCGGGTAAAGTTTGCAACTATCGATATCCTGAAAAAACTATCACGGAGAGATAAGCTAAATAAATCTACCATCACCAAAGTTATCAAAAATGCTGTACAACTTCCAGGAGCTAATAGTATTTAAGTAGTATTTATTCAGCCATAAAATACAGAATCTTTACCAAAAAAAAAGACAAAATACTAAAACTTAAAATGTATACATAGCTTCATATCGTAAGATATTGAAATATACAAAAATATTCTTTCTATCATCCTGCAAGAGGTACAAAAATGAACCCAAAAAGTAGTTTATCTCTAATGGCAGCATTGATGTTGACATTAGCATCTGCTATTGCACCCACTACAAATGCTCAGGCAAATATCAGTGAACGTTTTGTTTGCAAAAAATCTAATGGTACATGGACAACTGTCTACCAAGACTCACGCAGAGACAAACCCTTTATTCGTTGGACTTCTGACTTTGGTGGTTTAGCTAACTATACACGCGAACAACGCTGTCTGGAAGTGACTAGCAGATTAAATGACTACATGATAAATCAGCGTCCGTTTTACATGACTACCGGTAGGACTAAAGACGGAAAGTATCCTATCGTTTGCCGAACTGATTTTCAAGGTGGTGGTTGCAAAGGGCTGATTTATACTTTAGATCCTAATGGACGCACACCTCCCGATGCGATCGTCAAAGAGTTACTAGAAATTGTTAGTCCTGAAGTAGGACCTTCATTAGGCGTAACAGCAACAAGTTGCCCCTTGTATGTTAATGTTCGTTTATATTTACAAGGTAAATCTAGTGCTAAATATGTTTGTAGAACTAGATAACTTTAAACTTCGACAGCTTAAAAAAGCAGTTTGCTGATGAAACGAACTTTGACCATAGTCTTGAGTTTAGCCTGCATTTGTGTCCCATTGTTGGAAGCATCAACGCAGGCTATTAATTCTTTGGTTATTGCTCAAACCATCCCTAGCAATAACAAATCTGATACAGAAATTAATAGTATTGCTCAAAAAATTACAGTTCAAATATTTGAACTAGTTTCTCAACAAGAAGAAAACTTTATTGGAACTGGATTTATAGTTAAAAAACAAAGTAAACAAGGTAATAATTTTGATTACCAAATATTAACTAACGATCATGTAGTAAAAAAACTGCATACTGGGTATCAGTATCAAATTAAAACTTATGAAAATCGCACTTACAAAGCTTTTTTACCGAAAAATACGAATAAATTTAAGAACTATGACTTAGCCACATTAACTTTTAGCAGTTCTGTTGGATATGAAACAGCAAAATTAGGTAAATCTGACAGATTGCAACCACAAAACAAAATTTTTGTCGCTGGCTTTCCATGTGAATCTATTCAATGTAAACCTAAACTAACAATTAAATCAGGTGTAATCGCTCCTATAGAATTTCTCTTGCAGGGAAAAACTTTAGTTAATGGCTACAGAATAGGATACGATATTGATGTTCAATCAGGAACCAGCGGTGGGCCAATCATAGACACCGTAGGTGAAGTAGTGGGGGTTAATGGTAGGAGTAAATTTGTAGGTTCGCCCTTTGCCAATGCTCCAGATCCATACAAATTTGATGATAATACTCAACCAGAGAAAAATATTAAATTATTGATGGGATACTTTGCTTGGGGTATTCCGATTGAAACATATACCAAGCTGGATAATATAAACTCACCAATAGAAATTACTCCTCAATCTTCTTCATCTGGGAATACCCAACGAAATTCTTACAGAAATTCAGAAGCTCAAGGGATTGTAATCAGCAATAGCTTAATAACAAATATAATTCTAATTCTTGTTGTGGCTCTGATTATAAGTATTGTTTGGTATTCATTGAAGCAGTGGAATAAATATAAAGCAGAAACTCAGCAAAAATCTCTAGCTATCAACAATAAGCAAAAAGAACAACAATCTAATCTTAAATTGAATCGTCTAGCTAATGAAGAGCAAGAAAAACACCCAGAATTTCATCTTTATTCAGAAAAACAGCAGCTAAAAATTACAAAACCAAAACAAAAACTATCAAGCTGGAAAACAAAAATTCAGCAATTATTCAAAGCATTTTATAGAATAAAAAAACACAAAATAAAGAAGGTAGAAAATATATCTTCAACAAAAGACCAAGATAAATAGATGGGTTATCTTTCAGGACATCCCGTACTTTGAGAAATAACACACATAACAATCTGAAATTGAATTTTTCTTACCAACTTACTTATTTAGCAATATTTAAGATTATACTGACTAAATAAAAATGTGTTCAATTTTGGATTTTATTTTGGATCGCTGTGAAAAAATTTTTAATGCTAATGATGCTGATTGTCGGAATCATATTTATTGGTTCAAGTTGTGAAGGTAAAAAGACTCCAATCCCTGAACCGACACAGACAATCTCGACTCCTAGCCCGACACCGACAATTCCTAGTCCGACACCAACAATCCCTAGTCCGACACCGACAACCTCCGGTTTAATACCAGAAGAAATAAGAGAAATTGCAGAAGAAACAACTGTGTTTATTACTGGAAGAGGTAAACCTGGTTCAGGTGTAATTATTAATAGACAAGATAATACTAATACGTATTACGTATTAACAGCTGCACATGTTGTGGGAACTGAACCAACTCCCTTCGATCCTCCATACAAATTGCAAACCAAAGATAATCAAGAATATATTGTTGCAGACGAAAATACTTATGATGAAAATGTTCAAAAATTTCGGGAATCTACTGATTTAGCAATTATAAAATTTACTGCTGAACCAGGCCAAGAATACCAATTTGCTCCATTAGCTAAATCTATATTGACAGGAATGCCTGTGTATGGATTTGGATGGACTAGTTGCTCAGGAGGAAATCAACGACAATTTCAGAAGACTGAAGGTGAAATATGTAAAATTAATCCAGACGCTAATAATGGTTGGAATGTAAGTTATACAAACAATATTATTGAAGGGATGAGTGGAGGCCCTGTGTTTGATTCCAGTGGATATGTTGTTGCTATTCAAGCAGGACAGAATGGAAATGGAGCAACATCTGATGATAGCTGTAAACCTCTGCCATTACAACCAGATCCAAAATTTAATTATGGTTTAGGTGTTCCTATTCGGGAAAATTTTGAGATGCTGCGAGCAAAACTGGGTCAAAAATTAGAAATAAAACTGCAATCAGCCATTTCTCCTCAACAAGAGCCTATAGTTAATATTAAATGTCGTGAAAAACTTCCACAAACTGAATGCCCTCCCATATTAGCTCCAGGGGAAAGCTGCAATTCTGACTTTGAATGAGGGGCACGGCACTGCCGTGCCCCTACGAGAAATCTATCTGTATCAAGGTTTTCGTGAAATAGTATTACGCATTGACAGGAAATACCAAACATGGGTGATTCAAAAACCACATCTTTCGTAGGGAACACTGCTGTGCCCTTTATTGAGGACTTCGCATTGCTCCCCTCGTAATGATAATTTATTGGGTCTAGAAGGCTTGAAACCTTTGCAGATAGAACTTTTGTATACACCGTAGCCAATACATCGGGGGGATTAAGGGGGGTAATCATTGTATTAAAATCACAGCCAACCACTTTTAAAACATCCTCTTAGCGGTACGACGCTTTTGTAGTCGCTTCAACCCAGCCTCACAACAGCTTGAGCGTCCTTGAGGATGGAATACGGTTCGGTTAAAGGGGAAAGGGGAAAGGGGAAAGGTTTCCAATACATCCAAATCCCCTTACCCCAAAACCATTTCCCAGACCACAAGGGAAGTTCATACTGCTTATCCGAACCGTATTGCTTGAGGATGGCAATTTGCGATCGCCATATCTTTTTTGATTGCTCGTAGGCTACGGGCTAGTGCTTTTGCATACACACCTGCCACTATCTTTGCCACAAGAACCAAATTAAATGCTAAAAAAAAGCTTAAGTTTTTCTAGAGTATCATTTAACTTAACAAATTTTAATAAATATGGTTTCAGCATCGTATCAGAATGTGTAAAGGCATAATGATGTAAAAAACTCAAAAAACTTGTGAATTATGGACGTTCAGAGGACTTTTAAAGACTCTGCCCTTCCCTCTTGTTTAAAGTGATGTAAAGTTTTTTAACATCTGCTGAGTATCCTTCTCATAAAATTTAGTTGTTAACTGGGAGATAGTTTGAATGGCTTTCGGACCAGCATCACGATTAGGGGTCGCTTTATTTGAAGACACCGATCCCATTGATCTGTGGCCAGGTCGCTCTAATGAGGAAATTGAAACCGTAATTAGAGCTGTCTACAAGCAAGTTTTAGGCAATGCTTATGTGTTGGAGAGTGAACGGCTGCCCGTTCCTGAATCCCAACTCAAACGGGGTGAAATTAGCGTTCGGGAGTTCGTGCGTCAAGTCGCCAAGTCGGAACTTTACCGCTCGCGCTTTTTTGATAGCGTTCCCCGCTATCGGTCGATTGAATTAAATTTCAGACATCTTCTTGGTCGTGCGCCATTGGATCTAGAAGAAACCCGTTCACATAGCACTATTCTGGACACAAAGGGCTTTGAAGCTGACATTGATTCTTATTTAGACAGCGACGAATACCAAGAGACTTTCGGCGAAAACACAGTACCTTACATTCGGGGCTACAAAACTGAAGCTATCCAGAGCTTGGTTCAGTTTACCCACATATTCCAATTGGTACGTGGTTCCTCTAGTAGTAGTCTCAAAGGTGACTTAGCTGGCAAACAACCAAAATTGAACAGCTTAGTAATTCAAAATACTCCTAGCCCTGTAGTTTCACCAGCCAGCAAGGGTGCTACATTCCGCAACCCAACATCTACTCCGAGAACCCGTCAAGGGGTGGGAGCTGGTGATGATGGTAAGGTTTACCGGATTGAAGTCACTGGTTACAAGGCAAATGTGGTAAATAGCATTTCCAAGTTCCGCCGCAGTAACCAGGTCTATTTCGTACCCTACAATCAACTTTCACAAGAGTATCAACGGATTCACAAGCAGGGTGGTGTAATTGCCAGTATCACTCCTGTCAACTAGAGAATCTATTCACAAACTAAGCTTGGGAAAAGGTACATGGGAAGCATAGTTATAAATTCTCCGAAGGTAGAGTTGTGGTCAACGAGCTCTACTGAAGAAGTGGAAGCAGTGATTCGAGCCGTTTATAAGCAGGTTTTGGGTAACGCTCACTTGTTAGAAAGTCAGCGGCTCGTGACTGGTGAATCGCAATTGCGCGATCGCCAAATCAGCGTTCGTGACTTTGTGCGAATCGTCGCTAAATCCGAGATTTACCGGACTCGGTTTTTTGAAAGCACTGCTCCCTATCGGTTCATTGAACTCAACTTTAAACATTTGCTAGGTCGCGCTCCCCTCGATCAAACAGAGGTTTCTGAGCATATCCGTCGTACCGTTGAAAGCGGTTATGATGCTGAGATCGACTCCTACATCGATAGCCCTGAATATCAGGCTTCTTTTGGCGAAAATACTGTACCCTACTATCGGGGAAACAGTAGCCAAGTAGGGCAAAAGCAAGTTGGCTATAACCGGATTTTTGGGCTTGTTCGTGGCGTAGCTGAAAGCTCAAGCTCCATCAAGTCCTCTCAGTTGGTTTACTCAGTAGCAACCAACAGCACTGCTAAGATTAAGTCACCTTCTGTGATCGGTAGTACTGAAAAGAGATTTAAGATCCTCGTTCAGGGTGGAAGTGGAAAATTCAATAATCCCCTCCGCCGCACCACAACCGAGTACATTGTTCCTGCTAGCAAGATGACACCGCAAATTCAGCGGATCAATCGCACTAGTGGCAAGATTGTTAGCATCACAGAGATTGTCTAAAAAATAGGGATTGGGTATTGGGCATTGGGCGTTGGGCATTGGGCATAGGTTATTCTCCCTGTCTCCCAGTCCCCAGTACCCAGTCCCCAATCCCCAATCCCCAGGTTCCATCAAAAGTAAAATAAACTACTATATAGACTGAGAGAATAACCTTTAGCCAAAATATTTTTGACGCTGTAAGCTGTTTTTCTAATCGCTTTTGTAATGGAAATTAATGAATTTTTTGAACTTTCAATTGGACGATGGCGATCGCAACGTAGCGGTCATCATTTAGCATTCGCCCATTTTGAAGAAGTCTTGTCTAACATTGACATTGAATCTCTATCTACCGACGACCAGACGGTGCTAGAAGTATGTAAATTACATGACATCGATCCTGCCAGTATCACTCACCCCTTTCGCATGACTTGGGAAGGTGAATCAGACTGGGACGATAAACCAATCTCTGGTAGTACTGTGCTAGTACCAATTCCCGATATTGAAAATCCTTCTAGAGGCAAACTCCTGCGGGAAAACGGATATGCTGAAGTAGTCCCGGCAGTAGGTAGATACCACCTGAGTGACGACGGTGTTTTTACGCTGCTGACAGAGTATGACCTGGTTGCAGCTGAAGAGCGAATTTGGTTTGCTAACCCAAATCTGCGATTTCGCGTATCGATGATTAAAACCAGTGATGGTAAAGGCGTGACAACAGCTTCCTTTTCTTCAGAGATTCGGTCTTTGTCCAGTTCAACAAGTTAGCAATATTCTGTTAAAAAATTAAATCAGTAACGAGTGCTTACTGAATAATTTTTCAAGGAATCATTTAGTACAATATTGCAAAAATAAACCTACCATATGAAATAGGCAGAACACCTAAAGGATAAAATTTCTTTACTTTTGCCTTTTGCCTTCAAAACTAATTTTGTCTTGTCACTCCTGAGGTTGAATATGAGAATAGCCGCCAGTGACTCTAGCACCAAATCTAGCGATTTGCTCACCTTAGCTTGTTGGATGGCGGGAGATTTTAGCAACCAAAAGCAATCTTTTGCAAATCCTCAACTTTACGCGCACATCCACATTTTTTTTCGTCCTTTACCATTTGAGTTTTTTTCTGCCGTCGGTTTTTATTCTGAACAAGTATATGACCACGATTTATGGACACCCTATCGCCAGGGAGTACATAAATTAGTAGATTTGGGCGATCGCATTTATATCGAAAATTACAGCTTGAAAGACCCTATACTTTACGCAGGCGGTGGTCGGGAATTAGATATCCTCAAAACCATCACCCCAAAAAGCATTGAACGGCGCCATAACTGTTCAATGGTTTTTGTTCGAGAAGGTGAAATGTTTCGCGGTAGTGTAGAACCAGGCAATCAATGTTTAATTCCTCGCAACGGCCGTCAGACATATCTTGTTAGCGACGTAGAAATAACTGAGCATACTTGGATAAGTCTAGATCGAGGCATCGATATTGAAACCCATCAACAAATATGGGGTTCAACTGCTGGGCCTTTGCGGTTTGAAAAACGAGAAAGTTTTGCTGATGAATTAAATGCGGTGAGCGCATTATGTTAATTCAGCTGGAATCTGTTAAACCTAAAATGTTACCTCCAATAGCTGAAAAAAAAATGCGCTGCTGGATTCGCAGTCGTCACTTGATTTGTTCAGGTAACTTTTTTATCTTCGAGACATTAGAATATACGACGATTGAAAGGTTTTCTGAATGTGTTGCTTCTTTAGGAGGAACAGTAATATCTGTTGACCCCATTAATAAAATTTGGATGGGCGATCATCGCCAAGTCATTCTATATCAGGCAAAAGCAAGTTTACATACACCTCATCACACCTTGAAACAATACTGGATAAAATACGGTGGTTTCTACACTAGGTTTGATATCCGTGCTTGAAAAATGCTGCTGCTAGCTTAGTCTCAGTTAGAAATACGCTCTAATTGAAGAAGAATACAGAATTCAAAATTCTTCTTTTTAATTCCTCCGTTAGAGGGTTGACGGTTAACTGTTAGTGTCTCACAGCTAATGTTCAACAATATTAGTTGTTAGTTATTAACTGTTAGCCGTCTCTTGTTTGTTAGAAAATGTAACTAAAAAACCTCCCAAAACTTGATAACTTATATCGTATCGTGAAGGGAATTAAGAAATTGTGGTGAGTAATTGTACTAATTAATCATTACCAAATACTGACCTCCCATTACTTTTAAAAATATTGTTTTTTCAAAGGTTGTTGAAAACTATGCCAAGCCTTTCAGATGATGACATTAGACAAAGCCAGTACCAAGCATTTTCTCAAACAGAAACCATTGAACTGTGGTCTGGTGCTTCGGTTGATGATACCGAAATTGTGATTCGGGCAGTTTATCGGCAGGTTTTGGGCAATGCTTATGTAATGGAAAGTGAACGCCTTATTGCCCCAGAATCACAACTCAAGCAAGGCATAATTAATGTTCGTGAGTTTGTGCGTCAAGTTGCCAAATCAGAGTTGTATCGCTCCAGATTTTTTGCTAACGTTTACCGCTACCGTGCCATTGAATTAAACTTCAAGCATCTGCTCGGTCGCGCTCCTGATGACTACTCCGAGATGATATATCACAGCAACATTTTAGACGAACAGGGCTTTGAGGCTGATATTGATTCTTATGTTGATAGCGAGGAATATTTCAGTGCCTTTGGCGAGAATGTAGTACCATATTACCGAGGTTATAAAACCCAAACTGGGCAAAAAATATTGGAATTTACCAATATGCTGCAACTAGTACGGAGCAATTCTAGCAGCGACAAGAACCTAGCATCAAATAATAAACCTCAATTGGTGCGATCGCTAATTACCAACACTCCTTACGGTAAACTCAAACCCACCGATGTTGGTGCATTATTAGCTGAACTGTTCAAACCCAAGCCAGAATCTGCTGCTGGAGTTAATACATTTGTTGCAGCTAGTAAAACAGCCGAACAAAGTTTGCAACAAAAAATTCAAGAACAACAAAGCCAAATTACAGCTTTACAACAACAACTAGCAGGGTTACAAAGCTTTGCTAGCATCGGTGCAACACAATTTACCAGTAGTTCCCAGCTTTCTAGTTTTCAGAGCGGAGATTCATCTGCATCTTTGCAACAGCAAGCCGATGCCCAGGTAAAACAGATTACTGCATTACAAGAGCAAATTGCTGATGCTCGGCGCTTGGCCGCAGTTGGGGAAGCTCGTTTAAATAAGTGGCGCAGTCGCGTTTTTAATGGCTAAAGTTCCAACGGAATACAATACGGTTCGGTTAAAGCACCAGACGCGATAAATCGCCGTCAAGACGAAAGATTGATTATTGTAGAGACGCGATTTATCGCGTCTTTACGATGTAGAATTTTCATCAAAAAACCTTAACCGAACCGTATTGCAACGGAATAGTCGAGTAAATCATTTGTAGTCAGAACTTTAGTCAGACAATTAAAGCGAACGTAGGGTAGCACAGCTGTGCTACCCTACAAATGTACAAACAGAAATAATTTATTTTCTGGAATTCCCTAGATGAATGATTAGGTTGCCAGAATTATATCAGAGTAGGCAAAAGACCAAACTGGACGCATTTTAAAGAACTCTTCAAAGGAAATTTTCAAATCTTGATTTTCATCATATTTTTTCATGTATTCTTCAACTTCATTAGAAGGTAATCCCCATTCTAGCAATAGTGTCTTTAACTCAAATTCATCAATGTAACCAGTCCCATCGATATCTATTTGGTCGAAAATTATTTTGCATTTTTCTTCATTGCTAATGTTTTTACCTTTGCTTAAACATTCTAGCTTCAAGCTTTCTTTTTTTAGCCGTTCTTTGACACCTTTAATCTGCCAAATTTGTTCATAAAAATTCGTGAAATGAAATTCATTCAAATCTGTGTGTCGAGCCAGAAAAGTATTGATAAAAGAATCTGGAACTTGCCACTCGTGCCAAAGAATTTTCAATTCTTCTTTATCTAAAGTTCCAGTTTTATTTGTATCCAATTGAGCAAAAACTGCTGCTGCTACTGCTCGATCGTCAAGTTGATCCGGATTGATTGATAAATTATTACTTACCCATAATTCTTTCGCATCTTCATCTATTAATGTTTGTCTTTGACTTTCTTTTGTCCAACTGATCCAGTCTGCTGCTGTAGGATTCATAATTAACTTATAAAGAGCATTATATCCAAGGACACAAAGGATAAAATACAAGTTACCAGCAACACCTAATACAGAGGGGAATATCAACACACCAGCCGCCAAAATTGAAGCAGAATAAAGGTTATCTTTAAAGATTCCAAAAACAGTAAAGATAAAGTAAAATACTCGACACCAAACGTATATACTTAGAACTAAAAATGTGTTGATTAACCAAAAATCAGAACTTGGTTCTAATAGGAGATTAACGGCAGCATAAAGGTGTAAACTGACGCAGAATAGATATGCTGGAATCATTACACTCTTAGAGCCAAAAACAATCGGTGTTTGGTAAAAAGATGAGGTGACATGACCGATTATGGCTGATAGTGCCATGATTGTAGCGGGTATTTCTGGATTACTACTAAAAAATGCAATAACACCAAACAAAACCTCTATACTTCCAGAAATTACATGAGTTCTGATTGATAATTTCCGCTTGGGTAGCATGAGAAATTTTGGGTGTGGCGGGTTCGTGTAATGGTAGTACAAAACGTAAAAGTTACAGAGAATTGATGCCCCACACAGAATTATTTTTTGATAATATTCTGTTTCCTCACCTGTAAAAGTGGTACTAAAATAAAAGCAAGCCAAGACGTAAATACTCAAGGGTAAAATTAGCAATGTGTTTTTTAAAGACATGAGAATATCAAGTCTCCTTCTTTGATTTATTAGGGGATTAGAGTTAATTTATTAAGCTGAGATTTTCGGAAGTTAATTGTTTACAATGCACCATCAGAGACAATGCATCAAATCCATTGCCACACATACGGTGCTAGATTTTATATCTGCCTTTTGTTGTGCGCCTGTTAGACATAAAATGAAAGTACCAGCCGATCGAGATTTCTAGAGAAATTTTTATAAAAATTTAATTTATTAATTCATGTTTTGAAGTATGCCATCTGCGAGTGGCGTTATTCATCGAGTTGATTTGTGAAGCGTGAATTAAGTTGAATTGTTTCATCATTTCCCATACCCTTTCCAGTTCTGTTATCTGCCAGTACTTACGCAAGATATGACCGAAAACCTTATTCTTGCGTAGCGGTAATTCATGTAGACGCAAAGTGGCTTCCCGCAGGGTATTACCGCTACTTTGGTTATCTTTTGCGTAAGTCCTATCTGCTTCACGTTTGACAAAAGCATCTCGTGATTGTGAGTTTTTATAGAGTACAAATCTGGTCTTAATGCCACATCGTTTATTAATAGTAGTATTGTGATGATATTCAATGACAAACAGGCAGTGGTCTATACTCCGATCGCTTGACCAAATTAAATGTAGATATGGAAAATTTAGAATCTCTCAACATTTGTTACATCAATTTTCATGCATTTGAACCACATCTGTTGTAGGGGCACAGCAATGCTGTGCCCCTACAACAGATGTGGTCTATTTACCTGAAAATAGCTGTAAGAACACTGCAACTGGGCTAACAACAGGAAAATTTCATCAATTGCTTAGCTTGCAACTGTTAAAACATAAATTATCTTGGTGGGTAATACTGCGGATTCATAACTGGAGATGAATAACCATTTATGGGTACAGGACTAATAATTGGAGCTTGATAACCATTCATAGGTACGCTGCTTGTGGTACCGTTGGGAAAAATAGGATTGATCGTCTGGGGTTGATAACCGTTGGTAGGTACAGTGCTTGTAGTACTATTGGGTGTAACTGAATTTTGGCTAAACTCTTGGTAAGCAGCACGAGAAATTGAGCTAATCAGTTTTTCAGCGCGGGGGTCGTTATTCGGGCGTTGTACCATCACCGCAGCTACGTAGCGCTTACCTGTGGGCACAATAATTAAACCTGCATCTGCCAGCATTGTGCCAATATCACCTGTTTTGTGGTATACTCTTGCACCTGTTCCCAAACCTGATGGCAGCAATGAGTCTCGCTGAGTGCGGCGCAAAATATCGAGCATTAAATCCCGTGATGGCATACTGACTAAGTTTCCCTGACTGACAATTGCCATCAAATTCCCTAGTTCTTTGGGGCTAGTGGTGTTTGTCCCTTCTAAATCTGGTAGTTGATTGCGAATGACTGTGGTTGTCAATCCCCAACTGCGGAAACGCTGGTTTAAAGCATCTATGCCTCCCAGTCGGGTGATTAGCATGTTTGTGGCTGTGTTGTCGCTGATGGTAATCATTTTAGTGGCGACTTCCAGAGCAGCGTACTGGGTTCCAGCTGGTTTGTATTGCAGATTTCCCGAACCACCTGCCATGACATCTTGTTGCATGGTCAGCATTTCATCAAGGCGAATTTTTCCGGCGTCTACGTCCTGGAAAAAGGCAATTAGAATTGGTACTTTGATTGTGCTAGCCGCAGGAAAACTGGTAGAGGCATTGATGTCCACATAATTACCAGTATCCAAATCTACTAAGAAAACTCCGGGTGTGAGATTTGGGTTGCTGGTGGCCAAATCTTGCACCGCATTTTTTAAGGGGATAATTTCCTGAGATAATAATAGGCTTGAAGATGCAACTGGGGCAGTAGGGGTGGGTTGCGGCTGCGATCGCGCCACATTAGTATTACTAGATTGGGGCGTTGAATTTGTGGTGATGCGATTAGCCGGGTCCAATACTGATAAAACTGTGCCGACAATTGCCCCCATGCCAACACCCACAATTAACAACCGCAGTACATATAATATGGTTTTGGCCATTGGCTTTAACCGCGTCTTCCGTGATGAACGCCTGCCGATTTTTGGCTTTTCCATCCGCACCGTTTTAACTGTTGCAACACCCGATCGCAAGGGAGGAGTTTTTCCTTTTACAGTCGGTATCGGTTTGACTGCCGCTGGCATGACTAACTCCGATTTTACCCTGCGTGTACCCCCTGGGATTGGCACAGGACTGATGGGATTTTTTGGGCGTGCTAGCGCCCCTTGTTTGCCAGCAACAACTTGCTGCTGACTATTAGTTTTCACTTTCTTTGGTGCCACTTTTTGAACATTTTGTGGACGGTGGCGGCGGTTTAAGGGTTGACGCCGCGAGAAAGCTGTTAGTTCGTCACTTGACTCTGACACTGCTACTCCTTGTGACCCACTGGACTGTTTTCTTGCAGACTCCTGACCCAAAACTTAACCTTCAAGCAATATTAATGCTCAAATTCCACTTTGCCACTAAGTAGCATTTTTGTGTTTAGTTTAATATTAAATATTTTGGGGGGGGTGATTGCGTATATATTAAACGAATAATTACAAGTTTTCACCATCTCTTTGAGTTTTCAGTGCCCATTCTACCTGGCGCAAAATTCCTAGCAGCAGTGCTACTTCCCCAGTTTGCAGCCCAGCGCGATTATATAGTTGGCGAAATTTTCCCATACGACTAGGTGCGGTATGTGGATACAGATAACCAATTTTCAGTAGTAATGATTCTAATTGCTGGTAGTATGTTTCCACAAGGTCTAAAGACGCGAGTTCAATTTCGGGTAAAGTTTGAGTCTCTGGTTGCTGGGTAGATTGTGACAATTCATAACAACAGATTGCCACAGCAGTAGCTAAATTCAAGGATAGATAATTTTGATTTGTCGGAATAAAAACAAACCGCTGAGCATAATTTAATTCTTCGTTGCTTAATCCCCGGTCTTCTCTGCCAAAAATCAGGGCTGCGGGTTTTTCTGGCTCCTCCACTAACCAGGGTAGTGCTGTGCGGGGGTTTTCTAAAGGTATTTCCCAACTGCGAACGCGACCGGTTGTAGCGATCGCCCTCACACATCCATGCAATGCTTCTGGTAAGGTGGCCACTACTACCGCAGATTCTAAAATTTCTTTGGCATGAACAGCCATCATCAAAGCTTCTGGCGATAATGGATCGCATTGGGGATTCACTAATACTAAGTTATGTAGCCCGAAATTTTTCATTACCCTGGCGATCGCACCAACGTTTATCGGCCCAGCTGGCTCTACCAACACAATTCTTAATCCAGCTAAGCTCATTTTTTCCTCCGGCGATCGTACTTATATTATTTGAGATTTTCGATTTTGGATTATCAAAGAGTTACTGGTAATCGCTTTGAATCCCTAATACCAATTTTCTGTAACAATGAGCTTACAGCAGTTTTCATGTATTTGAACCACATCTGTGGTAGGGGCACAGCATTGCTCATAGGTGTCAACTTAACGTGAAACCCTTATGAAGTCGTGATATTGAGTTCACTCACTGACCATCACTCAACGCGTTACCCCACCCTAACCCTCCCCTTATAAAGGCTTGTCATTACCAACATCTTTTAAAGTGATTGGGCGATCAAATCGGCAGCCCAACACATATCCTGTAATCGCAACCAGCCTCGCCATAAGGTCTGCCAACCGGGCAGACCATCAGATTTGCGACCAAGAAAACCACCTAAACGAGCGATCGCTAAAAAGAATTCACCCAGAGTCAACTCACAATTTGTCAACCCAAGACGAGCAATTATGACAAGGGATTGGGACTGGGGATTGGGGACTGGGGATTATACATGGAGGAAAAGGGAAACACTTACTACAATTTCTCCTCATCTCCCTCATCCCCCTCATCTCCCCTACTCCCCACTTATCTGACTAAGCGGATTAATATGTATTGATATGTATTTAATAAGCTTTTAAAACGTTCATTATCTGCCTATTAACTGTCTATTTATTCGTTTATTAAATTTTTGATATATTGTGGTTAACTTTGTGTAAGAGTATAGCAATGTTTTCTAGCATTGAGGAATTGTATTATCAGTAATACCAAATCTACAATTTTCATCAATTTACCAATTAATTAATTTTGTTTGCAAAATTTGTTTGCAGAGGGGGTAGGATGGTAAAAATAGTAACACGCAAATATTTAGGCACACAAAATGTCTATGATATTGGGGTTGAGCGTGACCATAATTTTGCGATCAAAAATAGTTTAATAGCTTCCAATTGTTTCAACAAATCCCATTCAACTGCCTATGGTTATGTAACTTATCAAACAGCATATTTAAAAGCTAATTATGCATTGGAATATATGGCGGCACTGTTGACGGCTAACAGTGGTGATACAGATAAGGTACAGAAATATATTACTAACTGTACAAATATGGGTATTGCCATAGATCCGCCAGATATTAATCGTTCTGGTGTTGATTTTACGCCGACGGCAGGAAAGATTTTATTTGGATTTTCGGCGGTGCGGAATGTGGGACAAAATGCGATCGCCTGTATTTTGTCAGCCAGAAATGAGACGGGAGAGTTTAAATCCCTAGCTGATTTTTGCGATCGCGTGGATTTACGTGCAGTTAACCGCCGAACTATCGAGTCGCTGATTCACTGCGGAGCCTTTGATAAAATTGAACCCAACCGCCAACAATTAATTCATGACCTAGAATTAGTGTATGATTGGGCGCAATCTCGCGCTAAAGACAGAGCCAGCGGTCAAGGAAATCTCTTTGATTTGTTAGGCGATGGATTTTCTCAGGCTCAAAATAAAAGAGCCAATAATGCTTTTGAAACTGCTCCTAAAGCTAAACCTGTGACGGATTTTACTCCACAGGAAAAGTTGCAGAAGGAGAAAGAATTATTAGGTTTTTATGTATCAGATCATCCATTGAAATCTTTACAGCCAATAGCACCACTATTGACTCCGATTAATCTTTCACAGCTTGGAGAACAAAAAGAAGATACAAGACTTTGTGCAGTTGTTATGTTGAATATTGTCAAAAAAGTCGTTACTAAAAAAGGCGACCAAATGGCAATTTTGCAAATAGAAGACTTAACTACACAACTAGAAGCTGTAGTCTTTCCCAAAACCTATGAACGCATTAGTTCCCTACTCCAAGTTGATACCAGATTGATTATTTGGGGAAAAGTAGATCGACGTGACGACCAAACTCAATTTATCCTTGAAGATGCAGAACCAGTAGAAACAGTACAAATGGTAATGGTGGAGTTAAATCCCCAGCAAGCAGTTAATATTGAAGAATTACATCGCTTAAAAACAATTTTGCAAGAACATTCACCAGACAAAGAAAAGGCAAAAATGCCAGTAATTGGAATTATACAAACTGAAAATTCACGTAAACTTGTTCGCTTGGGTTGGCAATTTTGCGTACAAGATTCTAGAATAACTGTTCAAGCTTTGCAAAACGCCAGTTTTACTGCTCATATGAAATCGCTGACTGGTAGCTGATTTTAAAAGTGAAAAGTCCACCACTACTAAAAGCAAATTCAGTTAGAAGTTTTACTTCACTGTCAACAGTAGATTGCCTTAAGTATTTAGGATTTTAAGAGTTTTTTTAGTTACTTATGCGGATGAAATTTCTCTTAAGTAAATGGTATCTTTTTATGCCATAGACCTTAAGACTGTGACCGGGGGAAGGAGTTATAACTTGATGATCGTCAACGAGCTACATAAATTTGTTTCATATTGTAAAAGAATTCAACCCCAAACTCAGGAGGACATTCAAAAATTTTTTGAAGGGGTGCTGTTGTTTCCTTATGATAAGGAACTTTTGTTACAAGCTTATTTATTTTTGAATATTAGAGAACTGTTTCCCTCGTGCGCTGAATTATTGTTATTTGAAAAATCGCCAATATCAGATTATACAGATTTAGGTAAGTGCGATTTTGTTTACCTGACTTTTAAAGGTACTCTGTTTTTAGTTGAAACTAAGTTTATTGATACAGAAGCAACAGGAGCGACAGAAAGAAAAAGAAGAAATAAACACAGAAATAAGGTATTTGAGCAAGTTATTACTTTAAAAGGCCGATTTAGTGAATATTGGAATATTAGGATAGATCAATTAGAGTGCGGGGTTTTCACGACAGATCCAGAAGTTGCTTGGCGAGGAAATGGTGTGAATGTCATATCTAAATCAATATCTATAGACCATCTGGAAAAATGGCGAAGAAATTATCACATCAGTCAAAAAAGTTGTGAGGTGAGTAAACATTATTAATTTCAACTCAAAATTCATTCTCCATCAATAAAAGTTTGCTTTATGGCAATCATATGTGATTTCGTTCAAATTACCGATATTTAGATCCCCGACTTCTTCTAGAAGAAGTCGGGGATCTAAGTTTTGAGTGGCGATCGCCAACACCAGTATTCAAGAAAACCAACTAGTAAAAACAATTTCGTCTTTGTCCAAACATCAGTATCTTTGACCCGGAAAATATGTCAGATTACTTGAATAAGTACCAAACGTCTGACAGGAAAACCAAAAAAAATGAGAATTTGGGCTACTACTGCTGTGCTAGCTTCTTCTTGGCTCATATTTGGGGTCATAGCTTCTGAGCCAATCAACGCTACTTCTGTTGTAGTACAAAATGCCACATCTTTTCCTACACCAACAAGCCTGAAAAAGATTACTGTTAGTAACGCTGAGTTTGGGTTGAAGAGAGTTGACACCAAAGGTAACGTTAGCATTATTGAGACGACAAAAGTGCCACTCCAGGAAGGAAACGCCTACGGTTGGCGAATTAAACTCAAAGATTACCAAGGTGAAGTCAAATGGCGCGAAGTCTTACGTTTACCAAAACCTCCAGAAGCTTGGGCTACAGATAACGGTGAAAACTTCTCAATCTCAGCAGACGGTACTACATCTGTAACTCGACGCACACAGCCTGCTCCCAAGGGCGTGATTGAGAATTTTTGGACGATCGCTCCTGGCGATCCAGTTGGTAAATATAAAATAGAGGTCTACATTGATGACCGTTTAATTAATACTTTCGAGTTTGAAGTGATTCCAGTCCAGCGGATATGAAAGGGATTGGGCATGGGGCATAGGGAAGAGTCAAGGGAGCAGAGGGGAGGGGCTTCTCCCCTGCACCCTGCCCCCTGCCCCTCTTCCTCATCCCCCTGCCCCCCAGAGGAGTATCTTAAAGATAGAACCAATTTTTGTTGGGTGGCGATCGTGAATACAGAGGAATTCTTGCGATTGATGGAAAAACAGCGCCCATGTCCTCAGACATTGCCAAAAGCGCTGCAAGCAATGTGGTATGACAAAAAAGGTGATTGGAGGAAAGCTCATGAAATAGTTCAAGATGCCGGCGATGCTGATAGTGGTTGGGTTCATGCTTACCTGCACCGCAAAGAAGGTGATTTGAATAATGCGCGTTACTGGTATCAACGCAGTGGCCAGCCAGAGTTTGCAGGAGAGCTAAGCCAAGAATGGGAACAAATAACTTCTGTACTGCTGAGAAAGGTGAATGTGATGCATGGATGCTGAAGAATTGAAAAGGCGTTATACCGCAGGGGAGAGATATTTTCCAGCCGTCAACTTGAGTAGGGATAAGTTGATTGGAGCCTACTTACCTGGAATTAATTTATGGGGATCTGACTTGACTGGAGCTAATTTAGCTAAAGCCAAACTCTGGGGAGCTGATTTGAGTAGAACTAACTTAGCCAGAGCGAATTTGACTAGAGCGAATTTGAGCGGTGTCAAACTCAATGAAGCGAATCTCCGGGGAGCTAAACTCAAATATGCCAAGTTGTATGGAGCAAATCTGACTGGTGCTTACTATGATGAAAGCACCCGTTTTTCTAAAGGTTTTGATCCCATCAGCCAAAATATGCGGAAGGTCTAAATAGGTTGATTTATGCTACCTGGAGTAATTTCACCACCTGGTTGTCTGTAGTTTGGTTGACTAGGAGGGAAAGTAGGAGGTGATGACTGCAAGCGTTGAATTGCGTACATTGCTTTTTGGTAATTAGCGGTATCCCTAGCTTGCTGGAATAAATCAGCTGCTCTTTGTAAATCGGCAAATGCACCTTGACGATCGCCAGCATCGCGTCGGAACAAACCACGTTGGTAAATGGCTATGGCATTATTTGGCTCGTAACTCAGCACTGTGTTTAAATCCTGAATCGCTGCGGGTAAGTGTCCCAGACGGCGCATTGTCTGGGAACGATTGATGTAGGCGTTGCTAAATCGGGGGTTAAGAGCGATCGCTTGAGTGAAATCAGCAACAATTCCTTGGCGATCGTTAAAAAAGGCACGGGCTAACGCGCGGTTATAGTAAGACTCAGGCAAATGAGGTGCAAGGCGAACAACTTGGTCAAAATCGGCAAAGGTACCGCGCCCGTCTCTCATAGTGCGGAATACAGATCCCCGGCTATAGTAAGCCAAAATATCGTTAGGAGAGAAACGCAGGGCAACGGTAAAGTCTGCAATTGCACCTTGCTTATCGCCGAGATAATATCGCACTACCCCTCTGTTATAGTAAGCATTGGCATGATAGGGGTTAGAGCGAATGGCCTCATTATAGTCAGCAAGCGCCCCTTGTTTATCGCCCATATCGTAGCGAGCATTACCACGATTGTAATAAGCAATACTATTTTTGGGATCGAGAGCGATCGCTTGGCTAAAATCATTAATTGCTGCGGTACGATTATTACTTGTCTGAGACAGTCCCCGTGCTAAGAAATCATTGGGTTCTTGAGGATTTGTTATTCGTTCCTTGGGGTTATCTGTAGTGGCAGAACTGTCTATCTTCAAACCATAAATTCCAATCTGCTGAGATAGAATGATTGCACTTTCAATGGGAACTGCTGCACTAATTCCTGATTTAATATCTGTTGTTAATTGATCCCCCGATTGGAGTTGCTTCACATCTGTTTGTGTGTCAGCCTTACCATGAACTCCAATTACTTTAGCATCCACATCCAACACTGGACCCCCACTCATACCACCTGCTGTTTGAGCTGCGTATTGCAACGAATAGCCACCGTCGCTCAAACCCGCATCTTTGGATTCCCAAATCGTTCCTGATTGGAAATCATAAACACGATTTTCAGCAATTCTGTTTAAATCATTGTTAACTGGATAACCAAAAATAAATGCCTTACTGCCCAATTTTGCTTGATTAGGACTTCTTAATTCTGCAACTGCATAATCTTTGTCGCTATTAAAAGTAAATAAGGCTAAATCGTTACTTCCTTTAGTGTTAGTTCCTAAACTTTTCACGCTGGCGGGATTAATGATATGAGAAAGTCCATCGTTGGTACGAATTCTCACTGGTTTTGGACCGTCGGATGGATTAATAACATGATTGCAAGTTAGGACAATGTAAGTGTTTCCCTCGCGCTTGATAATAAATCCAGAACCATCACTTGCTAAACCAGCACCAACTCCAGTAGGTCTATTTACTTGGACGGTAATGGTGTTAGCATACTGGGCAATTTCCTGAGAAGATTTAGCAGCAAAAGCCGCAGATAGAACGAATACTATTGCCGCAAAACAAGCAGATACACTAATTACAGTATCGGCAAACTTAGAGCTAATAAATTGTAGGTTCATTGATAAAAAGCCTCAGCAATATTGAAGAAGAATGCAGAATTCAGAATTCAGAATTCAGAATCAAGACATCGGCAAAAATAAAGGCGATGATATCCTGGATAGGGTATTTTAAACCGCCATTAATTGCAATTAAGCGACCATATTAGACCTCTTGCATAAATATTTTTTTGTCGGGCTACGCCCCGCTTCTCTACGAGACGCACTCGCGTTCGCTAACACGCAGAGGCGCCCAGGCGCAGAGAAGAGAACGCAAAGAAAGACTTTTGCAAGAGGTCTATTGAGCTAAAACAGGACTACCCTTCATTCCGGGTTCAATCTGGAGCGATCGCTGGCACCGATTTAGGAATAGTACTTCTCGTTTTTGGATGTTGAGTAATGGCCGAATAATTCTGATGCAGAGGCTGATTATCCGCGAAGTCTGGGTTAGCTGCTCAAGAAGGTGATATCAACAAGAGATTGGGAAAAAGAACAGTTGTGAACAGCTCACAAACCGAGTGGACTTAAAAATAGCGATCGTCAAGCAAGTTTGTAGAACTTACGGACTTACTGAACCTAGATAGGGCCACCACCCGGATTTACACCAGGATTGGGAGCAGTGTAACCTCCAGGAGCAGGAGCAGTATAACCTCCAGGAGCAGGGGCACTATAACCTCCAGGAGCAGGGGCACTATAACCTCCAGGAGCAGGAGGAGTAGACATTCCCCCTGATTCATTGACTAGTTGATTAATAGCTTCCTCTATGCTGACAGTAGTGGGAATAATTTCTGCCTCACCAACTGCACCACCTGTAAAGCCACCGTTTTCTATTACATTTAAACCAGTACCGTATCTACCAAACCGGATAATTCGGGTTAAGACGTTACCAGGATTGCGAGCATTTTCCCTTCTGAGCAAGGTCATGATGATGTTGTTGGAGTTGCAACTTTCGTAACTATTAACAAAACAAATTACGTTGTAACCATTGACCTTACCAGTCGCCAGCAGCAAGTTATTTAATTTGCCACCATTTTGTGCTACTGCTGTTGTCATTCGCCAGGAAACCATCTGACACCGTTGTTCGGGTGACATATCATAACTTGCCGTTTCCCAAATGATTAGGGGCAATAGTAGTGTCTGACCGTTCACTTGAACAAGTGTCGCTGGTGAGCCTCCTATTTGACCGCAGACAAAGGAGGTGGAAGAAAATACTGGTTGGTATATCCCTGGAGACACTGGAGGTGGTTGTATTGGTGGATATACTGGAGTGACTTGTACTCCTGGATATACTGGAGATGATTGTACTCCTGGATATACTGGAGGTGATTGTACTCCTGGATATACTGAAGGTTGTTGTATTGGTGGATACTGTGCCATTACGGGAGACACCATAACACCAGAAAGCGCGATCGCACTCATCAAAATTTGAGAGGGCCACTTGAATTTCATAAATAAACCTGTGGTATGTCCCAGGATTATTTTATTTTTATAGCAAGCGCCAAAGTGTTTAGGATAAACAGGAAAATATATGACTAAAGTAAAACTGGATACAGATTAATCAAATTTCGATAAACAATACCAAAAAAATAGGCTCAAACGTATATTACAAGAGACTTTGAAATCATTGTATTAAACTATATACTGATTTTTGAAGGTTTATCCTTTTGAATTCATGCGTCCTCGCCAGAACATTTCGGAAATATTTTCGACTTTCATCCAATTTGAAGCCGATCGCTTCAAGTCTTGGGTATATGATGCCAAACTAAGGCGCAGTATCCAAAATTGCTTGGTACAAATATCTGAAACGAAACACTCAGAAAGTTTTTGGGCAATTTACTGGCATAAAAACTGGCAAAATCAGCCTAACTCTCTAGCTGAGGCGCATCTTTCGGCTTATCTCCAAGAAACTTGTTATTGGTCAGCGCAAAGGACGATTCCTCAAATTGCTAGTGTGCAGTGTACCTTGTCTGACTGTTTTCAAATAGCGATCGCCGAAGTCCCAAAAATCCTCAAAGCTTGCGATCCTGACCAAAAAGCCAGCCTCAAAAGCTACAGCAATGTGGCTTTTGGCAATGTGATTCGGGATGCTTTGCGGCAAAAACAAGAAATCGATTTTTGTAACGATTGGGCATTGCTACTAAAATTGAGCCGCAAGCGACTACAAGAATCTTTACAAAATGCTGGGCTAACAGATGAAACTATTGCCCGTTACTTGTTAGCTTGGAAATGTTTTGTAGATGGTTACATTCTGGGTAAATCACCACAAGTGCGGAAGTTGCAAAGACCCGAACAAGATACATGGGAAGCAATTGCTCAACTTTATAACCGCGATCGCTTAACACAACTTAATCCACCAGGGACAGAATCCAACGCCCAAACTCTAGAAAAATGGCTGCTATTATCTGCAAAACACGCACGTTCTTATGTATATCCTGTGGTTTCTTCACTCAATGCCCCGAAAACAGGTGAAGCAGATAGTGAATTACAAGATGATTTACCAGATACTACTCAAAATGAATCTTTATTAGCAGATTTAATTGCCACAGAAGAAGCAGATATTCAAAAAAATCAACAACAAGAAATTCATAATCTATTAATTACTACCCTGGCAAAACTTTCTCCCCAATCACAGCAATTACTGGAATTGTACTATCAACAAGGACTTACTCAACAACAAATTGCCAAACAACAGCAAATCCAGCAATATCAAGTATCGCGGCAATTGGCGAAAACGAGAGAATCTTTACTACTAGCGATCGCCAAATGGAGTCAAGAAACCATGCATATTTCTCCAACTTCCAACGTGGTTAAACATATTAGTGCAGTATTAGAGGAATGGTTACAAAATTATTTCCGTAATTTAGAACCCCACTCCTCAAAGGAGCAGTAGCTATGTCCTCATTTTGTGTTCCTCCGACTCAACTGTGGTTAGAGGTTTCTCCGGAAGTTCAAAATCAATCTTGGCAGCAAAGCCAGTCTAGTGTTACTCCCCGTGGCCGTTGGAATGCCTTTCTAAATCAAGTATGCCTTAGCACCTTTCTGCCTTGGTTGCAAGCAGAATACGTACCACAAGCTACTATTGATACATTGCCAATAACTTGGGAGCTGGTCAACGGCACTGCTATAAATATCGATACAAAACGCTTGATTTTAATTCCAGATAAAAGCCTAGAAACTAGAGAATTTTCTGTCCCACAAGAATGGATAGATATTCCTCAATGGGCAGGAGATTATTATTTAGCAGTACAAGTCAATCCCGATGGTCAATGGATGAGAATTTGGGGTTATGCCACCCATGAACAATTAAAAAATCAAGGCAGCTACAATTCCCAAGAGCGGACTTACTCCTTAGATGCCAATCAAATGATTGAGGATTTGAATGTGCTTTGGGTAGTACGTCAACTATATCCTGAAGAACAAACACAAACAGCGATTACTCCTTTGCCTATTTTATCAGCTACTCAAGTAGAAAATCTCTGGCAAAGATTAGCAAGTTCAACAAATCCTCGCTTGGAATTGCCCTTTGAAATTTGGGGAGCCTTGTTAAATAGCGAAGACTGGGCACAAAAATATACACAGAAACCAGCACTTGTCAACTTGCGTCAGTGGTTCCAAAATATAGTTGCAGATAGCTGGCAAACAATAGAAACATTCCTGGGTACACAGCCAGATTTCGCCTTTAGCTTTCGCCAGGTTAGTGATGTGGTTGAGCAATCAATCCAACGAGTTAAGGAGATTGAGTTACCAAATAACAATCAAGCTGTAGTATTAATGCTAACATTGACAGCAGAAACAGATAATAGAGTAGGAATTCGTGCCCAACTATATCCTAAAGAGCGGAATTTATATTTACCGATAAATCTTAGTTTGGCATTGATTTCTGCTTCCGGAGAAATTGTCCAATCAGTGCAAGCAAGGGAAACAGATAATTCAATCCAACTCAAGCGGTTTCGATGTCCCCAAAACACACGATTTAGTCTTCAGGTTGTTTTAGATGATTTCAATTTTATCGAGGAGTTTGAAAGTTAATAATTGGGTATTGTCTCACGCAGAGGCGCAGAGACGCAGAGAGGAAAAGGAGTTTGGTGTTGCTCAAGTAGAATATGAAATACTCTTCTCAACTCTTACTCTCTGCGCCTTTGCGTCTCTGCGTGATATAAATTATGAGCAAACTCATCGTCCTCAACTTAGGAAAAGGAGATTTCAACCAAGGCTTCCCCACGATCGCTGCTCAACTTTGGCAAACAGATACTCCTACTCCCATGCAATTTACAGGTGGATTACCTGCTGCGCCACAATTGGAGCATCTTTACCAACGTTGGCAACAAATGTATACAGCTTTGTATGCTAGTTTGGGTTGGCGCAGTCGCAACATTGCAGATTTTGAAATTGATGAGGAAGACGTTACGCATATTTCCCAAGGCGAGTTTGACAACCTCTGCCAAGAATTACAACAAAGTTTAAATACATGGCTAAATAGTTCACTGTTTCTGAATATTGACCGGAAACTACGTACTCAACTGTTACCCACAGAAGAAATTCGTTGCATAATTACTGCCCAATCGCCACAGGTTTTAAAGCTTCCTTGGTGTCTGTGGCAGTTTTTTAGTGATTATCCACAAGCGGAAATCGCCCTGAGTCCGCCAGAATATGGGCGTTCTGTGAAAACAAATCCAAAAAAGACTAAAAGTAAAGTCAGAATCTTAGCAATTTTAGGCGATCGCCACGGCATTGATATCGAAAAAGACCAAAATTTACTTCGGCAATTACCTAATGCTGAACTCAAATTTTTAGTTGAACCCAACCGTTCCCAAATCACAGAACAATTATGGGAGTCAGGTTGGGACATTCTTTTTTTTGCGGGGCATAGTTCCAGCCAAGGAAAAGGGCGAATGCTGCTGAATTCTGGCGAAAGTTTAACAATTGAACAATTAAAGTATGGTTTACAAAAGGCGATCGCTCAAGGTTTGCAGCTAGCAATTTTTAACTCTTGTGATGGTTTGGGATTAGCGCAAGATTTAGCTGATTTGCATTTACCCCAGGTAATTGTTATGCGCGAACCTGTACCAGATCGGGTAGCGCAGGAATTTTTGAAGCATTTGTTGGCACTTTTTTCCCGAGGCAAAACTTTATATGCAGCCGTCAGGGAGGCCAGAGAAAGATTACAATCTCTAGAACATGATTTTCCCTGCGCCACTTGGTTACCTGTCATTTGTCAAAATCCAGCGGAAATTTCGCCAACCTGGCAGGATCTCTGCGGTGGGAGGTTGGGTTTATATCTGCCGCGTCCCAATTTCAAGCAGTTACCAGCAGTTTTTTTAAATAGCTTCAGTGTGAGTTTACTTATCTTATTAATACGGTTATTCGGTGGATTGCAACCGCTAGAACTAGAAGCATTTGACCAATTAATGCGACTGCGACCAAAAGAACAGCCAGACTCGCGGATTTTGGTAATAACTGTTACCGACCAAGACATTCAAGCCCAAGGAAAGGAACCGCGCCAAGGTTCTTTATCCGATAAGTATCTCAATCTCCTACTAACCAAACTGGAACAATACCAGCCAGCAGCTATTGGTCTAGATGTATACCGGGATTTTCCCGTAAGTGCTAACCAACCAGAACTAGCCAAGCGGATGCAAAAAAGCGATCGCCTGATTGCAATTTGTAAACGTGCCGATCCCAAATACGATCCCACAGGCATTTCACCCCCGCCAGAAATACCAGAAACACGGCTGGGTTTTAGCGATTTTCTTGAAGACAACGATGGTGTAGTTCGCCGTCATTTGTTGGCAATGACTCCCAACCCGATTTCGTCAAGTTGCACTCCGGCTTCTGCCTTTAGCGTGCAGTTAGCATTTCTTTATCTGAAAAAACAGGGAATTACAGCCAAATTTACCCCAAATTGGGATTTACAACTGGGAAATCAAACTTTCCCACAGTTACAAAATCAGACTGGCGGTTATCAGTCTATAGATACCCAAGGTAGTCAGATTTTACTAAATTATCGTTTTTCGCCCTCCGTGCAAGCGATCGCACCCCAAATCCCCCTCAGCCAAGTCTTGAACGGACAAATTAACCCAAATGCCCTGAAAAACCGGATTATTCTCATTGGTGTCACCAGTAATAGTAGTAGCGATTACTGGTATACACCAGATGGTAAAAACCCTTCGGAAATCATCCCAGGCGTAATTATTCAGGCACAGATGGTCAGTCAAATACTCAGTACTGCTTTAGACCAAAGACCCTTGTTATGGCTTTGGAGCCAATGGACTGATATTTGCTGGGTTTGGGGTTGGTCTTTGACAGGTGGTCTAATGGCTTGGTATCTTCGCAAAATAGCTTACGTCAGTATTGCCGTAACCGCAGCATCATGTATATTGTTTGGACTTTGCTTTCTCGTGTTGACTCAAGGCGGCTGGATACCTTTAATACCACCGATGATTTGTTTGCTACTTAGTAGTACTATATTCGTGTTTATCAGCAAAAAATTACAGAAATCATAGCGATCGCAAGTGTAGTAATAAATTAACTATAAAAATTCTGAATTCTGAATTCTTTCTTGCGATCGCTAATTTATTTCCCCTATGAAAAAGGTACATTGGTTTCACACTACCACTTTGATATCTGCGCTAACCTTGAGTGTTGTTAACGCACCTGGAAATTGGAACGCACAAGCTCAAACCTTAACATCTACAAGCAAAATCACCTATGTTGCACCAAAAGCAGAGGAAAAACCAGGAGAACCCACAGGTAGGCGTAGAGGAGGAGGTAGCCGTGGTTCCTGTAAGCAGTATGAAACTCTCACAGCTTTAGTACCCATAACCAAGACAGTCAATAAAGATGTAGTCTGGGGACAATCAGCATCTCAAACCCCAACATTTTGGTTTTTTGTACCCGATAAATTAACGCCTCAAGTTCCTGTTGAGTTTGTAATTCAAGACGAAGCCGATAATTACGTTTATCATACAAAATTTAATCCACCAGAAACGCCATCAGGAATTTTCAGCCTAACCGCACAACCTACAAAACCCTTAGTAGCTGGTAAATCTTATCGTTGGACTTTTTCCATTTATTGCGATCCTGACAAACCATCTGCTGCTGTTTACGTCCAAGGTTCAATGACACAAGTGACTCTCAATGCATCATCACAAGAACTTGCAGCCGCTAAAACCCCATTGGAAAAAGCTAGTTTTTTTGCAAAACATGGTCTTTGGTATGATGCTTTAACAACTTTAGGAGAAAATTTACAAAATACCAAAGACAAAGATCCAAAAATTGCATCGGCTTGGATCGAGCTACTCAAACAAGTTGATTTAGTTCAGTCTGGTACAGATGCGATCGTACCCTGTTGTATTGCAAAATAATATGATATCTGCTTAATGCATAAGTCCTATATACTAATACAATTCAGTTAAGCATAAAATTATTCATGTAGAGACGCGATTCATCGCGTCTAAAAAACCAGTTTTTTACCAATAAACCTTAAATAAACGTATTGTCCTATATTCCTGAAAAAAGATACCCGACTTAAAAAAAGTTGGGTATCTTGTTTTAGAAATATTTTTACATTTCCATTAATTCAACTTCCGAAGAAGCTAAAAGAATTATGGCCATACAGCTTGAACTTACTCTCTTCTCGTTTCCATTAATTCAACTTCCGAAGAAGCTAAAAGCGAGTGTGCTAATTTACCTAGGTGCTTTAATTCCGGCAACGTTTCCATTAATTCAACTTCCGAAGAAGCTAAAAGAATGTGAAATCAAATCCTTTAGTTACGATTTAGAAAGTTTCCATTAATTCAACTTCCGAAGAAGCTAAAAGATTTCAGAAGCAACTCAAGTAGTAATTCTTTGTTTTTTAAGTTTCCATTAATTCAACTTCCGAAGAAGCTAAAAGGGTAGCCTTATAGAAGGCTTACCATCACTGGATTGTACACCCTCATTTTTGCGGGGGTCAAGATATTGCTCCAATAAATAGGAATTACTCGCAATAAACACCAGATAAAAACCCTCAAACCCTTACCCAGAGAGGATTTGCGGGGGTCAACGATAGAATAAGGGTTTCAGCCATTGCCTACCCCCCGCAAATTTACATTTCTTTACATTATCCGAACTATTTTTTCCGAGTCAAAGGACGATACATCCATCTTAAAAATCACTACTTTCTTTGGCTTGGCAATTTTTCACAACATTCAAACAGCCCTAGCAGTTTTGCGAGGGCTAATTCTATTGATTATCGCATCAATTCTAATTGATTAGAGTGGCTTGCCGTTGAATAAACCTTCAACTTTTTTATTGGGATAGGCTTTCTTATAGCGTTTCCTAGTCTGCTGAGGTACTAATCTCTGCGTACCTTTGCGCTTTACTTTGCGCCCCTCTGCGTTTCAAAATATTATCTGTACCTCACTTAACTGGGAATTGCTATAAAAACCAGCCCTTCAACGAAGTGAGGACTGGTAACTGATATGATGAAATTGTCAGACTAATCTCTACAAAATTTTAAACAAGCTGGATATCTGTACTAATTGCAAAACCAGCCGGTCTATTCTCAATTGTGGCAAATTGAGTTCCTTGGAAGAACAAAGCACCAGTAGCATCGTTGTAGCTGAAATTGTTGAAGTTAGTGATACCACCAAAACCAGCTTTAGAAATCTGAATCTTGTCACCTTCAACCCTACTGAAGTCTTTGATGATGTCTAAGCCTTCTAGGTTCGAGTTAAACACAAATTTATCTGCACCAACACCACCAGTGAGAATATCGTTGCCAACACCACCTATTAAAGTATCATTGCCAGCACCGCCTACTAAACTATCATTACCATTGCCGCCGACAAGGTTATCGTAACCATTTCCACCAGTTAGGCTATCGGCTCCGTCACCACCAAACAAAAAAGTCCAGGAGTTCGATGCTGTTAACACATCATTGCCTGCACCACCCGTGAGGACTGCAAAATTTCCGCCTTGTGCAGTAATGAATTCTACACCAGTGAGGATGTCGATACCTTCGTTACCATTGGCGGTGACATTATCAATCACCTGTAAATCGCCATTGTTCAGGAAAGAGATTGTATAGTCTGTATAATTTCCTTCATAGTTAACAATATCATAGCCACTACCGCCGTTGAGAATATCATTACCGATACCGCCTTTGAGGAAATCATCCCCAGCATCGCCATTGAGGGTATCATTCCCAGCACCGCCTTTGAGGGAATCATTACCAGCACCACCACGCAGGATATCTGCATATTGTGTGCCTGTGATATCAAATTTTTCAATACCAGTGTGACTGAGTAGTGCATTGTTATTCAGGCGGTTGAAGATGCCATTTTGTCTCACGTCTACACCAGCACCATTATTCAAATCAGTGTAGTCAGCTATTAGCGTGTCAATACCAGCACCACCATCTACAGAACCATCTGAATCAATAAAAATATCATCTCCAGCTTCACCATAAAGATAATCATAGCCAGTACGACCTTCAATTTGATCGTTACCAGCGCCACCATACAGGCTATCGCTGTTAGCGCCACCGCGCAGGACATCTGCGTATTGTGTGCCTGTGATATTAAATTTTTCAATGTTACTATAACCAAGTACGCCAGTACCAGTGAGGCGACTGAAGATGACACTTTGCCCCAAATATCCTACATCTATACCAGCACCATTATTCAACTGACTGTAGTTGGCTACTAATGTATCAACACCTGCGCCACCATCTACTGAACCATCTGTATCGATTACAGTATCATCACCAGCCTCACCATAAAGATAATCAAAGCCAGCACCACCCTCAATTTGATCGTTACCAGCACCACCATACAGGCTATCGCTGTTAGCACCACCACGCAGGACATCTGCGTATTGTGTACCTGTAACGTTCAATTTTTCAATACCAGTGTAGTAGAGTAATGGATTGCCAGTCTGACGGCTGAAGATAGCATTTAGTCCTAAATATCCCACGTCAATACCAGCACCATTATTGAACTGACTGTAGTTGGCTACTAGCGTATCAATACCTGCACCACCATCTACTGAACCATCTGTATCAATTACAGTATCATCACCAGCGTCACCATAAAGATAATCAAAGCCAGCACCACCCTCAATTTGATCGTTACCACCACCGCCAAACAGGCTATCGCTGTTAGCACCACCACGCAGGACATCTGTGTATTGCGTGCCTGTGATATTAAATTTTTCAATGTTACTATAACCAAGTACGCCAGTACCAGTGAGGCGACTGAAGATGACATTTTGCCCCAAATATCCTACATCTATACCAGCACCATTATTGAACTGACTGTAGTTGGCTACTAGCGTATCAATACCTGCACCACCATCTACTGAACCAAATATATTATTTAGGGTGTCATCGCCCTCATCACCATACAAGTTGTTATTTCCAGCACCGCCATACAAGTTGTCATTTCCAGCACCGCCATACAAGTTGTCATTTCCATCATCGCCAGAAATTATGTCGTTACCAGCAGCACCAAGCAAATTGTCGTTCCCAGTTCCACCATTAATAGTGTCATCTCGATCTGCACCCGCTAAGTAGTCATCACCGCCTTGTCCGTTGAGTGCCCAAGATTCACCATTAAGTCCCAGGAAGGTGTTATTGTTGTTGTCGCCATTATAAATTCCCATATTACTTTAAACCTCGTGTTGTGTGTGTAATGAAGTCTGGTGTTAGCCTTTGAACTTCTTGTTGAGTTACACGTTGCACTTTTGAGGTTTATGCACTCAAATTAAAACAAAGCCAAAAAAATCTTTAGGCATGGGGTTGGAACTTCCCTTGTGGTCTGGGGAAAGGGGAAGGGGGAAAGGGGAAGGGGGAAAGGGGAAAGGGGAAGGGGGAAAGGGAAAAGGGGAAAGGGGAAAGGGAAAAGGGGAAAGGGGAAAGGGGAAAGGGAAAAGGGGAAAGGGGAAAGGGGAAAGGGGAAAGGTTTCAAATACATCAGACCTCTTGCACAAGAGTGCTTTTTGCACTCTTATGGTCAAAGGGATACATCTTTATTGGGGAAAGGGAAAATACCAAACCTTTCCCCCTTTCCCCTTCCCCTTTCCCCCTTCCCCTTTCCCCCTTCTCCTTCCCCTTTCCCCCGTGCATCTATCACAGCCAATTTCCCAGTAACACGTAAGCTGCCCAATGTATGGGATGCCGATAATCTGGGTCTTTTAACAGAGAGAGTTGGGCTTGGCGTAGTGCTTCTGCTTTTGTGACTTGCTTTGTGGCCAATTCTTTGTAAAATTGACCGATGAGGCGGGCGCTAGATTCATCATCCAAGCTCCAAAGCGAGGCTAAGGTACTGCGTGCGCCTGCTTGAATTGCTATCCCAGCTAGTCCTAAAGCGGCGCGTTTGTCTCCTTCGGCAGTTTCGCAAGCACTGAGAACGAGTAATTCAATTGGCTCAGGTGTTGTTTGCTCTCTGCTGCTGAGCAAATTTTTCAATTCGTTGAGTTTAATCGGTTTATCCCAAGCCAACACAAAGGTTTCATCGGCGTTGGAACTAAATTGACCGTGAGTTGCGAGATGCACCACAGAAAAGGGTACTGAGTCAATTTGTTTTCGTAGCGCTGAACTAGTGAATGTTTGATTGAGGAGAACTTCGCTAGGGACTTCCGACTCAATTGTTTTTAATTCGTCGCTGACATTTGGTAAGGAACTAAACCCGTGTCGTGCTTCTGTGAGTCCAGCTACCAAAGTTTTGAGCTTGGTTTGACGCAATGGACGCGGCCCCAATAGCTCTAACCCAGGTGTGAGGGCAATGCTGTATTTTTCTACTAAATAATTATTACCATCATAAAGGGCTGCGATCGCCACGTTCCGCAATGCACCATCTAAAACGAAAACCAATGTTTTCACCTGACTTTCAGTTAGTTCTGCCTCCACAGGGCGAATTAACCAGTCGTAAATTTTTGCAGATAATAATTTTCCCTCAGGAGTTGTGAAGGGTTTTTCTAAATTTTCTCTCAGTTCTTCTATAGTTTCTTCTACTTCAGCTTGATTGATTTTCGTGGCATAGTGGCGTAGTTGCTGCTGAGGTAAACTCACAATTACTTCTAGCCGGTCTGGCAAAATAATGGGATAAATTACTGCTGCTGCTGACTGTTGAATTTGTTCAATGGGTACTATCTGTCCTTGTAGACAAGCTGAACGAAAGAAATTGTCAAGTTCTGCTAGTTGTAGCGATTCAATTACCTGACGGGCTTGTTTTAGTTGTTCCTGACTAGGTTCTGGATTTAACAGTAATTGTACGTATTCACGATATACAGGCTCTACAGCTTCCCGAAAGGAAAATTGAATGTCACTGTTAATGGCTACTAAATCGCTACGCAGAGATTTTAATGTTGTAAAGGCGACTTCATAAGCTGATGTTGCAGACTTGATGGCTCCTTGGGCTTTTAAAATCCGTCCTAATTGCCATTGCCATTGATAAGCAATATGTGGAGCATTAATGGCTTGAGCTATTTGTAAAGCCTGCTGTGTTAAATCTTCAGCATTTGACCACTGCTGGGTTTGTTCGTAGAGTCCGCCGAGATAACCCAAAGCATAAGACTGTGCTTGGCGATCGCTTAAATTTTCAGCTTCTTGAATTGCTGTGGCTAATAGTTTAGCAGATGTAGTGTATTCTTGAGTTCCCAATTTCACCAAACTTTTGGCAAGGTTGATGCGAGCGTAAATTGTTGAGCGACTGGGAGATAAATTATTAAACTTTGGTTGCAGTTCTAGCGAGAGATTTTCAGCTTTTTTTGTTTGTCCAGTTGCTATTAATAGTTGAAGTTCATTAATTTGGGCTTGGATATGGGTGACGCTGTTGGCAGAAACAACATTTGCTGCTCGTTCGTAATATGCCAATGCTGCATTTTTATCGCCTTGGGCATAAGCTGTATTACCCAAGCTGAGTAAAGCGGCACTCAATTCTTGTGAGAGATTAGGGTCATTTTCTAACAATTGCAAACTTTGTTGCAAAACTCTACGAGAATCAGCAAAAGCACCCACTGATTTGAAAACATTGCCCAGGCTACGCAAACCTGTAGTTTTTAACTGTTGGTCTGGTTGATTTTCTAATGTTTGTTCTACTTGTGCTAGAGTTTTACGAGCTTGGAGGTAAAGACCCAGAGCTTGCTGGGCTTGAGCTTGATTAATTAAACTGCCAATTCTGCCTTGTGTATAACCTGCTGCGGTATAAATATTAGTTGCCTGTTGCCAAGTATTTAGAGCTGCTTCTGGCTTACCTTGGGCTAATTGCAAACTTCCTTGGGTGTTGAGTGCTTGGGCAAGGATGAGTTTTGTTTGTGGTGTTGTCTGTTGCAAGTTTTGAATTAAATTCAAACTAGAGTTAATTGTCTCATTTGCTTGCTGCCACTGTCCCAACTGCTGGTAAGCCAAGGAGAGATAATTTAGCACCGTAGCTTGAGACGATGGATTTGTTTCTGCTTTGAGTGCCAACTGCCAAATATTTATCGCTTCAGCATATCGTTGTGCTTGATAAAGTTCTCTGCCTTGTTGAATTAAACTTGAATTCGATAAGTATTCTGTTGATTTCTGTGCAATTTTATTAAGTCCGTCTAATTGTTTATCAAAAAAAACTCCCCGCGTCTCCGTGTCTCCGTGTCCCCGTGTCAGTCCTAATGACTTCAATTCAAATACCAGAGTTAGACTAACTCCTAACAGCACACAAAGCACAAAAGCTAAAGCTTGACGCCAAAATTTCGGCAGTTTTTTTGCCATGCGAAAGTGCAACATTAGTTTTGGGTAACTGGACAACTAACAGGTGTGAGTGAGGAATTGTGAGGGGTAGTAGTGGGAGCTTGAGCTACAAGTGTAATAGTACCATCAGCGTTAGTTACCCATCCTTGAGCTTCTGCGATCGCACTTGGTGTTTCTGAAACCAAATTTACCTCTTCTTTGGAACCACTAAGCTTTTCATTAAGCAAAGTATGGGGTTGTAAATCTTGCCAGATGGCATCACTGCTAAGTGGTTCAATGGGGTTAGGTGGTAAACCTCCCCGTCCAGTGACTATAAATTCACTTTGTTGATTGGCTGTTGCTTCGCCACCAGTTCTACAGGTTTGGGCGATGAGTTGGGAGGCATCTACTATATTTGTCGGCAAATTCACGAGTCCGCGACTGGGGTCTACATCTGGTGTGTTAATAACTACCTGTTCGGTGAATGAGGGATTGGCTTGGGAAATGGCAGTGATATCACTTGTAGGGAGCGATCGCGGATTTAATTGCTCGGGGTCATTAGTCGCCAATAATCTCTCTAGATCCGAACGACTACGCGGTATTAGTCCAAAGATTCTTTGAGCAGTAATATCAACTCTGCCACCATTACCACTAAAAGCATTGGCGGTAATATCGTTATTTTCTGAAGCCGCAGCAACAATAAATGGAGAGTTAATGGCAATGTTACCTCCATTACCTCCTGCTTGGGTAGTTCCCGCAGTTGTGGAGATGGTGCTGTTACGCCTTAATAGCAATTGGTCTGTGAGTTGGAGTTGAATATCGCCGCCGGTATTACTCGCTGTTTCCGCAGAAATCACAGCTTGGTTATCGAGAGTTAATTTTCCGGCTTGGATATCAATAGTACCACCGATACCAGTACCTTGATTATCAACAGCAATTTTAGCCCCATCGCGAATCATCATCACTTTGGGGTCGATGAAAATGTTACCACTGTTGCCAGTAGCATTAGCAGTTGTATTGGCAAAAATTCCGGTATCATCACCTGTTAAAGTGAGGCGATCGCGTATTCTCAAAGTAATATCTCCGGCATTACTACTACTGCTTGTTGATGTGAGAAGTTTTCCACCACTAGCAGCATCAAAAGTATTTGCTGTTACTAGAATATTGCCTGCTTTACCTATGCTGTTGGTTTGAGCATTTAAACGCGCACGGTTACTAATTGAGAGCGAGTTGGCAATAATCTCAATATCTCCCCCCTTACCTTGGGCATCCAAAGCTACCGTACTATATGCCCCACTACCGCCGAAGTCTAATAAACTGACTCCATCAAATAAAACCCAATCCTGAGCTTGAATCAAAATACTACCCGCATTTCCGATGCCACGAGTTTGGGAGTTTAACCCAGCACCATTGCTAACCGACAGCGATCCTGTAGTAATATAAATGTTTCCTCCGTTACCTACTGCTTCCGGTTCCACAGAACTGAAAGCTCCACTGGGTAATCCATAACTAGCAGTACCGTTAAAAGAAACGCGATCGCGAGCTTTAATTGTGATATTACCTGCATCTCCTTTTCCAATTGTCGCCACCTGTAGTTGAGCGCCATTACTCACAAACAGCGATTCTGCCGTGATTTGGATATTTCCTCCCTTGCCTACTGCATTCTCAGACACTGTGCTGAATGCTCCACTGGGAAATCCATCTTCACTACTAACCCCATCAAAAGCAACGCCATTTACCCCATAAGTTTGAATCGTGACATTGCCTGCATCGCCGTTTCCATAGCTGCTAGTACTCAGTTGAGAGCCATTGATAACTGAAAGCGAATCTGCCGTAATTTCAATATTTCCTCCTTTACCGAATATTGCACGCCTTGATACCTCGCTTGCTATGTCACTTCCATCTAATAAAACTGCTTTACGAGCTTGAATAGTAATATTACCTGCACTTCCTTGGCCAGCAGTACCGGAATCTAATAAAGCAGTATTCATCATTGAGAGCGATCCTGTTTGAATGTTAATATTTCCTGCCTGACCTACAGCTATTGGAGCGATGTTGCTAACTATTTTAGTAGAGTAATATTCACTATTTAGTCCATCAATCGTAACCATGTCACGAGCTTGAATTGTGACATTACCTGCATTTCCTTGTCCCAGAGTACTAACAATTACTTGAGAGCCATCGCTCACAGAAAATGAGCCTGTGGTTATCTTAATATCACCACTATTACCTGTAGCATTTTGCTCAACTGTGTTTTGAATTGTACTCGACTGCCTTAATGTAATTAAATCAGTGGCATTGAGCGTAATTTCTCCAGCTTGATTGCCAAAATTTCCTAAGCCAAAACCGATTCCGGCTTGAATGATACTTTCTCCTGCAATGTCGATATTTCGAGCGGCAATTGTGATACTACCACCATTTTCGGCTGTCACATTGAGCTTGGCATTATTGCTAAGTGAAACATCTGCTCTTGCTACACCATCAGGGAAGCTCATACTCAAATTGTTATTTGCAAACTTCAACTCCACACTTCCCGGTGCTGCCAATCCGCCCAAATCAATCCTACCGCCCAAGGCATTCAAGCTCCCTCCATTCAGGTTGATGTCACTGCCCAAAAGTAGTAGACTTCGATTATCGCCAACCCGCAAACCAAATGTTTGCTCTCCTGAGCCATCTAAACCGGCAGGTGCGACTGATCTGGTTTCGATAGTTCCTGGGCTAATTTGGTTGAAGAATAATGCCGAAGGATTAATACTTAGCAAAGGGATAATCTCAGGGGTTGAAGCGCTAAAAAAACCCTGATTACCAAATTTAATACCATTTGCTGTTGTTCCGAGGAACGAACCCCCAACATCTAACCTTGCATTGCTGCCAAATACGATGCCATTAGGGTTAATTAAAAACAGATTGGCATTACCCAAAACTCCCAACGTTCCCAAAATATTCGAGGGATTATTACCTGTAACTCGTGTGAGAATATTTTCGATTCCTGTGGGGTTGGAAAAGTAAACCCTTTGTCCATCACCAATGTTAAATTCACCAAAGCTGTGAAATAGATTTGCTCCTCGGACTGCACCACCATCAATGCGATTACCTATTTCCCCTTTAACGTCAACCCCTTGAATTAAAATTGATGATTCACTTCCCAAGGTGCTGTCGGCTGTAATTTCGGCGAAGACACGGCTTTCTGGAAAAAGAAAAGAACTTAGTCCCGAAAGGGCTAATCCAAAAAGTAACAATTTGCTTAAAAATTTAAACAATGTTTTTGTCAAAAAATACTAATTGCTGTTATGGATTCTACTACAAAGTAAGGTTGCGTAAGTATGGACGCATTACTTACCCAGCATGTATCTTAAGTATGTATCTTTAACGGAAAGATTACAGCAGTTTTTATGTATTTGAACCACATCTATCGTAAGGGCACAGCATTGCTGTGCCCCTACCGCATGGTCTATAGCGATTCTCGTTTGGATGCAATACGCTGTAGGGGCGCACAGCTGTGCGCCCCTACGAACGGGCGAAATGCAGTTTTTGCCCAATGACAAATGACAAATGAAAATTAACTAACTGTAATAACTGTTCCTACACTTTCATTCGCTAACCTATCCACTGCACACACAGCATAAGTTCCCGCTATTTGAACGGTGGCGAAGGTTGTGCCAGCAGATAAAATTCGCTGGATTGTCCAAGTATCGCCAGTTTGTCGATAAAGTGTCCAGGAACGAACCGGCTGATTATCTCCAGGTTGCCAACTGAGTTTGCGGTTGTTGACTTGTAGTCCGGTGGGTGGAGGAAGTGGTGTTGCAGTCTGCCAAGACATAGTAGGAGGGAGGGCAGGTTTGTTATAAAGCAGACTTTGGAATTTATCAGCAATGCCTTGACTATTTTCTCTCAAAACACCGAGATTAAAGAAGATATTCCCCAATGACAACTGTGCAGCTTGGCTACGACTAATTTTTACCTGCTTTTCAATCTCATCGCTTTCCCGACTCTTGTTGCTTGGTTCTGTGAGATTGTTACCAGCGTAAACGTGTCTTTGCTTTGTATTTACGTCTGTCCACCACTTTAACAATGCAGAATAACTTTGTTGTGGTTGGTCTGTGCGCCAGTAAAGTTGAGGGGCGATATAATCAATCCAGCCTTGTTCGAGCCATTTCTTGGAGTCGGCATACAGCACATTATAAGCATCCAACCCAGTAATACCAGCGGGTTGTCCGGGGCGATAAATTCCAAAGGGACTAATACCAAATTTAACGTGTGGTTTAGTTACTTTGATTCCCTCCGAGAGACGCAGTACCATTTTGTTAACATTGTCCCGTCGCCAGTCGCCCAAGCTAAGTGTCCCGCCGGCTGCTTTGTATGCAGCGTAGGTTTTGTCATCGGGGAAAGTTTGCCCCTCTACAGGATAGGGATAAAAATAATCATCTAAGTGAATGCCATCGATATCGTAGCGCTTGACTACATCAAGAATCACGTTGTAGGCTCTGTCTTGGACTATTTTCTGTCCTGGGTCCATCCAGCGTTGAGTTTTCCACAAATAAACGGTTTCGGGATTGGTAACTGCTATGTGTGGACGGACGGTTTTAGCTGGGTCGGTGGAAGTGCTGGCGCGGTAAGGGTTGAACCAAGCATGGACTTCGATGTTGCGCTTGTGGCATTCTGCGATCGCAAACGCTAAAGGATCGTAAAATGGTTCTGGTGCTTTTCCCTGAGTCCCTGTAATCCAACCACTCCAAGGCTCTAATTGAGATTCATACAAAGCATCTCCCTCTGGTCTGACTTGGAAAATCAGAGCGTTGAAGTTTAGCGCTTGTAATTTAACGGTAATTTCGGTGAGTTCAGCTTTCTGTTGTTCAACAGAAAGTCCTGTTTTGGAAGGCCAATCACCATTCCAAACAGACGCTACCCACACTCCCCGGAATTCTCTGGTGTGATTTAGCTTGACGCTACCAGGAGGTATCGGCGTTGGTGTGGGTGTGGGTGTTGGCGTTGGTGTGGGTGTTGGCGTTGGTGTTGGCGTTGGAGTTGGTGTTAATGTGGGCGGCACCACGAGATAACTAGAGGTAATCTTTTCTGCTGCACCTAAGTACACTAAAGCTTGATAAATAATCACTGCCACATCTGCACGGGTGGCTGCCAGATTAGGATTAAGTAATTTTAGATTTGGGAAATTAACCACTAATCCCGCACTAGTGGCAATAGCTATCTGATTTTTGCCATAGTCGGGAATTTGACCAGCATCTTGATAGATTTGTCCAAGTGTGGAGAGGAGGTCAGGTTTTACTTTTGTGGCAATTTCCAAACCTGCTACTAAGGAAACTAAAACTTCCGTCCTCGTAATTCGGTTAGCAGGACGGAAGGTTTTATCAGGAAATCCGCTAATAAATGCTTTTTCGTAAGCTGTTTGAATGGCTGCTGCTGCCCAATAACTACTAGGTACATCAACAAAGGCAACATATTGCCGCTTCTTGGAAACTGTCCCAAATGCACTAGCGATGATGGCGGCAAACTCAGCGCGGGTGAGTGAGTTATCGGGGCGATAAGTCCCATTAGGCAGCCCACTGACGATACCACGTTGGGCTAAGGCTGTAATAAATAAGCGTGCCCAATGGTTTTGAATATCGGAGAAGGGAGTAGTAATAGATACCATTGTTGATTGCAGCTAGCTAGCCTGGATTTTGATTACCTTTGTTAATTTAGCAATACCAGAGCGATCGCTGCTGCAATGTCTTGTTAACTTTCTATTTGGGCAGGGGGCGGGGGGCAGAGGGGAAGATTTTCTCCCCACACTCCCCCATTCCCCAATCCCCATTCCCTATTTCCCATCTAAAGCAGAACGCAGATTCAATGACAACATCGTGCGGGAAATACCGCTGAACAGAACGCTGACACCAACTAGTGTTCCAAGCAACCAAGGCGCGTTGAACGGCCACTGAAACCAAATCATTGCACCTAAAACCAGGGTAATAATGCCATTTACTAGTACCCATGTCCAGTTTTGTTGCGGACGTAACTGGAAGGCTAAAATTAACTCGAATGTGCCTTCAGTCACCAAAAAAGTGCCAAGCAACAAAGTTAGTGTGAGAACACCTGTATAAGGATAAACCAACAACATCACGCCGGTTGCAATATACAGTCCACTTAATAAAAGTTTCCAAACAAAGCCTCCGCGATCGCGGGTTTGGGCAGCGTAGACTAGTTTTGTAAATCCAGCAAAGGCTAGAATCGCTGCAAACCAAGTTTCGGCGAATATGGTGGTGAATGAAGGTACTGCGATCGCAATAATCCCCGAAACAATCAAGAGAATACCAGTTATCAGCGACCCATTAAGTTCTTTTTTAATATCTCTAGAAACATCGGTTGTCATACAAATCTTTTCCCTATCCTTAGATTAAACTCTACAATTACGTTAGAGAATTTCTGAGTCATAGGGTAGAACCTTGAGGTAGAGTCGCGGGTATTAAATTTCAGCAGTAACTACCTATCAAAAGAGTTCTGCCAGATTGCTTAGCCGTTCATAAACACCGATGAGACGATCTCCTTCTAGCTCCACGGAAGTGTTTGGATAATTCTGAATAGCTCCCAGCAGTGTAACTTGACCACTTTGCTTAATAGATTCGCTTAAAGCAGTTCGTAGCGCTTCTTGGTTTAGTTGTCCTGCGGGGGGGTGAACTACTTCACCAATTTGGTTAACCAAAACTGGCCCTGCCCAGCTAGATAGTAAGTTATTTAAAAAGGTGCGATCGGCTTTAATTCCAGATTTGAGCGCTTTACGAGCTAATGCCGGATCTTGTTGAGCAGCCTGCAAATAAGCCGTTAATGTTGGGGTAGTCTTGCCAGTTTCTACAAACTGATTTAATTCTTCAACAGATATTGAACCTTGAAAAGTACCATATTTTAAAACAACTTGCTCGGCAGCATAGGCATTAGTGCTTGAAAATAGGACAATAGCACCTACACCTAAAGCTACTGTTTGAGTAAGTAACTTAGTGAATTTTCTAGTGGTGTTTAATTGATTGAAAAGTTGAAAAATTTGCATTATTTTGTCGGAGTTTATAATGGTTTGGAGCGTGGATAGATGAAGAACGGGAAGGGGAAAGGGGGAAAGTTAAATTTATGCCTTTACCCTTTACCCTTTAACCTTTCCCCCTTTTCGGGAAAAACTGCCCAGCAGACTATTTTACAAAATTTCTGCTACCAATGCATGATGAGGAGCATACGTCTGTATACCCCTACGGCTAAATTATTTGTTGCAAAGATTTTCGGAAATGGTGTTATATTTGAGATTTTTCATTAGGCGAAGCTGCATGAGGTAATATGGATTGTTCTTCGTCTAAGGTTGGTGCAGGTATACCCAAATGCTTTCTTGTAGCTTCTTCAGCCAGATGTCGGTCTTGTTCAGTCTCGAACTGACTTTCATCTAACAAATGAGGGTTTTTTACCGCTTCGTCTCGGCTTGGGCGATAACCGTTTTTCCACCTGTACTTCCAGTCCATAATTTGATAAGCAGATATACTGCAATTTGATTTCCTAGTTCTTCATCGTAAGTGTTTTACGGAAAATGACACTCTTGCTATGGGTTGAAGAGGCTCATTCATAGGGTATAAATTTAACATTTTTTTGAGTAAAAATACTCTATTAGGCTGATTTTACTAGATTAGCACGCTGGAAGTTATGAATCAGAGACTATGGTTATTAGTGGCGATCGCCCCTGCAATGTCTTCTAAAACTTTACCCTTTTATTAAGCTAAATGTACTCATCTAAAGAGGCTGAATTAATTTTATCTTCTATTTGACTTTAAAAACTGATCCGATAAATATTATTATTTTAGATATTGCCGAAAAACAAAACAAGACAATTATGCTTAAAGAACAGATTACACAAGAACTAGAAAAATTACCTGAACCTTTGTTACAGGAAATTTTAGATTTTGTTCAGTTTTTACAAGCCAAGTACCAGAAAGATAAAACCTTAGAAATCAGCATTATGAGTGAATCATCACTGCAAAAAGATTGGTTAAGTCCAGAGGAAGATGCAGCATGGCAGAATTTGTAAAAGGGGATGTTGTTATTGTTCCATTTCCATTTTCAGACTTAACTGGCACAAAACGCAGACCTGCTTTAGTTATTGCTACTCTTCAGGGAGATGACCTGATTCTTTGCCAAATTACTAGCCGAACTGTTGGCGATGTCTATGCTATTCATCTGGAAAATAGTGATTTTAGCTCTGGTGGTTTAAATCAGCCAAGTAATATCAGACCAAATCGGATATTTACTGCCGATAAACAAATTTTTTTATATCAAGCAGGTCACATAAAACTTGAAAAATTAACAGAAGTGATTAATAAAATTATTGAAATTATACAGTAATCAAGCTTATAGCTGTATCCAATATTTGACTAATTTTGACTAGTACAACGCGGCGGAAATAAACTGATATAAATTCATTCTGACTCCTGACTCCTGAATTCTTCTTTGATAATTTCTCTTTTAAAAAACATCAACTTTATCTAATTTTTCCCAAGGAATTTCTATATCTATTCTACCTACATGACCATAAGCAGCAAGTTTCCTATAAAAACCGCCTTTATTTAACGAAGGCAAATATCTCAAATTGAATTGCTTGATAATTCCTGCAAGCCGGAAATCAAAATGCTTTTCTAAAAGATTTGTGATTTGTTCATCTGCAATTTTGCCTGTGCCAAAAGTTTCGACTTGCACACTTACCGGTCTGGAAAGTCCTATAGAATAACTTAGCTGCACTTCACATTCGTCTGCTAGTTTTGCAGCTACGATATTTTTAGCTGCATAACGAGCAATATAAGCTCCTATTCTATCTATTCTAATTGGATCTTTACCGCTCAATGCTGAACCACTATGTTTGGAATATTCGCCGTATGTATCTATGGCATTTTTTCTGCCGGTTAATCCAGAATGAACCGCAGGGCCTCCGCGAATAAATGGTCCATCTGGATTAATAAATATTCTTGTCTGTGCATCTGGTTTAATTTCTTCATTTTGAAATACAGGAGCAATTACTGTCTCTCGAATATCATCCTGTAATTGCTGCAATTCGGGTTTTGATGCTTTATTTTGACTGGCAATAACTGTAATGCTGTGAATTCTATATGGACGACGATTTTTATATTCAACTCCTACCTGAGTTTTGCCGTCAGGTGTCAGATACGGAAGTATTTGTTGGCATCTGACTTCACTAATTTGTCTAGCAAGTTTGTGGGCTAGCCATATTGGTAATGGCATGAGAGTCGATGTCTGATTACAGGCAAATCCAAAGACTGTTACTTGATTATTAACGGTGATTTTTTCGATTTCTGTGTCAGATAAACTGTTTTCATCAAATAAATGTTGTTGCTCAAAAGGTAATTCTCTGAGGCTAGTTAAAATGCTGCAAGTTTTACCATTAAATTCTTTATGATCGTAACCTACTTGTTCGATTACTTGTCTCGCTATGTTGGTAAAATCTACGTTGGTGTTGGGTTCAAATCTGGCTGCGATAAAAACGATGCCTGTAGATACTGCACATTCTGTAATTACTCTCGAATATGGGTCTTGCTGTAAAAAGCGATCGACGATCGCATCGCTGATCTGATCGCAAAGTTTATCAGGATGTCCTTCTGTCACTGACTCTGATGTAAACATGAAGTCTTTTTTCATAAATGTTTACCTTTTATATGAGATTTATATGAAAAGCTTAGACAATTTTAGATTTTAGATTTTGGATTTTGGATTGGGAATTGGCTTGTATGTCGTTATTCAAAATAAAAAAAACGTAGACGCGGAGCGGCTTGCCGCAGGCTACCGCAAAGGACGCGTTCGCGCAGCGTCTCGTCAGAGAAGGACGCAAAGTAATAAGAATTTTAGATATTCACAGATATTTCAACGGTCTTTATCTGTGGCTCGATTGCAGGAATAGCATTTTTTAGTGTATTGTCTTTTGTTATTTCATTGACTAATAATGGTAGTAAAGCACTACTTCCAATCACAAGACTGTCCACAAGATTGAGTGGGGTAATTTTCAAAAGACTCCTCAATTGAGGAACAATTAGCGCTAAAAGTTGTATGGCAAATGACCCTGCAATGGCAGCATTTAAGTAGGGATTATTCGGGAGTTTTTCTTGAGTAAATATACTATGTTTTTCTGAACGAGAACTAATTGTATGCAGCAGTTGTCCGCTAGTTAGACTCATAAAGGCAATGGTGCTTGCTTGGGGACTAATGCCATATCTGAAGATGGCGTAACTGTAGGCTGCTAAGGTGCTGACGGATAGTGTTGCTGACTCAAAGGCAATTCTGGCAAAGTCGGTGTTTTTAATAATTGGTTCGTCAGGGTTGCGGGGTGGCTGACTCAACACTTCGGGTTCTGGTGCTTCTAATGCTAAGGAAAGTCCGGGGAATATGTCTGTTACCAAATTCAACCACAGGAGTTGGATGGCATTCAAGGGTTCGCCTATACCCAATGCGGTAGCGGTGGTCATGACCATGATTTCGCTGAGGTTTGTGGCTAACAGGAAATGCACGGATTTTCTGATGTTGTTGTAAATTGTCCGTCCCCGACTCACGGCAATCATCATGGTTTCTAGTCTGTCGTCTTCTAGGACGATATCTGCAACCTCACGGGCGACATCGGTTCCGCCTTTGCCCATTGCTACACCAACTTGGGCGGCTTTCAATGCTGGTGCATCGTTGATACCATCACCGGTCATGGCGACAACTTTCCCACCTGCTTGCAATGCTTGGACGATTTGCAGTTTATTGCTGGGACTGATGCGGGCAAAAACATCTACTTTGTCGCTAAGTGCTATTAATGCCTCTGGTGTAAGGTTATTCAGGTTGGTGGAATCGAGAATTTCTAGTTGGGGATCTCGATTCAATTCTAATTCTTTGGCGATCGCATAAGCTGTTGGACTTTGATCGCCTGTTATCATCACTGTATCAATGCCGGCTTCATGGAAGTCACCAATCAATTCTTTGGCACCTTTTCTAATGGGATCGGCCATGCCTACAAGACCTAGCCAAATCAAGTCTGATTCATAATTTTTGTCGTTTTTCCTTTCATCGATATGGCTGTAAGCCACACCCAGCACCCGCAGCGCTTTTCCTGCCATGCGATCGTTTTCGATCTCCATCGCTTGTCTGTCTTCTTCACCTAAAGGTACTATTTGCCCGTTTTTCATCCACTTTTGGCATATCTGCACAATTTCAGTAGGGCTGCCTTTGACAGCAATTAACTGCTGGCGATCGGGAGTTTGATGAATTGTACTCATAATGTTACGATTTTCCGATCGCAAGTTTGTTTGCAATAAAAGATATTTTTGTCTAAGTGCGATCGCATTTACCCCAGCGCTGATTGCCATGTAAATCAAGGCGTTTTCTGTTGCTGAACCTGTGACTATATACTCGCCATCACTCTGTAAACTGACTTCTGTTTCATTGCAGAGAACTGATACATGAATCAGCTTTAACAGTTCATCGCAAGTATACGGATTAATTTTTTCTTTGCCAGTAATAAATTCTCCGTCGGACACGGTGATGTGTCTGCTGTCTGCATATATCTCCACCACAGACATTTTATTTTCTGTCAGTGTCCCGGTTTTATCCATGCAAATCGTTTGTACGGAACCTAATGCTTCCACTGCACTGAGACTGCGAACGAGGACGTTATTTTTCCTCATATCTCGGATTCCTAAGGCTAAGGTTGTAGTAGCGATGGTGGGTAAGCCTTCGGGAACCGCAGCCACGGCTAAGGATATGGATGATTTGAGCATTTGTACTAAACCGTATCCCCGCAGTACTCCCATACCAAAAATCAGACCGCAGATTCCCATACCAATTAAAACTAGTTGACTACCTACTTCATCTAGTTGTTTTGCTAGGGGAGTCTGGATTGCTGTTGCTTCACCAACCATTTGTTGTATTTTGCCCATTTCGGTGAATTTGCCTGTGGACACAACCGCAGCCAGTCCTTGACCACTGATAACAAAAGTACCTTTGTAGATCGTATTGTGGCGATCGCCTAATGGAATATCCTCACCATTCAAAGATGCAGTAATTTTAGTTGCGGGAATACTTTCTCCTGTCAAGGCAGACTCATCAATACTCAGATTATCTGCTTCAAGAAGTCGGGCATCTGCTGCTACATAACCGCCGGGTTGCAGAAATAAAATATCTCCTAAAACAACATCTTCTGTGGGAATTTCTATTTGTTTGCCATCTCTAATAACCGAAGTTGATGTTTGTTCCTGACTTTTAAGGGAATGAATAATTCTTTCTGATTGGCTTTCTGTGACATAGCCAATAGCCGCATTTAAAGTAATAACACCCATAATGACCACAGCATCAATTACTCCACCGGTGACCAGAGAAATTCCTGCGGCGACACCCAGCAAACCCACTGGTAGAGATTTGAATTGGTCAATTAAGATGCTGAAATCTGAACGAGTTGCTGCTTGGTCTAGAACATTCGGGCCATATTTATTCAGGTTTTCTAGAGCAGACTTACTGGATAATCCTGTTGTTTTTGAAGTATTTAATTTCTTGACGACGCTAGTTGCTGTCATTAAATGCCAAGTTTCTGGCTGTTGTTCCTGAATATCGCCAATTGTTTTAGTAGTTAACTTTTTACTTTTTTTTTGATAATCCAATAAAATTTTTTCAATTAAAAAGCTAATTTGATTGGGGCTTTGATCTCTGTTAAAAATTACTAGAATATTACCTGTTAGGGGATTAGCAGAAACATAATTTATTCCTGCTTCTTTGGATAGCGATCGCTCCAAATATTCTTTTAAGTCTGCCGAACGATAGAGTTCATTTATTTTGTATCTAATTCTTCCTTTGACGTTAGTATGTATTGCTTGAATCACAGCAATTATTTCTCCTGTAATGCCTCCAAAAATTTATCCTATCTAATTCACAAATCAAAATTCTGCGATACTTGTGAATCACTTGTGTTATTAAGTTTAGTAAATACTTCAAAGGCATACCAAGCTAATGTATGCCAGGGAATTTCTTCTAGTTCTAGCCCTTTATTTATTAATTGGTGAATGGCGAGTGCTGCTAATCCCGTAGGTACTAACAACCTCAAATCGACAACGCCTTTACTCATTTGTCCGACATCAACATTCAGGTCAGATACCAAGTTGATTAAATCCGTAGCAACTTCAGATTTGCTATTATTAAAATAAGTTTCAAAGCTTCTAGAACTAAATTGTTCTTGCTTCTCATGAATGAGTTCAGCATTTACCTCGGCTGCTATATTTTCACAAACTTCTGCTACTTCCGCAACTGCTTCTTTACACATTTCCGACAAAGTAATGCCCTGTTTAATCGCCGTTTGAACTACAGGTTGTTTGATTGCTGCTGCAATAGGAATAATTACAGGGGCAATAATTATTGCAGTCAGACTTTCCACAATTTCAGGAACATTAACTTCTGGCCAATCGGATATATATGTCATCTAAAAATTTCCTCCGCCAAAAAGCAGGCGATCGATAAATACTTTGTGAAAGCTACTTTTACAATAAATGCTCAGAAAGCAGCCTAAAAGTAGATTTACAAAATATACCTCACAATGTAAGCCTATTTAAATTCATTACTTGATTCATCAGTCTAAAGTTACAGAACCAAGTTTAATTGAATGTAAAAATTTTAAATTTTATATCTAAAGAAACAAGCATAGAAATCACGTTATGATTGTGTAAATATTCTAGGCACATAGTTTATATAATCAGCAACTTGTAGTTAGATATCACTCTTGAATAATATCTCTACAGATATAAATCAAAAAGCTGATTATTAGTATAATTCCACCTGTAGACTCACGCAATTAAAATTAAAAAGGTTGATACTTAAGAGTAAGGTTACCACCTTTGAACCTGGTTGTAATTAAAAATTACACTCAGGAGAATAAAATATGAAAGAGTACAGCCAATGACAATTTCTACCGACCGGGAACAACAGATTAAAAAATTACGCGAACTAATCAAAGATGTTGATTATGGAATGTTCACCACAGTTGATGAGGATGGAAGCTTGCATAGTTATCCTATGTCAAAGAGTGGTGAAATTAACTCTGACGGCATACTTTGGTTCTTTACTTATAGCGGTTCTCATAAGGTAACTGAGGTTGAACATCATCCGCAGGTCAATGTCAGTTTTGTGTCACCCGAACAGCAGTGGTTTGTTTCTATTTCTGGTAGCTCACAACTTGTGAAAGACCGCAACAAAATGCGAGAACTTTGGAAGCCAGAACTTCAAATTTGGTTTCCTAAAGGACTAAATGAACCCGATATTGCTTTGTTAAATGTAAATATTCACCAAGTTAATTATTGGGATAGTGTATCGAGTTTTAAACCTCAAACAATTAGCTTTTTAACTCGATGAGGCTTTTAAAAATTACTCTTGAAGTAGTAGGATTTATACAAAAACTATCAGTTATTTGTTAATACAGCAGATTGCAGCTTGGCGAAGTACGGGTTACCGTAGGTTAGCACATCTGTGTTACCCTACCCGTGTACCTCATTTACCTGAAAATTGCTGTAATACCAATTTAATGTGAGGTTGCACATATCTAGATCCCCCTAAATCCCCCGTAAAAAGGGGGACTTTGAGAGATTTTCTCCGGTTCCCCCCTTATCTTCTTAAGGGGGGTTAGGGGGATCGAATTCTATGCAGCTTCATAAAAAATTGCTGTAAGTATGCTGTATATTTCATAAATTAGTCATTACCTGGGCTAATTCCTTAGATAAATCAATGTCCCAATCTTGGCACTTTTTAAATAAAACACCAGCTAAGAAATAATAATCACCAGAATAAAATGCCATTTTGTTTTCCCGTAATTTTTCTATGTGTTTCTTTACCTTAGGCTCAGAGCTATAGTAGCCAAATTGCAAAGGTAAAATCATAAAATTTGCAACGCAATAACCATTTTCTTTTGCTAAGTTAAGCGTACTTGTTGGATTAGAAAAGCTAGATATTAAAATCAATACGTTTTCATAACCTAACGTCAAAAGTTCGTTGGTAATTTTAGCTCCGTCTACGCCTCCAAATAACAGCGGCATATAGATATCATTATCTGGTGCGGGGAGATATGGCGGATTAGCTACGAGATATTCTGCATCAGGTTGAGAAGAATCAAACAAAGATGAATTATGGATTATATATTTATCACTAAGTTTGTATTCATCAATGGTTAAATTTGCCGTTTTCCATGCAGAAGTATTTAATTCAAATCCCTGGATTACACCATCAAAATTGTTTCTCAGCAAAGAATTAATTACAGGACTACCATCTCCAGAACCAAATTCAACGATGGATTCATATTCATGACAATTTCTAATTACAAAGTTTTCTAAGCAGTTGGAATAAAAATTAGATTCTTCCGGACAAACAAAGATGTCTTTCATTTGACTTTAGCTCAACAATAAGGTATGATTAATTCAACAAAAAATTGTTTACTACCTTGTATCAAGGCAATAAAAAACTGTTCCTTTAGCAAGAAATTGTTTGCTAAAGAAATTAATTAGCAGGCACATTAGCAATAAAATGGCTGAGATTGCCAAATTAAAATGCTAAAAAAGAACCTGCTATTTTGAACAAGAAGGAATTCAGAAGTCAGGAGTCAGAATTCATTCTGAATTCTGTATGACTGGCGGATAGCATAGCGTAAAGCCTTCTCCTTTGGAGACGCTAACGCGAACGGCATGGCTTTGCTTAGAGTGAGTATTTTCGAGTTGCGTCTGAGCAACTGGGTTTAAGTCCCCCACGAAAAAGATTGCTGAATTCTGAATTCTGAATTCTGAATTCTTTTTTCATTTCTAATTTTTGGGATTTATTAGCTTAGTAAAGCAGTTTGTTCTGCTTGGCGTATCGATCGCACAACAGCACCACCGGCGCGATCGCTCATGAGCTTTTGCTGGTCGTACCCAAGCACTATTTCCCATGCATCATCGGGATATTGTTCTGCCAAAGGCAAAGCAACATCATCTAACATCCAACGACCGTGGCGTTCATCTTCTCTGATGTGCAGCTCCCAATAACCCACTGCTACTTCTGAGAGTCCCAGTCGTTGTGCTGTTGCAAGATAATTTTTGTAAACCGCAGGACCAGCCAGTTCAAAAAAGGTCAACCCACCGCTGTACCGCAGGAAATAGCGTTTGCGCTCGGTCATCAGAAAGTTATGATTGGTAGAAGCCAGCACTTCCCAAGGTACTAAATCGAAATAGGCCTCTGGTTGAGTTTTCATCTTAAACTCAGCTAACATTTGGGCAAAAAATGTCGAGTGCTTGCGAGATAAGCGACCGTTGCCGTATTCCTCTAGTAGTACCCGCACCAGCGTACACTGCACTTCATTGGCAACACCACCCAAAACGCGGGAAAGATTACTAGCTTCAACCAAGCCATCAAACGAGCCGATCGCCAGCAAGTGACGATAGCCACTTTCCGTCATTTCGTCACGAATATAGCGGCTATCTGGCGATAATGGCGGATTTAAATCAGTAGATGCACGCTCAATCAAAGCTTGTTTGACATCCAATTCTTGCAGTGCAGCTACATCAAATTGTGCAAGTTCCCACTTTTGCCAAGCAGCTTCAATTTGGTCGCGACATGAGTACAAATAAAGCGATCGCTCATTGGTATAATTATGTAAATCATCGTACCAAAATAGGTTTAGCCGATTAATTCGATAAAGTATCCGTTGGAGAAAAAGGTGAGCCTGTTGATCAGAGCGATCGTTTCCATAAGCAGCCCCAATTGCCATAGAAAGCGTCTGTTGAAACTCACTCGCTTTAGCAGGTTCTATATCCAGTTGATTGTCCAAATCCTCCATTGCTAGCAGTTCTATAAATTGCTGCTCAGCACGGTTATACTTGGTAACTGTTATTTCTTCTGTTTGCGTATTCTTTTTCCCAGCCCCAGGGTTAGGGAATATAACTATATTGCTTTGCATGGAATCTTCAGTAGCTTTAAAAAGTGAAAAATCAGCTTCACCTCTAATATCTAGGTTTCCACACGAGTAGTGTTATGTACCTCTTTCCCTGGTTATAAACAAAGATTAAGCCTAGAAAGGGATTTGGCATGAGGCATGGGGAAGAGGCAAGGGAGCAGTTCTTGCTGGGAGCAGAAGGGAGGGGCTTCTTCCCTGCCCCCTGCCCCCTGCCCCTCAATCCATCGCCTTACTTGGCGGAATCTCCTCCAGAGGAATCAGCGCTTCAATCACCGACTTCACAATTGGGGCGGCGACGGTAGAACCATAGGCATTTTCTCCTTTTGGTTCATCTACTAATGCGAACACTACATAGCGAGGAGATTCCACTGGTAAAATAGCTACAAAGCTAGTGATTCTCGCCCCCTTGATGTAACCGCCATTGGGACTGGCTTTTTGGGCAGTACCAGTTTTGCCGGCGATACGATATCCGGGAATTTGCGCCACTTTGCCAGTGCCTTCAGAAACAACAGTTTCCATCATTTCTACTACCTTTTGGGCGGTTGCGGCTGAGAAAATTTGGCGCGGTATGGTGCGAGGGAGTGAATCATGCATCTGTCCTTTGGTATCAATCAGACCCCGGACTACATGGGGTGTAACCAATTTCCCGCCATTGGCTAAAGCGCCGTGCATCTGTACCAGCTGTATCGGTGTCATCGAAAAGCCTTGCCCAAAGGAAGTAGTCGCTGGTTCAATTGGCGAAGTGATAAATTCCTCTTGACTTTTGAGCCTACCGCCAACTTCAAAAGGTAAATCTGTATCAACTTTTTGTCCCAGTCCCAAACGTTCCAGCCAGTTGTAGTATATTGCAGGTTTTAATCGCTGGATAATTTGCACCATACCAATGTTGCTAGAATTTTGCAGGATTTGAGCGATGCTGATTCGCCCATAACCATTGTTCATCGCATTTTTGATAGTGTAATTAGCTACGCGAATAGAACCGGAGTCATTAAACATATCATCTGGTTTGATGACACCATTTTCCAGAGCGATCGCCACATTCAAAGGCTTGAAAGTCGATCCCGGCTCATAAAGATCCGCCACCGTCCAGTTTTTGAACAGTGAAATATCAGCTTTGCCGTATTCATTAGGGTTATAAGTGGGCTGAGAAACGAGAGCCAGTAAGGAACCATCCAATGCGTCCATGACAATTACCGCGCCGCGTTTAGCCTTAAACTCGTCCATCTTTTGCTTAAGAGCAGTGCGGGCAATTCGTTGCAAACGACTATCAATAGTCAGTTGCAGCCGCAAATCATCAAAATGTAAAAAACCTTCAGGGGCATGATCTGGCATTAGGGCGCCGTTACCGGCTCGACTGAGACGCACCGTTTGCACAGAACGTTCTAGCAACTTTTCTTGAGAATATTCCACACCAGCCTGACCACGACGGTCAACATTCACGTAGCCCACCACATCAGCAGCCAAATCGTCTGAAGGGTAAAATCGGGAGTATTTTTGAATCAACTCTAAACCATTTAAGCGCAAAGAGGTGATGCGATCGACAATTTCTTCCGGCATCGCTGGGGCAAGCACAATCCCGCTTTTTTTGCTCTCAAAAGTCTTCACCAGTTCCGGAGCATCTTTCGCCAATATTGGGGAAAGTTGCTCTGCTATCTCTTCATTAGACTTATCAAACAACTTAGGATGAGCGTACAAAGTATATACAGGACGGTCAATCGCCAACATATTATTATTGCGATCTACCACCGGGCGACGGGGCATAAAAGGTCGCAAATTCACCATTTGCTGATTTCGCGCCTGCTCTGTTAACTTTGGTCCCCGGACAATTTGCAGGTTATACAAGTTCACAGTCAATCCCAACCCTGCTGCTATTAATACGCCCCACACAATAAACAATCGGGACTTGGTATTAGATGTTTGCTCTTGGATATTAGACGCAAATTTCCCCAAAAAACCTTGTTGAGAACGTCTCTGTCGCCTTGTGAATGCTGGAGTGCGAAACTTTGCGAATTTTGTTTTGCTTGGTGACTTTTGCATTGGGTTTATCCTTTGTTCTTTGTCAATAGTCCTTTGTCGTTCGTCCTTTGCAAATGACCAATGACCAATGACAAATGACTATTGACCTTAATATCCCAGCGGCGAGAGTGTTTGTTGTTGGGTTTGTGGATTTGGCTTTGTGTTAGACGATGCTGGCTCAGAATTAGAAGATGCTGGAGGTAAGAAAATCATTCCTTCAGGAGTTGGCGATACTAAACCTGTTGTTGGCTGTTCTGCTTCCTGTGCCATTTTGTTTGTCAGCGTCGCGTTAGTTGTCGTCAATAGCCGCTCATGACGTTGGAGATTTTGCAGCCTGCGATATGACTGACTCCAAAGCTCTTGAGAATATACTGTCCAGCCATAAACCGCAAGTGTTGCTGCTACTAACAAAAACGCTAAAACTGACGAATAACGATGAAAAGTGTATAAACGCAGCAACCATAATGGTGTTGCTCCAGAACCAGGCATGATGGGAAGACCAAGAAAACCCACCTCCGGACTGTTGTTAGTTTGATTCGATTGGTCATTAAGATTTGGCAGTTGTTGTCTGCCCGACTCTTTCATCGATTTGGGCGTAACTGCCTCATTTGTGGAAGAAACCGATAAATTTTTTAAGGAACGCTTTCGTCTTCCAGAGGATAGTGGTGCAGTTTGGGTAGTAGGTATAGAAATACTCTGGGCTGCTGACTCCAGACGTGCAGAACGTCGTCGCCTCCCCAAAGAAAGAATAGAATCTCGCCAAAACCAAGTACCCCTTGTAGAAACAGCTGATTTGCGATCGACAACCATAAATTTTTTTAGATGAAAAATACTTTACTTTCAATTGATTGCCTGTTTTTGCTCAGGTTAAAATACCCTTCTGTGCAACAAACACACATAACAGACTACACCCTTTTAACTGTTCTAATAGCTAGCTATATCAATGTTTGTATCCCCTAGATATTGCAATGTTTGCAGTCACCGATTATAAACTGGATAGCTTGCTGTTTAGATATCGCACCTAAAGTATGGCAACGGGGAGCAGCAAGATGCAATACTCTCTGAAAAAAATAAAAAACTCCCTGACCTTAGCCAGGCGGTATTAAACCAGATCCTTTCAACAACTGACTACTGACTACTGACAAATGACTCGCGAAGCGCTATGAAAAACAGGCCAGAATTCATATCATATCCGGTTAAAGACTTATCATTAAGGCAGCAGGGGCGCAGAGAAGCTCTTGAGCAGAGGGGAAGGGTTTTTGGTTTTCTGCATAGATTCGGGAATCATAACTAATTAGCCGGACATGATATCACACAGAACTTGTGAGCAGGTTCCGCCACTTACAATTTTGGTCAGCCATAAAATTGCTTTTTTATACTTAGAAAAATAATTACGCCGATTTTATTGGGGGGCATAACCACAAGTAAATCAGTAATCTGTAACTTTATTTACTCAATGCTGAGTAAACGCCCCGCTCACAGCACTCCTGAATAAGTCAAACTCCAACACATTTTGGACTTTGATGACTGACTCCTAAATTATGAACGAGAAAATTTTTGTTATGATAGCTCGGCTGACGAGAAAATTTAATACTTTGGATCTCGATCCTGAGTTCAAAGAAACTAATCAAATGGCTGTATGATACTTGATTTTAAAAAGAATACCCCAAAGGGTTGTTTTTTTTAAGTATGTAATCTTACAACATTTAAAAAAAAGCGATAAATACGGTATCGTATTCAACAGGCGAAAAATTTTTCTAGCCACAATTGGTGAAAGAGGAGTTATGAAAACAAAAATCTTTGGTTTGGCTCTAATGTTAAGTCTGGCCGCAATTCTCGGAGCTTGTGAAGGTGGTGATGGTGGTGGTGGTACTACTAGTACTCCAGCAGCTACAGGTGAACCGACAGACGCACCTCCAGCTACTCCCGCAGCTACCCCCCCAGCTACTCCCGCAGCTACTCCGACTGCTACTCCTAAATAAGGCACTCTAAAATTGAGTTTAAATTAGCCCAGAATAGCTTACTGACAAAGATACTCACCACATAACTTGAATGAATCAAGTTCACATAAAAACCTGCACCTGTGTGTTGGAGTGTGAGAGCTTTGTACAGCTTTTGTGGGAAATGCAGGTCTAGCTTGCTCCTTTGTAGAGTAGACAAAATCACTGAAGTTGAGATTTAAGCAAAGCTTATCTCCGACTTCTCCAAAAATTCAAAATTCCCAAGTTCTGTAACCGTCTCCTGACAAAGATGCTCAGTCTAGCTTGCTTTGACCCAGGAGTACGAAATTTTACAGCCATTAAAGAAGCCTGAAACTCAGGCTTCTTCAGCATTGTTCAAAGGCCAAAGCCTATTAACCAAGCTTTTGAGGAAGTTTGAATGGTCAATATATGTTTGTAGTGCTGTATAAAAGTTTGCTAAAGTACCAGCTAACTAGTACCGCGAGGCGGAATTCGTAATTCGTAATTCGTAATGACGCTCCTACGCCGCTAACGCTGCGCTAACGTAATTCGTAATTACCTGTTCATAAGGGTTTGAGACATTTAAAATGGTTGGTTTATTTACGCCGTGCTGTACTAGGTCAGTAAATAAAGGACACTAATGTAAAATGGCTTAAATTACTGAATGTTCAAAGGACAAAACAATTTATCATGTATCAAAAAATAAGACCTGGTGATGTCTCTTGATATTGCCAGATTTTTATTGATATGGGGTATTGGGGAGCCAGTCGCATGGGCGGATCTCCCGCTTGTACGGCATCGGCGTCGGAAAAACAGATTCTCGTGCTGCGTTGTAAATACAGTTGGAGAGATGGTAAAAGTTAAAATAAAAAAACTAGTAAAATTATTGAGTTTGTTTGTAACTAGTGCAACACTTATTTTTTTAAGTAGCTATTGGGGATCGGCAGTCATAGCATTACCGCCACCAGAGGATACGCCAGAAGAGATATTACGGACACAGATTATCATAGAGGCGCGATCGCCCATCGATGGAAAATTCCTGACTCCTGCCGAATATGCCCAGTTACAAGAACAGTTGCAAGTAGTACCACCGCCAAAACTAGACCCCAAAATTCGTGACCAGATTTACTTGCTTCGCCTACGTAAAACCTTACTTCAGTTTTTCCCATTTTTAAATTTTTAATAGTCATTAGTCATTAGTCATTGGCTATTTTCCCTCTACCTCCTTCACCTCCCCCACTCCCTCATCCCCCTCATCTCCTCTAGTCCCCAATCCCCCATACCCCAAAAAACAGATGACTCATTCTGAGGTAGGATAACGGTGGCGACAAATTTGCAAATAAATGTAAAGAATATATATAGATATTAAAAAAGTACGTTTAGTCAATCACGTTATTACACTTAGGTAGCTTCATGTCCATGACCACGATCGCTCCTGAACAGGTTAACCGTATCGTTTGGAATCAGCATCACGATCCCTTTGAAATACTAGGTTCCCATCCCATAGAACAAGATGGCAAAACTGTCTGGGCTGTGCGAGCCTACCTACCAAACGCAAGTGCAGCATGGGTAGTTCTTCCTGAAGAACGGAAAGAATATCCAATGCAAACAGTGCATCATCCCCACTTTTTTGAATGCACCATTGAAACCGCAGAACTGACAAACTACCAGTTGCGGATTAAAGAAGGAGAACATGAGCGTGTCACCTATGACCCTTATGCTTTCCGTTCTCCCCGCTTAACAGACTTTGATTTGCATTTGTTTGCTGAAGGCAATCATCATCGAATTTACGAAAAACTGGGAGCGCACCCCACCCAAGTCGATGGTGTTAAGGGCGTTTATTTTGCCGTTTGGGCACCCAACGCCCGGAATGTTTCACTCTTGGGAGATTTTAACCTTTGGGATGGGCGCAAACACCAGATGCGTAAAGGCGCCACCGGAATTTGGGAATTGTTCATTCCAGAAATCGGAGTGGGCGAGCATTACAAATATGAAATCAAAAATTTTGAAGGTCACATTTACGAAAAATCCGATCCCTACGGTTTCCAGCAGGAAGCCCGTCCAAAAACGGCATCCATTGTCACTGATTTAGATGCTTATAGTTGGAATGACGAAGACTGGATGGAAAAACGGCGTCACACTGACCCCCTGACTGGGCCAGTTTCTGTGTATGAAGTGCATTTAGGCTCTTGGTTACACGCTTCTAGTGCCGAACCAGCTAAATTAGCGAATGGTGAAACTGAACCTGTAGTTATCGTTTCGGAACTGAAACCAGGCGCACGCTTCTTAACTTACCGAGAACTGGCAGAGCGGCTCATTCCCTACGTCAAAGAATTGGGATACACCCATTTAGAATTGCTACCCATTGCAGAGCATCCCTTTGATGGTTCTTGGGGTTATCAAGTAACTGGGTACTATGCCCCTACTTCCCGTTTTGGTATGCCCGAAGATTTCATGTATTTTGTTGACAAATGTCACGAAAATGATATAGGCGTAATTGTGGATTGGGTTCCTGGTCACTTCCCTAAAGATGGTCATGGTTTAGCATTCTTTGATGGTAGCCACTTGTACGAACATGCTGACCCCCGCAAGGGCGAACACAAAGGATGGGGTACTTTGGTGTTCAACTACGGTCGCCATGAAGTTTGTAATTTCTTAGCAGCAAATGCCCTCTTTTGGTTCGACAAGTACCATATTGACGGGATTCGTGTTGATGCTGTGGCTTCCATGCTCTACAATGATTATTGCCGCGAACCAGGAGAATGGCTGCCCAACCAATATGGCGGCAGAGAAAATCTAGAAGCAGCAGATTTTCTGCGTCAGGTAAATCACATTATTTTTAGCTATTTCCCTGGGATTCTCTCAATTGCTGAAGAATCTACTTCCTGGCCAATGGTATCTTGGCCGACTTACACAGGCGGACTGGGCTTTAACTTGAAATGGAATATGGGCTGGATGCACGATATGCTGGACTACTTCAGCATGGACCCTTGGTTCCGCCAATTCCACCAAAACAACATCACGTTTAGTATGTGGTACAACCACAGTGAGAACTTCATGCTAGCTTTGTCCCACGATGAAGTGGTGCATGGCAAGAGTAATATCATCGGCAAAATGCCGGGGGATAGATGGCAAAAGTTCGCTAATGTGCGTTGCTTGTTTGCTTATATGTTTGCTCACCCAGGCAAGAAAACCATGTTTATGAGCATGGAGTTTGCACAGTGGAGTGAGTGGAATGCTTGGGCAGATTTGGAGTGGCACTTATTACAGTATGAAGCCCATCAACAGTTAAAAACGTTTTTCCAGGATTTAAACCATCTTTACCGCAGTGAACCAACTTTGTACACCCAGGATTTTGCTGAACCGGGGTTTGAGTGGGTTGACTGTAGCGATAACCGCCATAGTGTGGTTTCCTTTATCCGTCGTGACAAGGATTCTGATGATTTTGCGATCGTGGTTTGTAATTTCACGCCGCAACCCCATTCTCACTACCGTATCGGTGTCCCGGAAAAGGGATTTTATACCGAGTTGTTCAATAGCGATGCGCGTAAGTATGGCGGCAGTAATATGGGCAACTTAGGCGGTAAGTGGACAGATGATTGGTCTTTGCACAGTCGTTCTTATTCCTTGGATTTGTGTTTACCACCTTTGGGAGTGTTGATTCTGAAGTTGGATAAGGAGAAGACTGCTGAGGTAATTGGATAACAATTTGGGGTGGGCGATCCCCACCCCAAAAACGAATATCATTTACTTAACCAGGATTTAGATCCCCGACTTCTTCAAGAAGTAATAGCAGTAATTACAACAGCTTAGCTACTGTAATAATTGCATAAATTTCAAATAAAATACATAAGTAATTCTCAACTCAAAGCATGAGAGATCGTGAGTATATCCATTGCAGCCAGCCCTACTTATCGTAAAATAATTTAACAAGCGATCGCCATTCTACAAATACTCAATGTTTCAGGACTATAGATCCCACATTCCACTGTTCTACAGAGGTTTCAAGTTAGACGATGGCATTGTGAGAGAAATGGATAAAGTCGAGATTATGCCTGAATTACAAAGTCGGTAGCTTGTATACTCAATACTCCAGAAAGAGTGGCGAATTGATTACCAGTGCCCAAACCATTTGCATTTCCATTCTGATTGTAAAATAACTTACTATTTGCAGAGTTGAAAACAATATAGGCGTTACTAGTGGCTGCTGCTAAATCACTACTCACTACTGCAAATTCGTTTGGTATGCCAAACCCAATACCAGCATTACTACTAATAGCTGTAAATGTAGTTTTGTCAATAATTATTTTGTCAACTCCACTAGTAAAATCCTGAATGATATCAATACCAACTGCACCAGTAGTAAACGCAGCATTAGTATCATAGATGAATCGATCGCTCCCATTACCACCTAAGAGCAAGTCATTCCCAGCACCACCAACTAAAGCATTGTCACCATTTGCTCCCAAGAGAGTGTCGTTGAAGTTGGAACCAGTTAAGTTTTCAATATTTTGCAGGACATCACCTGTGGCTTCTCCCCCCGTTTGGGCTGTTGTCAAAGCTAGGTTAACTGTGACAGCCGCACTGGCATTAATATAGGAAGCAGTATCTATGCCAGTACTACCATCAAGGCGATCGCTACCTAACCCGCCAATTAAAATATTATCGCCACTGTTACCTGTGATGGTGTTGTTTAAGTTATTACCAGTACCGCTGATATTGTTTGTGCCAAGTAGGAACAGGTTTTCGAGATTATTGCCTAAGATATAGCTAACAGATGCTTGTACGGTATCAATTTCTGTGGCTATGGTAGAAGTTTCAGTAACAATATCCCCTGCACTGTCAACAATGTAAGTATCATTGCCTGTACCACCCGTCAAGCTATCGTTACCAAAACCACCATTGAGAATGTTATTGCCAGTGTTACCACTGAGGGTGTCGTTGAAGTTGGAACCAGTTAAGTTTTCAATATTTTGCAGGACATCACCTGTGGCTTCTCCCCCGGTTTGGGCGGTTGTCAGAGCCAAGTTAACTGTGACAGCCGCACTAGCATTAATATAAGAAGCGGTATCTATGCCAGCACTACCATCAAGGCGATCGCTACCTAAGCCACCAATTAAAATGTTATCGCCACTGTTACCACTGAGGGTGTCGTTGAAATTGGAACCGAGTAAGTTTTCAATATTTTGCAGAATATCACCTGTGGCTTCTCCTCCGGTTTGGGCTGTTGTCAAAGCTAGGTTAACCGTGACAGCCGCACTAGCATTAATATAAGAAGCGGTATCTATGCCAGCACTACCATCAAGGCGATCGCTACCTAACCCGCCAATTAAAATATTATCGCCACTGTTACCTGTGATAGTGTTGTTTAAGTTATTACCACCACCGTCGATATTGTCTGTGCCGAGTAGGAGCAGGTTTTCGAGATTGTCGCCTAAGATATAGCTGACAAAAGTTTGGACGGTATCAATTTCTGTGGCTGTGGTAGAAGTTTCACTAACAATATCCCCTGCACTGTCAACAATGTAAGTATCATTGCCTGTACCACCCGTCAAGCTATCGTTACCAAAACCACCGTTGAGAATGTTATTGCCAGTGTTACCACTGAGGGTGTCGTCGAAGTTGGAACCGAGTAAGTTTTCAATTGATAGCAGGACATCACCTGTGGCTTCTGCTCCGGTTTGGGCGGTTGTCAGAGCTAGGTTAACTGTGACAGCCGCACTAGCATTAGTATATGAAGCGGTATCTATGCCAGCAGTACCATCAAGGCGATCGCTACCTAAGCCACCAATTAAAATATTATTACCACTGCCACCAATTAGGGTATCGTTGCCAAGTCCGCCATCAAGAGTATCATTACCTGCTTTACCGTCGAGAGTATTATTAGCACTGTTGCTGATAATGTAATTGTCTAATTCATTACCAGTGCCGTTAATAGCACCAGTATCATTCAAGATGAGATTTTTGATATTTGTTGGTAGAGTTGTGGTGACGGAAGAGAATAAAGGATCGTTGATCTTGATTGGCAGAGTGGCTAGATTATCTTGAGTGTTAGTTTCTATGCTTTGATTAATAACATTGATTAAAATGTATTGACTGTTGCTTGTAAAGCCTGGGAAGGAACTAGGAATGATGATGTTTTTCGTAATGATTTGGCTAGCACCCGCAGCTAAAGTAATTCCTCCAGTTACTTGACCAACTCCCAAATAAATATCTGATGCATCTATTGTGTTATCTTGCGAAAGCAAAATTTGATAATCAATATTTTGGGGGTTCTTTCCTGTATTTGCAATCTCAAAACTCAACTCTGCTGTGTCTGCTTGTTTAAGCTCATAATTTGTGGTTGCTGTTGCTACATTATTAATGTTAGTAATTTTGGGATTACTAATTTTTACATTTTCTTCTGGAGTAGTTAACTCTCCAATAGTGAATACTCTTTCGCTGGCAAAATCTGAACCACTAAAAGCAGTATCTACAGTTTGTACGCTCCAATAATAAATACCTTTAAGTAAATTTAAATTATTGAGCGTCCATGCGATTGTGTCATTGCTGGATTTTTGATGAATTAAAGAACCTTGTTGTAAGGATTCTAAGGAAATGGGGGCAATAATATCTGTGCCACCTGGTTTAGTACCAATTCGCAGGTTATAGCTTAATCCATCTTTTGGTGTTTCTTTATCTGTACCGACTTTCCAACTTAAAGTCACTTGATTAGATGAGTTTACAGTTGCAGAAAGTTCAGTTGGTGCTGTTGATTTTGTATTTGGACGAGAAATTGCCTGAGCAATTTGGTTCTTATATACTGTTGTGCCTAAGATAATGTCTAAATCACCATCGCTATCATAGTCACGAATTGCTTTTAGTTCTCCAGTTTTTGAATCGCTCAGTACCTTGATAAATTCTGTTGTTTTTACTTGTTGATTGGTATTTTGGTTGTATCTCAGCGAACTTATATTCGTAAAGAAAGCTACGCTGGGAGGATTAGTACCAGAAGTATAGGAAGCGACTACATCTAAATCTCCATCATTGTCGTAGTCTGCCCAAGCAATTTTGGTAAATGTAACTTGGTTTAGTCCGGTTAAATTGTATTGTTTATCGGGCTGACCTTGTTGTTTTTCTAATACAAATAAATTGATTCCATCAGCAATAACCTGATCCAAGTCGCCATCATTATCATAGTCCCCATAAGCAATTCGTTCCAGGTCTGAGTCAGGATTATACTGAAATTGTTGATCTGGATTAAAAGGATTTGGTGTAGGTAAATTGGCTGTAATGGTTTGATTCCAGTCAATAAAGTTGGGTGTGAAACTGTAGAGGTAGGGGTCAGAGAAAGTAGAAGCTTTTAGACCTGGATCTACTGCTTGAACATTCCAGTAGTAAACTGTTCCTGGTTGAAGTCCGTTAATTATCCATTTGGTACTTTCACCGACATTACCAATTTGGGCAACTTGTGGACGACCTTCGATACTACCTTGAGCATTTGTGCCTTTATTTGTCAAAGCCGAGAAAATGTCTCCTCCTCCCGGAGTTGTGCCAATTGTCAGGTTGTAACTAATACCTAGTTCGTTAGCTGTTCCGTCTGCGGTTGGTCTCCAGCTGAGGGTGACGGAAGCATCTAAATTTTGTAGCGGTTTATTTTTGCCAGGAGTTTTTGGAGCTACATTGGGAGTTGTTGTATTGCGATAAAGCTGTACGAAAGGTACGCCATCTCGACCAGCAGCACCAGTGACAATAATATCGAGGTCGCCGTCATTATCGTAATCGCCCCATTTGGCTTCGCCACGTTGCACACTGGTCATTAAGATGTTGTCAACTAGGGTAAATCCACCTGAGCCATTTCCTTTGTAAACTTCAGTGATGGGTTGACCGTTGCGCGTTCCAGTTAACAGCAAATCTAATGACCCATCGTTGTTGTAGTCAGCCCATGCAAGTGAGGAGTTACTAACTGGTTTTAAAGTGGTAGAAATTGGTGAAAACGTTCCATCTTTGTTATTTTTGTACAGCTGGATAACATCATTATTTATAGCATTGGAGCCAGCTAATAAAAGGTCAAGATAACCGTCATTATTAAAATCGCCCCAAGCAGCAGTACTATTTTTTAATCCAATTAAGCTACTACTTATTTGCGTAAACGTTCCATTGCCATTGCCTTTGTAAAGCAGAGTAGTGGGTTGTAAATCGGCATTTAACCCAGTCAAAATTACATCAATAAATCCATCGTTGTTGTAATCAATGGAATTTAAAGACCCACCTTTCAATGGGGTAGCTAGTTTAGCAGAACTAGAAGTTAAAATCTCTAGCTTGCCATCGTGATTGTAATCTGCCCAATCCACAGCAGGGAGAGAGATATTTTCAAATTCTTCTGGGTTTTCAAACTTGCCTAAAGAGATTGAGTCAACAACAGTAAATTGCTGATTACCTTTGTTTAGATAAACCTTGGCGAAATATTCTCGACCAGGAATTTGTTGTCCGTTAAGTAATGGTAAATTATCGTGACCGATGAGGAGTAAATCTAACAATCCGTCATTGTTATAATCTCCCCATTTAGTTGATTGAATCCTGTCTAAACCATCGAGAGAAACTGCCGCAGCGAAGATGCCATTGGTATTAGCATAAATTTTGGCAATGCCATTTCCATAACTATCTTGCCCAGTAATCAGCAAATCTAAATCGCCATCATTATCATAATCTCCCCAATTACTACTAGCTTGCCAATTGGTAACTTCATTGAAGGCTGGCAAGGTAATAATATTAATGGGTCTAAAATCTTTAGCTAAATTCAGTATTTCTGTACTATTGAAAGGAGCGCCTGTTGTCCAAGTTGCTCCATTAATTGAGCCATTATTTTTATTGTTGGTGAGGTCATATACAGTAGTGCTTGCACCTTCATTAAATTTCCAGTAACCCGCTAATCCCGCTTCCTGCCCTGATAGTTGGCGATTGATGTTAGCTTGAATTTCCGACTGGGAACGAGCTTGATTCCAAATGCGAACTTCGTCAATATTGCCTTTGAAAGTATATGCATTGGTGGATGAACTTACTTCTCTGCCAATACTTATTGGCTCGTTATTAACACCTAAAGTTCCAGTAATTGCCTGACTGCCTTGTAAAACTCCATCAATGTAAATTTTATTTGTCGTTCCATCGTAAGTATATGCAATGTGATGCCAGATGTTATCTCCTATTACTACATTGCTTGTGAAACTACGTTGAAGACCATTGATTGAGTGATTAACTTCAAGAGTCCCTGAAGAAGTCAACCATAAGCCAAAAACTTCTGTAGAATCTGGGCCTTTACCAATAATTTTTCCGTAAACAGATGTAGTAGCTCCCTTAATCCAAGCTTCAACTGTAATGGCATTAGTAATATCTAAACTACTAACCCCTGGGTCTGCAATAGTAACGTAGTCATCAACTCCATCAAAATTAAGCGCAGGAAGAACAGCTTCGATAAAACCAGCACCCTTTTGATTGCCATTAAAGAAATTAATAATGGATAAATCTTGGGCTGGGTTAGCGACACCATCTTGATTGAGATCGATGATTAAATCATTTCCTAACTGGGCTAATCCAGTTTTGCCAGGATAAAGGCGACTTAAAGAAAGAGTGACTCCCTCTGGTAATACTAAGGAATCGCTACCACCAGCATCTTCAATTCTGCTACCAGATAGGGCGGGTGCAACAGGAACACCTAGCCAACCTTGGTTGACTGCTTTTAAATCTAAACTGTAAGTAAGACCGAATGCTGAAAGTTGTGCCCAATTTTGAGTTGTTACCCAGCCGTTGAAGACTGACCAACTAATTTGTTCTTTGGTTGTGGGATTGGTAATATAATTCTGTTGCTGATTGCCACCGCCTAAGATGGTAAAAGCTTGTTCTGGTATTAGCCATTGTCTGACTGCTAATCTTACCCAAGGTGCGTTTTGTTGCTTGCGTTGCAGGTCAACTTCTAAGCCAAAAGTTTGATATTTGTCGTATTGGGCATCAAAACCAAAACCCTGAAAGGTATTCCAGTCAATTAACTGACCATTTGTACTAGTAACTTTTCCTAGTCGCTGTTCATCTCCACCCAAGACAACAAAGGCTTGTTCTAAAGATAACCATTCAGATTGGAATTTATAGGTATCGTTTCCTATTCCACCTTTGAGACTATCTGCACCGCCACCCGCTTCTAAAATATTATTGCCAGCGCCAGCGTCTAAACTATCATTGCCAGCGCCACCTTTGAGGGTGTCATTTCCTTCACCACCAATGAGAGTGTCATTACCTGCTAATCCTTCGAGGACATTGGCTAGGGTATCGCCTGTTACTGAGTCGGCAAATTGCGAAGCAACGACATTTTCAATATTTTTGAGGACATCTCCACCAGTGGCTGTTCCTGTTGTCAGATTTACAACAACTGGGGTTTTGGCTTTGGCATAGGTGACTGTATCATTACCTTCACCGCCATCGATGGTATCGTTGCCTAACCCACCATCTAGGGTGTCTTGTCCTGGGCCAGCGTTGAGCTGATCGTTTCCTTCGCCACCATCTAGGATATCATTACCATTACTACCCCAGAGGCGATCGCTTCCTTCCCAGCCATAAAGTTGATTATTACCGCCGTCATTGCCCCAAACGATCGCGTTATTAAGATCGTAAACTAAAATGTTACCTTGCAGGATGTCATCACCTGTACCGCCATCAAGGTAATCAGAACCTTCTCGTCCAATTAGGATGTCATTGCCACCACCACCTGTTAACTTATCAGCACCCGAACTGCTCTGAGGGTTATCAGCACCTTCTGTTCCTACGGTGTTAACGGTAAAGCTTGTCTGGTGTGTAGAGTCATTTCTTTCTGAGACAAACAGGAGATTACCTTGGACTGCATCGGTGGTTTCTATGAGTCGAGTTTTAGCAACACCACCCACTATAGCGAGTAGATAAGCTTTGCCACCATAAGGTTGATAGATACCATCATTATCTGCATTCCAACCTTGGCGATCTGGATTGTAGAGAATTGCTGTAACAACCTCACCAGCATTGTACAAGCTTTTGATTTCATTTAATAAATCTTGGGAAACTTGCTCTTTTTTTAAATTAGCAACGCTAAATTGCTCTAAATGATACTGCGTTGATGAGCCGTAAAGCTGAATAACATCTTTATCGTAGAAATTACGAATTAAAGCTGGTGTTCCAGTGGGATTTGTAAAAGTAAATCCTTGAGAACTGGCATTATAGTCACCGCCGTAACTATAGAAGTTTTTGTTAGAGTCTCCGATAACAAACTTTTCTTTTTGCTGCTTCTCAGGAGTTTGATCAATCTTTTTTATAGTTCCATTTTCTTGAGAGAAATAACCAGAGGCATAAATATCGCCTGAACTGTCTATGATACTGCGATAAACACCATCAAAATCAGAGCCACCTATCTGTTTAATCGAAATCCGATTGCCTTGGCTGTCAAATTTAGCAATGAATCCATCAGAGGAGCCATTGCTAGTTAATTCTAGACCATCTATATTGATAGTTTGATAGAAAGAGCCAGAGGCATAAATATTGCCTAAACTATCTGTGGTGATGCTATCCACAGAACTAAAATTAGAACCACTAATTTGTTTAGCCCAAACCGCATTGCCTTGGCTATCAAACTTAGCGATAAATACATTATATTCACTAGTGCTAGTTAATTCTAGACCATCTATATTGATAGTTACCTGGAAATCACCAGAGGCATAAATGTTGCCTAAACTATCTGTGGCAATACTTTTAATAGAATCAGAATAATAGCCACTAATCTGTTTAATCCAAACCCGATTGCCTTGGCTATTAAATTTAGCAATAAATCCATCAGAACCATAGGGTCCGCTAGTGAATTGTTGTCCATCTATATAGGTAGTTTGATTGAAAGAACCAGAGGCATAAGTATTGCCTAAATTATCTGCGGTGATGCTATCCACAGAAAGAAAATAAGAACTACCAATCTGTTTAGCCCAAATCCGATTCCCTTGGCTATCAAACTTAGCAATAAATGCTTCAGAGGAGTCATAACCGCTAATTAATTCTTGCCCATCTATATTAATAGTTCCATTGAAATCACCAGAGGCATAAATGTTGCCTAAACTATCTGTGGTGATGTTTTTAACAGAATCAAAACCAGAACCACCAATCTGTTTAGCCCAAACCCGATTTCCTTGGCTATCAAACTTAGCAATAAATACATCATATTCACCATTGCTAATTAATTGTTCCCCATCTATATTGGTAGTTCCAGTGAAAGAACCATAGCCATAAATATTGCCTAAATTATCTGTGGTGATGCTTTCAATAAAATCATCATCCGAGCCACCAATCCGTTTAGCCCAAACCCGATTTCCTTGGCTATTAAACTTAGTAATAAATACGTCATATCCACCATTACTAATTAATTGTTGTCCATCTATATCAATTGATTCGTAGAAATTGCCAGAGGCATAAGTATTGCCTAAACTATCTATGGTGATATCAGTAAGAAAGGTAACGTTTTTAGTCCATTCTTCAACAGATAAATTTGCTGTTCCTGTTAGGGTGACAAAACTGTTGAGAGTAGCACCATTCAACAATTGACCATTATTACCATTGCCGCTTAAATCAATAACTGTTCCTAAATTAACTTGGTCAAAGTTCCAGTAACCTACTAATCCCGCTTGGGTTCCGGTTAACGGGCGATTCATGTTTTCTTGAATCTGTTGCTGAGTTCTCGCTACATTCCAAACCCTAACTTCATCAATTTGTCCTTTAAATTGTGATACTACAGTGGTAGTTGCTTGTCTACCGCCAATCTGAAGTTCATTATTATTTGTATCTGTATCACCAATTACGCCTGAGCAATTATAAGTATAAACTGCAACCCCGTTGGCATAAATGTTCACAACTCCATTTCCAGTAGTAGAGTCATAAGCATAAGTAAATGCAATATGAGTCCACTGATTTTCAGGGACTACATAAGTTGTGTAACTCCATGTCCAACCAGGATTAGTATTTGCTAATGCCCAACCAAGAGTACCATTAGCGAATCGACCGATTTCATATTCACCTTCTTTAGCAACAATAATCTCTTGGTTTTGACCAGCATTTAGTGGATTAATCCAAGCTTCAATGGTAAGAAATTTATCAACTTTTAAATTTGCAGCAGCACCAACATTAACATCATCATCCACGCCATCGAGGACTAAAGCGCGGTTTCCAGTACCTTCACCTGAACCAGGAACTAGAGTATATTCTTGAGCAGCCGTTTGATGATCGTAAGCAGTACCTTTTAATACATAATTTCCTGGAGTTAACCCATTAATATTGTAATTAAAGGTAGAAAGACGCGAATCGGTAGCTAAGGGATTGAAAATTGCATTGACAAATGTACCTGCATCGTTGCGATAAAGCAAAGTTACGGGATTATCAAAGAAATCTTTACCTGTCAGCAGAATATCTAAATCGTTATCTTTATCGTAATCTTGCCAACTGGCATGAGAACCTTGGGTTTGGTGATAAACCTCTGTCAAATTGGTGGTAATTTCTACAAACTGATTAGTAGTAGAGTTGAATTGATAAACCTTGCTAATCGGAATTCTAACTCTTTTTAAATCTTCTGCACGGGTGCGATATTCGTTGCTATTACCAGTAACTAAGAGGGTAGCTTTGTCATTTAGTTCTCCCCAAGCTGCATCTGCATCAACTACCCCCGTAGTATTGGTTAAATCTGCTGCTAAGGTAAATGAGCCATCAACATTACCTTTATAAATCAGAGTGACTGCATCTAATCCATTTGTTGCACCATTAGAACCAGTCAGAACAAAATCTAAAATGCCATCTTTGTTGTAGTCATACCAACTAACTGTATCGGGTGTGATGCTCTGATTATTTGGTGTGGATATAACTTTAGAAGTGGGAGTTGAGCTATAGGTTTTGGTTGCGCTGTTATACAAATATGTATTGACAACCAATTGATTTAGGGAATTTTTGCCGACTGAGAAAATATTTGCAGATTGGGCTAGATTCCAAGACACTAAACCAGCAATATTAGTACTGAGATTAGTTTCAGTAAAAGTATTGTTTGAATTGGTATAAAGCTTGATAAAAGAGGAGCTATTTACATCGGTTCCAGATAGTAATAAATCTAAATCACGATCGCCATCATAATCTTGCCAAAGTGCCGTCTTGTCAGAACTGGGAATTAAACTAACCTGAATAATTGCATCGGCATTAAAGTTGCCTCCGAGGTTGGGAATAATATAACCAGAACCCAAAATATCTAAATTGCCATCATTGTTATAATCTCCCCAAGTGACCCCGCGACGATAGGCTGTTAAATCTGGTAAATTTAGATTTACTTCTGAAAACGTACCATCTTTGTTATTTTTGTAGACGCGAATGGGATAACTGCCAGTTTTATCATTTTGTCCAGCAATGAGAAGATCGTTAAATCCATCTTTATTGAAATCGCCCCAAGCTACTGATCCATCAAGTCCTTTAAAGCCAATATCGCTGATATCTTGCCAGTTACCGCTATCTTTTTGCAGCCAAAAATCAATTCGTTCTATATCACCTGCACCATTGGCATCTCGAACTACTGTATTAACGAGTGTAACGGTTTCATCTTTGGCATAGATGGGCTTTTTGCTGTCAAATTCTAAGCGATTTGGTTCAACATTTTCTTCGTCAACGTTGGCACGAGTAATTTGACTTGGATCTATGCCGATTAATTTAGCTAGAGTATCTCCAGTATCTAAATCAATAATCTTGGTATTGCCGTTTCCATCACCTTCAACTTTAATAAAAGCAAAAGTTAATCCGTTGCTGAGATAAATAATGTCTTTAGTCGGATCGAAGCCATAAATTGTATCTGTTCCCGAACTTGGGGCAAGAACAAAAACATCGGCATCACTATCTTTAACATCGGGATTTGCATCAGTTCCGCCTTTGATGGTGTCATTGCCAAACCCACCTTCTAACCAATCTTTTCCTTCGCCACCAATGAGGGTATCATTACCCAAATAACCAAAAAGTCTGTCATTTCCGATTCCACCTGATAGGAAATCGTTTCCTGATTTGGTAGCTGTTAAATTCGGGTCATTGCTTTCATCACCTACCAGCAGATCGTTACCATCTCCACCTGCAAGGGTATCATTGCCATCTCCACCTTGCAGCTTATCATCGCCATCGTCTCCCTTGAGGTTATCGCTACCTGCATTACCAAGTAGTTGATCGTTACCTGCTCCCCCCCATAAGTCATCGTTTTCCGAACCGCCATCTAGAGTATCTTCCCCTAATCCACCTTGGAGAAAATCTGCTTGTGCGCCACCATAAAGTAAATCTGTGCCTTCACCGCCAATCAGGGTATCGTTTCCTGCATCCCCGTAAAGGGTATCTTGTCCTTCTCCACCATCTAAACTGTCATTTTCTGTACCGCCATAAAGGGTGTCATTGCCTTCTGCACCCAGTAAGGTATCATTGCCAGCATCTCCTTTGAGGCTGTCATTGCCTTCTGCACCTTCTATTTGGTCTGCGTCTGCACCACCTTCTATGCTGTCATTGCCTTGTTCGCCATACAGGAAATCTGCGCCTGCATCGCCTTTGAGTACGTCATTCTCATAACCACCAAATAAGATGTCTGTGCCTGTATTACCCAATAAGGTATCTTGTCCAATTCCTCCAATCAGCAGATCGTCTTCTGAACCACCATCTAAATTATCGTCACCTGCTTCACCGTAAAGCGTATCTTTACCTGCTGCACCTTTGAGGATATCATTGCCTTGACCGCCATCGAGGATATCATTCCCAGCACCGCCATCGAGGATGTCTGCGTCATTACCACCATCGAGGAAATCGTTATCCGCGCCGCCAAATAAGGTATCACTACCGAAGCCACCAATTAAGGTATCGTTGCCCAGGTTGCCGGATAATTCATCATTATCGGCTTCCCCTTCTAAGCGATCGCTACCCACCCCACCATAGAGTTTGTCATTACCTGCGCCACCTAAAAGCGTGTCATCTCCACCAGTAGCAACATCGCCTTCACCTTTGAGGGTATCTTGTTGCCCACCCCATAACTGATCGTCGCCTTCATTTCCTTCTAGGCGATCGCTTTCTGTTCCACCTGCTAGGATATCGTTTTCTGTTCCACCAGAAAGGGAGTCTGTTCCCGCACCACCAGAAAGGGAGTCTGTTCCCGCACCACCAATAATGGTATCGTTGCCAGCGTTGCCATATAATTCATCATTGCCACTTTCTCCTTCTAAGCGATCGCCACCCACTCCACCATAGAGTTTGTCGTTTCCAGCACCGCCAAAAAGTTGGTCATCTCCACCAGTAGCTAGATCGCCTTCACCTTTGAGGGTGTCTTGTTCTCCACCCCATAATTGATCGTCGCCGTCGTTTCCTTCTAAAACATCGTTTTCAGTTCCACCTGCAACGATATCGTTTTCTGTGCCACCAGAGAGGCGATCGCTACCTGCACCTCCCAACAGGGTATCTTGTCCAGATTCTCCCCAAAGTTGATCGTCATTGTCGTTACCTTCGAGGCGATCGTTTCCTGCACCCCCAAAGAGAATATCGTTTTGAGTCCCGCCTAAGAGAGTATCGTTGTCAGCACCTCCATCGAGTTGATCTATGCCTTCTCCACCTTCTAAGCGATCGTCATTGCTACCACCGACTAAAACATCGTTTCCTTCATTACCGGAGAGTTTGTCATTTCCAGTACCACCGTCGAGATAATCGTCATTAATACCCCCCTCCAGGGTATCCACACCTGCACCCCCCATCAGGACATCGTTACCGCTGTCTCCTTTGAGGGAATCATCCCCTTCTTCGCCAACTAATTGATCGTTACCGTCACCACCGGAGAGTTTGTCATTTCCGATTCCGCCGTACAGTTTGTCATCACCGGAGGAACCAAGCAGGGTATCATCTCCTTCATTACCACTGAGGATGTCATTCTGATTTCCACCATCAAGGAAGTCATTACCTCCCCCACCTTGGAGGTTATCTGCGTCGTCACCACCATTGAGAACATCATTGTTATCACCCCCTGCTAACTGGTCATTCCCTGCGCCACCAGTTAGGGTATCTACGCCAGTTCCTCCGAATAAGCGGTCTTCTCCTAGTCCGCCAGTCAGATTATCGTCACCATCGCCACCATCTAAAACATCGTTTCCTACGCCACCGTCTAAAACATCGTTATCCCCGCGTCCGGAAAGCACATCGTTTCCATCGCCACCTTTGAGGGTATCTTTTCCCGCACCACCAGAAAGGATATCGTTACCGATACCACCATCAAAATCAGCAATTACTGTTAAAGTTTCTGATAGTTCTATGGCATCATTACCAGCATCTCCAAGGGCTGAAACTCGGCTAATACCAGTAAATAGTTGTTCATTACCAAAGGCTTTTACTTGAATTTGGGAAGAAACTAAGCTAAGAAGGAAAGTTTCGTTAATTTCCTTTTGGTTAACATTTCTCGATGAAGCACTCGTACCGACGTAAAGGTTCAAAACGCCAGCAGTCGAGACACCTAAAATAGGTTTAAAAGGCTCTTGTGTAGGCGAACTTCCCTGTCGATTGATATCAATAAGTTTTACTTCTCCTCCACTCCAATCCCATCTTTTTTTGCCGATCAAATAATTGACTTCTGCCCAAGCCTGAACCCCAGCAGAAATATTGGCATTAATATCAAAGAGATTTAATAAATCGCTAGGAATTTCTGAGGTTCTGATTTTGCCATCGCCGTTAGCATCGTGGAGATTAAAATCAACTGTCCCGCTAATATTGCCACCTACAAATGCTTTGGCAACTGAGATACTTGCGCCACCTTCTAACCTGATTCTCGACGCCAGAGTAATTTCTGCAATATCAGCGCCAGTACCGTCAACATTTTGGCGATCGCTAATATAAAAACCGTCTTGGATCTTGGCAGAATTGTTAGTCGAAATAAATTGCTTTAATCCGTAGGTGTCGTAACCAAAACCAAATTGAGCGTTAGCATTTAGGTCAACGCCAAAATTAACACCCAACGGACCGATTAAAGGTGTAAATTGGTTATATGTAAAGTTTGCTAAACTTAATTTAGGAAGTTGATAACTAAATAAAGGTACATCTATTCCTCGTAATAAATCATAAGCAACAGTTTTATTGCTAATAATTGGCACATATAAACCTGGCTGATTATTAATATTAATTCCCGAAGTATAGTTAGCAGTATTATTACTAGATAGACTAAAGCCAGTGCTATTAACTAATGTGGTTCCTGAATTGAGAGTTTTAATATCCCTTACTGCTTTGAGAAAACTATCAACATTCTGTCCATATTTTGTTCCGTTTAACTGGTCGCCAAAATAAATAAAATCTACCAGTGTTACTTTATTATCGTTGTTTTTATCAAATAAATTTCTGACAGTATCATATTTAGATATAGGTGCAATATCCTTGCTCAGTAAATCGATAAAAGGTTGAATTGGTTTAAGAACTTTATCAATTGTTGAGCGTAATCCACCCAAAAAATTAGTACCTAGATTGACATTAACATTGTTGAAGTTAGCACCTGTTACTCCACCATTACTTATAATAAAATCTAAATCAGATGTTATTGTAGGCAGAGAAAAGTTGCTTCCTAAAAAAGAAACCGATGGCAAAGATGTTTTGAGGTCAAATTTAATATTACTGTTAGCATCGTCAACAATGAAGCTATTAGCATTTCCATTTGTACCAATAACTAAATTGGCTTTGAGACGACTATCATTAGGATTAGCTTGATCGTCTTTAGCTTCGACTTGAAGAAGCCCAATTTTACCAACTGCACTAAAGCTGTTAGATAAAGAAGCATCAATCCCCACACGCAAATCACTATTTGCCTGTACTAGAGGACTGCTCGTTTTATTAATCGTTACCTTTAAACTAGTATTAAAATTAGCCCCAACAGCAGCACTACCAGCAATATCTAAACCTAACCAAGACAAGCCTAGTTTAGATGCTAGATTACTAGTCAATGTTCTGGTTGACTGAACTGCTAAATCAAAGCTGACTGCATCAGCAGTCTCAGATAAATTTGAGGCAGATAAGCCACTAATAGCATTAATTTGAGAAACAAGAGAGCTTGCTGTTAAAGATGATTGATTAATAGCTCCAATTGAACTGCTGAGAGAATCTAACCATTTAAATTGAGTATTAGTCCAAAGATTTGTTCCTAACAAAGGTAGAGATTTACTAGATGCAAAGCTATTTAGTTGACCTTGTAAATCGCTAAAAAAGGAAGACAATTTAGTTACAGATTCCCCTAAATTACTCCCTGTATAGGTAACCGCTTGTTCTATGACTATCGATGAACCATCAATGTTCGCTGTGGTAAAGTCATTTTCAATTTTCAAGACTTGCAATTGTTCAGGGCTAAGATTCTCTCCCCGCACCAACGCCGAAAAGATTGCGCCTTCATCACCTGCTGCATCAACTCTATTAACCTTCGAGTCGATGAAGTGCCCAATTTCCTCCAAAAGAACACTAGTAATGGCACTAGGAGAATAAGAATTGTGTCCTAAAAATTCTCTGGATAAATAAATATGATTTGTGTATGTAGAAAATGCACCATTAGCCCCGTTGAGTTCTGAAGCAGAGCGAATTTCAATGTCAGGTAACTCGGAAAAATCTCCTATCGTCCACTGTCTGCGGAGGTTTGCAGCCGCTTCTGTGTTCAGTCCATCGCCAAAAGTTTTAATTAGAGTTTCATCGAATTGCTCTCCCTTGGCTAGAGACTTGAGCAAATCTTGAATTTCCAGGACAGCTAATTTGAGATGTGAGCGATCGCTTGTCATAATCTATCTTGAGGAGGGTAATCTCAGTAAATAATTTGTATATTCTGGAAAAATAGGCTCAATATTCTGTTAACTTCCAACAGTCTAAGTTTGTATAGTTTTTAGCTTTGGAAGACCACAAACAGCAAATGACAGTACCTCAGCATAACTACTCCAAAAGTCAGTAGATATGCCAGAGATACCCATAATAAATACCTGGTTTTCTAAGAATACAGTAAATTAGCAATTTATTAGTTAAATTTACGGTCATTTTTCCGATTTACCCTCTAAGGAAGTTGGAGCAATACGGTTCGGATAAGCAGTATAAACTTCCCTTGTCGTCTGGGAAATGGTTTTGGGGTAAAGGATGTATTTGAAACCTTTCCCCTTTCCCCTTTCCCCTTTCCCCTTTCCCCTTTAACCGAACCGTATTGGAAGTTGGGGATAATACTGCTTATTTAAATACTCTACTGCCTGGTATACAGTTTGACGGTCGGAAAAGGTCGGAGAAAAGTCGGAACTTGTTAGTATATTCACGTAATTTTTGTTAACAAACAAGGTACACCTGTAGGGGCACGGCACAGGGGTGTCAACTTAAGCTATAAATGGCTTAATTCTTGGCTTTGTCACCCGCCAAGAAATAAATTTCTTGGCTAACAGCGAAAGTCATCTAAAAGATGACTGAAAATTTTGGGGTATACTCAGTCATCTTCAGATGACTTTCGCTATGAGCAAGGAACTTCAGTTCCTTGCAGTACATAGATTTCACGTTAAGTTAACACCCCTGGGCACTGCCGCGCCCCTACAGGTGTCAACTTAAGCTCAAACCTTTGTCCTACATACGCTTTACCCCACCCCAACCCTACCTTGCACCTCACTCAAAGTTTATATCCTAAACTAAAATAAAAGCCATTATCCTGAGCGTTTTCACCCCGATCGTCTAAGTCAATTAGGGGAAGACCATAATCTAAGCGCATATTTAGACTTGGTAGAGGTTGCCATAAAACTCCCAGTCCCAGAGCAGCTAAAAATTGCTGTTTCTGTAATTGGTTGGGGTTATTACTCACATTCCAAATAACTCCCGCATCGAAAAATGGAGCAACTTGCAGCATCGGGTTCCCAGATTCGTCTTTTTGGATTGTGAATCGGTCTTCTAGGGAAAATCGTACTCCATTATCGCCAGCGCGAGCATTTTGGCGATAACCGCGCAGAGATTGACCACCACCAATTACAAACTGTTGAGAAGGTAATAATCCATTGGGCGTTAGTTGTACCTCGGCTTGGGCAATTAAAAGGTTACGGTCGTTGAGCTGTTGTACTCGTTGGACTTGTGCCAACCAACTAAAAAAGCGACCATCAGGAACAGGGTCAGAGTTAATCGTGGCATCAAAACTGCCAAGACCCAAACTAAATAGCGATCGCAATGCCCATGCACCTTTTACATCTCGTGCCACATAATCTTGGCCAAACTTAATCACACGGGTACGACTGTTACCTTCTTCGTCGGGACCAAAGCCAAAGGGTGTTGGGCCTGCAAAGGTAAATGTTTGACCATTTTGAACAGTAAAGCCTAATGATAAGGCGAATTCTTCACGAGGCGATCGCACTAGTGGCTGACGATAACTCACTTCATACAACTGAGATTCTCCACGAATATCAAAGCTCTTAAAAGGTTCTTGGACGACTTCGTTGTTGTTAATGGTGGTACGTAGCTGTAAAGTACCATTCATCGCATTTAACGGCACTTGGTAGCTAAAATCATAGATATTCGAGCCTCCACGAGTTGTGCGGTAATAAGACGCTGCAAATTTATCTCCTATACCTGTGATGTTACGGTAACTAGCACTGACGCCTAATCTTTCAGAACCAACGCTGGGCGGTGAATAATTATCAATGCTAAATGTCCCATCAAAGGGATCGGCTTCGGTAACTCTGACTACTAGAATGCTTTGACCAACTTCGCTACCGGTACGTAAGCTAGCTTCTACATTTGACAGTAGGGGATCGTTTCGTAACAATCTTAACTGGTCTTCTAAATTAGCTGTGGAAAGAGGTTTGCCAGCGCCTAGAGAGACACGCGATCGCACATAATCAGGATTGAGGCGTTTTAGTCCTTGGATTTCAACTTTTTCTAGACCACCTTCAATTACCTGAATTTGCACCACACCACCAGTAATTGCTTGGTCTACTAAAATTGCTCTTGAGGTGATATAGCCGCGATCGAGGTAGATTTGAGTGATATCATCGGCAACTTTTCTCAGTTCTTCCAAACTGACGGAACGTCCTTCAACTGGTTTAGTGATGGAACTCAGTTGCTCTGAATTTAAAATTGTACTGCCCGTCACCTCAATTTTTTTAACTTGAATACTTTCAACAGTTGGCACAGACGAGGGTTCTGGCGTCGGAATCGGCTGCACCGGTGTTTGAGTTTCTGGTGGTAGCGGTTCTGGAGTCGGTGCAGATTGCGGAAACCTCTGCCGATTTGGATCACCTTCTGGATTTGGTGCTTGCGCTACTATCTGGTTTGGTAATTCTAAAAATACCGATGAACTAGAGAAACTACCATAACTTGGCGACATGGATACCAGTGATAGCACACCATGAATTAAAAATACACACTGCATTCTAAACTTTAAATACCAGCGCATACAATTACTACTCTGTTTTGAATTTGTCTACGTAGATAACTAGGAGGTTTCCAAGTTAACACACGACATTCACTTTGATGTATGGTTAGCTGAATTTTTCAGGCTTTTTCTGGAATTAATCGAAAGATATCTCAAATTACAAGGTGATATTTAGCACTATGTATTTGCATATATGACCTGATAAACTGCCCCTTATTCGTAAAGAAAATCATAAAATACCCGAAAATTTATCAAGTGCGTACCTACGCAATGCTACTATACTCAGTTTTATTTTTTACAAGTTATTGTAGACGAGAAGTATAAACAATATTTATTTGCAAGGAGACAGTCGGATGTTGAGACAATCTTTAGCTATTCTCAGTGGAGTTGCACTTTTAAGTGGTTTAGGAGCAGTTTTCAACACACCCAGCTACGCAGCAGGGACTATTCAGTTTTCTTGTGATACTAGCAGTCAACTACCTGCAACTAGGGCAACCAACACTGCAACAGGTGCAAGTTTATCAGTGATTCGTTGGTACTCAGAGTATTTCACTGGTTCTGGATATGACCCAATGACTCGCTGTCAGCAAGTCTCTGCAAGATTTCAACAAGCTCATAACACTGGTTCTTTAGATTACATTACAGCGGGTATAGTTAATGGTATGCCGGTGATTTGTGCAGCTAGTCCAGGGGGTAGTTGCAACGCCAGCAATTTGTTATTCACTCTCAAGCGGGGTGTGAATGCAGCAGAAACCTTGCAAAGACTCTTTGATGTGCGTGATGGTGCTGGTCCTGCTTTGTATGAATCTAAAGGTCGGACTTATATTAACTTGACAAAAAAATTAGCTCCTCTCAACGCATCGGGAACAGCAGCTGGTTCTAATGGTGCAACAGCGGCACCAAGCAAGCCAGGTCGGGCATTCTAAAGAATTTTTCAAAGAAGAATGCAGAATTGAGAATTGAGAATTCTGAATTCAGAATTCAGAATTCAGCATTCTTTATATCGAGATACGTAGGGTGCGTTATCGGCGAGAGTACGGCACCATTCTTAAGACTTTGGTGCGTTACGGCTTACGCCTAACACACCCTACTAGCGTGACAAGGCTAAAATGTTGCAAAAAATTTTCTTGTGGTGTGGACATCTTGTCCGCACCGGACGGGCGAGACGCCCATCCCACAAGAGTCAAGTTAATGCACTATTTTAAGCTTGTCACGCCACTACTTAGATTTTTCACCAAATCAAATATGATTCCTATATCAAGTTCGGTTAATTACTTACTATTCAAATCTCTCCGCATCTTTGCGTCCCCGCGTCCCTGCGTCAGCCTTAGTTATTAAGTACTTATCCGAGCATGATATTAATGAGGGATTTAGTGTGGTGTTTATGCACAGAATTCATGCCAAATTCTGACTCCTGAATTCTTTCTTATTAAGTAGCAAATGAAATTTCGTATTTTTTGTATGGCTGCTTGTGTTGCTAGTTTACCGCTTACGCTATCAACACAAGCATTTTCTTCAGAAATGGCTTCCAAGTCCAGTATTTCCAGTGTCAATTTAACGAGTCAAGCAAAAGCACAATTGTCATTAAACCAATTACGCGATCGTGGTCGGGCAATTACTGTCAAAGTGTTAGCAGGACAAGGTTGGGGTTCAGGAATTTTAATTAAAAAACAAGGTCAAGTTTACACAGTCATAACTAACGCCCATGTTTTAAGAATTGGTAAGAGTTATCAAATCCAAACAGCCGACGGGAAGATTTACACTGCACAGGTAATCAAATCTGCTCAATTTCCAGATGATGATTTAGCATTGTTGAGTTTTAGGAGTGCGAATAATTATACGATCGCGGCGATCGCTACTTCATCTCTGGCAATTGGCGATCAAACCTTTGCCATTGGTTATCCTGATGAACAACAAGGTTTAGTTTTCAACACAGGTAAAGTTGAATATTTATTGCCACAAGCTTTTCGGGGTGGTTATCAAGTTGGTTACAGCAACGACATTTTTAAAGGGATGAGTGGCGGGCCATTACTAAATCGCCGTGGTGAACTTGTAGGAGTTAACGGCAAACATAAGTACCCTCTTTGGGGCAACACTTATATTTTTAAAGATGGTTCCACCCCAGTTTTACAAGTCCGACGAAAATTCGATGCATCCAGTTGGGCTGTTCCCATCCAAAGATTTTTACAACTTGCTCCCCAGTTTGCCACTGGGGCGATACTTCCCACTCAAGAACAATCTTCTTTTATCGTTCCAGAATTTTCCCATTCTCCCTCATCTCCAGAGGAGTCGCCAAGTTTTCCAATCCCAGCAACTAATCAAACCTCTGGAAGTTCGTTTTGGTAAAAAAGTCAAGAGTCATTAAGGAATCAGCACTATGTTAAATCGATATCTCTTACCAGGTTGCTTTGTTGGTGTAGCAATGGTAATGGTAGCTAGTCCAGCATTTGCTAAACAAGCATTACTGCCTACAGATGTAGCTAGTATTGCTAAATCAACAGTAGTGCGAATTGAGCCTACAGTTAATTCTCCAGGTTCAGGCGTGATTGTCGGGCGCTACAAGGAAAGAGGAACGAACGTTTATGTGGTGCTGACAGCGACTCACGTTGTGCAATACGACGATGATGAATATTCTGTTGTGACACCTTTTGCCCAAGGAGGTAGAAAACGCCAGAAAATTGCAATTTCCACTGATAAAGACATTCAGAAATTGCCTGGTGTAGATTTAGCGATCGTGCGATTTCGGAGCGATCGCACTTATGAAACCGCAGTTCTTGGTGATTCCAATTATACGACCGAGGGCGCTGGTGTTTATATAGCTGGATTTCCTAACCCCGGTGCAGCAATTAAAAAGCGTGTGTTTCAGTTTACCTCTTCCTTGGTTTCCAGCCGTTTAGATGAGAGTTCAGTTGAAGGCGAACAAGAAACAGCCGTAGAAAATGGATATGCAATAGTTTATACGAGCGTCACGAGAGTGGGCATGAGTGGCGGCCCTGTGTTTGATGTCTCAGGAAGGCTTGTAGGTATTCACGGCAAAGGTGACAGAGACGAAATCGCCAGTCGCCAAGCATCACCTGAAGAAAATCAAGAAAGTGGCTCTCAAAGCGCTACCGATAAAACTGGGTTTAATTTAGGTATTCCCATTCAGACTTTTCTGAAATTAATGCCGAATGCTGTTCAAGCACTAGGTATAAAATTTGATAAATCTGAACCGGGATTATTCAGTAACCTTGTTGCTTTAAGAGGTGGTGATAATCAATCTTCAAAAATTCCCCCGAATACGAATATTAGCGAAGAAGAAGATGCAGCCACCGAAGCTGTCAGCGAGCCTTCCCAGAAGACTGTACCATCGCCACCACAGTCTATTCAGCCTGCACCCAACCAAAATACTGCTCCCAGTTCCTCTGGTTCTCGTGCATGGTAATTACAGTGTAGAGATGTTGCATTGCAACGTCTCTACACAATTCTGAATTCTGAATTCTGAATTCTTTTTATAAGTATTATGCCGTAGATTTCATCTCACCTTTTTGCAAACTTCCATACTTATACTGATGTCGCTTATGTTGTTGCATAGGCGACATTGTAATAGCATGGTGTTTTATTTATACAAGGATTTAGATGAATTCTGTAGCTCAAAGAATTGGTTTATATTTGCTAACTCAGGCGATCGCTTTGCTTGCTGTTTTCCAGGCGATCGTTCTAGTGAAAGCACAATCTATTACACCAGCTACTGATGGTACAGGTTCTATCGTCACCCCCAACGGCAACCAGTTAGATATCAGTGGAGGTAGTCTTTCTAGAGATGGCGCGAATCTCTTTCACAGCTTCCAAAAACTTGGACTCGACTCCAACCAGATAGCCAACTTTCTCTCCAACCCCAATATTCAGAACATTTTGGGACGTGTAGTTGGTGGCGATCCTTCAATAATCAACGGACTGCTGCAAGTCACCGGCGGGAATTCTAACCTATTCATCATGAACCCGGCTGGTATTGTATTTGGTGCCAACGCCAGCTTAAACGTACCTGCTGATTTTACCGCCACCACCGCCAACAGCATTGGTTTTGGGTCAAACTCCTTTAACGCAGTTGGTAGTAATAACTACGCCTCTTTCGTAGGAACCCCCAGTACCTTTGTTTTCACAACCCCTCAGCCAGGGAGTATTGTGAATTTTAGCAATTTAGCAGTCGGTACTGGCAACAATTTAAATTTACTCGGTGGCACCGTCACTAGTACCGGACAGCTATCAGCACCAAAGGGTAACATTACCGTCGCCGCCGTCCCTGGTGAAAACCTCTTACGCATCAGCCAACCCGGACATCTGCTAAGTTTAGAAATTCAACCCCCAGCAGCGACATCCGTTAACCCCGCGACTCTACCCCAGTTGTTAACAGGTGCTGGTGTGGGTAACGCCAATGAATTGAGAGTTAACAGCAACGGACAAGTAGAACTTAGAGGTTCTGGGATTGGGATAAATTCTGGGGATGTCGTAGCCAAAAACGTCACATCTGGGACAGCAACTTTATCCGCTGCACGTAATTTAACACTACCAGACAGTCAACTGCTGACAACAGGAGATTTAAACCTGTTAGCTAAAGACACGGTACGGGTGCGGGATAGTGTAGCGAATTCCTTTTTGGCACAAGCTGGCGGAAATCTCAAGATTCAGGGAAATCAGAATATTGATATCCTGGCGCTAAATCATCCGCAGACACCGTTTGTCAGTGGTGGAAATCTGAGTTTAATTAGTGATGGTAATGTTTCTGGGGATGCTCATTTTTTCAGTGGCGGACAATTTTCAATTCAGAATTTGGCGGGAGGCGCGGGTAATTTTGTTAGTTTGTACGATCCCATTATTCGGGCTAATAGCGATGTAGAATTTGGAAATTATACTGGTGTAGCGCTGAAGGTTGAGGCGACGGGGAGTATTAAAGGTGGCGATATTACAATTAACGGGCCCGATTTAAGTATTCCGATTGCCGATCCAGATTCTACAATTTTGACTTCCAGCCGTGCTTTAATTTTGCGGGCGGGTTTGGCTTCAGTTACTTCTGATAATCTTCCCAGTTCATTGGGTGGAACTTCCTTTGGTACGCCATTAGTTTCGTTGGGTTTAGCACCTGGAAGTATTCAGGTGGGAAATCTTACAACAGATAACTTCAATGGTTCTGCTGGCCCTATTAGCTTAACTGCTACAGGGGATATCATTACAGGAAGCCTTCGTGCCACAAATACTTTTACCGATCCAGGTAAGGGTGGGGCAATTACACTCAACGCGGGTGGTAAAATTTCTGTAACAGGTAGCATTGCCTCTTTCTCAAATGATGGCGGTAGCCCAATTTCTCTGACAGCAAACGGTGATATTCTGTTAAATTGCACTTTTGCTTACTGTGTAGAGAGTTTTGCCGGAGGTGTTCCAAATGTTATATCTACTGCTAATAGTGCCGATATTACCTTTATTAGCAATAACGGCAACATCAATACTAACTTAGGCAATTTATCCTACATCAATGCATTCGCTCCAAATGGCAACGGTGGCAACATTACCTTTATTGCTAATAACGGTACTATTGACATTGGGAATTTATCATCCAATTCTTTATTAAGAAACGGTGGAAACGTTAATATATCTGCTGCTGGTAATATTAAAGCAGGCTCGATTGCTTCATTTTCAGATCCAGATCCTAGCAATAATTTGGCAAATGGCAATGCTGGCAATATTACAATTACTAGCAATAGCGGCACCATTGAAACCGGAAATTTAACAGCTAACACTCGTTCGTTGGGCAATGGTGGAACAGTTACAATTTCAGCCCTTGGAGATATTAAGGCAGGATCAATTACTTCATTTTCAGATACAGGTGCCAACAATGACCCCGCAAATGGCAATGCTGGCAATATTACAATTACTAGCAATAGCGGCACCATTGAAACCGGAAATTTAATAGCTAGCACTCGTTTAGGTAATGGTGGAACCGTTAATATATCTGCCCTTGGAGATATTAAAACAGGATTTATTAATTCATTGTCAGATCCTTATCCCAAAGCTATCTCAGGAATAGGTAATGGTGGTAATATCTCTGTCACCAGCAGTGGCGGTTCTATCACCACAGATGAACTCAAATCTTACAGTGTGGCTACTGGTGGTGTTGCTGGTAATGTAAGTTTAAACGCTGCTAATTCTATAACTGCCGGTTTTGTTCGCGCCCAATCCGATGATAATGGTGGAATAGGTGGTACGGTTACTTTCGCAGCTGGCGGTAACATCAATACTGGTGCAATTCGTAGCTTTGCTGGGGGTAACGCTGGTAATATTTCCATCACCAGTACAAATGGTTTTGTATCAGTTAACGATTTTACCGCTGCTAGTGGTGAAGGTTTTACCGGTCATTTAAATACTGTCTCAGATAAGTCCGGTGGTATAGGTGCTAATATTAATGTCACTAGCGCTGGTGATATTACGATCGCAGATTATGTTGCATCTCAATCTAGTTTTGGCCCTAGTGGGGCAATTAACCTAACTAGTAAAAATGGCGCAATTACTGTAAACGAAATTAGTAGTGGACAAGTAGCTATATATGCGCCTGATGCACCGACTGGTAATACAGTGACTTTGCGTGCAGCAGGAAATATTAGTACTGGGAAAATATCCGCAGGGGGAACTAGCAGTAGTGGTAATATCGATGCTCAAACAACTGGTGGTTCAATAACTACCACCGATCTTACAACTAGCTCGACTTCAGGCAATGGTGGTTTTGTAACTCTTAACGCTTTGAGCGATATTATTGCAGGCTCCATAGATGCTAATTCTACCAATGGAACTGGTGGAGCGATCGCACTTACTGCTCCTAATCTCATTACTTCGGGAAATTTAACCACTAAGGGCAACGACATCAACTTGAATGGTAAAGTTATCCTTGATAGTGATGTCACCTTTAGCACTGGTAGCAATAGTCCAGGAAATATTAACTTTACTACCACAGTTGATGGAGGCGAGAGTGGATATAACAATTTAATCCTAACTGCCGGGACAGGTAATATTAACTTTGGCGGCGTTATTGGTGGAACAACACCACTCACTAGCCTCAACATCACCAGTGCTGCTAACACAAATATCTTTGGTAACATCACCACAAATGGTAATATCAGTATTGCCAGTCCACTGACTCTTAACAATGATGCCATTTTCAATGCAGGTACAGGAAATGCCATAACGTTAAATGGTACTGTTAATGGTTCCCACAACTTAAAGTTGACAACTTTTGCTGGATTGGGTGATGTTTTTCTGAATGGTGCAATTGGTAATACTCAACCTTTAAAAAGTTTCATAGTTGAATCAGAAGATGTACAAATTTCTGGTAACATCACTACTGCAAACGGTGATATAGATATTATTGGTCGGATTAACTTAAATAATGACACTACTTTTAACGCTGGTACTGGTAAAATAGTTTTTCCTGGTCAGTTGACGGCGGGTAGCAATAATTTAACATTAATAGCAGATGAGATTAATCCAGATTCATCTTCATTAGGAAATCGCCTAATTGGTACCGGTAATTTAGTACTGCAACCATTCACATCTAGTCGCAATATTACCCTTGGTGGAACTAGCAATAACGATCCTGGAAAATTAAACCTCACTAATACAGAACTAGCTGCCTTACAAAATGGCTTCAATTCCATCACTATTGGACGCAATGATGGTAGTGGTGCAATTATCATCAACCCCGTCACATTTAACGATCCTGTAACAATTACTTCTCCTGGTGGTTACATCGCTACCAATGGTGGAATTACAAGTACAGACAACGCTTCACTAACTCTCAATGCCATAGCAACAACTCTCAAGGCAGATATTACCACTAACAATCAACCTATCAACTTTATTAATAAAGTTTTACTGGAAAATGGTGCTAATGCCACTCTCAATTCTGGCAATGCCAATATCACCTTTGGCAGTACAATTGACGGGGCTGGTAATTTGAGTTTAGCTGCTGGTAGTGGCAATATTAGCTTCGGTGGTAACGTTGGCAGTACAAATCCTCTAGCTAGCTTCAATATTAAGGCCGGAAATACAACTGTCCCAGGTAACATTACCACTACTGGCAATATTAACTTTAATAATTCACTGATATTGACTGGATTGGGTACTACAATTATCAACGCGGGTAATGGTTCAGTTACCTTAGATCAGATTACATCATCAGGAAAAAATATTTCTATTTTAGGAAGTAGTTTATTTCTGGGCGATATTTTTAGCAATATAGATTCTAGCAATAGCGGCAAAATCAGTCTGACTTCTAGCACAGGCAATATTTTTGCTAGTAGTTTGCTCTCTAACACGTACGCTCAAACGGGGAATGGTGGCGACATCAACGTTCAATCTGCTGGCAAAATTAATATTAGGAATTGGATCTATACCAATAGTAGTAATACTAGTGGTAATGTGACTCTCCAGGCAAATAATGATATAGATATCGGAATTGTTAATACTGGTTCTCCCACCACGACAAAAGGAGGGAATATTACTCTCAACAGTACTAGTGGAAATATTACAGTTGGGGGAGATTTGTCTGCGATCGCTAATACTCCTGGTAATGTTCTAGTAAATAGCGGTGGTGAAATAAATATCGGGGTAGGAGTAGAACCATTCCCATCAATAGATGTCTATTCACTAAACGGTTTTGGTGGCAGTGTCAATCTTAATGCCCAAGGTGATATCAATACTCAAGGTATTCGCACTGATGGCGCTACAGGTGGCGGTAACATTACCCTTAATAGCAATAGTGGCAGCATTAACTTTACCAGTGGAGGTTCTGTTTTAGCTGGTTCTGGAAACATTAGTTTGACTGCTAATGAGATTAACCTGCTAGAAAACGCAAATTCTTTCACTGGCAGTGGTAATATTTTCCTCCAACCCAACACACCCAGTCAAAATATTACCCTTGGCGGAACTAGTGATACTGGTACAAACACCCTAGACTTGACCACAACTGATTTAGCTGCCTTCAAAAATGGCTTTAATTTCATTACCATCGGGCGCAATGATGGTAATAGTGCAATTAAAATTAACAATACCACATTCCAAGATCCAGTAAAGATTCAAAGTCCAACTGGTACAGGTTCAATAACAGCAACTGGAGCAATTATAGGCACAGACAATGCCTCAATCAATTTGCTAGCAAACCAGAAAATTACCACCGATAGCATTACTACAAACGGCAATAATCTTGAAATTACCAGCAACAACGGTGGTATTGAAACTACAAATTCTGTCCGTTCTGCTTCTGGTATTCGTTCTGGGAACATCACCCTCAAAGCAAGCGGCGATATTAACTTATCAGATGATTTCACAACAGGCGAACAGTCAGGCGAAGTTCAAACAGCAGGAGATATTTCTATTACCAGTGGCGGTAAAATCAGTAATGGTGATATGTCTGCTGTTGGTAATATCAAAAGCGGTAATATTACCCTGAATGCTGTAGGCGACATTAGCACAGGAAGTGATGCGATCGACGCTAGTAGTGAAACTGGGCAAGGTGGTAACATTTCCCTGACTAGCACTAACGGCAATATCTTCAGTGGGATAGGTTTATTCACTCAAAGTACTCTTGGTTCTAATAACGGTGGTAATATCACCGTCAAAGCTGCTGGTAACGTTACCACTGGTGATATCAACGCTGGTGGTGATAAAGGTGGCGAAATTCAAATCGTCAGCAATAATGGTGCAATCAACACAATTGGCGGTATAGTCTGTGGAAGTTATAGTTCCTGCGAGATAGATTCATCAGGAAATACTGGTGGTAAAATTACACTCAGCGCTTTTGGTAACATCAATACTGGCGGTATATCATCTCGCGGTTCTGTTACTGCTGGAGATGTTTCCCTGACTAGCAGCAACGGCAATATTGACATCAGCCATCTTGTTTTCAACGGGTTGGAATCCAGGGGTGGCTTAGATGCTTCTGGCATCAATGGTAGCAATGGTGCTTTAATTACCCTTACCGCTAAAAATGGCAGTATTACCACTGACGGTTTAGGCAGTTCATCATCTAGTGGTATCAATAACCCGACTGCTGGTAACGGTGGTGCAATTACCTTAACTGCCAAGAATGATATTAATACAAGGTCTGTAAACAGTACTTCTTATGGTCGTAATTCGACCTTTGGCGTTAGTTCAGCAGGTAATGGTGGTGCAATTAACTTCCTTAGTACGGATGGCAGTATTAATGTATCTTCCTTAACCTCAGATACAACTGCCAACGGTGGTAAAGTAGGTAATGGTGGTGATATCACTCTCACTGCGAAAAATGATATTGCCACAGGATATGTATTTTCTGGCGCTGAGGGTAGTACAGCAGCTAATGGTGGAGCGATAAACTTCACTAGCACTAATGGTAGTATCAATACCCAAAAAATAGACACATCATCTTATTCCTCTACTGGTTTTGCTGGTAATGGTGGTGCAATTACCTTGAATGCAAACAACAGTATCAAAGCTGGAGAGTTAAATTCCCGTTCTAGAACAGCTTCAGATACAACTGCCAACGGTGGGAAAGCAGGTAATGGTGGTGATATTACTCTGAAGGCTACAAATGATATTACTACAGGATATGTACTTTCTGGAACTAAGGGTGGCGCTGTAGGTGATGGTGGAGCAATCAACTTGACTAGCACTAATGGTACTATCAGCACCGGAAAAATAGATACATCATCTAATTCCGCCACTGGTTTTGCTGGTAATGGTGGTGCAGTTACCTTGAATGCAAGAACTAGTATCAAAGCTGGAGAGTTAGATTCCAGTTCTAGCACTGGTAATGGTGGTAATGTAACGCTAGATCCAGATAACGATATTGAAGTTACTTCTATCAACGCCCAAGGTGGAACTAATGGCACTGGCGGTAATGTAGATATTACAACGAACCGCTTTTTCCGAGCTACTGGGACATTTAGCGATCGCAATAACATCAATGCTAGTATCTCCACATCTGGTGCAATTGGCAGCGGTGCAGTCACCATCCGCCACGGCGGTAACGGTAATACACCTTTTGTAGTTGGTAGCGGTACCACCAATGGCACAGATGGGGCTATCACCACAGACTCTAACAATACTATTTCGCCCAACAAATTTTATACGGGTAATTACACACAAGGTAATATTCAGATAATTACCGCCTCATCTTCGGACAAAGATCCTAAACCACCCGAACCGCCCACTCCACCTCCCCCGCCAATATCCAATAACAATCCTTTAGCTTTAATTGACACAGCCTTTGGTGAAGTAGATGAACAAGCTACACGCCAGTTTGACCAATATCTGGGACAATCAGGCAAAACTTCTATTAAAAGTTTGGCAGATGCAGGTGCCGCCCTTGCGGAAATTCAGGCAAAAACAGGCGTCAAACCAGCAATTGTCTATGCACAGTTTACTCCTAGCAACAATGCATCGCTCAAAGATAAAAATAAAGACATACTTGATTTAGTCCTCGTCACTGCTGAGGGTAAACCTATCCGCAAGCGGCTTCCTGGGGTAACTAGAGCGAAGGTTTTACGAGTAGCTCAAAAATTTTACAATCAAATTTCAGATGTTAACAAAGCTGGCACCACCAGCTATTTAATCCCAGCACAGCAACTATATCAATGGCTAATTGCGCCCCAAGAAGCGGAGTTGCAAAAGCAAGGCATTAAAAATCTGGCTTTTGTAATGGACGTAGGTTTACGTTCTATTCCTTTAGCTGCACTTCACGATGGTAAACAGTTTCTCATTGAAAAATACAGTCTGGGAATGTTACCCAGTCTCAGCCTCACAGATACTAGCTACGCTGATATTAAAAACTCCCAACTCTTGGCAATGGGGGCTAGTGAATTTACCAAAGACCAAAATCAAAGTCCTTTACAAGCGGTGCCATTGGAAGTTTCTACCATCGTCGAGAAACTATGGCACGGCAAATTCTTACTCAATAAAGACTTTACCTTAGAGAATCTCAAAGGACAACGCCGACAAAATTCTTTTGGGATGATTCACTTAGCAACCCACGTAGATTTTGTGTCTGGAAACTCCAGTAAGTCATACATCCAGTTGTATGATACCAAACTGCGGTTAGACCAAGTACGCCAATTGGGATGGAATAAGCCACCAGTGGAATTACTGGTTTTAAGTGCTTGTAAATCAGCTTTTGGGGATGAACAGGCGGAGTTGGGTTTTGCAGGGCTAGCTGTACAGACGGGTGTGAAGTCAGCTGTTGCTAGTTTGTGGTACGTCTCCGATGCCGGAACTCTAGGACTAATGACGGAGTTTTACAGCCAGTTAAAGACTGCACCAATTAAAGCAGAAGCACTGCGACAAGCACAGTTAGCAATGATTCAAGGTAAGGTGCAAATTGAAGGTAATCTATTAACTGGCACTACTAGAGGTGTATCTTTGCCACCACAAATGGCAACCTACTTACGGCAGAATATCATTGGCAATCTCTCCCATCCGTTTTATTGGGCACCATTCACCATGATTGGTAGTCCGTGGTAAGGATTTCCAACGATTATCCAAAAAACGAACCACAGAGAACGCAGAGGACACGGAGAGAAGTCCGAGCGGCGGCTTTCCCCGTAGACGCCCGAAGGGCAGCTCGCCGCGGGCATCTGAATTTCAGTGGGAATGAGAGTTTGAGAGATTTGTTGCGTAAGTCGTACATTTGCAAAAATCTTTGCAACAAATGAATTGGCTGTAGGGGCGTACAGCTGTACGCCCCTACCCATAAGAGGATGTTTGAAAAGTCGTGAAGTAGACTATAAACCCCGCTTCCATTCCTCTCCCCGTTGGCGTTATACCATTTCTTTGTGAGGCTGCGCCAAATTTTCTTGGCTTCTTCTTTCTTTCTTTGTGCCCTTTGCGACGGCAGTCGCTCATGGGGGAGACCCCCAAGACCGCGCTGCCTCTCCTTTGCGGTTCGTTGCTCATATAGTTTGGCGCATCTTCATACAGAATTGGTATTAGCCTGCCGTTAGGCAAGCGGAGAGAGGCTTTGAAACCCCCATTCCCTCGTAGGGAAGAGGGGTTAGGTTTCCGAGGCTTTGATGTTATGAAAAATACTTTTCAAACATCCTCTAAGCAATAATCCCCTCAACAAAAGCTGAGGGGATTTATGATTATATCTTGCAAAAGCTAGCTTGGGGCACAAGCAAAGTAACGCTTCTGGACTGGCAACCTCTACTCTACTTGGTGTAAGCCTGGTAGAGCAAGTAGCCAGGATGAAAGAAGAATCCCCCGACTTTACGACTAAGTGAGCGAAGCGATACTTAGTCAGTCGGGGGAGTGTCAACTAGACTGGTTTAATGGCAGTAGCAGCTAGAATTTATTTTGCACTACTGAACCATAAATCCTTCGGGTCTGATGGCGTCTTGTAAATCAGCTCCCATCAGGTTTGCTCCTTGGATGTTTGCATTTGTGAGATTTGTTCTTTCCAAGTCTGCGTTTTGCAAGTTTGCTGCTTGTAGGTTTGCTCCCAGGAAGCTAGCCTTTTCTAGGTCTGCATCAAATAGGTTTGCTCCCACCAAGTTTGCACCTGCGATGTTTGCTTTGCCTAAATCTGCTCCTTGCAAGTTTGCTCCTTGTAAGTTTGTTTGCTGCAAGTTCGCCCTTTCAAAATCTGCTTTTTGTAAGTTTGCACCTTCCAAGTTTGCGGCTTGCAGGTTTGCATCCTTGAGAACTGCGCCAGTCAAATTACAGCCGACACATTCTTTGGTTGCTAGTAAACGTCTAACATTCGCTGCTACAGATTCCACTGGGGGTGCAACTGGAGATATTACCGGAGTTGGTGCCAATATTGGTGATGCAGCCGGAGATATTACTGGGGCTGATTCTAAAGCTGGTTCCGATGGTGTTATTGTTTGAGCTTTAGCACTGGGCTGATCGAAGAGTGAAAATGTTGCTACAACTACTACAAATAAGGCAGTTACGAGCCATTGGGTTAATTTTTTGGAATTTGGTTTATTCATTGGTTCCTTTCTTTGATAATTTGCAGTGTTAGATTTGCTTTTGTAAGAGGCATCAATAATGTGCTTTATGTTCACTGTAGATAAATTGATTGATAAGAGCAAATATTATTTTGATTTAAAATCATAAATTCAAGTGATGAAAGAATCTTTTGGCGTGGGAAGCGGATTAGAGACAAGCAGCCATCAAGAGTTTTGAGTAGTTCATTGCGTAGACGTGTAGCAGCTTGTCGTCAGACATCGCATCCCAAAATTGTGAGTTCATACCAATTTGAAAAATGATTGCGACAGACGCATTGATACAACCTAGATTTAGAAAGCGATTCCAATCCAAAATCTCAAATCCAAAATGGTATTACTACCGTGGCGATCGCCTCATAACTAATTGCCCAGCATTGCCAGACTAGGTAGAAGTCGATAGCTTTCACTTTTAATTAGGATGGACAGTCCCAACCAAATTAAGACAAAGGGGAAGATTTTTCGACCATAGCGAGTTAAAACGGGAGCCATCAGAGGATTACGGGTCAAATTGTAAGACAAGAAGCACCACACCCCAACAGTGAAATAACAAACACACAAAATTACGCCCAAACTTGGAAGATTGCTACTAGCGAACAACGGTACATAAATCCCGATGTTGTTTCCACCATTGGCAATGGTAACTGCTGAAACACGGTAAGTTTGGGGATCGCGTATGGTTGCTAACAGTGATTTCTTCTGGCGTCCAGATTTGCTAGGAGAGGGTAAGTTAACTGACACAGCTTGTACTGCCTCTCCCTCGTCTTCTCGACTGATGAAATTACTGATACCAATGACGATGGGAAGTAAACCTAGTAAACCAATCCAGGTGCTAGGAATAATCAGACCACCAAAAAAACCAGGGAGACTAGCAAACACTAGTGCAGTAAATCCGAGAAATTCACCGATAACAATGTGCTTGGGGCGAAAGCTGCGATTGACTTTTCCAAAGAAAGCTGTCAAATATAAATTGTCGTCAAAGGTGGTTGCAAAAGCGACAGAGATCCCAATAATTACTGTACTGATTAGCCAACTCATGGTCATTACTCACAATAATTCAATGCTGTTTGTCTGAAATCCTTCTCTGCTTCTCGATGTAATGGCAGTTGAGGATATTTTTTGACTGTTCTTTCTAGCGACAACTAAATAGAGGTTCGCTAGTCAGTAGCCAATTCCCCAATTTTTAGAAGCGATGCTTACAGTGGTAAACTACGCCTCCAAGCAAATTGGTAATTTTTTTGTCTCAGCAAGGTACCTTGGGAGTTCATGCAGACAATATTATGACTTTTGACCGAATAAGAGCAAATACTCTTGTTTTTTAAAATGATAAATTAAAGTGATTAAAAGAGAATTCAGAATGGGCTACGCCCCGCTGCGCTAACAGGAGTCAGAATTCAGGAGTCAGAATTCAGCAATGCAATCAGTGGGGGGTGGGGGCGTCAAACAATTTTGGATTTTAAATTTTGGATTTTGGATTGACTCCGCGCCACTTGCGGTGCGGGGCATTATGATTTTAAATTTTGGATTTTAGATTTGTTCCGCCCATGCGATAGCGGGGCATGTAGCTTGCTTCTGGGTTCGCGTAGCGTTCCGCAGGAAAGGAGTACCGAAATAATCTAAAATCTAAAATCTAAAATCTAAAATTGGCACAGTCAAGTCAGAGCAGCGGACGACTGATGCCTTTATTCTTTATTATTAATAATAATTATGAATGATGAATTATGAATTGTGAATTAAATTAAAGATGGTTTTCGTTAGATGATATGTAGATTTCTGCTGATTCAGTCTGAGATATTCTTGGCAACTAGCGATCGACATCGGTTAATATGACTAATCGCCCTCTGACTTGACACGAAATTCAGGTTGTAAACGCGTTGGTAGGGGCGTACAGATGTACGCCCCTGCATGGATTCTTGGATTGCTCTGAATTCTGAATTCTGAATTCTTATTTTTAAATTGTAATTATGCTAACTAGTGTTGACCGTCTATTATTTGTCCGGCGAGTCCCGATTTTTAAGGAATTGCGGGACGATTTTATTGTGCGGCTGACTTCAGTGATGAATGAACTGTCATTTCCAGCTAATTACACGATTTTTAGGCAAGGAGAAGAAGGGCGATCGCTCTATATTGTGGTGTCAGGTCGAGTTAAAGTCCATATTGGCAATAAGCAACTGGCAGAGGTAGAACAGGGAAAATACTTTGGTGAGATGGCAGTATTTGATACTCAACCCCGTTCCGCCAGCGCAACGACTCTAGAACCTTGTGAATTTTTAGAACTGACGCAAGAGCAGCTATATGATGCCATTGAAGAAACTCCAGATATTGCGGTGAATATCATTCGTGAGTTGTCGCGGCTGATTCGCAGATTAAATGATGATATGAATATGACTTCTTTGCCAAGTTAATCATCAAGTCAAACAATTTTGGATTTTAAATTTTGGATTTTGGATTTGTTCCGCCCACGCGATAGCGGGGCATGTAGCTTGCTTCTGGGTTCGCGTAGCGTTCCGCAGGAAAGGAGTACCGAAATAATCTAAAATCTAAAATCTAAAATTGGCATGGTCAACAAGAAATAATTCAGGAGTGAGTTGTCATATCATGTCCGGTTGAAGACTTCTCATTACGGCTGATATCATGTCCGGGTAATCGCTTACGATAAAAAAAGTGAGTGCAAAGATGACCAATGCCGAAACGAATTAGTGTAGCCGCACATCTAAGTCTAGAAGAATTAGAAAAACATTACCGTCAAGCTAAAGATGGTATAGAAAGCCGTCA
>NZ_JACJRQ010000025.1 GCF_014697355.1 Nostoc calcicola FACHB-3891 | reverse complement strand
TCGAGTTTTTCTCTCTGTTCTACCGTCAGATGGACTTTATCTCGGCGACCTCTTCCCACTTTCGAGTCCTCATCTTGGCATATCTATTGCACTATTTTAGCTGTGTCAGTCCACTACAAAACGGGATTTGGGGTAATTAAATTATTTGTGTGTACACCATAGATTCTGTGAAAAGCAAAAAAAAAATAAAATTTGTATAATTTGTATTTACAAATTTTCTTTTACTCATATAGTAAGAATAAGGGAGTTAATCATCCTCCTCTCGAAATAAATCCTGACACTAAAAAGTTAACTCCTATTATTCTGAATAGAGATAACTTTTGTTTTTTACCTTTATGTCTACTCTGCAAGCAAGACTACTGTGCGGGAACTGATAGTCTTCTATGACATTAAGGGTGAACGCCGTATAGGTGAGATTTACATACTATCTATAAGCAACACCTAACCTGTAGGCGGTTGTCGGTTATAAATATTGAGCGTATTTCCTAAACACCAACTTTTAGGAGAAAATCACATGGCTATGACAGTGGAAACAGCCCAGCTAAACAACCAAAGTATCTTGCTTGCAAAATTTTGGTTTGGTCGAAGAAATGGACGAACAAGCTGCGGAAATAATTTCTGGTGGACGTGAGAAATTTAGGATCGCAAACAACACACAATACAACATTACTCATAATTTGGATGGTACTTTATTCACAATTCAACCAGGTGAAATATGGGATTATGATACCCCTTACAACGGAATAATTCAATTTGACATTGACGGTCGAGATTATGTAACAGTGAATCAATCATACAATTTGTCCAATGGGCAAATATATGAATTTCAAAATAATGATTACACTGCTAATCCCTATGACATCGATCTTTATCAGGTGTAATCCTAATTAAATTTAGGACTTACCCAAGAAAGCTCTCAAACTTCTATTCTCACTGAGGAAGCAAGCTACGCGTAGCGTCTCCCTTAGAAGAAGTTCAGAGCGGCGTAAGCCGCCGCTCCGACTTCTGTGCGAGACGATGCGCGAATGCGTCTATAAATCTTTTAACCACAAGGGCGCACTGGCTTCGTTGTCCTCTGTGATACGCTGCGCGAAGCCCTCCGTTCAGCAGTCACTCATGGGGGAAACCCCAAGACTGCGGGGCTTCACCGCTGTACGTCTCTTGATTAGGTAACGAGCAAGTCATGAAGTCCTTTTAGCCACTTCGATAGACCTCTTGCATAAATATAAATTTCTATCACGCACAGGCGCTCCAGAAGAGAACGCAAAGAAGGACTTTTGCAAGAGGTCTAATGAATAATTTTTCTACTGAAGAAGAAGATTTTGGTGCGTTACGTTAACCCAATACAGTTCAGATATCTCTTCATTATTTTTGGAGTAATACCATGCTAGGAATTAACAAAGAGTACGACGTTTCTTTAAACGCTTTCAGTAGCCAATTATTTCATGAATTAACCGATGATGAAGCTTCGGTATTTACTGGAGGGCTTAGTTTGATAAATGAGACAGATAAGCCAATAACTTTTTATATTCTTCGCCCTAATGGTGACCCGAAAAGGGTAGTTTTAAAACCTGGAGAAGAAAGCTCTTATAATGCTGAGAACGTACTTTACGATTCGATAGTAGGCGATCCATACGATCCAAAAGTACAAAAATTAGACAATGAGGGAAGTTACAGTTTTTATTCAACTGGAGATCAAATAAGTATTCGAGGTAAAGGCTCTAATTTGAGATAAAGGGTCTAATTCGATCTAAATCCAGTTTATTTCTTTTGTTAAAGAATAAGTCTAATTCGTAAGTCCTAATTTTTCTGCGTAAATCCTCATTCAATATAATCAAGTTCTTTCACTGTAATTTTCGCCCCAAAGATTACGCTTGAAAATGAAATACAAAATTGTCCTTCAACACAGTGAAGAAGATTGTGGTGCAGCCACTTTAGCTACGATCGCCCAACACTACGGACGCACATTTACCCTTAACCGCGTGCGGGAAGCTGTTGGTACTGGGGCGAGAGGAACTACTCTGTTGGGATTAAGGCGGGGTGCAGAAGCGCTGGGATTCCATAGCCGACAAGTTAAAGCCACTCCTCAACTCATCAACCAATTAGATCGAGCTCCTTTACCTGCAATTATTCACTGGAAAGGCTACCACTGGGTAGTATTATATGGTCAGAAAGGCAACAAATATGTAATTGCCGACCCCGGTGTTGGTATCCGTTACCTGACTCACGAGGAGTTAATTAAAGGTTGGAGTAATGGGGTGATGCTGCTACTCCTTCCCGATGAAAGCCGCTTTTATCAACAAGAATCAGATAAAATTGGCGGTTTTGGACGTTACCTGCAACGGGTTTATCCCTATCGGTTTATTTTAGCCCAAGCTATTTCTCTCAACATTGCGATCGGTCTGCTTTCCCTAGCATCTCCCTTCATGATGCAACTACTCACCGATGATGTCTTAGTCCGGGGAGATACCCAACTATTAACTACCGTTGCTATCGGCGTTGTCACCCTGAATTTAATTAGAAGCGCCATTAGTTTAGTACAATCGCACCTGATCGGTCATTTTAGTCAAAGATTGCAATTAGGACTAATTCTAGAATACGGGCGCAAACTCTTACATTTACCCCTATCTTATTTTGAAGGACGACGCAGTGGGGAAGTGGTGAGCCGCATTGCTGATGTTCACGCTATCAATAACTTAGTTTCCCAAATTGTCCTCGGATTACCCAGTCAATTTTTTATTGCTGTAGTTTCCTTGGGCTTTATGCTTTTTTACACTTGGGAGTTAACTCTGGTTTCTATAGTTGCATTTGTCATTGTTACGGCTGTTAACTTGCTTTTTTTACCAGCACTACGTCAAAAAACCCGCAACATAATTGTTTCTGGTACAGAAAACCAAGGCTTTTTGGTAGAAACATTTCGGGGAGTACAAGTCTTAAAAACTACCCAAGCTACACCCCAAGCCTGGGAAGAATATCAAGGAAATTTTGGTCGTCTGGCTAACTTGGGCTGGAGTACTATGCAGCTAGGACTTTACAGCAGCACAGTTACCAGTATTCTTTCGACATTTATTAATATTGGTATTCTCTGGATTGGTAGCCATTTAGTAATTAATCGGACTTTAACAATCGGACAATTGATTGCCTATAACGGTATGAGTGGCAATCTTTTAGGCTTTTTAAGTTCTGCTATCGGCTTAATCGATGAATTTATCACTTCCCAAATAGTTATTCAACGTCTGACAGAAGTTATTGATGCTACTCCGGAAGATGAAAATGATGTGAAAAAGCAGTGGGTAGAAATTCCTGGAAATACAGATATTACTTGCGCTGAAATTAATTTTCACCACACAGGTAGAGTTGATTTATTGCAAGATTTTTCCGTAACTATTCCTGGTGGTAAAGCAATTGCTCTAATTGGTAAATCTGGCTGTGGTAAAAGTACCCTAGCAAAGTTGATTACTGGTTTATATACAATTCAATCAGGAAATATTCGCTATAGTTTCTATAATCAGCAAGATATATCTTTAGAATGTTTGCGGCAACAGGTGGTTTTAATACCACAAGAAGCTCATTTTTGGAGTCGGTCTATTCTGGATAATTTCCAATTTAGTTATCCTCACATTAGTTTTGCAGATATTGTTAGAGCTTGCCAAATTACTGGTGCTGACGAATTTATCAGCGAATTACCTGATAAATATCAAACTGTCTTAGGAGAATTTGGAGCCAATCTTTCTGGAGGACAAAAGCAACGATTAGCTATAGCTAGAGCCATAGTTAATGACCCACCCATTTTAATTTTAGATGAATCTACCAGCGCCCTCGACCCAGTGAGCGAAGCACAAATATTAGATAGGCTTTTAGATCGTCGCCAGGGGAAAACTACTATTTTAATTAGTCACCGTCCTAGAGTGATACAGCGTGCAGATTGGATTATTTTTTTAGAACAAGGACGGTTAAAAATTCAAGGGATGGCAGAAGATTTGCGGCAAGTTAATGGGGAACATTTAGACTTTTTGGATGATGTAATTTTGAGTCTTTCAGACGCGATAAATCGCGTCTCTACATGAGGGTTTTGAGCTTACAGCAGTTTTCGTGTATTTGAACCACATCTGTTGTAGGGGCACAGCAATGCTGTGCCCTTACCGCGTGGTCTATTTACCTGAAAATAGCTGTAAATCAACTGTATTGGCTAATATCTTCACCTATTTTTCAATTTTGGAGTGTCTAACTATGGTTAACGTTCACAACACAGACTTTTTACAACCAATTCAAACAGATGAATTTCTGCCACCGATTAGTCGTTGGATTACTTTTGGTGGACTCTTTGTTCTCTGCGTTTTGGGATTAGCGATTCCCGTCGCCGCAATCACTAAATATAAGGTGACAGTAAAAGGGCAGGCAGTTGTCCGTCCATCTGGGGAATTGCGAATTGTCCAGGCGGCAACTGAAGGCGAAGTTATGCAGATTCATGTCAAAGAAAATCAAGTTGTCAAAACCGGAGATGCGATCGCCATTATTGACGACTCCCGCTTACAAACTAAAAAAAACCAACTGCAAAGTAATATTCAGCAAGCTAAGTTACAGCTAGTGCAAATCCAGGCTCAAATTCACACTTTGAACAGTCAAATCCGCGCCGAAACTGCTAAAGTTAGCCGGATTATCACTGCTACCGAGGCTGAATTAAGCGATCGCCTCCGCCAATATCAGGATAAAAAAACTAATACTGTGGCTGAATTCCAAGAAGCTCAAGCTTATGTGCAAATTGCTCAACAAGAATTGCAGGTTGGCATATCACAGTTAAAAACAGCACAAGCAAATCTCCATTCTACTGAGGCGGCTTGGAATGCAGCCAAGTCAAAGCAAAATCGATATGAGGGTGTAGCCCAAGCAGGAGCATTGTCTAGGGATAAATTAGAGGAAGCGCGGTTAGCTACAAAACAGCAACAACAAGCAGTAGCCGCACAAAAAGCAGTTGTGGAGGCGCAAAAGCAAACAATTGAGCGATTAAAACAAACTGTATATGCAGCGATCGCTAAAAAGCAACGTGCGAAAGCCGCCTTAAATCCCAGTCATGCAGAAGTAGAAATTGCTATTGAGCGGATAGCCCAAGAAGAAGCCGCAGGTGACAGTAACAAAGCAGCTTTAGACAAAGAACTGCAAGGAATTATCAAGCAACGAATTGAAGTAGAAAAACAGCTAGAGCGCGATACTAGCGAACTAAAACAAGTGGAAATTGAACTTCATCACACCACTATTATTGCTACTGCCGATGGTATAATTTCTCAGATAAACTTGCGTAACCCCGGCCAAACTGTGCGTCCTGGCGAAGAAGTCTTGCAAATTGTCCCCAGTGATGCCAAGCAGATTATCAAAGCAGCAGTGGCATCTGAAGATAAAAATAAGCTCACAATTGGTCAACAAGTTCAAATGCGGGTTAGTGCTTGTCCTTACCCGGATTATGGTACTCTCAATGGTAAAGTCGAGGCGATTTCTCCAGATGCCATGACTCCGCCAACAAATAACACAAATGGATCTTCTGCTTATGCCAATACCACTCCGAAAGCGGCTGTCCCAGGTGCTTTTTATCACGTGACTATTGAGCCGGAAAGTCTGGTTTTAGGTAAAGGCAAAAATCTGTGTCACATTCAATTAGGAATGGAAGGTAGAGTAGATATTATTTCCCGTGAGGAAACAGTACTGCAATTTTTCTTGAGAAAAGCGAGGTTAATTGCGGATGTATAAACGCTCACGAACTGGCTGCCCAAAGAATGGAGACATCGCTATATTGCCTGAACATTGCATCAGCACTGACAAGCGTCATGTCTCCTGACTGAGCCTGTGCAATCAGCATTCTGTCAAACGGATCTCGGTGATTTAAGGGTAATGCAGCCGCTCGTAAAGCGTGAGTTGCCGTAATTTCTAGCGATCGCGCTCCCAATTGCACCATACGGCTAGAAATGTAGCTATCAATTGGTTCTGGCAGTGGCAACTTTCCGATTGCAACTTTGATACCTATCTCCCAGATGCTAGCAACAGAGAACCACAAGTCATTGGTTTCATCGACAATATGTGCGATTGCCTCCTCACTCAGCCGTTCCGGTTGGGCAAACCACCACAACCAGCACTGAGTATCCAACAAGAGCTTCACTCTTCACCACCCTCAAATGCTGCTAAAAGCTCTTCTGGCAAAGGAGCGTCAAAGTCTTCTGGCACAATGAAACGCCCTCGATCCATCCCTAAACTAGCTCGCCGATTGGATGAGGCATGAAACGGAACCAACTTTGCAACTGGGATACCTCGGTTTGAAATAATAATTTCTTCTCCAAGTTCCACACGGGACAACAGGCGTGAGAGATTCGTTTTAGCCTGATGGATATTTACAGTTTCCATATTCTCGAAAAAACTAAGTCCGTGAACTTAGTTTAGTTTAATTGTACTAGTACTGCAAGAGCGATCGCGCTCCTCAAAGACCCAAACTTAAGCAACTTTGAGGAACGCGTATCCGACGGTGGAGTGGGAAATTGGATTTATTGGTGGAATAAATCTAAAATCTAAAATCTAAAATCCAAAATTGTCTGACTAATCGAGGAAATCAGGTTCTTCCCGGACAATGCGATCGTAAAGTGGCTGGAAGCTGAACCACCCACTTCTAGGCGCTCCCACTTGACTGTGTGTCAAACGGGCTGTTTCGTGTTTGATAATATTGGGTCTACCTGCGGCTTGTGCTAGCAGTTGTGCTTGGCACGATCGCTCTAAGCTAATGTACCAAAAAGCAGCTTCATCTACCGTATGTCCCACAGTTAAAATGCCGTGGTTACGCAGAATTATGGCTTTACTTCGCGCCAAAGCCTCCGCAAGTCGCTTTCCTTCAGAGGTATCTAATACGACACCTGTATAATCTTCAAACAGTGCATGGTCTTCATAAAAAGCACAAGAATCTTGAGTCAAGGGGTCAAGCAGACGACCCAAACTCGACCAGGCTTTGCCATAAATTGAATGAGCGTGTGCGGCTGCAATTACATCAGGTCGAGCCTCATGAATCTGAGAATGAATGGCGAAGGCAGCTTGATTTACCTGAGCATCGCCTTTCACCACCTCACCTTCTTTATTAACCAAAATTAGGTCAGAAACTCGGATATGGCCGAAGTATACTCCCAATGGATTGACCCAGAAATGGTCTGTAAACTCCGGATCGCGGGCTGTAATATGACCTGCAATGCCTTCAGAGAAGCCAAAGCGACCAAACAGGCGAAAGGCAGCGGCTAGGCGTTGCTTGCGGTGCAGGCGTTCATCTTCAACTCGCTCGAATACAGGGGGTTGGGGTCTTTCATACTTGGGCATATTTTTCCTCTTCCTCTTTGCAGGGAGCATTAGAATATCCCGAGCGAAAAGATTTGACACTGTGAGATTCTGGAATGAATTGGTGACGCCAGATGCAGCCAGTATCATTACCAAGAAGATGGATGGATACAGATTCGCTCTCGGATGTGGTTTTGACGGCGTGGATATCACCATCTGGAGGTAAGAGGCGGTAAATATCCCCCCTTTGAAGCGATCGCACTTCAGTTATTTGTAATTGTGCATGTCCTTCGGCACTGCCGTTATCTACACGCCGATAGACTGTTTCTTCTTGATTGCCCTTGTATAAACCGATCAATCCCCAAGCTAAATGGTCGTGGACGGGAGTGGTGGAACCAGGGGGAATCACCAAGCTAAAGACTGACAAAGAACGGTCTTTAGCTCGATAAAGTAGCCATTGACCAATACCACCGCCCATTTTACTTTCGGGGTTGACTTGGGCAAACTTTTCTGGTAACCATTGTTCTTGGGCAAGTAGCTCTTGAAAATAGGGTTCTAATTTAGCGAGAGTTTGTGTGCGATTTTCAGCAGCGTTAGCAGTAATTTCACGTACTGTTGCTATAAGCGATCGCAGTTCTTGGCTTTCAATAAACCATTGGTCTTCCGGCAATGGTTCTAAAATAGTATCGTTCGTCATCTATATTCCTCATTAATCTAAGTAAGTCGGCTTAAATATTCCTCGTAACTTAGTTAATCTTTATTTAAATACTTTCGTCTATTTGTGCCAACATACTTACTAAGTTTTTTATCTTTGGCGATCGTAGTACTATAAAACTCCTATTTGATTGCGTCAAAAAACTCCATCCAACTTGAAAAGGTTGATTCCCTACTCCCCACTCCCTACTCCCTTTTTACTTTTGACATCAGGGTGAATTTTGAACCCAAGTTGCTCAAGTTTTAAATGGGAAAGCGACTCCTTGAGAATGATAGTAAAGGGATATCGCTGGAATACGGTAGCTTTACCTTGTGACAATAGCAACCTAGCACGGCTGATACGTACTGGGTATAACGGTTGTTGGTTGGCATCGAGAATCAGAACTTTGGTCATGTATTAAATTCCTAACAGATAAAGTTATACCAATTTGAAATCAGAATGCGACAGATATATGGGTAGGGGCGTACAGCTGTACGCCCTTATAGCTTTTAAAATACGGTAAGTCGGTCGAATAAGTGTACAATAACTAAAAACAGAAATTATCACATACAAATTAAAAAAGCAAGTCATCGAAGAGGATATGGGCACACAGGTACACGGGAAAGGGGAAAGACTTTTTGCAATTTTAGGACTTACGCAAACTCTACGAACTCTTGGCGTTCTTCTCTACGAGACGCTGCGCGTTGGCGAAGCCTCTCGTAGAGAAGGCGTCTTGGCGGTAGCCTTCGGCAAGCCGCAAAGCGTCTACGATAAATTAAGCTTTTTAGCTATTTTTGCGTAAGTCCTGAATTTGTCCTCTTGTCCTAAAAAGGTCAGCTACTCACCTGACTAGCATCAAGACAAGCTTGCACAAAGTCTTCAACTACGCTGTTTGAAGAATCTCGTCGCCATGCCACAGCTAGCACACTGGGGCTGACATCCTGAACTGGGCGGAAAGTTTGTCCGGACAGTGCGTAAACTTGTGTGGTAGTTTCCGAGACTAGTGCTATTCCTTGACCATTAATCACCGCTTCCATAGCTTCATTAGTATTGTTTACTTCCGTGCCAAAAACAATTGGATGGCCGTTACGTTCATCCTTTGCTAACCAGTGATCTCGCCATATTCCTGTTTCAGCAGGCACTGTAATAAACGGTTCATTAACCAAATCAGCTATCTGCAAAATTTCCCGTTGCGTCAATGGATGCTCAGATGATAAGGCAACCCATCTTGGCTCAACCAATAAGATTTCAGTGAATAGTTTTTCTTGTTTGGGAACTGGCAACCGTAACAGGGCAACATCAGTATTGCCAGAGAGTAGTCCAGCGGTAGGATCTGAGAACTCAAAGAAACGAATCGCTACCTTCCATCCTGGTTGTAGGGCTTGAAACCGTGAAAGGATAGATTTCGTTAATTCGCTGCCGATCCTGCAAACGAAACCAACACGCAATGTCTGCGTTTCCCTTGCTGCTATTTCTCGCAGCTTTAATAAAGTAAACTGCCAATCCTGGATCAGCCCCTGGGCTAAAGGCAAGAGTGCTTCACCAGCGGCGGTTAGTTTCACTTCTCGACTATTACGGCGCAGTAGTTCAATGCCCAATTGCCGCTCTAGTTGGCGAATTTGTTTAGACAATGCTGGTTGTGAGATATATAACCGTTCAGCAGCACGGGTGAAGTTCAAATCTTGGGCTACCGCAACAAAGTAACGAAGCAAGCGTAAGTCTGCATCCATACTGTTTGCTAGTTTTTATCTATTCCTTTTGGTTATAGTAGTATATCTTGGACTTTTGAGACAGTTTGCGATAAAAACTTTTAATAGGCATGCGGAAATGAGGAAGATGAGGGAGATAGGGAGGCAGGGGAGCAGTTCTTGCTCAAACCTTGGGGAGAAAATCTTCCCCTCTGCCCCCCGCGCCCTGCCCCCCTGCTTCTTCCCAATGCCCCATACCCAATGCCCCATGCCCCCATAGCCTATGTTTGTCAATACTTTCATCAGACGGCCAGTTCTGACGACCGTCTGTACATTCATCATTTTGCTGCTGGGAAGTATTTGTATTCCTATCCTGCCGATTTCTCAGCTGCCAGATCTCGCCCCGGTGCAAATCACCGTTAGCTCCAATAATACTGGTGCGGATGCTCAAACAACAGAAAGCACTGTTACCAACATTATTGAACGACAAATTAATGGCGTTAAAGATGTATCTTATATATCTTCTAATACGGGTAATGATGGTTCGAGCAATATAACTGTCTCCTTCCCAACTAATGTCAATAGCGATATTGCTCAAGTAAACGTTCAAAATAAAGAAGCTCTCTCTGAACCTCAATTACCAGATACTGTTCAACGAACAGGTGTCACTGTTGAAACGGCATCAAGTAGTTTGCTTCTTGTCTATGGGTTCTACTCAGAGAATAATGAATACGACAACATTTTTATTAGTAACTATGTTGACCTATTCATTCTCGATCAGATTAAACGGATTCCTGGTGTGGGAAGCTCCCGGATTTTTGGAGAACGCAAATATGCGATGCGTCTTTGGCTCGATCCCAACAAGCTTGCCCAACATCAACTAACTCCTCAAGATGTGACAACTGCCCTGCAAGAACAAAATATTCAGGTGGGTGCAGGGGCAATTGGTAAGGAACCAGCACCAGATAATCAAAGCTTTGAATTTGCTTTAAAGGCAACCAGTCGATTCAAAGATGCAGCGGAATTTGAGGAGATGGTGTTAAAAGTGGGTGCAAATGGCACTAGTAGCACTAACACTAACGCCAACACCAACACCCTAGTTAAAGTAAAAGATGTCGGTCGAGTTGAACTAGGTGCTGAGAGCTATCTTGCTGATGCCAAATTCACCATACCAGGAAACGATCCCAAGCCAGCCGTAGGTTTGGGGATATATCAACTTCCGGGTAGTAATGCACTGAATGTTGCTCATGCTGTTGAACAGCAGATCGAGAGGCTACAAAAGAATTTTCCACCTGGACTAAAAGCACAGTTGGCATTTGATACCACTCCATTTGTAGAAATTTCTTTAGAAGAAGTTCTGCATACCCTGGTTGAGGCGATTATCCTGGTGGTCTTGGTAATTTTTGTTTTTTTACAAGACTGGCGCACCACGATTATTCCCACTGTTGCGATTCCCGTGTCCTTGATTGGGACATGTGCGGCTCTTTTGGTTTTAGGATTTCAAATTAATACACTGACCTTATTTGGTTTTGTTCTGGCGATCGGTATTGTCGTCGATGATGCAATTATTGTGGTAGAAGCTGTTGCAGTCAAACTCGAACAGGGTATGAGGCCGTTTGACGCAGCAGTGGAAGCGATGAAAGAGTTGACTGGGGCAATCATTGCCACTTCACTCGTACTGATGGCGGTGTTCATTCCAGTTGCATTCATTCCAGGGACTACTGGGATTGTTTACAAACAATTTGCCTTAACTGTTGCTTGCTCCATTGGGATCTCGACTTTTAACGCTTTAACCTTTTCTCCGAGTATGGCAGCAATCCTGATGCGCCCAGCTCAGACACCACGGGGGCCTTTGGGCTGGTTTTTCACGCAGTTTAATCGGGGATTTAGCTGGTTCACACGCCGCTATGTCAGGTTTGTTAGCTACCTTACCCATATCAAGCCGATTGTGATTGGGGTTTTCATCAGTGGTTTAGTGGCAACGGTTTTGATGTACAAAGCAGTGCCTACTGGATTTATTCCAGAGGAAGATCAGGGTTATTTCTTTGTAATTGTCCAGGGACCTGACGGGGTTTCTTTGAAATACACTGAATCTGTGATGAATAAAGTTGTCAAGGAAGTCACGGCGGCTCCGGAAGTCAGAGCTAGTTTTATGATTAGTGGCTTTGGTTTCGATGGTAATGCTTCTAATTTAGGCATTGCTTTTGCTAACCTGAAACCTTGGAAAGAGAGGGCTGAAGAATCTCAGTCTGTTTATGGCATACTTCAAAGGCTGAACAAAAAGCTGTCTGCAATTACTGAAGCTAGAGCGATCGCTGTGAATGCTCCTCCAGTTAGAGGTTTAAGTACTACAGGTGGTTTTGAGTTTATCATTCAAGACCGCACCGGCAGTGCGCCGATTCAAACCTTCCTTGATACCGCTCAAAAGTTCATTGCGGCAGCCAATAAAAACCCTGCTCTCCAACGAGTTTTCACTCAGTTCACCGCAGACACTCCCCAATTTGAAATCCAGGTAAATCGCAACCAAGCCAAAGCCTTGAACGTGGACATTAACGATGTCTTTGGGGCATTGCAAAGTTACTTAGGGTCGCAATATGTGAATGACTTTATACAGGGACAGCGACAGTACCGCGTATATGTCCAAGCCGATGGGGTTTTCCGCTCTAATCCTGATGACATTGGCAAGCTGTATGTTCGCTCTGCCAGTGGGGCGATGATTCCCTTGAGTAATTTGGTGAAAGTTACCCCCTTTGTGGGACCGAAAACCATTTCCCATTACAACTTGTATCGCTCAATCAAAGTACAAGGCGCTCCCGCTCCCGGTGCTAGTTCTGGAGAAGCTATTAAAGCGATGGAGCAACTAGCAGCAGAGGTTTTACCTCAAGGATTTGGTTACGAGTGGACAGGGACTTATCTCCAAGAGAAGACATCTGGGGGATCTACCGGACTGATTTTTGCGTTAGCGATCGTGATTGTCTTTTTGGTGCTGTCAGCTCAATATGAAAGCTACATTGACCCAATTATTATTTTGCTAACGGTTCCCCTAGCAGTTTTGGGAGCGATGACAGCGCTTTGGGTGCGATCGAATATTTTCATGGCAGGTAGCCTCTTTCCTAAAGTAGTAGATGATATTTATTGTCAAGTAGGTTTGGTGACTTTGATTGGTCTAGCCGCGAAAAACGCGATTTTAGTTGTGGAATTTGCCAATCAACTGCATGAGCAGGGCATGAGCTACACGCGGGCGGCTGTGAAAGCAGGGGAGGAACGTTTACGACCGATTTTAATGACTTCCTTTGCAGCGCTGTTAGGATTTTTACCCTTGGTGATTTCTGAAGGAGCTGGAGCAAGTAGCCGTTGGTCTTTAGGGACAGCGCTGTTTGGCGGATTGCTGCTTTCGACGTTCTTGAGTTTGTTCTTAGTGCCAATTCTCTATATTCTAGTCAAGAGCTTGGCTCAGGCTATATTTTCTCGTGGGGGACGGGGAGGCTCAAATCCTCCAGATTCTCCAAATGGAACTTCGGGATCTGGACACAGAGCTTTGCCTACTGGCTCAAGTCAACACCAGGATGGAAGAACTGTTTGATGGGTATGGGGGAGAGTGCTGAGTTAGGAGTTAGGAGTTAGGAGTTAGGAGTTAAGAGTTATTCTCCCCAATACGGTTCGGTTCAAGGGGAAAGGGGAAAGGTTTCAAATACATCCTTTACCCCTTACCCCTTTAACCATTTCCCAGACCACAAGGGAAGTTCATACTGCTTATCCGAACCGTATTGTTATTCTCCCTCTGCCTCCCCATCTCCCCATCTCGCTTTTAAATTTGATAAGTCTGTCTGATTACCTCTTCTATTGAACCTAAACGATGAAACTTTTCTATTAATTCATGGGACTTTGTTTTTCGGTTGGCAAGCAGCTTTTTTAATGGTGTTAAAAAATGAACATCTGGGTCATCTCCGAGTGCAATTTCAGCTGCTTGCAAGACCTTTGTTGCATTCCCAAAAATATCCTCGTTGTCAAAGCCTTGTTTGGCAGAGATTTGGTGCAAAGCGGCATCGGGCACTGTTGCTCTACCTAATAAGGTTCGATCTAACACTAAGCCTTTCAATAATGCCAGTAAAGCTGCGTAGATAGAAAAATCATCACAACTGTCACAAGCCTTAAATTCAATACGACCTACTTCAGCGGGAATGCGGGCGATTTTTGTTAGGGAAGGTATGCTATTAATCAGTTGTTCTTGTTTCTCAACAAAAACTAGGGCTGCTGGTCTTTTTCCTGTTCGGATAAATGTCCGTACTGATAGCCCATCCCATAAAGCTCCTTTATAAAAAGGGGAGCTATAACTAAAAGGAACGATATAGGGACTGTAATAAGTTAATTTTCTGCCAATATCAATTAGATGTTCAAAAGAAAAATCTGCTACTGAAATATTTAAATCTGGCCCGTATGTCACCATATGAATATTAGCAGTTTGTTCGTCAGGTTCAGTCTCTAATTGTTTGATTTCATAATCATTTAATGGAGGTTGAGGTTCAAAACTGGAATTGTATGGATTAAAACTGACTAAAACTGGTGAGAAACTAAAATTAGCAGCAACCTCACGTAGTAAGTGAAAACTTTCTGACAATTCAGTAATAGCGCCGTGAATATCAGAATGTATAGTCGTTCTAATTTCGATACCTTTAGAATGACAGTCTATTACCCGGTCGGAATCCACAAATCTTTCAAATCCCTCAATGTACCATCTCTTTTTCTTAATACCTGCATCACCGACGCGCAGTTGAGGATAATCACTGGCGTATATAGGTAGCTTTTCAATAATTTGATTGAAATCAGCAAATTTTGTCTGGGAAAAATCAGCAAACTTTCCTTCTTTGTTCAAGAAAGCGACTTCATGCTCAATGCCAAAAAGAAACATTATGTAGACCTTAATTACTGATAATTAACCTAAACACAAGCCGCGATTAATTGACGGCATTTGGTTTCATTAAAAAACTCTCGTCAGAAAACCATAACGTCTGGTAATAAGTCAATGTCAAATCTTGAACGAAACCAGGACTTACGCACTGTACAAATTAATCATGGTATGCATTCACGAAAATATGTCGTTTCAGGCTTTGATTAATTATTCTTTGATGGTACATAAACTTAGCGGTGGAGGGCACAGCAGTGCTGTGCCCCTACAACAAATCTGGTTTTTCAAAAAACACATATTTTGTATTTAGTGTCAATGCGTAAGTCCTAGAAACCTAAGTTTACTTTTGTTTTACTCATGGATACCTCCATTACACACATTAACTTCTCCTTGTGAAAATAATTAGAAAATTTTCTCAAGATGATTCTGAGATGGATTTTAACTCAAGACTGAGTGTGGCGATTTGAAAACTTATTTGGGTTGGGCTTTGAGACAGGGCGATCGCGTTGTTGATTTTTGTCTAGGGAAGCTGCAAAAATTAAATTATTATTTTGTATCCAAACAACGATCGGATTCTTCTCCCCTTGCTCCCAGAGCAATTGGCTATTTGTCGATTTACAAGCCTCTGCTGCACCCACTATCTTCATAGTCACTAGGTAGGGTAGCTTAGTAGTGACCAAGGAAAGCTTGAGACGTGAGTTTATGACAAGTACCGTTCAATCCCCCTACAGCAGCGAACAAATTGCCGCTTGGTTGCGTGGACTGCTTACTATTGCTTGGGCTGATGGTAATTTTGATGAGCAAGAACAGCAAATAATTGCCAGCATCACTAAAGATGAATTAGCTCCTAAAATTCAATGGGACACTTTAGAAATTATTACGCCTGACGAACTAGCCGCAGTGTTGGGTAAAGGTACGCCAGCAGCGGAAAATTTTTTACGTACTGCGGTGATGGTAGCGATCGCAGATGGTACTTATTCTCCCAGCGAAGATGAGGTTCTGCAACAGTTCTGCCAAATCTTGGAACAGCCAGAGAATTTACTCCAAGCCCTCCGCCACACCCTAGAACACCCAGAGCAAATTACCCCCACTATCCCTGCAACTGGACTTACAAAACGTCAAATTGATGCACTACACCCTCTGCGCGACTGGCTCGATGGACTAGATATCCAAGACCCAAGAGTAGCCCGCTTTTTGTGTAAAATGATTCCCTCTCAGTGTCCCTTTGAGCGGGATGTCACCCTATTTGGACGCAAAATTGTGCATATACCACCGATGTGTAAAATTAACCCATTGTATGAACAACTAGTAGGCTTACGTTTCCGCGCCCTCTCCTATTTGGCAGATAAATGCGGTGAAGATGTTTCACCATATATTTAGTCATTTGTCATTGGTCATTTGTCATTAGTCATTTGTTAGGCGGCATAATGTCAAGTAGGAGGTTTCAAGAATTACGGGTTCATCAATTGGCAATGTTCCAAATAATAAATGACATCATGTATGGTCGAACACTTATCATTAGATCTGACGCAAAGGCGCGGGGACACACCAGACGCAAAGAGTTTTTTTTGATAAGTGATTAGGCGGACATAATACGACCAATGACCAATAACCAATGACTAATGACTAACTATGCAATTTATCGACCAAGCAGAAATTGAAGTTGCGGCTGGTAAGGGCGGCGATGGTATTGTCGCCTTCCGCCGGGAGAAATATGTGCCGGCTGGTGGTCCCTCTGGTGGTAACGGAGGACGAGGGGGTTCAGTAATTTTCGTTGTCGATGCAAACCTACAAACCTTGCTGGACTTCAGATACAATCATCGCTTTCAAGCAGAAAACGGTACTCGTGGAGGCCCTAATAATTGTACTGGGGCTAATGGCAAAGATTTGATTATTGAAGTTCCCTGCGGTACAGCTGTTTATGATGGCGAAACTGGCGAATTGTTGGCAGATTTAATTGAACCTGGGCAGACTTTGGTTGTTGCCCAAGGGGGTAAAGGTGGACTGGGAAATCAGCATTTTTTGAGCAATCGTAACCGCGCCCCAGAATACGCTCTCCCAGGATTACCAGGGGAAATAAAGCAGTTGCGCTTGGAGTTGAAGCTTTTGGCAGAAGTCGGGATTATTGGGTTACCAAATGCTGGGAAATCTACTTTAATTTCATCTTTATCAGCTGCACGCCCAAAAATCGCAGACTACCCCTTCACTACCCTCATCCCTAATTTGGGTGTAGTGCGGAAACCTACTGGCGATGGCACTGTTTTCGCTGACATTCCCGGACTAATTGAAGGTGCTGCCCAAGGAACTGGATTAGGACACGATTTCTTGCGTCATATCGAGCGCACACAGGTGCTACTCCACTTGATTGATGCCACTAGTGATGATGTGGTTAGAGACTATAACACCATTCAGCAAGAATTAAAAGCTTACGGAAGAGGTTTAACAGAGCGATCGCAAATTTTGGTGTTGAATAAAATTGATGCAGTTGACCGCGAAACTGTAGATTTGGAGGCGCTAGCTACCCAACTGAATCATCTTTCCTACGCCCCGGTTTTTTTAATTTCAGCAGTTACACGTATCGGCTTAGAACCAATGTTACAGCAAATCTGGGAAATTCTTGACGAAATGAAGGTTGTCGAAGAATTTGGAGCTATTTAGATAAGTAATATCAGGTTCTATTGAGTACTTATAGTTAGGGCTGACGCAAAGACACGGAAAGTTTTGAATTACAAGTCATTATATGAACTTGATACAAAAACCTTATACACACAATCGATGATGTATGGTATGTAAAAATTAGGCTAAGCCATATATTTACTTATATGGCTTAGCCTAATTTAACTTTTTTAGAATCTTAGCTTCAGCTAGGCAGGACTGCTTGTGTATTCCAAGCTTCCATCAATGTTTTCAATTCCATTGATAACTGTACTGGTGTTTACATAAGCACCATTTTTTGTTCTACATTTAGCTGAAAGTTCATTTCCTGACACAGCAATATTTGTGCAAGTTAGATTGTAATTAGCAGTGATACCAGGGTCGAGAACTTTTAATGTGCCATCAATATTTTCAATGCCCTTTAGGGTTATGGAAGTAGATTCTACGCTCTGATCTCTTCTTTTGCAATCAGCTGACAAAACGTTTTCTCGAACATTAATATTTGAACAAGTTAGCTGATAGTTGCTGGCTACTGCCCAAGCAGACATAGGCTTACTGATTAGCGCAGCACTAACAACAAATACAAGCACGAGGATTGCATGAACCAATTTATCTAATTTCATTTTTGGATACTCCTGTGTTTGTGAATTTTCGCAATTTAAACCTCCTCTGAGCCAAATTTTATTTTCCAAGGGAAATTTATTGGCTTTATATTAAGTGGAGCCTTGATTGCTAATTGCTTGACGTAATCAAACATACCCTATTTATTTGTGCGCCTTTTATGAACTTTATTTTTTTATAATTTTTGCTTGCAAATAAAAATCCTCAGTAGAGTAACCATTATTTTTTACTCAGCACTGATTTGATGAGTATAATTTGCTTTAGAAAACTTAGCCAACAAAAGCAGCAGGCGATCGCATTTGCATTTATCAGTAATTATCCGTATTAATATGTTGTAGCGCGTTTATTTTGAATAACATAATTGATACAAAAACTTAAAGGCCTGGCTTACTGAGAAAAAAACGGCGTTAGACTAGAACCACAGGGCAATAATTACAGGAAAAATATGATGAGCGATCGCGATTACACACTAATCATTGATAAAAGCGGTAGTATGTCCACACCCGACCAAGTGGGTGGTAGAACTAGATGGGAAATAGCCCAAGAGTCTACACTTGCTTTGGCAAGAAAAGCCGAACAGTTTGACCCAGATGGTATTACTGTTTATGTGTTTTCTGGCAAATTTAAACGCTACGACGATGTAACCTCAGCCAAAGTCGCACAGATATTTCTCGAAAACGATCCTGCTGGTACGACAAACTTAGCAGGTGTACTCCAAGATGCAACAAATAATTACTTTCAACGCAAAGCTGCTGGTCAAAGCAAGCCAAACGGAGAAACAATTTTAGTCATTACTGATGGTGAACCAGACGATCGTAAAGCTGTGTTTGAAGTTATCATTCATGCTACTCGGCAGATGGAGCGTGATGAAGAATTGGGAATTTCGATTATTCAAGTAGGCTCAGATGCCCAAGCGACTAAGTTTCTAAAAGCTTTAGATGACCAGTTGCAAAGTGTTGGAGCTAAATTTGATATTTGCGATACAGTCACTTTAGACGATCTAGAAGAAATGAGCCTTGTAGATGTATTAAGCAACGCCATAACTGACTAATAATACCTAAATTTGTCAGTTTTTTATCAAAAATTGATCGGCAATTTGTGGAAACATTCTCCATGTTAGAAAAACTGATTCATAATTTAGAGCTTTTGAGTAAATATTTGCGGAGATTATAAATGCTAGAAAATCGTGATTACACATTAATTATTGACAAAAGTGGCAGTATGGCCACCCCAGATCAAAAGGGTGGTAGAAGCAGATGGGTAGCAGCACAAGAATCTACTCTAGCTTTAGCTAGTAAATGCGAACAATTTGACCCAGATGGTATCACTATTTATGTATTTTCTGGAAAATTTAAGCGCTACGAAAATGTGACATCCAGCAAGGTAGCACAAATTTTCCGAGAAAATGATCCCTCTGGTACAACTGACTTGGCTGGTGTGTTGAAACATGCAACTGATGATTATTTTCAACGCAGAGGAGCAGGTCAAACGAAGCCAAATGGTGAAACAATTTTAGTGGTTACTGATGGCGAACCAGACGATCGCAAAGCTGTGATGAGGGTAATTATTGAAGCTTCTCGCCGCATGGATAAAGATGAAGAATTAGCTATTTCTTTCATTCAAGTCGGTACAGATCAACAAGCTACCCGTTTTCTCAAAGTTTTAGATGACGATCTCCAAGGAGCTGGTGCTAAGTTTGATATCTGTGACACAATTACTATGGAAGACATGGAAGATATGAGTTTATCAGAAGTGCTACTCAATGCCATTAATGACTAGTACTAGGCACAAGGCAAAACGAATACTTGCAAAATTTAGAATTTAGGAGTAAAACAGGCTTAATATCTGGCTTTGTAACCTAGTTTATCTATTTTATTAACTTGACATTTTTTAAGGATTTAGATTTTTCTGATATTTTGAAAAAATGCCAGATAGAATCATGATTTTCGCTTTATAGGACTTCTAAAAATGGATTCTATTGATAAGTTGTTAGCTGAACTGGAAACTGAATACAAAGAAGGACAACCTAAGCAGCAGTCGCCAAAATCAACTACAGCTAAATCCTTTCTTCCAGCATCACCAAAATCCGCATCTTTAATGGATAATCTTTTGGCAGAAGTTAAGGCTAATTTTGCAGAACAAGATGCTGCTGAGGAATTAAAAAGACAGCAAGAATTAGAACAAGAAAGAATTCGCCAAGAACAACTCAAAGCTAAACAAATAGAGGCTTTGAAAGTGCAAGCAAAAGAATGGTTAGCAAAAGTAGATCCACTTTCCCCTGAAGGACTTTGGTTTGAAAGATTTGCTGAAAGTTATCCTTCAAAATTAGAAGCAGCGATTGAATATTTACGAACTAACGAATAAGGCCTAACACCTTATATTAATGGTGATTGGTTCGAGCAAAATGTTGAACAGCCCATTCATGCATAGCATAGAGAATTGGTTGCAAAGTTTCTCCTAAAGGCGTGAGTGAATATTCCACTTTTGGTGGAATTTGCGGATAAACTTCTCGATGAATAATACCGTCTTCCTCCATTTCTCTGAGTTGCTGAGTCAGCATTTTTTGGGTTACTCCAGGTAAAGCCCGCTGTAACTCGCCAAAACGTTTGACGCCAGCCATTAATTCTTTAATAATCAAAACCTTCCAGCGTCCGCCAATTATCTTTAGTGTAGTTTCCACTTCACAAGTCAGCCTGGTATGGTTTTCTGCTTCAGCTTTCATAGTTATTTAGGTGGAAATCTATTTCCAAGTCAGTATTATTATATTCGCCCAATGCTGTTTTATATTTATTGGTTGTTACGATATGGGGCTGTTAGTATTTGTTCTAAGAATAAATCTCGGTTTTTTAGCCAGGTTATCCCTGACTTATCTAAATCTTTTATAATTCAAAAACATTATGCAAAATGTGTTGTAGGTAGGGGCGTACAGCTGTACGCCCCTACAGCCGATTGATTTGTTGTAAAGATTTTTGCTCTAAGATAATTTTCAGACTATTGATAGACTTACATATCAGTATAAAGATAGAAAAAATACTTCGATCTATCGGATAATATTGTGTTTGATCCTTATAATTGCTGTGTTTAATAAGATTTGGTCGAGATAGTGTTACACAAAAAATGTGGCAGAAATGTTACCCCGAATTCTCCTGCGGGGTTTTTCTTTGAATAAGCGGAAAGCACTAAACTTACTAAGTCAGCAATGCTTTAAACCATTTATTCAAAACTGTATTGATGGTTTTCTTAATCTGATGCTTGCGGTTCCACTTCTGGAATGCGATTTCGTACTCTTCCCCCTTCATTTGAAAGGTATTCCAGACATCAAGCCCTACTGGCAATCCGCAGAATAGTAAAATGTACAGCGACCAAGAAATTCCGCCACCAGCGATTAAATCGACGAGTATCAAAAAGCCATTAAAAATTGCATAATTGCCTAGACGCTTCTGAAATCTTCTTTGGCGGAAGGCGTCAAAAGCTTTTCGCTGTTGAACTTGGCTTTGTTGCACTACCCAATCGCGTTCTGCTAATTTTAAAGATTCAGGTGCAATTTCTAACTCAGCAGCAATTTCTAATAGCTGTTCATAAGAAAATTCTGTGTCTTTATCATCAGCTTGACGAGCGATCGCCAAGTGTAAAATTTGTTGTACATCTTCTTGGCTATAAGAGCGGATGCTTTGAGGTTCAAAGGCCGTCATAATTCTTTTTCTGATAAAACTTTCAATAGAAACCCACTGCCCGATAGATTTTAACTAGCTACCCCAGTACTATTTCCATTATTCTTAGATTAACAAATTTAGATGTTGTGCTGCATCTCAGGGATTGTTAACTTTGAACTTTTGGTTGTTGAAAGGCGTAAATATCCTGAATAACTTGTACCCAACCGTTAGCGACAGATTCGAGAATGCGATCGCCTTTTTCTTTAGTTGCGGTTGTAGCGTCACCAATGACTCCACTTTTACTGATATCTCGCGTCACCCAAGCCACAGGTAACTTGCCTTCCCAACTCAATAAACTACTTTCTGCCTGTTCTGGTGGATACTCCGCAACAGCTTTTTCTAGCTGCACTTGTTCTGGTAAAAGCGATAGCATAATGCTAGTTTCTGCATCTCCGGCGTGCATTCCTAGTGCTGCTTCTTTCGGTGTTAATAAGTCTTTGGTAATATTAGGCACACGCCAAGTAAACAGCGGAAATACCAAAAAGTCATCATATTGAACATGCAAATCCCGCGCCGCCATTTGCATAACTTGGGGTTGTCCGCCGTGGGAGTTCATTAACACCAATTTTCTAAACCCAGCACGGTAGATACTTTCTCCCACTTCCATAATGATTGCCGTCAGAGTTGCAGTGCTGAGGGTAATCGTACCGGGAAAGTGCCAGTGTTCATTAGATTTGCCATAATAAAGCGTCGGTAAAGCATAGGCCGGAATACTGGCATCGAGATTTTCCAATGCTTTTCCCAGTACCCCCACACCAATAGCAGCATCTACAATTAACGGCAGATGGGGGCCGTGTTGTTCAATTGCTCCTACTGGTTGGATGATGACCACATTTTCCTTATTTGGCATTGCCTGAATGTCAGTCCAACTCAGGTAGGGGAAAAACCGTTGTGGGGGAATAAAGCTATGCATATTACTGAAGTTGTGACATTTCTATTTTAGGGCATTGGGGATTGGCGCTGGGAGATGAGGGAGATGAGGGAGATGGGGAGGCAGGGGAGTAGGGAGATGGGGAGCAAAGGGGCAGGGGAAAAGGTTAAAGGGTAAAGGGTAAAGGGATAAATTTAACCTTTCCCCCTTACCCCTTTCCCTTTCCCCATGCCCAATGCCCCATGCCCCATGCCCATCAATAATGAAGACTCTCCAAACATCCGGATATTACCAGATGTAGCAAAGCATAATAGCGAAATAACAAGCTGTGACAAGGATCTAAGTAAATGGTTGAAGAAAATGGATCGATTCGGACATTATCGATTGATATTGGCGGTAGTGGCGTTAAGGCGATGGTTTTGGATATTACAGGAAATCCGATAACCGAAAGAGCGCGTTTAGATACACCGCAACCTGCAACACCTGAGGTTGTAATTAATGCAATTGTTGTGTTAGCGGCGGCTCAAGGTGAATTTCATCGCGTTTCAGTAGGTTTTCCAGGTGTGGTGCGGTGTGGAGTCACGGAAACAGCGGTAAATTTGCATCCAGATTGGATTGGCTTTGATTTGGAAACAGCATTATTAAAACATTTAAACAAGCCTGTACGGGTGATTAATGATGCAGATATGCAAGGGCTGGGAGCGATCGCAGGTAAAGGTGTGGAATTGGTGATTACTCTCGGTACGGGCTTTGGTTCGGCTTTGTTTGTGGATGGTAAGTTGGTGCCGAATATGGAAATGGGACATCATCCATTTCGCAAAGGAGAGACTTTTGAGGAACAACTAGGACGCGCAGAGTTAGAAAAAATTGGCGAGAAAAGATGGAACAAGCGTTTAGAAAAGGCGATCGCATCTTTGCAACATCTGTTCAATTATGATTACCTATATATTGGTGGTGGTGAAGCTGTAAGAGTGAATCTTCAGTTACCGTTAAATGTGAAACTTATCCCCAATATTACTGGTTTATTAGGCGGTATTGCTTTGTGGCGAGATGAAAAAAGGTAAAAAGTTTTGCCGTATCCGCAACTGAGTGTCCTAAGTACAGTGTTTCGTTAATCAAGAGCGAATTCTCTTCGGAAAGACTCTGCATAGCTTTGCGTTAAATTTTCAACCCTTAATTGACGATGAATTTACGCAAAGCTCTACTAATACCAATTCAAATAATCTTTGCAACACATCGATCATCTGTAGGGTAGCACAGCTGTGCTACCCTACCTATTTGTCCCATTCTTTTTTCAAATTGGTATAACGAGTGAAGTTGGTAAAACTAAATAACACTGCGACAAGTAGCATGTATCCATGAAGATAATATCGATCGATAAAAAGTTTAGAACCCCCTCCAAGGGGGGACAAATTATTTGAAATCAAGAGTTTATCATTGTTGCCTAATACTACACTAATGAACGCTGAAAAATTGGTTACGTAAATTCTGTAGTACTTTGCCTTGCAGTATAAACATGATAAAAGTGGCATCAGCATACCAAGGGTAAGCCAAAGATAACTAGACAAATTTATTTGATAGCATTCCCATGCGATCCAATAGTATGTTATTGTCTAAACCGTTGATTTAGATAAGATATCTGACAAGTTGATAGCTTGATAAAAGATAAAAAAAGCACAAAGGCTAATGATATTAGTCTGATTAAACGGAATAGGAGGTCAGAAAATATGATGTATGCGAAAAAATTACTACATGATTTTTTGATTTGAACAGTATGCACTATCCCGGACAGCAGTACTGTTGTTTGTTAAAAGAAATATTGGTTTAACTAAAATGAACGATAATGACTGAAATTGGCCTGATGATGACGGGCGTGTTAACAGCAAGACAAGCATCTGGGCCGAATTTGCCAGAACAGCAATTATTTCAGATGGAAAATGACATCAACCAGTCAACGCAGAGTCAGTTAGAGATAACTGCTCAAGTCACACCACCTGAATTTATGCAGACAGATGCAACTTCGCACGCTTCCTTAGGAGCGATCGCGCTAGAGAAAGAACATCCACTTCAAAAAATTAGCAAAAAGAACCACTTCTTAGCTTCTTCTGATTTAGCACAGTCTAAAAACTCTTCTCAGCCCGCAGGGAAAGACGGTGCAAAGTCTGAGGGAAGATTCGATAAATATAGTACCCAACCTCTACCGACTCTTTATTTCGGTAGCTCTGGTGTTGCTGTCAGAGCTTTACAACGGTTATTAGTATCTAACGGTTATACCGTTAGAGTCGATGGAATCTTTGGAGCGCTGACTGAAACTGCTGTCAAAGCATTTCAAAATCAGCGCAATTTAGCAGCAGATGGAGTCGTTGGTAAACGAACTTGGCGAGCGTTAACAATTTAGTTAAGAGTTGGGAGTTGAGAGTTAGGAGTTGGGAGTTGAGAGTTGGGAGTTGGGAGTTGAGAGTTAGGAGTTGAGAGTTAGGAGTTGGGAGTTATAAAATTCTTCATTATTCATACTTTTTAACTCTTCACTCCTCACTCCTAACTTAATTATCGGTACTTATGCTGCTCTAATAACTGTTGCGCTCTTGGCTTGTAAATTAAATAAAATAAAGCCTCTAGATAACGCAATAAGTCTTCTCGGTTTTCTTTTGAAGTAAAGTTCCAAAAACCATAAATCCGTGCTAAAGATAACAGTTTGGTAGTGTGAATTTTCCAAGTATAAGTAGTGTAAACTCGGTCAATTCCTCGTTGGGAAATTTCATCCCAATAGTGAGAATTTTGTTCGCATTTGGTGACAAAATCTACAATTTTTGTGGCTGTTTCTTCTAAATTTGTTGGGTTAATGTAAAAACCATTAACCTTATTCTGAATAATTTCCAGTGGTCCACCAAACTGTGTAGCAAAAGTTGGTAATCCTGAAACCATCGCTTCTAAAATTGTTAAACCAAAAGCTTCAAATAAAGCTGGTTGCACAAAAATTCCCTGGCGATCGCCAATTACTCGATAAATTTCACCAGAATCGGTTTTAGACAGGCGCACACCTAACCAGCGAATCTTTCCGTGGAGATTGTATTCGTCAATTATTTGGTAAAGTTTGATAATTTCATCGCGTTCTTCGTTGTCGCCGGATTCTTCTACACGCAACTTACCCGCTACTAAAATTAAGTTGCAATGCTCCTGTAATTCTTTACTTTGACCAAAGCATTCGGCTAAACCTGTGAGGTTTTTGATGCGGTCAAGACGCGCCATTGAAAACAGAGGACGCTTGTTAGGATCGTCGAGTTTGCCAAAGATTTGGCTGGGGTCTTCTAAGGTAAAGAGTGTTTCTGCAAGACGCTGGCGATCGCTTTCTACTCGGTCTTGAGTCCGGGTGTAGGGAAAATAGTAATTTTCGTTGACTCCAGGCGGTACAACATTGAACTTCGGACTGAATAATTCAATGCCATTGGTTACATGATACAACTCTGGCATGGTGAAGCATTTATAAGATTCGTACTGTCCCACACTATCGGGTGTGCCGACAATTTCTTGGTAGGTGCTGCTGACCACAAAATTTGCAGCATTCATCGCAATTAAGTCAGCTGTAAATTGCAAGGAAAAATGATATTTATCTTCTAAATCTTGCCAGTAAAGGTTACTAAACAAGTATTTAGATTTTTCCAAAGCATGGGCAATATTACATTGCGTGACTTTCATCCGCCGCGCTAGCAAAAATGCCACTAAATTTCCATCAGAATAGTTACCAACTATTAAGTCAGGTCTACCTTGAAATTCTGCCCGCAGTTCTCTTTCCGAGTCAACGGCAAAAGTTTCCAGATAAGGCCAAAACTCAAACCGGGAAATCCAGTTTTGAGTCATGTTAGGATTAAATTCCCGCAGAGGTACTCGCAAAATCCAGGCATTTTCTGTGCCGTAAACCTTTTCCAGTCGTTGATTACAAAGAGTACCATCACTATTAGGAATTAAGCGGCTGAGAATAATCACCTTTGGCTGGACGTTTAATCCTTCTAAACCAGCTAGCAAAACATCTTCTTGTAGCTGTTTTTCGAGACTTTTTGCCTGATCGAGGACGTAAACCACCTGACCGCCAGTATCGGGACGCCCCAAAACGCCTTCTTGACCAAACCATCCGTGTGCAGAGACGAGGACGATTCTAAAAATCATCGGAACGCGAGAAATGAAGGCTTCTAGGGTCTGGGGGTCGGGAGAATCAATCAATTCATCAAGAATATTTAGGGTGTCTCGCACGCGGCTTGTGGTGTTACCCCAACCCGGTTCAAAACCCATTGTTTGCAATTGGAACCGGAATTGTTCATAGGGTTCATCATCGGGGCGATCGCTAACGAAACTTATAGCTTTCTTAACTTGCACAGAAAGTTGCTGCTGGGATTGAATGCGATCGTTGATCAGCAGTTGGATACCGTTGTATTGGTGCAACCGCAAGAAGTTCAACAAGCTTTCCAGCAATTGTTTCGAGTCTTGAAATAGTTGGCTGGATAAATAGCGGTTGAGAAATTGTACCCCCTTACCAATATTTTTCGGGTCGCGGATGGCTGGGGAGTAGTCATAAAAGGGACCGAAGTCCAATTCTAGCAGGTCGCCGTCGTTGGGATGAAATTTGTTCACCAGGCGATCGCGCAAATCGAGTAAATCCTGCACCGTCATCGGCTCAATGCTCAAGTCTGATGTCAACCAATAAACTTCTTGACTGGCAATTTTAGAACGGATGATGAAACAGAAGTTTGAGTCCTCCTGAATAATTTCCTGAGTATAGTAAATGAGTTTACCTAAGTCAGAAGTAGTGTGAAATGCCTCAGGTTTCTGGTACTTGGAACAATATTCTGCATATACATTGAGTATGTCGTTTCGCAGCAAGTACTTGTTTTCTTGTTGGCGTAATTCACTAATGAAGGAACGCAAATCATTTTTTTCTTCACTATCTAACACTGCTTGCAGCAATTCAGACATGGTGACTCCACTGGATGACGATGTTTGCATTGTTAACTTTCAAGGCGACGTAGAAACACAAAACAACACAGATAAACCATATTTACCTGTGCATGTACGAGTATCTACTTTTCAGCAGCACTGAAAATCATGTTCTACTTTACCTAAAGTATCTATGACTCAGTATTTTTGACTCTAACTAAAGGAATACAATTCTTATTTCTTTTGAGAGATGTTGTTAAATAACTGATACAATTGTTAAAGAATAAGCTTCTATGATAATTCGTAATTCGTAATCAATTAGCTCTAAGTTATGTATTCTGCCATTGCTATAATTATATTCCCCCCAACTGCTGAAACAAAAGTTATTTTTTTTGCTTAAACCTTAACTATTGAGTTTAACTTAAATAAATAAAAATCAAGTTTTTATCTAAGAGCAACTTATCTTGAATTAGCCTAGTTATAATTTCAGCATCAAGTTCTTAAAATCAGGTCGATTTATATGGCTGACAATACACACAACTTAACATCATCTGACCACAGTGTAGGCAACATTCTGCTTATTTCCTTGCTTGCCTTCTGCGGGTTGACTTTTATCATTCTTTTAGGCATCTTCTAACAGGTGAACATCCTTTACAAAACGCAATTCTGGAAGTTGAAATTCCCGATTCCTCAGAGAAATCGGGAATTTTATATTATGTAGATATTTATTGGCGATCGCCTTGAAGTAAAACTTTTTAATTTTAAGAAATATAATAGTTCTTTAACTAAATACAGGGCATCTTTTTCCTTGATGGGTGATTTGTCCTAGTTCTTTGCCAAAAATTATTGAACAGTCAGAATCTCAATGCCCCTCCAAGGGTTTAGCACAAGCAAATCATCATCTCCAGTCATAATACACTCTGCTTTTCCACTGAGTGCTAATTCTAAATATTTGTTATCTTTAGGGTCTCGGCATTCATTAACCTGCTCAGTCACGTCCATAAACATAGCGATCGCTAATGGCTAATGACAGTCTTAGCCAAAGAATGTACAACTTGGACGCGCATTAACTGAGAGTACCCGATCGTACTTAAGTAAGTAAATTTGCTTGTATACATATAATTACTTTTGACATCCTCCCCGCCGTAAACGGTCGGGGATTCCTAAGACTCACGACTTAGGTTTCTGTTTCTTTCCCAACGGGAAAGCCGGTTGCTCCACTTGGGGAGACCCCAAGACCACACCGAACTCACCATTGCTGGTTTTTCGCAACTGCCCTTTAGGCTCACGCCTATCAGGTCTTATGTTCGCTCCACAGACTGAAACTGCGAGTCCCGCAGCCAAAATATTCTTACTAGCATTGATGTCTCTGTCGTGGTGCGTCCCACAGTTGGGGCAATTCCACTCCCTGATATTCAGAGGCAGTTTATCAACAATGTGTCCGCAGTTCCCACAGCGTTTTGAACTGGGAAACCATCGGTCAATCTTGACGAAGTTACGACCATACCAATCGCACTTATATTTAAGCTGTCTAACTAGTTCACCCCAGCTAGCATCGCTAATCGAGAGGGCGAGTTTTTTGTTTTTGACCATATTCTTCACAGACAAATCTTCGACTGCAATCAATTGGTTTTCTCGAACCAGTCGGGTTGTCAATTTGTGAAGAAAATCATTACGAGCATCACTAATTTCTGCATGAACTTTAGCTACTTTCAGCCTTGCCTTGTGGCAATTGTTAGATCCTTTTTTCTTGCGGCTAAGAGCTTTTTGAGCTTTCCGCAATTTACGGCGTTTAGTCTTAAACGCTTGATTGTTAGCAATTTTTTCACCATTACTCAAAGCAATCAAGCTGGTAATACCCAAATCGAAACCAATTTGATTACCCGACTTAGGCAATGCCTCGATTGCAACATCCACCAGCATTGAAACAGTCCACCGTCCAGAGGGCGAGAGCTTTACGGTAACTCTTGATGGCTCTGCACTTTCAGGAAGTTGCCGGCTCCATCGGATTTCTAAGGGTTGAGCGCATTTGGCTAAAAATACTTTGCCATCTTTCCACCTGAAAGCAGCTTTAGTAAATTCAGCATTACCACCATGATGCTTTTTCTTAAAGTTTGGATATTTTGCCCGTCCTGCAAAGAAATTAGTAAAGGCAGTTTGCAGATGTCGCAAGCCTTGTTGTAATGGCACACTGCTAACTTCATTCAAAAACTGCAAGTCTTCAAAATTTTTCCAACTAGTCAGCATGGTTGACGTTTTTTCGTATCCGACTCGCTCCTGTCGTTCATACCATGCTTCTGTCCTTGCAGCAAGAGCGCGGTTGTAAACTAATCGAGCGCAACCCATCGTTCTTCTGAGCAAGGTTTCTTGCTCAGAAGTTGGATAGAATCGGTACCTGAATGCTTTTTGTGTCATTCTTACATTATGTCCGATATTCTGTAAGAAACTTAAATTAATCAAAGCCATGCTGGAAGCACGGGGTTTTAAACCCAGTTTTCTGATAAACTAAATTAATGTATATCCTGGTTCAGTTTTGCCGACCTTTTAACTCTATAAAGATGATAAGGGCGAACGATGGGACTCGAACCCACGAATGGTGGTACCACAAACCACTGCCTTAACCACTTGGCTACGCTCGCCATTCGACAATTTGAATTATAGCAATTTTTTGGAAAGCGAGCAAGAGTTTTGTTCCAGGAACGGAGTAATTCTATTTAGAGTCTCTGGAATCTAACATTTATAATGAATTTGACTTGGGAAAGATGAAACAGTTAACCATCATCGCGTGTACTGGAGCAGCAGCAGGAATCGCCGCCTTGGGTGTGACAATGGCAAAGACTAATCCCAGTCAGGTTGCCTATGAAGAATATGCAGTGCAACGGTTGGCAAGTTACCTAAAAACCGATGTATGCAAAAAAACTACGAATTTCATAGAAAATTTAATTCGTTTTAATTGTGACAAGTTGGTCGATCAAGCTAACCCGCAAATGCAGGAAATCATTAACAGAACTACAGAAAGGCAAAACTATATTATTTTTAGTGTTTACCGTACAGATTTAAAAATAAATTCTTGGATACCTTCTTACAGATTTGAAACGGTGGGAGCTTTCGATCAATTTTATACTTACACTGCCCAAGAGCAATAAGGCAAAAGGCAAAAGAAAGAATAGATATGGTGTCAGCTTTTGAACTCTTTGAAAGAGTAGTTTTATTTGGGCTGTGACGTACTACAACACTTCTAGATTATGAATTGATAATACTGCAAGTTCCTAGTTATTGATTGAAGCGATGCGTTGTTTGACCACGGTTTCCAGATTTTGCGTATGAATGCCGCCCGGCTCCCCTATAATACGGATGTTCAGTTTGGTTACACCAGCAACAGGGGAGAAAAGTTATCAGGAAAAACGGCTAAAATTACTAGGCGACAAACAACAAGTGAATCTGAGCCAAATTAATCAATACTAGGTTTAAAGATAAAGGGGTGCAGCTATGCCAACAATTCATTTGATAGACGGGGAAAAGGGAGGGGTAGGGAAGTCTCTAGTCGCTAGAACAATGATTCAGTATTGTCTGGATAAAAATATGCCTTTTGTTCCAGTAGAAACCGATAGGTCAAATCCAGATGTAGCTGGGGTGTACAAGGGGATATGTCAGTATGCAGTGTTTACAGAAGATGAGAAGCAAGCTGATAAGGCGGATAAAATCTTTGAGATCGCAATGAATAAAACGGTGATTGCTAATCTAGCGGCACAATCTCATAGAGCAGTCAAGGAATGGATTGAGAAGAATCATTTAATTGAACTGGGAGATTCACAAGGGGTATATTTTTGTAAGTGGTTTGTGTCAACAGGAGGGTATGACAGCTTAAATCTATTTAAGCAATCTGTAAATAGCTATGGTGGCAAAGTTCCTCATGTATTAGTCAGAAATTTAGGCTTATGTGATGACTGGGAACACGTAAATTCAGATGTGACAATACAAGAGATAGTCAAAAAATATAATATTAAGGCTATAGATTTTCCCAAACTAGCCTATAAAGAAAGAAATATTATAGACCAGCACAGATTAACATTTGCAGACGCAAGACAGTATCAAGAATTTGGAATAATCAGCAAACAGAGAGTGGTGAATTTTCTCAAGCTTGCCTATGCTGCTTTTGAAAACGTTGGTATATGGTATGAAGAAGTTAAATGACATTGATAGTTTCATTTTTGTCCGACAACATAAATAATGGTATCTGAACTATGTTTGTCTAGATTTATGTCATTTAAATTAATTCCCTAATTTTATGACACGCCCTACATCTTCTTTCCTAATACCCAATATCCAGTCTCTTGCACGTAAAATATGAAAAATAGTCACTGAAAATTTAAGTTTGCTCATGTCATTTGCATATTTATTAGTATCTCATGGAAGCCGCGATCCGCGCCCAGAAATTGCTATGCAGGAACTGGCAAGGATAGTATCTGAGAAATTGCACAAAAATCACAACCAAGCAAATAGCGAACATGTGGTAGGTATAGCTGCTTTAGAAATGAGTCCAAAGCCTCTACACGAGCAGATTAAACAATTTGCTGAGACTGCTTTTGGTGTTCAAAAAGTGTCTGAAAATAAAAATCACCTCAAGATTCTACCGCTATTTCTGCTCCCAGGAGTGCATGTAATGACAGATATTCCTGCCGAAGTAGCCCTGGGACAACAGGGGACTGGTAAAGATATCATGATTGAATTGCAACCACACTTAGGTTCTCACCCAGATTTGAATAAATTGCTCTCCAAGCAAATTGCTAAGATAAAAGCAGAAGCATGGATTCTGTTGGCTCATGGTAGCCGTCGCCCTGATTCTCAAAGACTAATCGAAGCAATGGCGACCAGTTTGGGAGCGATCGCTGCTTATTGGTCTGTGCCTGGTAGTTTAGAATTACGGGTGAAAGAGTTGGTAACTGCTGGCTATAGGGAAATTGCAATTTTGCCATACTTTTTATTCCCAGGTGGAATAACCGATGCTATCGCCACCTCAATAGAAACGCTAAAATTACAATTTTCGGCAGTAACTTTCCACTTGGCAGAACCTCTGGGAGCAAGTGCAGAATTAGCCGATTTAATTTGGGATTCAATAGACAAATGAACCGCACAATCACAGAGAGGAACAAATATTTGGGAAAGGTTTATTTAGTAGGTGCGGGGCCAGGAGATCCAGGACTAATAACCCTGAAGGCAAAAGGTTTATTGGAATGTGCAGATGTAGTCATCTATGATGCTTTAGTGAGTCCCGCAATTCTAGCAATGATTAATCCCCAAGCAGAGCAAATTAACGCTGGTAAGCGCAGGGGGAAACATTCGCTGTTCCAGGAAGAAACCACTCAATTGCTGATTGATAAAGCCCAGGATCGTGCAATTGTAGTGCGGCTAAAGGGTGGCGATCCGTTTATTTTTGGCCGTGGTGGGGAAGAAATGGCAGAATTAGTCAACGCCGGAATTTCAGTGGAAGTTGTGCCTGGTATCACTTCGGGAATTGCCGCCGCCGCCTATGCAGGTATACCATTGACGCATCGGTTGTATAGTTCTTCGGTGACATTTGTCACTGGACACGAAGCAGCAGGTAAATATAAACCCTTAGTTAATTGGAGTGCGATCGCCCACGGTTCCGAAACTGTTGTGATTTATATGGGAATTCACAATTTGCCTTACATTGTGGAACAATTAACCAAGGCTGGGTTGATTTTAGAAACGCCCATTGCTTTGGTGCGGTGGGGTACGCGTCCAGAACAAGAAGAATTGATTGGCACATTGGAAACTATTGTCCAGCAAGTAGAAGAAACTGGATTTGGTGCGCCGGCGATCGCAGTTATTGGACAAGTCGTGAAAATGCACGAAATTTTGTCTGGTTGTCGTCCAGTTTGATGGTTGATGCCAAGTTTGTTGAAGTAAAACTCAGGTTTACACTACATTCTGCACAAGTAGAACGCAAAATATTATATTTTTTAATCGACTCATCGAACGAGAGTATCGAGAGCAATGTAGTGCCCGTATTGCTGACATAGTGCTGTACATTGAGATGCAAACTGCTAGAGGATTAGAGTATTTTGACTTATATGAAGGGAAAGTCGTTGTTGCTGGCAAAGAATTTATCATTCCTGTTCATGTAGGAGAAGAACTACCTGATATTTTGCTCGGTTCACTGTGGTTGGATATTATGCAGTTGGTTGTGAATAAACCAAAAGGGATTTTGACATTAGAAGTGGTGGAAGGAGATTAGAATCCTACGCTGGGTTTAGCATCTGATAACCCAACTAGTAAGCTGGTGGTAATATTTCAAGCTGTGTTACAGCGTTTTTCATCTATTTGAACCACAATCCCCGGTAGGGGCGCACAGCTGTGCGCCCCTACAACGCGATCTAAGCTAATCCGCCTTTAAGTTGCATAATCCTTAGCCTCAGAAAGACGCGGGGACGCGGAGAGGGGGAGACGCGGGGATGCAATTTGAATGATTGTTAGCTTATTTACCTGAAAATTGCTGTAAGAAACTTGAAGGTAGAGGAGGCAGTGGAATTTTTCTATATACCAAATTAAAAAGCGCCTGGGAGTGTTGCCGTGTTTCCACCCCAAACGCTTTTTATTCTTAAACTTGCTCCTCACACACAACTAAAAGATATCACTGGTGCAACTAAAAAGCGAGTGTAGTGAGTGACACTTTCAAAACTGCACCACAATCCAATTTCTAGACCAAAATTAAAAAGCGCCTGGGAGTGTTGCCGTGTTTCCACCCCAAACGCTTTTTATTCTTAAACTTGCTCCTCACACACAACTAAAGATTATCACTACTTCTATGAAAAGGCAAGTATATTGGATAACAATTTTAAAGTCCATTTTTTAGATAAAAACTAAAAAGCGTCTGGGAGTGTTGCCGTGTTTCCACCCCAAACGCTTTTTATTTTTAACTTGCTCCTCACACACAACTAAAAGATATCACTGCTTTCATCAAAGAGCAAGTATTTTGAGTGACAGTTTTAAAACTGCACCAGATTAAACCCCAGAAGTTAGTGTAAAAAGTGACGTACACCAGTCAACACCATTACTAAACCCAGTTCGTTAGCAGCTTTGATAGAATCTTTATCACGGACACTTCCCCCTGGTTGAACAATGGCTGTAATTCCTGCTGCTGCGGCTGTTTTGACGGAATCATCGAAGGGTAAAAATCCATCGCTGGCGAGAGTTGCGCCTTTGGCCTTTTCCGCGGCTTGTTCTAGGGCAATTTTCACTGAGCCGACGCGGTTCATTTGACCGGCACCTACTCCTAGTGTAGTGCGATCGCTTGTCACAACGATCGCATTAGATTTGACATGTTTGCAAACCTTCCAAGCAAACAGCAATTCGGCTAACTCATCGGCGGTGGGTTGACGTTCGGTGACGACTTGCCATTGACTGGTATCTGCAATGATGTCATCGCTAGCTTGGACGAGGAAACCACCTGCGATCGCTTTTACTGTTTCTTTGGCTCCACTGCTCAAATCTGGTAAAATCAAAACCCGCACATTAGATTTCTTGCCTAAAATTTCTTGGGCATCCGCTTCACAATCTGGTGCAACCACACATTCTAAAAATGTTTTAGTTAACTCGCTGGCTGTAGTTGCATCGATGGGACGGTTGAGTGCCACAATTCCACCAAAGGCAGAGGTAGAATCAGCGTTAAAAGCTTTTTCGTAAGCTTCTGAAATAGTGCTTCCTAGCGCCGTACCACAGGGATTTGTATGTTTAATAATCGTTGCTGCTGGGGAATCAGTGAATTCGGCAATAATTCGGCGTGCAGCTTCCAAATCAACCAAGTTATTGTAACTCAGTTCCTTGCCTTGGAGTTTCGTAGCTGCTGCCCATCCCGTTGGGGTAGTACCAGTTTGATACCAAGTGGCGGGTTGGTGGGGGTTTTCGCCGTAACGCAGAGATTGTAATTGTGTGCCGCTGAGGTTGTAGTTTTCTGTGCCAGCGAGGTAAGATGCGATCGCTCGATCGTAGCTAGCAGTGTGCAAAAATCCTTTTAAAGCTGCCTTTTGGCGAAACTCTAAGGATGCTTCGCCGTTATTTTGCCGCAATTCCTCTAAATACTCGTTATATTGTCCTGGATCGCATAATACAGTCAAATGAGCAAAATTTTTCGATGATGCCCGCAGCATAGCAGGGCCACCGATATCAATCTGTTCCACAGCTTCAGCTAATGTTACCCCTGGTTTAGCGATCGTTTGCTCAAAAGGATAAAGATTCACTACTACTAAATCAATCGGGCGAATTTGGTTATTTTCTAAATCTGTAATATCTTGGGGAACATCCCGCCGTGCCAAAATTCCGCCGTGAATTCGGGGATGCAGGGTTTTAACTCGACCACCTAAAATTTCTGGCGAACCTGTATAATCAGCAACCTTAGTAACTGGGAGTCCAGCATCTTTGAGTGCTTGGGCTGTTCCCCCACTGCTGATTAAATCAAAGTCGAATTCTTCAACCAAGCTACGGGCGAGGTCAATTAAACCAGTTTTATTAGATACACTCAGCAGTGCTAGACGCGCCATTGATCAATTCCTTAAAAGTCGGCTGGGAGCGAAGGATCTCAAGTTTTGCATAAGCCTTGGCTCAGTTCAAGACCATTAGGAGGTTAAAAACAAAAACTCTCCTTAAACCCATTCATCCAAGAGACAGGAATTGTACAATCATGTTGCAGCCTACCTACAACAATAGCGGGATGGATGCCGATACCCTCTGCAAAATCAACAACATCATTTTTAGATTTAAGTTGCGCTAATTCTCTTTCGTATTGGGGTGGGATCAAAAATTCCCGCGCCCATCGATCAGCTTCGCGTTCTGGTTCAGAGACTAACCTTTCCCCACTATCCCATTCATCCAGAAAAATATTTTCTTTATCATGAAGTAGGATATGTGCTGCTTCATGGAAGAAATTAAACCAGAAGCGATCGTTGGTTTTACCGTAAAGCGAAAGTTGAATCAATGCCTTATGGGGATTTAACCACCGTGCTACACCACTGACGTGCGCTCCCTTAATTGATGGTACTAAAACCAGCACAACACCCGCTTCCCGGCACAAATGCTGCATCTGTGGTTGAAATTGCTCTGGTTGTAACACTGTCAAAGTGCGAATTTCCCGTACTGCTTTTTCAAACTTTGGTTTACTGTATTTGGGACAGTCTAGTTTTTCTGCTTCTATTTCACCCAAACGCAACCAAGCGGAAATAGCACCAACATCACTTTGTTTTTCGCGGGTGCGGCGAAAAGAAATTTCCATACCTGCATAGTAACTTCGCCACTCGTCCGGCGAAGCCACACCGAAAAAATGTAATAACTTTTTTACCAAGCTAGGTTTATTTTTGGCAATTAAATTGCATTTAGGAATTACACCTTGGTTCATCAATTCTTTGACTGGCAACCGATCTAACCAAGATGTCCATTCTTTTAAGCGGTTTTCCTCTTCTATCCGTGCCAAAGCCGCGCGGTATTGAGCTTCACGCTTGAGCCAAAATGCTGCTGTACTCCCCAAAACTCGTTCTAGCTTCAGTGCTGTTTCTTCATTTACAGGTGCTTTGCCGTTAATCAGCAAGCTGATGTGTTTCGTGCTGTAGCCTAAACGTTCTGCTAACTCTGCTTGTGTCCAATCACGTTCTTCTAATATATCGGCGATGGTATCACCAGGGGGAGAAACCCAATCTGGAGTAAAAGGCCGGGTTGTCTTAGTCATGGTAATCTCCAATGAAAACAATACAAACAGCAGTAACTTTTGACCAATCAATGCTTCCATCTTCGGTAAGAGGGATGGGGTCGTTATCAGGCTGAAATACAAGGCGTTTACCGCCCTCCAGGTATACGGCAAATTCACCTGCTCTATTTCCTTTTAAGGGATGAGGACGACCTGCAACTAATTCTTTGACACAACCAACAGCAGCAAGGTCAGCTAACCGGCCTTCCAATTTCTTGGCACACTTTGCACCCAATTTTGTTTTCGCTAGTTTTTCTTGCTCGCATAGATTTTGCAGTTTGCTGTCAGCGAAAGTGATTTTCATGCGTTACTAGACTAATACAAGTTTACCATTTTGGTAAACAAATTTGCTATGTCCAGAGAACATATCATATCAACTGATGCTTTACCGTTTTGGTAAATAAATTTTTTCTACTGTGAATAAGAGATAATAAATTAAAGTGATTAATTATTGCTTGAGAACCCAAAATCTATATCTATTGGGGAAAAACCTTGACGCGATCGCCATCGATAGATAATTCCACCCTTGTACCCACAGGTAATACTACATCAGCGATCGTCCGTGCATGGAGTTCTTTCCCAGAGGGAGTTTGCAAACAATATTGGTACTCGCGTCCTAAAAACCGCCGGGTGCGAACGACCACAGGCGCGTCATTGGCTGGCTTTAAAATAAAATCTTCTTGGCGAATCATGATTTCACCAGCGTCTTCGGTGTGATTTGCTGCTAACTCAAAACTACCGATTTCTGTTTCCCATAAATTCCCTTGACGATGGGCGGGAAGGAAATTAGCTTGAGTGACAAATTCGGCGATGAATCTTGATGCTGGATGAGTATAAATTTCTTCTGGTGTGCCTAGTTGTTCTAAGTGTCCTTGGCGCATCACACCTACTATATCTGAAATAGCTAATGCTTCTTCTTGGTCGTGGGTAACAAAAATTGCTGAAGTACCTGCGGCTTTGAGAATATCTCGCACTTCTTCGCGCAAGCGTAATCTAACTTGAATATCAAGATTACTTAAGGGTTCATCTAAAAGCATTAATTGGGGTTGGGGTGCCAAGGCGCGGGCGAGGGCAACTCTTTGCTGTTGTCCACCTGAAAGTTCGTAAGGATAACGTTTTTCTAAGCCTTCGAGTCTCACTAGGGCTAGAACTTCGGCTACACGTTTTTGTATTTGTTGTTTAGGGAGATGTTTCAACCCAAAGCCCACATTTTCTGTCACACTGAGATGGGGAAACAGTGCATAATCTTGAAAAACAACGCCAATATCTCGCTGTTCGGCTGGGATACAAGTAGAAGTATTACAAACTATTTGTTCTCCGATTTTAATTTCTCCTGTTTGCAGGCGTTCAAAACCGGCAATTAATCGCAACAATGTTGTTTTACCACAGCCAGAGGGACCGAGCAATCCTAATATATCTCCTTGTTGTAATGTCAAAGATATGTTGTCTACAGCAGGAAAAGTGTTTTCTGTAAACTGCTTGGTGACATTATTTAAGTGGAGAATTATTTGTTGCATAAAAGGAGGACTAGAAGGGGGGTTTTTATCCTATGTTGTGGCTGGAAATATCACGCAGAGGCGCAGAGTCGCAGAGAGTGGGAGTTGAGAAGAGTTGATTTTTGCATTTTAGATTTTAATTCAGCTGTGTCTATTCCCTACTCCCCACCCCCTATTCCCTACTCCCTATTTTTTCTAAATTAAAATTTTGTTTGTATTTGCGTTTGATTTATAATTTTCTCTTTTTTGAGGTTTTCTTGAGATAAGACTAATAAGGTTGAACCTATAGAGACTAGCAACATGGCTAGTGAGGACGCGGCTGCGTCGGCAAAATCTACATTTTCTGTGGCTTGCCAAATTTGCATTGCTAAGGTGGTAAACCCGATGGGTGCTAATAGTATGGTAGCGGGTAGTTCTTTAATTGCTGTTAAAAATACTAGCACTGCACCACTCAACACTCCCGGTTGTACTAATGGTAGGGTAACTTCTCTTAAAGTTTGCCAAGCATTCCTACCTAAGCTGCGTGCTGATTCTTCTATTTGGGGATTTAATTGTAAAAGCGAACTGCGGACTGTTCCCACTGATTGTGGTAGAAATAACACTAAATATGCAAATATCAGCATGGGTAATGTTTGGTACAGCACTGGCAAATAGTTGGCACCAAAAAATACCAAAGATAAGGCAACCACAATTCCTGGAACTCCAAAACCTATATATGAACAGCGTTCAATTATGGCGGTGATTTTATTAGGAAATCTGACTGCTAAAATTGCAACTGGTAGGGCAAAGATAGTGGTAGCTAAAGCCGCTAGTCCCGCTGCGCCAATGGAGTTGAGAACGTTGGGGAATAAGTTGGGGAAAGTGTAGCCACTGTTAAATCCACGAATTAACCAAAATAGGGTAATACTTACTGGCAAAATTACACCGAGGCTAGTGATTAGCAAACAAAAAATGAAGGCTGGCCATTTCCAAATTCCCAATTTGGCAATTTTTGGTGGACGCAGGGAAGCGGAACCACGACTATAATATGCAGCACGCGATCGCATTCTATATTCTAACCACAAAATCCCCAGTACTAGTATCACTAACATCAATGATAAAGCGGCGGCTGAGTTGCGATTAAAACTAGCTTTATATTGCAAAAATATTGCTCTGGTAAAGGCATCAAACCGCATCAGGGAAGGTGTCCCAAAGTCACGCAAAGCATACAAAGCAACTAATAATCCACCTGCAATTATTGATGGTTTCAACTGGGGTAAAACTACCCGAAAAAATGTTTCTCTGCTACCATAACCCAAACTCCTAGCTGCTTCTTCTAAAGATGGATCGATACCTTGCAAGGCTGAACGTACACTCAGCAGCATGTAGGGATAGGTAAACAAGGTAATTGCCAAAACTGTCCCCGGAAAACCATAAATAGAAGGTAATTCTTCTACTCCCAATGGTTGCAGCAACAGCTGTAAAAAGCTACCCCGTGGTGCCAATGTTGCTATGAGCGCAAAACTGCCTACATAACTAGGCACCGCTAAGGGTAATGTTGTCGCTACTAACCAAAAACGTCTTCCTGGTAAGTCTGTCCGCACTGTTAAAAATGCCAATGGTATGGCAATTAAGGCGGAAAATAATGTTACCGTTGCTGCCATAGCCGCGCTGTTGAAAAATACCGTGACATTGCGGGGACGAGAAATTAATCCCCATAATTCTTCCCCGCCAATGCCTGTGGTACGAATTACTAAATATAGTAATGGCAGAGCGATCGCAACTGCCACTACTGCTGCGGCTAATGTGAGAAATAAGGGAGGGCGAACCGCTTTCAATTCCTACAAAACTCCTGCCTGTTGTAATAAATTCAAAGTTCCGGGTAAGTCATCTAAGTCTGTTAAGCTAACATTAGGCGGATTGAGTTTGCTAATTGGCACTTGTTTTGATGGTGCTGCAATTCCTTTTACTAAAGGATATTCGTTAGTTTCTTGAGCAAAATAATTTTGTGAACTTTGTTTTAGCAGGTAATCAATTAAGGCTTCCGCATCAGCTTTTTGGTCAGTTGTGTTTGTAATTGCTACCCCTGCCACATTAATTATTGATCCTGCATCTTTTTTCGTGTAGTGATGAGCAACAGGGAAGTTAGCATTATCTTTTTTGAAACGATACAAGTAGTAATTGTTCACTAAACCAAGATGAATTTCTCCCCGTCCCAAAGCTTCAACGATCGCCGAATTTTTACCGTAATCTTTAACACCATTGGCTTTCATGGCTTTGAGCCATTGTAGAGTCTTTTGGTCTCCATCTAAAACTCGCATGGCGGTGACAAATGACTGAAATGAACCGTTTGTTGGTGCCCAGCCGACTTTACCGCGCCATTTTGGTTGTGTTAACTGCGAAATTGATGTTGGTAATTCGCTTTGTTTTACTAACTTGGTATTGTAATCAATTACACGGGCGCGTCCGGAAATTCCGAGCCAATGACCTTTACTAGAACGAAAGCGAGTGTCAACTTTGTTCAGCAATTTGGGGGCAATTGGTAGTGTGAGTTGTTTTTTCTCTAAAGTGCCTAAAGCACCAGCATCTTGAGCAAAAAACAAGTCTGCACGGCTATTTTTGCCTTCTTCCAAAAGAGCGATCGCTAATTCCGCAGTATCGCCATAACGTACTTGAATATCTTTATTCAAGTCTTTTTTGGCTTTTTCGATTAAAGGCCCAATCAGTTTTTGCTCTCTACCTGAATAGATTACCAGGGTTTTTGTTTGGGCGTCTACAGCCATCCCGATTCCCCAGCCAAGCATTAAAGCCAGAGCTCCAGCTGAAAGTTTCATCAATGGTAAAGTTTTCAATCTCCAGTCCTCCACCTTAATTCTTACCAGGAAGTTTTTGCAATAATCTTGGTATTCTCAACCTTTACCATTAACTTGTGCTACTAAGCAAGAATTTTTCTCAAAAAATTTAAAACATATTCTTAAACAAAGCTTAAACATAGTGTTTTTAAATGCATCATAGATCCTCAATTCAATAGGAGTGGCTAACGGTGGTAAATAGCGAACTCAAGAATAAAGTAGCCTTGATTACTGGTGCAAATAAGGGTATAGGACTGGAGATGAGTCGTCAACTCGGACAACATGGATTGACGATTTTGATCGCAGCCCGGAATTTAGAAGCAGCAAAAACGGCAGTCAGTAAGTTGCATGATGAAGGAGTCTCGGCTGAAGCGATCGCTCTTGATGTAACTAACAGTACTCAAATTCAGTCTGCTTTTCAACAAATTAGCGACTCTTTTGGTAAGCTAGATATCTTGATTAATAATGCAGGTGTGTTTTTGGATGGCGACTGGTTAATCAGTGATGCCAGTTCTGTTTCAATAGACATTATTCGGCAGACATTCAACACCAACTTTTTTGGGTTGGTGGAACTGACTCAAGTACTGCTACCGTTAATTTTAAAGAGTCCTAGTGGTCGAATTGTCAATATCTCTAGTATTGAAGGGTCATTGACACTTCATGCTACTCCCAATTCACCAATTTATGACTCTAAACCATTTGCTTACAATGCTTCTAAGGCAGCAGTCAACGCCTTTACCATCCATTTAGCCCATGAGTTACGCAATACTCCTGTGAAGATTAATAGCGCTCATCCAGGTTGGGTGAAAACTGAATTGGGTGGTGAAGGCGCAATGATAGATATCGCAGAAGGAGCGAAAACCGGCGTTGAGTTAGCGATACTCCCTGACGATGGCCCTAGTGGTGGCTTTTTTCATCTTGGTGAACCAGTACCTTGGTAAAAACTTTAGCCAATAAAGTGGATGTCTCTGTCGAAGTAGCATCCACTTGCTAATACTTCAGATAGAATCTACTGAAAGAGTCAGATTTTAGGAGTAGACTTCTGTCTTTACAATTTATTAACGTTCCCACAGCCAATTCTCAACCGCCCGCAGGTTTAATTGTCACTTTGCATGGTTGGGGTGCTAATGCCGAAGATGTAGCATCTTTGTTGCCTTTTATCAATTTACCTAATTACCAGTTTGTATTACCCAATGCACCTTTTCCTTATCCGTATTCCCCTGTAGGGAGGGCATGGTACGACTTGAGGGTGGAGAATATGTATGAAGGGTTGGCAGAAGGCCGGCAACTGCTAATAGACTTGTTGCAATCTTTAGAAGGCAGTACTGGCGTACCTTTGTCACGGACTATTTTAAGTGGATTTTCTCAAGGTGGGGCTATGACTTTAGATGTAGGATCGAAATTGCCCCTAGCTGGTTTAGTTGTCATGAGCGGGTATTTACATCCTGATGCAGTCACAGCACCTAAAGGTACGATTTCGCCAACTGTAATTACCCACGGTAGATATGACGAAGTTGTTCCACTACAAGCTGCCTGGAAGGCACGAGAAACTATAGAGTCTCTCGGAGTGGCAGTAGAATATCATGAATTTGATACGGGGCATGAAATAGATCCACAAACGATAGAGGTGCTACGAAACTTCGTTGTGAACACAATTGCTTAGTCAAGATTACGAATTTTTTATAAATTCTGGTATAAATGCGGAAAAATTTCACGAAATCAATGACCTCTAATGAGTAATATATATTGGGTGGCTGCGTTGGGCGCAACTTAACCCATGCTCAAGGCGAATGCTGCATAAGGGAGGGGCAAGCATTATGACAACTCTAAGCATTTCGAGGAAAGAAATTGCTGCCATGACTGCGGCAGAAGTCGAAGAACTAGCTACACGTCTGGAGCTGGATAATTACAGTAATGCTTTTGAGGGTTTAAATGATTGGCATCTACTACGAGCGATCGCATTTCAGCGTCCAGAGTTAGTAGAATCCTACATTTATCTCTTGGACTTGGAACCCTACGATGAAGCTTAGTTGAGAGTTAGGAGTTTGGAGTTAGGAGTTAGGAGTTTGGAGTTAGAGGTTCATTACTTGTTGCTAAGTTACTACTTACTCCTAACTTTTTACCATGACTAATCCAAAATTGAACAGGGTTCTAATAGGTGTAGGTGGCGGTATCGCCGCCTATAAAGTTTGTGAGCTGATTTCGACGCTGTTTAAAACTGGGGTGGAAGTTCGAGTCATTCTCACCCGTTCGGCACAAGAATTTATCACGCCCCTAACTGTCGCAACTCTATCTCGCCACCAAGCATACACAGATGATGATTTTTGGCAACCAACTCACTCTCGGCCGTTGCATATTGAGTTGGGTGAATGGGCAGATGCGATACTAATCGCCCCCTTAACGGCTAATACCTTAGCAAAGTTAGCCTACGGTATGGCTGATAATTTACTCACAAACACCGTGCTGGCTTCTACTTGTCCCGTTCTCCTAGCACCAGCGATGAATACGGATATGTGGGAACAACTATCGGTGCAGCGAAATTGGCAACAGCTATTGATTGATAGCCGATATCATGGCATGAATACAGCATCAGGTTTATTAGCTTGCGATCGCGTTGGTGCTGGTAGGATGGCAGAACCAAGAGAAATTCTGGCTTATATCCAATCGCTGCTATACACCCAAGGCATACGAGATTTAGTCGGAAAACGAGTTTTAATCAGTGCTGGGGGAACGCGAGAATATCTTGACCCAGTGAGGTTTATTGGCAATCCTTCTACTGGTAAAATGGGATTAGCTTTAGCCCAAGCCGCACTCCACCGAGGGGCAAGGGTGACTCTGGTGCATACTCCAGCTAATTGGGAAGTACCACTGGGAGTACAAGCAATTCCTGTGATTAGTGCAGAGCAAATGCACCACGCCATGCTGGAATATTTAGCCAGCGCTGATATCATTGTCATGTCAGCAGCCGTGGCAGATGTCAAACCCAGAGATTATAGTACAGAAAAATTGCCCAAGCGATCGCTCCCCCAAGCTTTACCCTTGGAAGCCGTACCAGATATAGTCGCCAAATTAGCAGAACTCAAACAGTCGCATCAGATATTAGTTGGCTTTGCTGCACAAACCGGGGATATTGTCAATCCTGCGTTAGAAAAATTACAGAAGAAAAAATTAGATGCGATCGTTGCTAATCCCATCGATCGGCCGGATAGTGGTTTTGGCAGTGATAATAATCAAGCGATATTTTTAGATATACAAGGGCGGCAGCTGGCGATCGCACCTTGTTCTAAATTAGAAATGGCGCATCAGTTATTTGATTTTCTCAACTCAGAATTTTAGATTTTCAATTTTGGATTTTGGATTGAAGATAAAATAGATGAGACAATTAGGAACTAAGTCATCATCCACCTGGCGTTTCATCCCAATGCTTCAGACATCAGGAGGAGTGCAAATGGCGATCGATGCTTGGTTGTTCAACCAATGCGAAAACGAACAGCATCCGCCTACCTTACGTTTTTATACCTGGTGTCCTCATGCTCTTTCCTTGGGACATCTGCAAAAACAATGGCCTGCACAGTGGCATAATCTGATTTATCAGGGACAGGAACTCGATTTAGTTCGTCGCCCAACGGGAGGTAGAGCTGTTCTCCATCAAGGAGACTTAACCTACGCTCTAATTACCTCAGCGAGTACTGCAAAAAGCTGGCGTATTTATGAAAACATCTGTAATTTTCTCATTGAAGGCTGGCAAACCTTGGGTGTTGAATTAGATTACGGTTCTGCTGGACGAGGTTACATTCACAATCCCAGTTGCTTCAACACAGCAACAGCGGCTGACTTAGTTACCGTCGATGGAAGTAAATTCATAGGTAGCGCTCAACGCAAGGGAAGAAATACTATTCTGCAACACGGTTCAATGATTTTGTCTACAGACAAAGGTTTATTTGAAGAAATCTTTGAACAACCAGCTCCTTGGAATACCTCGCTTTGTAACCCACAGGAACAGGATAGCTGGATTGTCAATATTGTGAATACACTGACAGAGACGGCAAAACAGTACTTTGGTATAAAACTAGTTACCCAACCATTCACAGAGCAAGAATGGCAGGATATTCTGAAATTGCGATCGCTTTATGAAGTGCGTTAGCGTAGCTTACCGTAGGTATCGCCTATTCCCAAACTTGAGGTTATGTAATAAATACTAAGAAAATAAGTCGCTTTTTAATCACAGTGAATAGTTTCCATACCCTATTACAAAGCATGGAATCAATCCAAAATCTAAAATCTAAAATTGTTTCAGGGAATAAATACCGTTGATTGACCAGGATAGACTACTTCAATCACACCCGCCCACGCACACATCAATTTAGATGTATTATTCAGTGCTGGGATGTTAGCAATGAGAACGGTAGGCGAACCGGGTGCCCACGGGGCGGGAATCACAGGTATACAAGGCATGGGCGTCAACACACCCGAAGCAGCTGCTGTGGCGGATGCAACTGTTGGATTGGCTAAAGACGAACACATACCAAAAGGCATGATATTCACCATTGGCTTGTTATCCATAATGTTCGCATCTGGCGTACCAGTCAATACCCGATTGATGGGCAGAACTACCAAGGAACTTGGTGTAAGACCAAAGCTACACTTGAGTGTTGCGCCAGAACATACTTGCAGAGCCATAATTTATCCCCTCCACAAATCAAGATACAATTTCCTGGATAATGTAGCGTAGCATTCATCAGGTTGTATTGCAAAAAAACGCCAAGCCGGATAATTTGGGCAGAAGACGGGGGACGTTATACATTAATAAGTGTGTCTGCAATACCGGACTTGTTCTGGCTTAGTCTCAATAGCAAAGGTTTGGAGATGTTTACTTTATCAGAAACTTCTATTCTGGCAGCAATCCTGGTGGTAGCTTTAGGCATTTTGGGTTGGGGCTTTTATCGCGCCAGACCTTTTGGAAAGCTAGGAATCTTGGCCTGGTTACAGTCGGTGGTGTTGATGACTCCGTGGCTACTGTTTTTTGGATTGTTTGCCGTAGGAATTTACATCAACATAGCAGGTATATTGTTCTTAGTCGTGAGTTCTGCTGGATTGTACATCTACTTGGGCAGCCAGTTACGAGCAGCTGGGCAAGATGCCATACTCAAGCAGCGGGCAACCGAAAGACTCGCCGCTCAATCTTCACTTGAAGAAAATTCCCCACAACCAACAGTAATAGAACTCAAACCCCAAATCCCACCGATACCAGAAGATGACTTGAGTGCAATTAAAGGTATTTTTGGTATTGATACGTTTTTCGCCACAGAAACCATTCCCTACCAAGATGGAGCAATTTTTAAAGGCAATCTGCGGGGAGAACCAGAAGAAATTCACAACCGTTTGAGTGCAAGTTTGCGCGAACGGGTTGGCGATCGCTATCGCTTATTTTTAGTCGAAAATACAGATGGTAGACCAGTGGTGATTGTTCTCCCCAGTCGCAACGATCCCCGACCGATGCAGTTATCGCAAAAAGCTTTTGCAGGTATTCTGTTGATAGCGACCATAGCCACAAATTTAGAAACTGCGGGATTACTGCTGAATTTTGATTTCTTTACCAGTCCTGCAAGATTCACAGAAGCTTTGCCCATAGGTGCTGGCATATTTGCGATTTTAGTAGCTCATGAAATCGGTCATTGGGTACTTGCTCGCCGTCACCAAATCCGCCTCAGCTGGCCGTTCTTTCTACCTGCCGTGCAAATCGGTTCCTTTGGTGCTATTACCCGCTTTGAATCTTTATTACCCAACCGCAAAGTATTATTTGATATCGCCTTGGCAGGGCCAGCCGCAGGTGGTATCGTTTCTTTGGTAATGCTAATCGCTGGCTTGCTGCTTTCCCATCCTGGTAGCTTATTTCAATTGCCAAATCAGTTTTTCCAAGGGTCAATTTTAGTGGGAAGTTTGGCGCGAGTTGTCCTTGGTTCTGCCTTACAGTCGCCTTCGGTAAGCATTCATCCCTTAGTGGTGATTGGTTGGTTAGGGCTAGTAATTACCGCTTTGAACTTAATGCCCGCCGGACAACTAGATGGTGGCCGCATTGTCCAGGCGATTTACGGACGCAAAACCGCAGGACGGGCAACTGTGGCAACTTTAATTTTACTGGTGCTAGTGTCTCTCGGTAATGTGCTTGCCATGTACTGGGCGATCGTGATTTTCTTCTTGCAACGAGATTTAGAACGCCCCAGCTTGAATGAAATCACTGAACCAGATGATGCTAGAGCTGCTTTGGGTCTTTTGGCTCTATTCTTGATGATTACTACACTGTTACCCCTGACTCCGGCATTGGCTGGACGTTTGGGAATAGGATAGTATCCTGAGTCGAATGGCACTAAAATTGGCGGTAATTAAAGATGTGCAAGCGATACCTACGGCACACTTCGTGAACGCTCATCGTACCCTGATAATACAGAACTAATTGTCAGAGATTTTCCTAAAACCTGCGTAAAAACTCCCCACCTCTTTCGTAGAAGGGTTTACAGGGGTAGGGGAGAAAGCATAGTGCATTGCTGCTATAGGACATTTTATAGATTTGTATCGATGATGCTCACAGCGCGTCACTGGATTTTCTGTATCTATGGTTACAACAAATTGCCAAAAATTCAGGGTTAAGCAGGAGATTTCGATGGGTGATGATGTTTTAGATTATCAACTGCGTCAGCTAATCAGTGAAGCACAACAACATCCGTCAAAAAGTGCCGAACAACGAAAGGCGTTGAATAAGTTAATTAAAAAAATTCAGGAATCAGGGAAATTAAAGAGATTTCCAGAATGGCAGAATTTTCCTGATTTTGAAGATATTTATCACGAAGCACAAGCAATAACTTTTATGGAAATTTGTCGCAATATTCATCAATATTATCCAGAGCATAAAGTAATGGCTTGGGTAAATAAAATATTAGAATGGCGATTTAACGATATTTTAAGACCCATCAAAAATCGACCGCGAATCTTCTCTCTAGATGAATTAAATACTGTTAATAATGATTTAGACAGTCATGCTAGTAAAGAATCTTCTAGAGTCGAGAAGAAAATCCAGGAAAAAGATGTATCTGAAAGTCATCAAAAAAATGAAAATGAATTGTTAAGAGAATTTATCAAATATGACCCAGAAGGCATTTTACAAAACACTTGTATCGGAAAAGATAAAAATGCCAATTTACAAAAAGTGTTGTTGATGAGATTAAATCAAGAAAAATGGGAAGAGATTTCTAAAAAATTAGGTCATTCCATACCAAGACTTTCAGAACTTTATCAACGCAGCCTAAAAAAGCATAAAATCATCGATTATTTTCGTAAATATTTACAGTAATTCATAATCATTCACTCTTGCATAAGGACAATTAATCATGAACGCCGAGCAAACATCTTTTAAAGTACCTCTAAGTTTTGCAGCACATGAAATAGCTGATAAACGCAGACAAGGTATATCAAATGCTGAGAAAGCTAAAAAAATCTATCTCAATACTTTAGCTGTATATGCAGTCAATTATTATCTTGACTGTATGGGCTTTGAAACTAATTGGTCAGATTACGAATTAGAACAATTGCATATTCCCCAAGTGATTGTCATGCGGGAACCTGTACCGGATAAAGTAGCACAGGAGTTTTCAAAGTATTTTCTACAAGAGTTTACTAATGGGAAATCTCTATGTATTGATTTAGAGGTAAAAAATATTGGTAAAATCGAATGTCGTCCTGTGTTACCAGACGCAGAATATTTAGAAATTCCCACTGAAGTGAAGTCAGAAAGAATTGGTTATGTCGCCGTACAGTTTAGCCAATCGTTAAAGTCAGCGACAATTTTAGGGTTTACTACTCAACCAGCAGCCAAAGTTCATCTTAGTCAATTGCAATCTGTAGATAATTTACTCGATTATCTGACTCAGAAAGAACAATCTGCAAAAGTGAATATTAGGCAATGGCTAGAAGGATTGATTACAGAAGGTTGGCAGACAGTTGATGAGATGTTTAACCCCCAAGAAATGAGCCTAAGATTTGCCAGATTTTTTAGTATTACACGCGGGAAAAAATTTGATTTAGGTTTGCAATTAAACGGTACATCTGTTGCTTTAATTGTGAAATTGAATTCGGAAAGCCAGGAGAAAATTCAAAATCAGGAAGACATTGATATTGTGGTACAACTGCATCCCTTAGAAGCTGCGTGTTTACCTCCAGGATTAAAGTTAGCTGTAGTTGAGGAAAATGGCAAAGAAGTAGATGCTGTTATTTCTCGTCAGAAAGATAATTGGATTGAAATTAAATTCAGTGCCGAATTAGATGAAAAATTTAGTGTTGAGATAATTTCAAGTGAGTCAAAAGTTACGCAGAATTTTGTTGTATAATTATCATCGTTGATATCAACCAATACGCTTGGGTTTAAGAACAAAAATTAACATTAAATATTAATTGTTGGGTTTGATTTTGTTCAACCCAACATAAGGATTTTTTACAAATGTTTTAGGACTGCTTATATAAAGAAAAATGCATAATTATATCAACTATGAAAAAGCTGGTTATTTTTAAATTTTATGGCAATTTTGAATCGGGATTTGAAGTAAATTTAGAATTAGCAAATGAGAGCGATCGCGCTGATAGGACAACTTATCGGACAATTACAGCTAAGTTACCTCAAAATATTAGTATTCCTGAACTATTGAATGATTTTCACGAAATATATTGCAGTCGATACGGTAAATTTAGGATTAAATCTAAGGGAAGTCTTAGCGTCGATATTGAATCTTTAAATAAAGAATGTACCGAACAATCCCTAAAGTTACTTGCTAACTTAAATCAATGGCTAAGTTCACCAGATTTCAGGGCAATTGTCAAGGCTTTTACAGAATTAAAAGATAAAGATGAAATTAGAATAATTATTACAACATCTTGCCATGAGTTACGTCAGCTTCCCTGGCATTTGTGGGATGTTTTAACTGAGTTACCGTTGGTAGAAGTGGCTTTAAGTTCGCCGAATGCTGAACGGGGGGAAAGACCTTACCGAGAAAAGATTAGAATTTTAATTATTTTAGGCGATCGCACCGGAATTAATATACACAAAGATAAACAATATTTACAAAGTTTCTGTGGCAATGATGCCGAAATTATTTTAATCGATAACCCATCCCGTGAGGACTTAAATAATTACCTGCAAGATAATCTGGGGTGGGATATGTTGTTTTTCTCTGGACATTCCCAAACTCAAGGAATGCAGGGAAGCATTTATTTAAATGATAGCGATAGCTTGACAATGACAGAATTGAGAGATGCTTTGCAAGTAGCAATTCAAAGAAGATTGCAAATAGCGTTTTTTAATTCCTGCGATGGTTTAGGAATTGCTTATGAATTAGAACAATTGAATATCCCCCAAGTGATTGTCATGCGGGAACCAGTACCGGATAAAGTAGCGCAGGAGTTTTTAAAGTATTTTTTACAAGAGTTTACTAGTGGGAAGTCTCTATATATTTCTGTCAAAAATGCGCGGTTGGAGTTAGGAAAACTTGAGTCAGAATTTCCTTGTGCTAGTTGGCTTCCTATAATTGTCCAAAATCAAACGGAAACTCCACCAACTTGGCAAAGTTTGGGGATAATTTCTTTCTGTCCCTACCAAGGTTTAGAGAAATTTACAGAAGAAAAGGCGAAGTATTTTTTTGGCAGAGATAAGGCGACTGATTCGCTAGTTACTGCTATTAATAATAGACCTGTGGTTGCCGTTATTGGTGCTTCGGGAAGCGGGAAGTCATCGCTGGTGTTTGCTGGGTTAATTCCTCAGTTGCGTAGGGATACTGTTAATAATTGGGTGATTATAGCGTTTCGTCCGGGGAAAAATCCTTTTGAATCTTTGGCTGTGGCGTTAGTTTCGGCGTTAAATTTACCGGAAGATCAGCGACGTTTGGTAGAATTGGGAGTTGGTGTGGATTTGAACAGCGATCGCTCCACGCTGCAAAATTTTATCACAGATTTCAGTGATGGCGATCGCCTTGGTGAACAAGTGACGCGAGTGCTGTTGATAGCCGACCAATTTGAAGAAATTTATACCCTTTGTACGGAATCTGAAGAACGCAAAATTTTCTTAGATAGTTTGCTGCAAGCAGTAAGAAATGCACCGTTTTTTACCCTAGTGCTAACCTTGCGGGCAGATTTTTTAAGTAGGGCGCTGGATGATTACGAACCTTTTGGCAGGGCATTGCAGGAGTATCAACTAGAACCAGTTGTGCGGATGAGTCGCCAGGAGTTGGAGTCAGCCATTACAAGTCCGGCAACGCAATTGGGCTTTGAGTTTGAGCAGGGTTTAAGCAACACCATAATTAATGATATCCAAGATGGTGATGGGCGTTTGCCGTTGCTGGAGTTTACCCTGACTCAGTTGTGGAAGCAACAGCATTGCGGGAGGTTGACACATCAGGCGTATAAAAATATTGGCGGTGTGGAGAAAGCGCTGGCGAATTACGCTGAGGGGGTTTATGCAGACTTGAGTGAGTCGGAACGGGAAAAAGCGCAACGGGTGTTTATTCAGTTAGTGCAACCGGGGGAAGGAACGGAAGATACCCGGAGGTTGGCGACAAGTGAGGAAGTGGGGGGAGATAATTGGGATTTGGTGACGCAATTGGCGGATAAGCGGTTGGTGGTGACGAACCGCAATGAGTTAACTGGGGAAACAGTGGAGGTTGTGCATGAGGCGTTGATTCGCCATTGGGGACGGTTGCGGGGATGGATGCAGGAGAACCGCAAGTTTCGCATTTGGCAACAAGGGTTGATAGTGGCGTTGCAGCAATGGATGGATAGTAATAAAGATGATGGGGCTTTGTTACGAAGTGCGACTTTGGCTGTGGCGGAGGATTGGTTGCAGCAACGGGGTGGGGAAGTTAGTAAGGCGCAGCGACGGTTTATTGAGAAGGGTGTGGCGTTGCAGGAAAGGGAGAGGAAGCAGAAACAGAGGTTGCGACGGAGTATTATTGCTGGGTTGGTTTGTGGTTTGGTGGTGATTTCGGGATTTGCGGCGCTGAGTGAAATTCGCAGAATTAATTCGGAAGTGAGTCAATTAAGTTTAAGTTCAGAAAAAGATTTTCAACAATATCGCCAAGAGGAGGCTTTAACACAAGCTATCAAAGCTGGAAGACTACTCAAAAGTTTTTGGAAACCTTGGATTACAGCAGAAAATAGAATGCATCCTATATATACATTGCGAGAGGTAGTATATCGGTTTAACGTTAAAACCCTTAAGAAGCATACATCCTTTGTTAACAGCGTCAGCTTTAGCCCAGATGGCAAAACCCTTGCTTCTGGATCTTGGGACAATACGGTGAAACTGTGGGATGTTAACACTGGTAGAGAAATTAAAACCTTTAATGGGCATACATCCATTGTTACCAGCGTCAGCTTTAGCCCAGATGGCAAAACCCTTGCTTCTGCATCTAGTGATACAGTGAAACTGTGGGATGTTAACACTGGTAGAGAAATTAAAACACCTAATGGGCATATATTCTTTGTTAACAGCGTCAGCTTTAGCCCAGATGGCAAAACCCTTGCTTCTGCATTAGAGGACAAAACGGTGAAACTGTGGGATGTTAACACTGGTAGAGAAATTAAAACACTTAATGGGCATACAGGATCTGTTAACAGCGTCAGCTTTAGCCCAGATGGCAAAACCCTTGCTTCCGCATCTTATGACAAAACGGTGAAACTGTGGGATATCAACACTGGTAGAGAAATTAAAACACTTATTGGGCATACAAAATCTGTTGAGAGCGTTAGCTTTAGCCCAGATGGCAAAACCCTTGCTTCTGGATCTTGGGACAATACGGTGAAACTGTGGGATGTTAACACTGGTAGAGAAATTAAAACACTTAATGGGCATACAGGATCTGTTAAGAGCGTCAGCTTTAGCCTAGATGGCAAAGGCAAAACCCTTGCTTCTGGATCTTGGGACAATACGGTGAAACTGTGGGATGTTAACACTGGTAGAGAAATTAAAACCCTTAATGGGCATACATTCTTTGTTAAGAGCGTCAGCTTTAGCCCAGATGGCAAAACCCTTGCTTCTGCATCTGGTGACAAAACAGTGAAACTGTGGGATATCAATATTGGTAGAGAAATTAAAACCCTTAATGGGCATACAGAATCTGTTGAGAGCGTCAGCTTTAGCCCAGATGGCAAAACCCTTGCTTCTGGATCTTGGGACAATAAGGTGAAACTGTGGGATATCAATATTGGTAGAGAAATTAAAACCCTTAATGGGCATACAAAATCTGTTGAGAGCGTTAGCTTTAGCCCAGATGGCAAAACCCTTGCTTCTGCATCTGGTGACAAAACAGTGAAACTGTGGGATATCAACACTGGTAGAGAAATTAAAACCTTTAATGGGCATACATCGATTGTTACCAGCGTCAGCTTTAGCCCAGATGGCAAAACCCTTGCTTCCGCATTTTATGACAATACGGTGAAACTGTGGGATATCAACACTGGTAGAGAAATTAAAACCCTTAATGGGCATACATACTTTGTTAACAGCGTCAGCTTTAGCTCAGATGGCAAAACCCTTGCTTCTGGATCTTGGGACAATACGGTGAAACTGTGGGATATCAACACTGGTAGAGAAATTAAAACACTTATTGGGCATACATTCTTTGTTATAAGCGTCAGCTTTAGCCCAGATGGCAAAACCCTTGCTTCTGCATCAGAGGACAATACGGTGAAACTGTGGGATATCAACACTGGTAGAGAAATTCAAACCCTTAACGGGCATACAGACTCTGTTGAGAGCGTCAGCTTTAGCCCAGATGGCAAAACTCTCGCTTCTGCATCAGAGGACAAAACGGTGAAACTGTGGGATGTCAACACTGGTAGAGAAATTCAAACCCTTAACGGGCATACATCCATTGTTACCAGCGTCAGCTTTAGCCCAGATGGCAAAACTCTTGCTTCTGCATATGGTGACAAGACGATAATTTTGTGGAATTTTGATTTAGATAATTTGCTGGTGCGGGGGTGTGGCTTAATACGAGACTACCTGCAAAATAATCCCGATGTCAGCGCAGAAGATAAGCGTTTGTGTGACGATATCAAGCGTTGAGGTCATTCACCTCTCCTACCATGTGCAAAATACGAGTATATAAAGCATCTGCAACTCTGAACCCTGCTGTTGCAATTAACCCATCCATCACAGGTTTGACAGCGACAATAAATCCTTTTTGTTTCGCTTCAACCAAAACCCCTAACGACCCAGTAATTCGTAATCCTAACCTATCAGCTTCCGCTCTTCCTCGCCGTTCGTCGATAAGTAGTAATTCTGCATCAAGTTCAATTGCTAAAGCTATTGCTTCACATTCACCTTCGTCCAATTGTTGCTCTAATAGAACTGTGATTAGGGAGCGGTTTGTTACCTGTCGTACCTCAATCCAATCAAATGACTGTACCTCTACAGAATCTGGAACAGGTGTAGATGTACCTGTAAGTTCCCGATAAACAGCTTCTGGAATCAGGATTTTAGTATATAACTGCTGGAGTAAATCTAATTGACCAACAGCAGCAAGGCTGGTGATTGGTGAAGTATCACTAATAACAATCACAACCTACCCAACTCCTGCAAATTTTTCAAATCGAGTTCAAAATCTTCTATTTCATAAGAATACAGAGGAATTTTGCGTTTTTGAAGCAATTGCTGAAACTGTATTTTATCCATTTCTGCCAACTTGCTCGCATATCCCAGGGGAAGTTTTCCCGATGCAAACAGCAACAGAGCAACTTCTTGTTTAAATTCGGCTGCTGTCATTCCACTAGCACGCAAAGTATCATCTGATATAAGGACGCTCATTTTTCCCTCTTGCTAAAAATTTCAGTGATTAAATAACCTGAGCATTATCGCTGACGAAATTCAGGTTTGTAGGGATTTTATCTGCTTGACTATCTCAATAATAACCGGGATGTCAAAGCAGAAGATAGACATTTGTGTAACGACATCAAGCGTTGAGAGTCAATAGCGATGTTAATTCAATTAAAATCAAAATAAACTTTATACGCCACACCGCAGATAATGACAGACCAGCAATTACTAGAACGTATAGTCATCAATCCAAAAGTGCTAGCAGGAAAGCCTGTAATTAGAGGAACCCGCTTGAGCGTTGAGTATATTCTTAACCTGCTTGCTCATGATGCAAATGTCGCAGAAATTCTCCAAGAGTACGAAGGGCTGAGTCCCGAAGATATTAAAGCTTGTATTCTGTTTGCGAGTAAATCGCTATCGAATACAACTTTTATGCCGCTCGTGGTAGAAAAAACAATGATAACAGCTTGATACACCACACCCTATACAGTACAACATGAAACCATCAAATTTACGTACCAAACTTCTGACAGAAATTAATCTCATTCCTGAAGAAAAGCTGGAAGAAGTATATAATTTTATCCATTATTTTCGAGTCGGTGTAGAAGCATCTCAAGGTACACCCGAACAAATTATGCAGTTTGCGGGTTGTTGGAATGATATGTCAGATGAAACATTTTCCGACTTCACTGAAGAAATAAATGCACGTCGTCAGCAGACTTTTTTGGGAAGAAGAAGTGATGAAAGTAGCTTTGGTTGATACCAACATTTTATCCTTGTTTTTCCGCAATCAACCCCTAGTGATTGAAAACTTTAATGCATATATTAAAGAATATGGCAAAATCAACATCAGCATCATCACCTATTACGAAATAGTTAGCGGATTGAAGCATCGTGACGCACAGAAACAACTAACATCTTTTTTAGAATTTGCTTCAAATAACACAGTTTTACCTCTAACTACAGACTCTACAACGATTTCTGGTGATATTTATGCCAGTTTAAGAAAGAAGGGGACACCAGTAGACGATATCGATATTCTCATCGCTGGAATCGCTATTGCTAACGATTTGATTCTTGTAACTCATAATCGGAGAGATTTCGAGAAAATCGAAGGCTTAGAAATTGAAGACTGGAGTCAGGCATAAGTATATCTATGATTTACAGAGAATTATTGTATTTAATCTTGTAGTGCGGGCATCTTGCCTGTTTTTTTAATAATAAATATAAAGATTTAAAATGCGTAAAAATACCATTGTGTTCTCGTAAACATAATCAAAGGCATTCAAACGAAGCAAATAGACGTTTACGATTATGGCATCCTCATATATTCGCAAAATCTTTTTCACCACATTAGGTCTTAACAGCAGCGTTTTACTAAACCTCAATACACCAAATTTCGCGCAAGCAATAAGTCAATCTCCATCACTTTCAACTACTACAAATTTATCAAGTTCTACCCCACAATTACAACCGAAAAATAGTAATCTAGAATGGTTTTACAGTGTAGCAGAAAGAGTAATTCGTGCTAATGGACTTGATGACCATCCCTGGCGCTTTCAAATCACTGATGAATATCATATCAATGCATACGCAGATGAGTTAAACAAAATCGTAATTTACAAAGGCTTGTTAGACCAAATACACGGCGATGATGCAGCTTTAGCTTTTATTATCAGTCATGAATTAGCCCACCATACACAACGCCATTCTGGACAGCAAGAAGAAGCAGAAACTAGTTTACAAGAAAGATTACTCAAAGAAGCAGAAGCAGAATATAACAATTGGATTGCACAAGAACGTAGAAAATCTAAAACTCCTATATTACCTGCTACAAAAGATGTCATCAAACAACGAATTATTATTCAGAAAAAACAAGAATTTGATAGAACCATGCAAGCATTAAGTCGCCAGCATGAATTTCAAGCTGATGAAATTGGTTACACCTATATGATTAAGGCTGGCTATGAGATAAATGGAGGTTTGCGAGTCTTGAACCTACTTTCGCGTTTACCTTCAGACTATACAGAAATTAGCAGCCATCCACCGACACAACAAAGAATCAATGCTTTAAAGCAGGTAATGAATAAATATTTGTGGTTCGCTTTATGGATGGATGGCTATGAGCGATTAAAAAATAATCCTCAACCACTAAAATTAGATTTATCAGAAGATGGAGTATCTTTGCGAATCAACTCCAGATTTGTTTCACGATAAATATCGCTGCGTATGCTTTTCAGATATGCAGTGCGTCGCAATAATCCAATTTTGTCAATTCTGAATCATTCGTGAGAAACAAGATCCCCGACTTCTTTGAGAAGTCGGGGATCTGCGGAGGATTGCTATAGTTGTTAGAAAAATTAACTTTATGGTTTCCAACCGGCAAGTAAATTTGGGTAAGTCGTTGGTGTGGGAAAAATTTTCTGGAAACTAGTTTGACGAACTAGGGGTTTTTCTTTGCTCATGTTCCAGAGAGTTTCATAGAAAAAGAAAGAGACTCCTGCAAAGTTGCGATCGCGTACTTTTTGCACTTGTGTCTGAATCTGTTGCATGGGTATAGATCTATTTTTTAAACCAGCTAAAATGCCAATACTCACGGGAATATGGCTCTTTGCAGCTTTCACTTCTGGATACTCTAACTCACTAACAAAAACATTCAAGTCATCCCGATAGATTTGCAAAACCAAATCTTCAACAATTCCCATCCTTTCCCACTTCTGCCAATCGGCTAAAAAGTATTCGTAGGAAAAACGCTGAGGATTAGGTGCAACAGAAACGAGGCAATCTTTTTTAGTGGCTTTAATGGTTGTGAATACCCGCTTCATAAAGTCTGTGATTTTGTTAGCTCTCCAACGTACCCATTCTGGATCTTTAGAATTTTTAGAGGGAGCTTGACCGCGGTGTTCTTTGTTATAAAGTGCCACTGTATAAGCATCGTATCCTAATTCGGAAGGTAAGCCAAAATGGTCATCAAATTGAATGCCGTCGATATCGTAATTTCTAACAATTTCAACAATTAAATCTTGAATAAATTGTTGCACTTCTGGACGAAAAGGATTTAGCCAAACCCGGTTATGTGTACCTTCTTTGACAATCCGTGTCCCATCGCTGCGACTGGTGAGCCATTGGGGACGATTTTTAGCCAGTAGGGAATCCGCTGGTGCCATAAAGCCAAATTCAAACCAGGGAATGACTGTTAACCCTTTTTGGTGTCCCACATCCACAATTTCTTTGAGCATGTCTCGCCCTTGCAGTCCAGGCGTGGGATCGATCGCTCGCCCAATGACTTTAGCTGCAACTTTGCTAGGATACAATGTATACCCCCAATTCCAAACCGCTGGATATACGGTGTTAAAATTAAGTTCATCAAGGCGTTGCAAAGATCCCTTCAGGCGATCGCGCTCGAATAACACATCACTATCAATATTTGTTAACCACACTCCTCTTAACTCAGATGTCGGTAATCTCTGAGGAGTAGTTTGAGCGTTTAACGGAAAAGATAACATCACCGTAGTTACCACGCTCAAGGTAACCACAACAAGAAATAGCCCGGACTTTCGGCTTTGGCGAATATTCCAAAACTCAACACACCACTTTACGAATCTTTTTATCATCTACCAAAAGTGCGATCGAATTATCGTTTCGATTGTATGACCAATATGAGGCATTGGGCATGGGGCATGGGGACTGGGGAAAGGGTAAGGGGTAAGGGGGAAAGGTTAAATTTATTCCTTTACCCTTTACCCTTTACCCTTTACCCCATCTCCCTCATCTCCCTCATCTCCCTCTTTTTATTGAGCGCTAGCTGTAATCTGATTCCAAGCTTTAACTACCACTTGTAAATTGCTTGGCAGGTTATTTCGAGAAATATCGTTATACTGAACCGTATTCTTTTGGCTGGTGAGAGTGTAGGTGATATAGTCAGCAGCACCGCTGGGTGCCGGGTAACTGAGATTCTGGAATTGAGTAAATTTATAGCGTTCTAGCGATCGCAAAAATTGTCGCACTTGTTGTACAGAAACACGGCGAACACTACGTTCAGAATCATTAGCATCACCAATCCGCACGCGAATCAATCGCCCATCTTTGAGTAAAACAGTCTCGTAGGTTCTACCTGCAAACCCGCCACTGGAAATTTGTCGAAATACTACATCTCGATCCAAGGGTGGTGGTAACTCGCTGGCTGGTATTCTCACAGGTGTAAGTGTACCTTGGTTAGCTTTTTCATTCAGCCTAACTATCGAACCTGTTTGATTGGTATGATAAACCAATGTTTGTTCGCGTCCACCAACAACTACCCGCCAACCTGGTACTAAAGCTTGGGTACAGAATTCATCAGGATTCGCTAATTCTAAACAGCCATTTTTCCAAGTTTGCTGTTGAAATTCAACAATCGTTAGCTGAGAAATCGACTGTTGCAAACGTCTAGAGGCAACCTGCAAAACAGCATTTTTTACAGATGTGGGTAATTTATCTGAAGGATTATTTGCCGAAGCTAAACGTAGCGATCGCCCGTTGTTATTAGTATGATAAATCCAATTTTCTTTGCCATTAGATACTACAACCCGCCAACCAGCAACTAAGGCTTCAGTGCATAATTCATCTGGTTGAGGTAATTCCAAGCAGCCATTAGCCCAAGTCTGTTGATTATAGTTAGTAATTTTCAGTTCCCTAGTCGAAATTCCCTCTTTGCGGGCTAAATCTTGCAGGACTGCGTTAGCCACTGGACGCGGCAAGCGATTTGATTTAATATTGTCTTTAGAAACATCAGTGCTTGTTTCTAGTGAAAAGTTTGCAGAACCCGCTGTGGCATCTTTGGTGAGTGTTAAACCGCTGGTAACAGATAAAATACCAGTCAAAACTAAAGCCGTGAAAATTCGTGTTTGATTCTTGCTAAGATAAGTTTTTGCCATGATTTTCATACTAATAGAGTCCTATTAGTCAATAGTTATAAAACTAAGAAATAATATCTACCAGATCGGGACAATAAAATACATAATCCTCAAACTTCAGTAGTTAGGATTAGCTTAATGTTTGTCTTTTGAAGCAGATATAAAGACAGACGCTAATGTAATGATTCTTTGTTCCTGAACTAGACTTGATGAAAACCAGAGAACGCAAACCTTCTAAGTTGACAACATTTTTGGCTTTGCAGCAAAAACTTTTCCTACGTGATACCAATTTGAAAAATGATTCCGACAGATGGAATCACACCAAGCCAGATACACTCAGGTTATTCCCAATCCAAAATCCAAATTGGATAAACTCTTTCTTAGGCGCTAATCGCTTGTTGTTCAGATTCAACTAACTGATTGTTCGGTACATCAAATCTAATAGTACTAGATGCCCAGTCTTTGAAATCAGGTGCTAGCCAGACTAGTTTGCGGAGGATTTCATCATTGATCCACAGTACCAAGGGAAACTTAAACTGTTTGCGAAACTCATCTCGCATGATGTTGGTACTGATAATGAGTTGATTAATTGCTACTACAGATTCTAAACCCCGTACCATCAAAGCTTCGGGTTGAGTAGGACCAATTGTAGTTGCAATAGCCGTGTACAATGTTTCAGTTGCAGGTGTAAGCAGGATTTCCGGTATGTCTGCTGATGAAAATTCAGTTAACAAATTCAGAATTTGCTGCTGCCTTTCAACACAGTTACAACATACTAGTATCAGTGAAAACTCTCCAGCAGAAACCATCATTGCCCTTGCGAGTCTCTTTGTGGCTGCTGTGCTGCTAACTATAGCGTTTTCCGAATTAGTTAAGCCGATCATTATATAAAAATCCTGCTTTGATATTCAAAATAGCTGAGCATTATCAGTTATTCTACCCTATTAATTTTTACTCAAAAGTGTTAAACGATAACTTTGATGACATATTATCAATGTACTTTAGCATAAATTTATACTTAATAAAAAAAATGAAGATATTGTAAGTGCTTACAGATTTACAATTCCGGGCTAATGTGAAGACAACATCAAAATATATTGATTAAGGGACTTCCAAAAAATAAATTATCCCAAATTATTTGTACATTGGTAGGGGCGCACAGCTGTGCGCCCCTACGTTCCCGGAGCGTGCCGCAGGGATGGAATATTTTTTTCCTTGGAAGTCCCTAAAACGGTAAAAGCCCAAAATTAGCAATTGCGTGATTACTGTATTCTCTATGGATGTTCGCATCTGGCAATAGGTAAGTAATTTTTGTTCTATAAACAGTTAAAATGTATACTCAGCACAAGTTTAGCAACAAACATTGGTAAGTGGGAAAAAACTTCTAGCAATTGCTTAGGGGCATAATTAGCTGTAGCCTTTGATTAGTAACTGATTCAGATAGAAAAATCTTCCTCCATCAGGTTAATATTATTTCACGAAATATCTAATAGCTATACATAGGTAAGGGCGCACAACTGCCCCTCAAACCGATTCGTTAGTTGCCAAGATTTTTAGAAATACCATAAGTCATCCGTTTGATAGAACTGTAGATTGAAGATGTCGCCCCGTTAGTCAGAGGACAGAGCATTTTTAGCTTCCTAAGATCGGCTCAGAACATCCGACCATAACAAGTCATGCGTTAACACAAATCTGGAGGGAAAATGCAACACGATGAGTTTATTGGACAGGTGCAAAATCGCGCCCGTCTTAGTTCACGCGGTGATGCAGAACTCGCAACCCGTGCGACTCTGGAGACGCTAGCCGAACGGTTAGCTGGCGGTGAGCCTTTTAATGCGGCTGCTCAACTGCCAAGAGGCATTGCAGAATATATGCGACACGAACATGCTGGCGCTGGAGAACGCTTCTCTATTCATGAATTTTTTGAGCGAGTCAGCCAAAGAGAAAGTGTAGAGCTTCCAGATGCTGTTCATCATGCCCGTGTAGTCATTGAGGTATTGAGTGAAGCCATTAGCAGAGGCGAGATCGATGATATTCGCTCTCAACTACCATCAGAATTCGATCCGTTGTTTGAGGCGGGTAGCCAAGGACGAATGCGTGTAAATATTTAAACCTTTTGTAAATTCATCAGGAGTGTGACACCGTGTTATTCAAAGACAGGAGGTTTGCAGGTCAAGTTTTGGCTAGGGAGTTAGCCGCTTATAGTAATCGCTCAGATGTTGTGGTTTTAGGATTACCAAGAGGAGGCGTACCTGTTGCCTTTGAGGTTGCTAAAGCCTTGAATGCTCCCTTAGATGTTTTGGTGGTACGTAAATTGGGTGTGCCCGATCGAGAAGAACTAGCAATGGGAGCGATCGCTTCTGGTGGTGTGCGGATACTTAATAAACATATTATCAACCTGGTGAACATCTCCGACGAAGTAATTGCTAGGGTGGCGGTGCAAGAAGAACGAGAATTAAAGCGCCGAGAAGAGCTTTATCGAGGCAACTACCCCTTCCCAGATTTAAGAGAACGCACGGTCATCTTAGTAGATGATGGTTTAGCCACAGGTGCAACTATGTGGGCTGCTATTGTGGCTGTACGGAAACAGCAACCGGCTGCAATTATAATTGCTGTGCCCGTAGCCGCGCGTGAAACTTATCAACAGTTAGAACCTGAAGTAGACCAAATCGCTTGCGTCTCCACACCCAGCCCCTTCTACAGCGTTGGTCTTTGGTACGAAAACTTTCCCCAAACTACAGATGAAGAAGTCCAAGAATTACTCATAGAAGCCTCAAAGAACGGTCAAGCATTATTTGCTGGGTGAGGGTGTGGGGGGATAGGGGAGTGTGGGAGGTGTGGGGGGATGGGGGAGTGTGGGAGGTGTGGGGGGATAGGGGAGTGTGGCGAGAAAGAGAATTTATACTTCCCCCTCCTCCCACACCTCCCCCTCCTCCCACACCTCCCACACCTCCCAATGCCCCATGCCCTTGCTTGACAGGATGACGCTGGCAGAACAAGCGATTAAACTATGGATAATATGAAATGTTGCTTTTGGCACCTCTTACATAAATTTAATTGCATTGTTAAATCTAACATCTCATCCTGTTATATCTAATACTAATTATGTCAGTGTATCAAGGAAGTTGTGGGGAAACCACCGATGTGATTATTGGTGTTCATAACCAAGAAAACGGCGAATTTCAATCAAATTCTGCTCCTGTGGGTGCTCTTGCCACAAGACAAGGAACTTTTTCTACGTTTCTTGCTCCCTTGACTCAAGATACTTTTAAACAGGTTGTTAAGGATGTTGAGCAAAAATTACAGATTGTGCATCAAACCCTATCGATGCTGGATTCTAATGGGTTTGAAACTATCTTGCAAGAAATGCTGCATTCGATTACTTTGAAAACCGGGGAATTACTGGGGGCAGACCGGACGACGATCTTTTTATTGGATGAAGAAAAACAAGAACTCTGGTCAATTGTGGCTGAGGGGGAGGGCGATCGCTCTTTAGAAATTCGCATCCCCGCCAATAAAGGTATCGGTGGTGAGGTGGCTACTTTTAAGCAAGTTATCAATATTCCTTTTGATTTTTATGACGATCCGCGATCGCATTTTGCCCAAGTACAAGAAAAAAGAACTGGCTATCGCACTTACACGATGCTGGCTTTGCCGTTATTAAATGAACATGGGCAATTAGTCGCAGTAGTACAATTACTGAACAAATTAAAATTTGGTAATAATCCTAATGCTCCACTTGCAGAGCGCATTGATACCAAAGGTTTTATCTGTGGTGACGAACAATTATTTCAAGAATTTGCTCCTTCAATTCGACTGATTTTAGAATCATCGCGCTCTTTTTATGTAGCTACCCAAAAACAAAGAGCTGTGGCGGCGTTGATGAAAGCAATCAAGTCACTTTCTCAAAGTAGTCTCGATTTAGAAGATACCCTCAAGCGGGTGATGGATGAAGCCAAGGAACTGATGAATGCCGATCGCAGTACACTATGGTTAATAGACCGCGAGCATCATGAATTGTGGACGAAAATCACTCAAGATGATGGTTCAACTAAAGAGTTACGCGTCCCCATCGGTAAAGGCTTTGCTGGGATAGTAGGTGCATCTGGGAAAAAGCTAAATATTGCCTTTGATTTATACGACGATCCCGACTCGGAGACAGCCAAACAACTCGACCAGCAAAATGGCTATCGCACTTGTAGTTTACTTTGTATGCCAGTATTTAACGCCGACCAAGAATTAATCGGTGTTACCCAATTAGTAAATAAAAAGAAATCTGGGGATTTTCCGGCTTACGATCCCGCTTTTTGGCCGAAAGCTCCCGAATGCTTCCAAGCTAGTTTTGACCGCAACGATGAAGAGTTCATGGAAGCTTTCAATATTCAAGCGGGAGTAGCCCTACATAATGCTCAGTTGTTTGCCACAGTCAAACAACAAGAACAAATGCAACGAGACATTCTTCGTAGTCTTTCCAATGGAGTAGTTTCTACTGATAAATCTGGGTTAATTATCGCCGCCAATGAAAGCGCTAAACGTTTGCTGGGATTAGAAGCAGAAGACCGTTTAGAAGGTAAATCAGTTAATGATGTCATCGCCATTAAAGAAAGCGACTTTAGCAAATGGTGTCAGGATGCTTTACATGGAAAAGACTCGAAACGTCGCCAACAATATTATCCCGATCGCACTCTTATAAGTGGTGGTACTGAACAGCATAGTATTAATTTATCGATTAATACAATTGCTGATGCCAGCGACCACGAACAAGTCCGGGGGGCGCTGGTGGTGATGGAAGATATCAGTGATGAAAAGCGGCTCAAAAGTACAATGTACCGCTACATGACCCAGGAATTGGCAGAAGAATTGCTGAAGTTGGATGACGCTAAACTAGGAGGCGATCGCAAAGAAGTTTCAATTCTATTTTCGGATATTCGCGGCTACACCACTTTGACGGAAAACTTGGAAGCAGAAGAAGTGGTGAGTATGCTCAATGAATATTTTGAATCAATGGTCGAGGCAGTTTTTAAACATAAAGGCACCCTGGATAAATACATCGGCGATGCCATTATGGCTGTTTTTGGTTCACCTTTACCTTTAGAAGAACACGCTTGGATGGCGGTGCAAACATCTGTAGAAATGCGCCAACGCTTGCATGATTTTAACCAACGTCGCCATGCAGTTAATAAACCTCAAATCAACATTGGTATTGGCATCAATTCCGATACAGTGATTAGTGGAAATATCGGCTCTAGTAAGCGAATGGAATTTACAGCCATTGGCGATGGTGTTAATTTAGGTTCCCGACTAGAAAGTGTTAGTAAACAGTATGGTTGCGATATTATTATTAGCCATAACACTTTTAAACCATGCCAAGAAAATATTTGGGCGAGAGAACTAGATTACATTCGCGTCAAAGGCAGAAATGAGCCAGTAGCTATATATGAATTAGTGGGTTTGCGTTCCACTCCCATTAGTAGTGAAAAACTACAAGTGATTGAGCATTATCATAAAGGGCGCAAATATTACCTCCAACGCGATTTTAATCGTGCCAGAGCGGAATTTGCTCAAGTTTTAGCGGCTGATAACCAAGACAAAGCTGCTATGTTGCATCTGTTGCGTTGTCAACATTGGTTACAAGCACCCCCAACAGAGTCAGATTGGGATGAAGGAGTCTGGACATTTCAGGAAAAATAAGTAGGGGCGTACAGCTGCACGCCCCTACGTGTCGAATTCCTACACAAAAATTGAGTGTTTCTGAGAGATAAAATTACTTTTTAAACCTTTTTAATATTTCTTAATTATCTTTAAAAAAACTTGTAATTTAGAGAAGAATTAAGAGCGATCGCCCTTAATATTGCCAATCAATGTAAAGCTTAGTTGATATTCCTTGTCAAACGGCTGATGAAGTTACAAACTAAGAAATACAACACACGCAATTATTTTATGACTGCTATTTCTAACGTTGCATTCAAACGGCCAATTTGGCAAACCGCTATCATCTTGACTTTGGGCTTTTGGCTGAGCGCAAGTATAGTTTTAGATTGGGTAATTATGCCTAGCCTTTATGTTTCTGGCATGATGAACCAAGCTGGTTTTACTACAGCAGGCTATGCGATTTTTTGGAACTTTAATCGCATGGAATTATTATCTGCTGCTGTAGTATTGACTGGAGCGCTGGTTTTGAGCAAAACGCAATTCCAAAGGAGTATTAGCAGCATTGTGATATCTGTGCTGCTGCTGGGTGTAGCTTTGCTTGACACATATTTCTTGACTCCGCAAATGTGCGCCATCGGAATTCAACTCAACCTATTTGAAGCTGCTGCTGCTATTCCATCAACAATGAATTTACTACACGGTGGTTATTGGCTACTGGAAGTAATTAAGCTGATGGCAGGTGGCGTACTTTTAACCTGGTTCTGGCGCGAGTAAGTTTCGGTCAATAGTGGAGTACAACCCGGAGAATGTCCACTTTTAAATCAAAGACGCAAAGAGTTTCTTTGCGTCTTTTTGCTATTGGACTCATATTTGATTTTTAGGAAGCTAGGTACACCTTTATTCATTCTTCCCAGTCCCCAGTCTGACAATTCAGCGGGATCTGGAAAACCTCACTTCCATTCCTCTCTCCTTGTAAGAGAGAGGCTTTGAATTCTCCCCCTTCCCTTCAAGGGAAGGGGGCTGGGGGGTTAGGTTTTACGTGAACTTTTCCACACGATCTAAATTGTCAAGTCCCCAGTCCCTTACCTCTACGAATGATTCAGTAATTTGTAGTATCTCGCTGAACCATTGTAAGAAATAGGGTTCAAAATAAGGGTTTGTAACATTGCAAAATGTCACTTTTAGTTCAAATCATCTCCCTCTGTCTCCTCTGATTCCAGCAATTCCCAAATTAGAAAGGCAATTTCAATGAAAATACCCGAACCTGGGATTAAAAAGTCTGCAATTAAGGGAATTACAAATAGTAAAACTGTCACCAGCTTTTTAAGATTGATAGATTTCGTTGCCTTTTGCATTTGTTTCACCTTGAATACTGAAGCAACGGTAAATTTGGGGTAGTCAGTGAAAGCAAATGCAGTTATTTGTTGGCTGTAATGGGTGAATACCCGGAGATTTGAGTTTGGGGATGCTAGATTAAGTTTGGGGATTCCCGAAACTTTATCCAAATTTGAGCAAAAGTGACCTATGGTGCGTGTTAGCTATGGCGATGATGTCAAAACGCGGGTAAGGCAGCTGTTAGAGAGGTTTTTGGCTTACACCGATTACAGTTTAGAAGAGAGCCAGAAATTTCAATTTAAAAATGAGCCTAACTGGAAGTCAGAAACGGAAGTGATTGTTAGGACAAGTTTGAGAGAATTGGCAGGACTTGGTGGTTTAGATAAAGAACAAGTTCGAGAAGCACTGAAAGCACTTGCTGAGTTTTTGGGTGTTCTGGAAGATTTGCGCGAACACAAGCGAGGTTCGGAGGACTGGCACTTTAAGCTGACGCTTTGGTGTGATAAAGGCGATAAAGATGGGAACTTAAAGAAATTTGATGCAGAATGGCAAAGCCGTAGAGAAGAATTACCTGGCGTGCAGCGTGAAAAAAGCAAAAAAACTCAACCCACGCCTACCCGTTACGAGAATATTCCCTTCAGTGGCGTGGTGGAATTTGTCGGACGAGAAACGGAATTGCAAATACTCCATCGTTTGTTGCGAGAAAATCAACAGGTAGCCATTGCTGCTATTGCGGGGATGGCTGGAGTCGGGAAAACAGAGTTAGCTTTGCAATATGCCAATTCTCACCGCGTCACTTATCAAGGCGGGATTTGCTGGTTGTCTGCGTTACAGGATGTGGGGGTACAACTGGTGCAGTTTGCTGTGACTAAGCTGCAATTGAACATCCCAGAAGATTTAGATTTAGCTGCGAGAGTGCAATATTGTCTCTCAAGGTGGTATAAGGGTGAGGTTTTACTGGTAATTGATAACGTCACTAACTATCGAGAGGAAGTTCGGTGTTATTTAGAGTCTGTTCCTGCCAGGTTTAAGCAGTTAATTACCACACGGGAGAAATTACAGCCGCCGATAGTGCGCTTAGATTTAGATGTGCTGACACCACGAGCAGCAATGCAATTATTAAAATCCATAGTTGGTAGAGAACGACTCCGATGTGAGCCTCTAGTTGCAAGAAAGCTTTGTAAATGGTTGGGATATTTGCCCTTGGGTTTGGAATTAGTTGGGCGTTATTTGTTAGGTGATGAGGAGTTATCTCTAGCAGAAATGCTCCAAGACTTGGAAAAGGAGCGTTTGAAGAATCTAGCTTTACATGAAGCTCAAGCAGAAATGACTGCTGAGTTGGGTGTTGCTGCTACTTTTGAATTAAGTTGGAAACGTTTACGAGAAAATGCTCAACGTTTAGGTTGTCTTCTGAGTTTATTTGCCCTAGCTCCGATTCCTTGGGAGTTAGTAGAGTGTATAACAATAAATAATGAGGCTCAAGATTGGAAAAAAGCTAGACGTGATTTGTTACAGTTACATCTACTTCAGCGCAAAGATGAGGGAGTTTACCAATTGCATCCACTGTTGCGGGAGTTTTTCCAATATAAGCTTACAGGTTTACAACAGGCAGAGGAATTAAAGCGAAGTTTTTGCGGGGTAATGGTAGCAGTTGCTAAAAATATTCCTCAAGATCCCACCCTTGAGCAAATCAACGCCGTCTCCTTCGCCATACCTCATATAGCTGAACTAGCGAATAATCTCATTGAATATATCAGCGATGATGATTTGATTTGGGCATTTGTTGGCAACGCTCGATTTTACAATGGTCAAGGATTATATACTCAGGCTGAACCTTGGTATCAGCAGTGTCTAGAAGTTACTAAAAAACGCTTGGGAGAAGAACATCCAGATGTCGCCACTAGCCTCAACAACCTTGCAGAACTCTACCGTTTGCAAGGTAGATACAGCGAAGCCGAACCTCTTTACATCCAAGCTTTGACACTTAGGCGTAAGCTGCTGGGAGAAGAACATCTAGATGTCGCAGAAACCCTCAACAACCTAGCGGTACTCCACCGTTTGCAAGGCAGATACAGCGAAGCCGAACCCCTTTACCAACAAGCTTTGGCACTCAGGCGTCAGCGACTGGGAGAAGAACATCCAGATGTCGCCACTAGCCTCAACAACCTAGCGGTAGTCTACTATGGCCAAGGAAAATACAGCGAAGCTGAATCCCTTTACATGCAGGCTTTGGCACTCAGGCGTAAGCTGCTAGGAGAAGAACATCCAGATGTCGCACAAAGCCTCCACAACCTAGCGTTTCTCTACCGTTCCCAAGGCAGATACAGCGAAGCCGAACCCTTTGCTATCCAAGCTTTGGGACTCTACCGCAAGCTGCTAGGATATGAACATCCATTGGTTGCACAAACCCTCAATAACTTAGCAGCAGTCTACGACTCTCAAGGCAGATACAGCGAAGCCGAACCCCTTTACATCGAAGCTTTGGCACTCACGGACAAGCTGCTGGGAGATGAACATCCATTGGTCGCACAAACCCTCAACAACCTCGCATTACTCTACAACTACCAAGGTAGATACAGCGAAGCCGAACCGCTTTACATCAAAGCTTTGGCACTGACGCGCAAGCTGCTGGGAGATGAACATGAAGGAGTTGCTGCTTGTCTCAACAACCTAGCGTTTCTCTACCGTGACCAAGGCAGATACAGCGAAGCAGAAACCCTTTTCATCGAAGCTTTGGCACTCAGGCGCAAGCTGCTGGGAGATGAACATCCAGATGTCGCAATTAGTCTCAAGAACCTAGCGGCACTCTACTGTGACCAAGGTAGATACAGCGAAGCGGAACTTTTGTACATACAAGCATTAGATATTTTTGAGCGTCGGTTAGGCGCAAATCATCCTAATACTGCTGCTGTGCGTCAAAGTTTAGAAGATTTACGCGATTTTCTTTAATCACAATAGCAAAATTCATGTTCCCAGGTAAAATAATAGTGTTCTGGGGGCGTAGGCGTAGCCCGTCAGAGATATTACTCCACTCCAGTTTAATTGGAGAACGATCTCACCCACAATAAATTAGTATAAACTTACCGATGAATCAAGAACTGACTCAAGCGATCGCCTCTGAAATTCAGTTATTTCAGAATATCGAACAAAAAGAAAACTTTCTGTTTTTACTCGGTGCTTTAATTGCTAAAGTAATTAGCTTAAAAAAAGCTGCGGAAGTCATGCAGCTAGAACCAGCAGAATTACTCAAGATTCTAGACTTGATGGGAATTGAGTTTTCGTATCTCTGTGAAGAAGATGTTGCTTTAGAAAAAAGCTGGTGAATGAATGCAGATTATTCTTAATTCATCACCCCTGATTTTTTTGTCAAAATTAAACTATTTGAATCAGTTTGTTGACTCTCCTGATGATTTCTACATTCCTCAATCCGTTGCAGATGAAATCAAAGCTAAATCAGATCCATCTAGCCAAACTATTCAAGCTCTGATTGACTCTGGTAATCTTCAAATCAGAGCATCCAAGTTAATAACCCTTGTCAATAGTTTAAATCAACGCTTAGGCAAAGGAGAATCAGAAGCTATTGCCTTGGCAATTGAGTTAAACACAGATTATGTTTTACTAGACGACTCAACAGCCAGAAGAGAAGCCAAAAGACTTGGTTTAAATATCAAAGGTACGTTAGCCGTTATCAAGAAATTGAGCAAAGATGGCAAAATCAGCATTAAAAGCTTAGATAAACTTTATCAACAACTTATGGAAATTGAGTTTAGAGTTAAGAGGTCTTTGTTCGATCGAATCTTTTTTGAAGATTGATATTACTCCACGATCTCATCTTATAAAGCTGGAGTTTCACTATTAGGTATCGCCTCTCCTCACAATAGCAAAAATACAGCAAGAGATAGCAATTTATAAGTTCGCCCCAACTCATAGAATTATACAAAGTGAAAAGTGCGATCGCTCAAACTCAACTTTGACCTTTTGAGGCTCAACTTTGACCTTCTGAGGCTCAACGTTGACCTTTTGAGGCTCAACTTTGACCTTCTGAGGCTCAACGTTGACCTTTTGAGGCTCAACTTTGACCTTCTGAGGCTCAACTTTGACCTTCCGAGGCTCAACGTTGACCTTCTGAGGCTTAACTTTGACCTTCTGAGGCTCAACTTTGACCTTCCGAGGCTCAACGTTGACCTTCTGAGGCTCAACGTTGACCTTCTGAGGCTCAACTTTGACCTTCTGAGGCTCAACGTTGACCTTTTAATTGCAAGCAATCCGCCTTTGAGAGTTGAAAAATGAATATAATTGCGATCGCTTGACTTTCAGGACAGTCGCTACATAATTTTAGAGCGATCGCTCCACCTCGATTGTAGAATGATGTGCAGCTTTTATGTTTTTGTTGATAATGGAGAGCGATCGCTCTACTTGAGATTGTAAACCGAGATTCGTTAGACATCGCTTTTGTTGCTGTATGGAGTGCGATCGTTACAGCATAAAATTAACTGAATTAAAATATCTGCAAATCTCAACAGAGGTGCTACAAAGATGGCAAGCCTTCAGCTCAATACTGAGCAAATCATATCATTAGTAAAGCAACTAGCTATTCCAGAACAACGTATGATATTGCAAGCCATCAAAGCAGAGCAAGATATTTGGTGGCAAAATAGACTTGATTACGGAGAGCTACAGATGCGCTCTTTGAGTACAACACGCGGTCTTAATTGGGATATTATGACCGAACAAGAGCGAGAAGAATTCATAGACAATATCTTGCACGAGTAGTAATGACCTTTTGATCGGGAGAAGGCTTGATGCAATCAGCATTACGCATTGAAACTCAAGTGTTACCAGGCAATAAAATTGAAATCACCTTGCCTGCCGATACACTCTCAACCTCTGTAGGACAAACTATTGAGGTAATTGTCCTGATACCAGAGCAAAAAACGACACAAGAAGGACAATCGATTATCCACCTGCTTGAAGAAATCCACAAACAGCGTCCTGTTGGCAGAAGTGTGGAAGAAATCAATCGAGACCTCCAAGCAGAACGAGATGCATGGGACAACTAATTCTGTCAAATGCTGCTCGTGTATACGTCGATACGGTAACAGTTATTTACGCTGTCGAACAGACCCCAACTTATGGAGTGTTGCTGAATCCCCTATGGAATAGTCTTCAAGCGAGAACTCTTGAAGTCTTTAGCAGCGAACTAACTCTGATGGAAACCTTAGTTGTGCCACTGAGAAATTCGGATACATTTCTGGTTGATGCTTATGAACGATTACTGCGATCGCCTCAAATGCAGTTGATTCCTATAAGTCAAAGCATTTTGCGTGAAGCAGCAAGGCTACGCGCAAGCACGCCTTCTTTGAGAACACCTGATGCCATTCATATTGCGACTGCTACAACATCTGGCTGTACTCAGTTTCTCACCAACGATCGCCAACTGAGGACAGCCACAAACTTACCTATTGTCATTCTAGATGAGGTGCTGACATCATGAGCGATCGCTTTTATGTTCCAAACTCGACATTCCAAGTTACAAATACCTTGCTACGGGCGTACAGCTGTACGCCCCTACAAAAGATTTTTGCAAAGTATTGTACAGACGCGATTCATCGCGTCTCTGTTCACGCCATTACCATCCCACCATCAACGTTAAAAACTTGTCCGGTGATGTAGGCGGCGGCGGGGTCGGCGGCGAGGAAGCGCACCATGCCTGCTACTTCTTCTGCTTGACCAAAGCGACCGAGGGGAATGAATTTGAGAATATCTTCGGTGTTGTTAAGGTCGCTGGTCATGTCGGTGGCGATGAAACCAGGGGCGACGGCGTTAACGGTGATCCCACGAGTAGCTAATTCTTTGGCAACAGTTTTGGTAAAACCAATTACACCTGCTTTGGCGGCGCTGTAGTTTGCTTGACCTGGGTTGCCCATTTGTCCTGCAACTGAGGTAATGCTGATAATCCGCCCCGATCGCTGTTTGAGCATGATTTTACTGACGGCACGCGTACATAAAAACACACCAGTTAAATTCAAATCGATGACAGCTTGCCAATCTTCTGGCTTTAAGCGCAACAGCAGTGTATCGCGGGTAATCCCTGCGTTGTTGACTAAGATATCCACACGCTTAAACTTTTCCATGACGGCGTTAATTAGCGCGTCTACTTGCTCGACTTTAGAAACGTCTGCTTGGAGAGCGATCGCCTGACCTCCGGTTGCTGTAATTTCGGCCACAACTGCCTCCGCTGCCGCGCTGGAACTGGCATAATTAACAACTGCGATCGCTCCTTGTGTGGCTAATTCAATGGCGATCGCACGCCCAATTCCCCGCGAAGCGCCTGTGACAATTGCGACTTTATCCTTTAATAGTGTCATTTGATGTTCCTCAAACTTAGAATACCGCGCTAATAATCTTATGGTGATTTAGGGAACATCTGAATATCGTTTGGATAAAATCTTACTATTGCTGGATGACAATCTTGCTGCCATGATACAACTTATAGTCAGGAGTTAGGTGGCTCCTCTAAGTTGGTGTATTTTATTTATCTGAGAATCATCATATCTCTCTCAAGACAGAAATATTATGTCATATAGTGACTTTAAACTTGAAGAAATTAAAACAAGATTTAATATTAAAATTATCGAACAAAGCGGATTAATAGAGAGTGAGCCAATGTCACCTAGCAGGGGATTTGTAAAGCTAGAAAATCAGGTGATGAATATTGATTTAAATGAAATTTATCTCCAGCCTGTGGATAATTTGTTAGGAATTTTTACAACACTTATTAAGTAGAGATGTGCCATTTATTCTGGTTTTTCCTGAGCAGCTTGTCACTTCTGAGTTATGCCTACAGCGAAAACTGCTTTCTAGGAAAGTGCGATCGCCACATTGGATAAACTATCAAATATGTAGACATCAGTCTCGTCAAACTCTGTATAATTATTTGGCTGCTCAAGATAAAGTGAAATAGAGATTTAATTTACATACACAAAATCATATAAAATGTATATTTTCTTAGAATTATTTAATATTTTCCCCTGACGAACTAGTCTATGTTGACTAATCTAATCTTTTTCCAAGAAAAACCCATAAACATATACCGATTTTATTTTCTAAGAATTACCATTGAAACAAACAATTGAAAAGCGGTGTGTATCACATGGCAACTCAAAAACAATTTAACAGCTTTGAAGAGATGCTGTCCGATTCTGATGTACCTGTATTGGTGGATTTTTACGCTGAATGGTGCGGCCCATGTCAGATGATGGCGCCAATTTTAGAACAAGTTAATGCCCAACTCAAGGATCGTCTGCGGATTGTCAAAATCGACACAGAAAAATACACACATTTGGCTACCAAGTATCAAATTTATGCACTACCAACCCTAGTACTATTTAAGAAAGGTGAGCCTGTGGAGCGAATTGAGGGTGTAAGACAAGCAGCGCAGTTGGTGCAACATCTACAAACAATTATTTAAGTAGCATTGAGAATTTGGTGTTAGTTCCCAAAGGCGCGAAATTTAGCGCCTTTTTTAGTAAAAAATTCATACATAGCTGTTACGCATTTAAATTGCACTCTCACTAATGATGGCCATCCCCAAAGTTCAAAGATAGGACTTACGCAAAAACTCTCTTAAACTCTCATTCCTCCCTGAACTCTGTGTCCTCTGTGGTTCGTTTTCCGTTAGCTGTGCGTAATATAATGTCCACCTAATTACCCATAATAAAAATTTCTCCGCGTCCCCGTGTCTCCGTGTCCCCGCGTCAGTCCTGACTATGGGTCTTTAACCGGACATGATATAAGTCCTAAAAGAGCGATATATTACTCCTATATCTCTTGTATTTGCTACTTTTTGCCTTCTGGCAATAGCTGGAATTTACCTTGTTCAACCTTTAATAAGATAGGTTTATTCTGCCGCTCCCCATCTTCAGTAAACTGTAGCGGATAACCTGAAGTATCCCCTGCTTTAAGATTAATTTGTCGCAGACTTTCTAGAATAGTAGACCTCGAAGGATTGTCTGATAAAGCTTTAATCAAAGCTTGGGTAGCATCATAACTCATAGCTGTGCGCCAGCCTACTGTTTTTTGCCATTTCTGCTTTGCTGCTTCTACAAAAGTTTTTGCTTGTGGTGCTGGTCCAAACCAAGGTACAGCTAATATTAAACCTTCAACAGCTTCTTTAGCATTTTTCAAAGTTTTACTTCCATATAAAGTAGTTTCACCTAATATTATTAACTTTTGTAATTTAGGATTTTTTTTAGGATCGGAAATCAAATTAGCATTGGCTTTGATAATTTCTAGAGCCACTGAAATCTGTTGTCTATTTTGTGCATTAGGAAATAGCAAAGCTGCTTGTGGCTGATATTGAAGTACAGTATTAAATTCTCCGTCTACATCCTGTTGTACTTCAGTCAAATCAATCTTTCGTACAACTGTACCCTGAAGGGATTCAAAATACTTGATAAATTCCTGACTTAAGTTTTTGCTATTTTCACTTTGACTATAAAAAATTACAACTTTGTTGAGACGAAGTGAGTTTTTGACATACTCAGCAAGCCGTTGAGCAATTGCTGCATTAGAAGGAGGCATTCTAAATAAAACTTGACTCTCTTTGCTTTGCGATAAATCACCCATACTGGTAGGAGAAAGTGTGGCTATACCAGCTTTTTGATATGTAGTTAATGCTGCCTTAATCGTATCATTAGAAGAATTTCCAATTACTCCTAATATCGATTGATTGTTCATTTTCGCCAATTCAGCAGCTACTTGTTGTGCTTGTTCTGGGTTGTTAGCATCATTAGCAATAACAATTTCTAGTAATCGACCATTCAATCCACCATTAGCATTGAATTTATCTTGTGCTTGTGCTACACCACGCAGTATTTCTGTAGCTATCACTTGTGAAGTCTCTCCTGGTACAACAACTGCGAAGGTGACAGGAGAACCTTTTTGCCGAGCTAAGGCATTGTTATAGTAAATTACCGCCTCCGGATCATCATTATTTACCTCAATAGCTTTTTTAAATAATCCAGCAGCTTCGTCATACTTACCTTGACTAAAAGCTCCAATAGCTCGTTCACGATTAAAATCTTGAATAAAATATGGAAATATAGTGCGTTCACCGCTACTAATATTTTCCACGACTGTATTGTCAGGAGTTGCTACACAAAGACCTATTGCATTCGGTTTACCTGTAGGACAGGGAGTTAATAATAACTGATACAATGCAGCACCAATTATACTCACACAGCTAATAATTGCAACTCTACGTAATAATTTTCCTTGACCAATAATATCTCTGAAATCTACTCTTTTAACTGATAATTGTTGCAGCAGATTTTGCTCATTATTAACATTATCTCCCTGAACCAATACAATGGAATTCAAGTTACTAGCTTCTATTTCTCGGAGTTTTTGCTTGGATGATATTCTATCTGGCTCAAGTTCTAGAACTTTTTTAAACTGCTCGATTGCCTGAGTAAAAGCCTTTTCTTTTATCAAGCTGTTACCATATTCTTCTAAAGCTTTCAAAAAAATTTCTTTATAGCGTATAGGATCAAATTTATATGTTCGTTCATATAATTTTATAGCTTCTTCAAAATTCCCAATCTCTAAATACTCTTCTGCTAAAAGAGGTATTGTACTGAAGTGGTTGGGATTAATAGCTAAAATTTGTTGGTAATTATTCAGAGCATACTGCTTTGTTTCTTGTTGGAGATGTTCAGTGGTAAGATTTAAAATTTTTTTTATTTCTTCAGCGTTGATTTTTTCCAGTTCATTAATTTCGTCTTTTAGGGTATGACGTTTCTCTAACCAATGCCGGATAAATTTAATTTTTATTCTTGGCTGAATTCCATCGACTAAATCTTTGTCATATAGTTGCTGTAGACCTTTTTTAAGTTCGTCTGTCTCAACAACTCCATATTTTCTTAATACTATAAGTAGTGTTTCTGAAAATGATTTTTCTTTTAATAAAGAATTATTTTGAGCTTCTACAACCGCAGAAAGGATTACTTTTTCTGGAATAGTTAGTCCATCCCAAAACCATGACAATCCACCTTCTGCACTTTCTATTGCTCTATCTACAATTGCTTCCACGTCAGCACGAGTAATCTTCCAATTATTTTCTGTTTTAGCAAAAACAAATATGGTAAAGCAAATTACTTGCGTGAAATAAGGATGCCCTGCTGAAAGTTCTAAAATTGTCTGTATAGCATCTTCATCATAATTTAGTATTCCTTGTGTAGGTTTACTAATTAACCGTCTTGCACTAATTTCATCTAATAAACCAATTTTTTGATAAGGAACATCTCGGAAAAAATTCTGTAGATTTTCTAAATCATTTTGATAACGACCTAAAACTAGAATAATATAAAGATTTTTTTGTGTATCAATTAATAATTTTAAATAGTTAAAAAAATTGTCAGCATGAGCTACAATATTAATATTTTCGATATTATCAACAACATCAAATTCATCTAACATTAAAACTAAGCTTTTATCAGCTAGTTTATTCTGAATAGTTGGCAAAAACTGATTTAAAAATATGTCAGTGCTTTCTCCTAAATGATCAAATAAAGGTAGTCCTTCATCTTCAAACTCTAATTGTTCAGTAATTTCTGTACTCAGGCTATTAAGAATTTCACCAAGTGACCAAGTGCTTTTATCTTGTAAATCAAAATTAATAAACACCAAGTCATCATGAATAATTTGTTTAGGAATTTGCTGAAGTATAGACGACATCCCAATACGCCGTTGACCGTGTAACAGGATAACTTTTCTACCCTGTATTAAACAATCTTGGATATATTGGAATAAACTTTCACGTCCAAAAAACTTGTTAGGTTCGGTAATAGGACGACCTATGATGTAAGGATTTCGAGCGTATGTTGAATTTGACATAATAATTTATATTCCTCGAAAGCTAGTCGTTTTTTCCATAAAGGTATGGTACTGACTACTGAATCTGTTGGAAATTACCTCCTTTAATTTGAACAAGTATAGGTTTACTTATAGTTTCTCCATCAGAGCCAAACTTGAGTCTATATCCCGCCGTTTTATAGGCTGGAATATCTATTTGGCTCAAACTTGAAAGAATTTCTGGGCGAGATACATTGGGTGAAAAAGTTTTGAGAGTCTCGATAAAAGCTTGAGCTGCATCAAAACTAGTTGCTGTACGCCAGCTTACCTCATTTCCCCAAAATCCTAAAGCCTTATGTGCAAAATTTTTCGATTCTTGTGTTTGCCTAAACCAAGGTACAGCTACAATCAGCCCTTCTGCTGTAAAAGCGTTTTGACTATACAGAGTATCTCCTCCCAAAAACTGTAACTTTCGCATTTTTAATTCTTTATCTTGTACAAGTTGAAGCGATAAATCTGTATGTTGTAAGTCGGGAAACAACAAGACTCCCTTAGCATTATTTTTATTCAGACTATCTAAAAGTTTGGTTCTGATATTTTGAGCTGGCGTTCTAAAATCTATTAGTTCAGCAACTTTACCATTTCGTCTTTGAAATTCTTGTTCAAAAATGCGCTCAAGACTACGACTATAAGCGCTTTCAGAATCATACAAAATTACTACTTGATTTAAGCCTGATTTATAAGCGTAATCTGCTAGTTTTTCGCCAAACACTGCATCAGATGATACTGTTCTGAAGAAAATGTCATTTTTTAATTCTATACTGGTGCTTGTGGGAGAAATAATTGGTAATGTAGCCGATGTATATTCTTCTAGTGCTTTTTTTGTTGCCCTACTAGAATAGTGCCCAATTACACCCAGAATTTCTTTTTTTTCTGCTAGTTGTTTAGCTATTTCTTTAGCTTGGTCTGGATCATCTGCATCATTGGCAATGACAATTTCTAGTAACCTACCTTGATATCCACCATCAGCATTGAATTTATCTTGTGCTTGTGCTACACCTCGTAATATTTCTTGAGCAATTGATTGTGCATTATTCACAGGCACAGCTACTGCTAAGATAAAAGGGTTACCCTTTTCACGAGCAAGAGCATTGTTTTGATAAATGAGTACTTCCGGATCGTTAATATTAGCTTGTCTAGCGTTTTGAAAGTGTTGACTAGCTGTAGGATAGTCTTTATTTTTATATGCTTTAACACCTTCTTGACGAGATATACGATAATTAGGATCGGAACTAGTGATATTAGAAAATAGAATATCTTCGCCATTACTAATATTTATAGAATTAGGCAGAGTTGGATTTTTAACCTCTAATTTGTCACAGAAAAAACCAAATGAAATTTTCTTTTGTCCTTGAGGGCAAGGAGTTGATAACCGATTAAAAAGTAAAATTACTAGAGCAATAAACCCAAAAATAGTAACAATTGCTGCTACTCTTGTTAAAGAAAAATTTCTCGTTCTCGAAAGAAGTTGATAGATATTATGATTATTTTTGATGGTAGTGCTTTCATCAGAGTTACTTACTAAACTTTGTGAATACTTGGCAGCTATTTGATGTTTAATTTCTTTGATGATTTCTTCTATTTGATTTCGCTCAGATATTCTATCTTCATAATCTAAAACTAGCTCAAACTGTACTTGCGCTTTATAAAGATTTTCTTGTAATCTTAAATGGTTGCCATAATTTTTAAGTGCATCTATAAATCCTTGTTTATTGGCTTCTGGATCAAATTTATAAGCTCGCTCATAAAATTCTATCGATTCATCAAAATTGGCAATTTCTAAATTTAATTGAGCCAGATTAAGTAGAGAACTATAGTGATTAGGATTAAAAACTAAAATAGTATTGTAAATATGCAATGCATCATTATTCTTACCACTTTGACGCAATTCATCTGCTTTTTTTACAAAAGGTTCAATTTTACCTGAATTGAGATTTTCTAATCGCTTAATTTCTTGCTTTATTGAATATTTCTTTTTTACCCAGCATTGGACTAGTTCAACTTTAACTTTACGCTTGGTGTTATCCAACCAGTTCTTTTGAAATAATTGATCGATTGCTTGTATTAGCTCCTCTGTCTGGGTGACACCATGTTCTTTCAATATCTCAATTGGTCCTTTGTCTGGCAAAGCATCACCTGCTCTCTTTTGCGCCTCTGCAACGGCTGAGAAAATAACTTGCTGTGGGATAGATAGCCCATCCCAAAACCATGCTAAACCACCTTGAGCAGCTTCAATACTTTGATCTATGATTGCTTTGACATCAGTACGAGTCACTTTCCTTTTATTGTTGGCAGCAGCTTGTCGAAAAATATCAGAGCAAATAACCTGCGTAAAATATGGGTGACCAGCACACAACTTATAAATTTCATCTATTGCTTCTTGTTCGTATATTAGTACTCCTTCTGCTGGTTTAGTAATCAGTCGTTTAGCACTTAGTTCATCTAATAAACCAATTTCTTGGTTAGGGGCACTACTAAACAAAGCAGATATGCTTTCTAATTCTGATACATTTCGTCCGACTACAGGAATTATAAACAACCTATCTTGGTGACTTAACAATTTTAAATATTCAAAAAATTTAGAACCTTTCTTAATGATTTCTTCTTGATTTTTGTTGTTTTCTATAACATCAAATTCATCTAGTAATAAGACTATTTTTTTATCCCCTATCTTTTCATAAACTTGCGGTAAAAAAGTTTTTAAAAATAAATCTTCTTTGCCTTCAAATTCTTGTAATTTTGGGATTTTAACAGCTTCGCCCTCTAAATTAAATTGTTCTACATGGTCTACAATGGTTGTAGCTAGACAGTGAAGAATATAATTCAAAGATCTTTGAGATTTATCTTGTAAATCGAAGTTAACACAAACTAAGCTGTCACGATGATTATCTAAGCAAGAAAATACTTGAAGTACAGATGATTTACCAATGCGCCTAAGACCATGTAACAAAATAATTTTGGTGTTATTGTCTAGGTTATCTTGAATGAAGTTGAATAGGTTTTCACGCCCAATGAGTTTTTTCGGATCATCTATTGGTACACCAGTAATATAAGGATTTCTTCCAAAATTAGTATTCCCTTGAGTATCTGTATTAGTCATATTTTTCTCGTCATTGTGAAATTGTAAGAATTCAGGAGCCAGAATAGTGCAAGAATTCTGAAGGCAGTTGCTAGCCATCTGGTGACAAAGACGCTACGCGTAGCTTGCTTGTCAGGGTTACACATTCTGGGTTCGCGGAGTGTCGAGAAGAGGTAGAACTTTTTTAACCCGCTGTTAGCACCTGCCTTTTAGTGAATACTGAATTCTTACGTGAAACTAGCCATTATTAAATTAGTTATGTAGGGAATGCAGCAATTACACTAGCAATCCATTTCAGTGTAGAAGGTACTTTATCTTTATGTGTCCAAAACCAATTCATTGCGTTTGTCACTTTTTCAACTTGATCTTTACTCATTAAATTGAGAAAAACTTTTTGGCGTTTTTTCACTGCATCATCGTTGGTGTTCCAAACTTCTTGTATTACCCATTCTTCCATAGTTGAAGAAGTAAATGAATATACTTTTTTTCCATTTTCTTCACTTCTTATAACCACACCTTGTTCTTCTAAATTGGTTAAATCCCGCTCTTTTTGACTAAATATCAGTTTGATATCACTTAAGTCAAATTGAATTTTTTCATTCAGACGACCTTCGAGATTAAAAATCGCCAATAACATTAGTAATGTCTGCTCTTGTTCACTACATCGGTTCCAGATATTTTGAAAAATTTGTTTGGTTGTAGTTTCAAAGTCCCTAACAATAGCTTCTGTCTTGAGTAAATCTCGACTTTTGATCTTTCTATATATCATAAAGCCGACAATCTGTAGTAAAGCCGGATGTCCACCAGCAATTGATGAAATTACATCTTTTAATTCTGGTTGAAGTTGTACATCAAAAGCTTTAGTAATTAATCGATCGACTTCAGCATGAGTTAATGGTTTTAGCCGCTGAAAAAGGTAGTGGTTATACCAAGGAGAAGCATTAGGATTGAGTGCAGGTCCAAGTTCATTGAGGCGCTTGAGTGAACTTACAATCATTGAGAAATATCTTCTCTCCTGAGAGTGAACAGCCAAATTACGACACTCGCTTAAGAATTCCTGCATGTCGTTTTCAGTGTAGCGATCGTTGGAGATTAAAGCGGCGTCGAAGTCATCTACTAGTAGGACGAAAAATTTACCTTGATTTCCTAATTTACGCAGTATCTGGCGTAGGTTATCTTTTGTGATTTCTCCCTGATTCAAAAATTTCTGAACTTCTGTTTGTAAGCTAGGTTCGCTATCTTTAAGATTGCTCAAAACTTCCCGCCAAAAGCCAGAGGGAGTAAAGGGACTGATGTTCAGGCAACTGAGAAGAACAATTACGGCTTGAGATGAATCTAAGTCATTTTTTTCCCATACTTGAGGTGAAACTAGTTGCTCTAAGAAAGAAGATTTGCCCATACCTGGGCCACCCCAAATTGCTAAGTGGCTCCGGTTATGAATCTGGTCAAATGCCGCAGCGATTTCCGTTGTCCGTCCTGTAAAGCTTTCTGGAGGTGTTGGGACTCCTGGAAAGAATGGATTTGGTTTGTTCATAGCTTGTGTGGATTTTGGCAGTTATTTCACGTTAATGGAGGATTGTATCAGGTACTTTTGGTTATTACTTAAGATTAATCAGGTTGATACAAAACACTCTGCTTGGGCTTAGGACTTTAGGAGATGACTACACTATTGATTGAGAACATTCCATAAAGCAAATATTCTTTCTATAAAAAATATTTCATATTGGTAGATACTCAAATGCAGTGCTTTGCGACATCGATTTACTTCTACTTTGAACCCACACGCTTCACCAAAAGTGGATTATTTTATGAAATTACATGTTATAGGTAGCCAGATATATAACTATACTGCTGAGGATGCATCAAAACGCCGATCGGTAACGTTATGTTGCAATTTGGTATCAAAGCTGGATTTGAACTTTGAACCATAGTTAGACCAAGTTATTAAAGTCTTTGTCGGAACTGCCGTTTGAGTAATGTGAATTACGTTTTAAAGCTTTTTTGTGGAGAATGTAAGTGGGTTACTGCGCTGCACATTCATTAAAAATTTTGAGTATATTATTTGACAATTTACTCATCTAGAACTGTTGTCCAAGCCAACAGATGTCCACAGTTAGCTGTGCTAACCCACGAATCACCATTTGATTGAACTACTACCTAACTTTTCACGGTATCTGGAAAACCTCTCTAAATCTCTCTCCTGCGAGGAGAGAGACTTTGAATTCCTGGTTTGGAAGTTAGATTTTCCCTGGACTTTTCCACATAACGTGAAAAGTCAGGAACTACTATTAGGTAAAACCTTAAGCAAACATTAAGCATATCTACTTATATGTCTTGAGAAAGTAGTTTAGAAATTAGGAGAGCTATATTGTATAGATATAATAATTTATTTTGACAGGCGAGACGTATTATGCATAAAAAACAAGAAATACACAACAAAGCTTATATTTGGGTAAATATTGATTTTGATAAAGTTAAAAATAGAATCAATGTGGTGACTTCCAAGATTGAGCAAGTTATCCAAAAATACCAATTTTCAAGTAAAGCTGGTGATTCAGGCAAAAGAAACAATTAGGTGGTCTGTGGGGCGATGTCTACGACGGGCTACGCCTACGCAGTTGATATCTTTTGCTTAAGAACGCCTGACATTTAAACAACACCATTCTTTGCGTTTCCACAGAGTAGCAACCACCCAACCGTGTTTTTCTAAGGTGTCAGCAACAGCTTTAGATTGTTCGAGTAAAATACCGCTGAAAATAGCCCAAGTGTTAGGTTTAGCGATCGCACTTATTTCTGGAACCAACTCAATAATCACATTAGCCAAAATATTGCAAACGATACCGTCTACTGGGTTTTCCAGCAGTTTTGTCAAAACGTCTACACTTCCCTGTGCAGGTAGTAAACGTTCTGGGCTAATGTTATTCAATGCGCCATTGCTGATAGTTGATTGCACTGCCAAGGGGTCGGTATCCACTGCATAGACTTTCTCTGCTCCCAGTAGCAGCGCTCCGATGGAAAGGATACCAGAACCGCAGCCTATGTCAGCAATTACCACACGTTCATGTTTACCACCAGTCCCAACAAATGATTGTGGTACTTCACTTAGACGCATTTCCAGAGATTCCAAACATAGCTGAGTAGTGGCATGGTTTCCCGTACCAAATGCTACACCAGGGTCAAGACAAATTACTAATCGTTCGGTTGTTTCTGGTAATGGTAGCCAAGCGGGGTTAATGAGAAAGCGATCGCCAATTTCTTGGGGATGCCAATATTGCTTCCAGCTAGTCGCCCAATCTTCTTCATCAATCAATTGCCAGCGCAAGGTGGGAGATGAAAGTCCTACACAGAGGGCATCTTGACGCAGCCGCAGCGATAGTGCTGCCAAATCTAGTAGTTGTGTTTGAATTGTCGGCAAGTAACCCCTGACTAAAGAGGAATTTCCTTTGCTTTCACTGGCTGTGCCACGACAACCAAAATCTTCCAGTCGCCAAAAGATAGAATCTTCTAGGTCTGGATCGCATAAAATTTGTAGTTCCCACCAGGTGTTTGCCATATAATTTTAGATTCTAGATTTTAGATTTTAGATTGGGGAATTGGTAACAGTTAATGGTCAATGCTAAAAACAATGAGCAATTATCCATTACCAATCCAAAATCCAAAATCCAAAATCCAAAATTAAAGTGTTACTGTATAAGCGTCCCGAATGCCAGGGACTTTAATAATCTCATCTAAAATGCCCTCAGGTAAAGGGTCATCTATGCTGAGAGCCATGACTGCATCACCACGGACGATTTTTCGACCGACTTGCATACTGGCAATGTTCACATTGAAACTGCCAAGCAGCGAACCGAGTTTACCGATAATCCCCGGCATATCACGGTGTAGGGTAAACACCATATATTTACTGGGCGGGACGTTAATGGGGAAACCATCAACGTCGGTGAGATGGATTTCTCGCTCACCCAACAAAGCGCCTGTGACGGAATGAGTACCTAAAGTACCCGTGGCTTCTAGATGTAGTGTGCCGGCATAATCTCTAATGGAAGCATCGCGGGTTTCAATCACGCGAATTCCCCGTTCTTTGGCTTCGATGCTGGCATTTACGTAATTTACGCGTTCGCGCAAAGCTTGGTAAAGTAGTCCTTTGAGGGCAGCTACTACTAAAGGCTGACTTTTGTTAGTGGCGAGTTCCCCTTGGAGTCGAATATTGAGTACTTCCACTCGTCCGCCGGCTAGCTGTCCCACTAGATTGCCTAGAGTTTCTGCTAGTTGCATGTAGGGTTTGAGTTCTTCCAACACATCGGGGCCGAGTCCGGGAATGTTGACGGCTGAACGTGCTGGTAGTCCTAAAAGTACATCCCGAATTTGTTCGGCGACATCAATGGCTACATTTACTTGAGCTTCCGTGGTGGATGCTCCCAAGTGGGGGGTGAGGATGACTTCTTTGCCTAGCGATCGCAATTCCGATTCACCCAATGGTTCTGACTCGAACACATCCAAGGCTGCACCTGCGATTTTACCAGCTTTGATCGCTGCTGCTAAAGCACTTTCCTCAATGATCCCACCACGAGCGCAGTTAACAATTCGGGCTGTGGGTTTCATCTTTGCCAGGGTTACGGCATTGATTAAGTGGGTGGTTTCTGGGGTTTTCGGGATGTGTAGGGTGATATAATCTGCTTGCTGGAAGAGTAAATCCAGTTCTACCAACTGACAGCCAATTTGTTCGGCTCGTTCGGTGGAGATAAAGGGGTCATAGGCTAGGAGTTTCATGCCCATTGCCCTGGCCACATTGGCTACATGGGAGCCAATTTTACCCAAACCGACAATACCCAGAGTTTTTTTGTAGACTTCTGCACCGATAAAGCTATTGCGATCCCATGCACCGCGTTTCACCGAAGCGTTAGCGTCGGGGATGTGGCGAGACAAAGCTAAAATCATCGCTAGAGCATGTTCAGCAGCAGCAATGGTGTTTCCCTCTGGAGAATTGACTACTACAATTCCTCGGCGTGTGGCGGCGGGAACATCCACATTATCGACACCCACACCAGCGCGACCGATGATTTTTAGCTGGGTACCGGCTTCAATAATTTCCTGAGTGACGCGCGTACCAGAACGAATCATTAGTGCGTCGTACTCACCAATAATTTCTATCAGTTCTGCTGGTTTTAGACCTATTTTGACATCAACAGTAGCAACTTGGGAAAGAATGTCAATTCCAGCTTGGTCAATAGAATCAGAGACAAGAACCTTAGACATGATTACTTTATTTAAAGCTACAGGTTTTGCTGCACAAGACTTTTTAGTTTAGTCTTTATCTGTCGCAATTCAGCAAAAATTATGCGTTTTAATATCAATTTAACCTTGAGTTGGACTGCGTGCTGATGGTATGCGATCGCTAGTTGCTTCTGGTGATATCTGCTGCCTCCTAGTCTTTGAACATGAGTAGCTGTTTGCAGCACCCTGTTGCTAAATATAAAGCATGAATGGTATCAAACCCTATATATTTATTAATAGTTAAGAGTTACCAAAAATTTTATCGGCTTCAGCAACTTCTCGGAAGGGGAGGTGGGGAGTGGGGGAAATGGGGAGCAGAGGGGAAAGAGGTAATTTTTCATTTTCCTCCTTCCCCTTGGCCGCCGCCCCTGCCTCTCTGCCTCTTCCCATGCCCAATACCCCAACCCCAGTGTACTTTACTACGTGATTTATTCTTCTCGTCATCGCTCCAAACCGCTTAGTGCAGGAGGGTGTAGCCCATTCTGAATTCTGAATTTTGCTGTATTAGAGAAAAGCTATTGCTTTTTAGGAATAACGTTCCTGATTCCACTTTTAGTAGAAATAGTATCACCTTTGTAACGAGGGATGACATGAATACTGGTGTGCATAATATTTTGACCTGCTTCTCGATTAATGTTCATTCCTACATTAAAACCATCAGGATAAAATTCCGTTTTAAGAATTTCTTGCACTTTATTTACCATTAACCAACAAGCAGATTGTTCTTTAAATGGTAGTTCAAAATAATTGCTAACATGACGTTTAGGAATAACTAAAACATGTCCTTTACTTATAGGATAGCCATCAAATATTGCGTAGGCGGTTGCTGATTCAATTAAGAGTTTAAGATTTTTACGCGGGTTGCAAAATATACAATAATTAGATGAATTTTGCTGATAATTATAGTGAATATATTCATAGACTTCCCGATGTTCATCTAAATAAATTGAAGCGAAGGGAAGTTTTACAATACATTGATATGTAGGCTTTTTATGAACATAATGTTCGCGAAAACCTTCTTTTTTAATGTCTCTTCTCACAGTATAATAAGCTTTACCTCCGGCTTTTAATAAGTGTGAAATTTGCATTAAAATATTAGCTTGTTCTTCAGCAAATAAAACATTTAAAACATAAAAGCAAATTATTGTATCAAATTTCTTATCAGGATATTCTGGAAAGTAATAAGGGTCATAGCCTGTAATATCACAGCCTTTTTGGCGTAATATTTTCACATCATTACCAAAGCCACAACCAAAGTCTAGTATTTTACCTTGCAGGAGGTTTTGATTTAATAAAAACTGTGCTGGAAATGATAGATAAGTTCTTTCGATCGCAGTTAAATGACTGAATTGATTTTTTTGCTGTTTCATGGAATTTTGGTGCAGATGTCCCAAAATTATTATTCCCAGCATTGCTTGAGGTTATACGATGTCTACGACGGGCTACGCCTACGCATCAGGGTCAACTCCTAATTCGCGTAACCTAGCTGCTAATATATCAGCACGTTGGCGTTCCTGTTCAGCACGTTGGCGTTCTTGTTCAGCACGTTGGCGTTCTTGTTCAGCACGTTGGCGTTCTTGTTCAGCACGTTGGCGTTCTTGTTCAGCACGTTGGCGTTCCTGTTCAGCTTGTTCGCTGCTCCACAACAGTAAATTTCCTTCTGTATCCCACCACCGCAGCCAATTTGTGGTATTGCAAAGTCTTTCACCATACCAAATTCCAAGGAATAAATCTAACTCAGGAATCCAGAAGCGTCCATTGCTATCTACTTGTTGCAAAGTATATCTTCCATTTTGCAAGCAGCGTACTTCTAAACTGGGTTCGTAGGGGTCGTAGGTTACGTAGGTTGGAACCTTTAGAATTCGTTCGTAAAAATAGAGCTTACCATAGGGTGGAGTTGAGCGAACTGAGAGTTCTCCACCTTCTGTGTCTGAGAGAAATTCCATCACCACAGCCACAGCAGCGCCTTCTAAGTTCTGGGTATAGCTACGCCGAATTACATCAGCGGCTACAGGGTGTACTTGAGGGACATAAAACCAGTCTGGTGCTTTGACGACGATTTTTTTATTGACTGTGGCTACCAGTCCAAAATTAGAGCCAATTAGCATCTGCGGTTGGATGCGTTCTGCGGTTCCCAAACCATCGGTAAGCGCCGCAGCAAGAGCGGGTTGTTGAATATTTTCCACTGGATCGTCGGGTAAAATGAAGTCTGCGGGGAGTGCTTCCCAAGTAACAATTGGTTCTTTTTGGGTGGGTTGAATTTGTAGAACCATAAAACGACTCCTAATATCAATTTCCAAGTTACAGCAAATTGGAACTTATCGTAACATCAAGGGTTTAAGACCCCAACCAAAACACGTAGTATCAATTGAGGTTTAAATCCCCAACTCCAACTGTCTTTAATGCGTGAATTTTGAATGCGTGAATTTTGAATTGTTATTTCCCCTGCTTCCCCTGCTCACCGAAACGATGGGATATTTTTTGAGTTGGAAGTTCCTTAGACGCCCATCAGCCGATCGCTGTTTCAATGCTTAATTACCGTAGATAAACGGTAAAATAATGCGGCAATTGAACCAGATAAATCTATATGCATAAACGAGCGCCCTTATCTTTGTTTTTAGGAGTATTAACAAGTTCTAGCTGTTTTATCTTCAGCGTAGTAGCCCAAGTCCCATCTAATTCGCAGCAGTCCTCGACTCGGAGTGAAGCTGAAACTGCTAGTTGGTTTGAAGCCCATCGCGCGCAACCTTCGGCTTTACGAGCATTTGTACAGCGAATGCCCAAGGGCGGAGATATCCACAGTCATCTCAGCGGGGCTGTGTACGCAGAACACTACCTGGAGTGGGCTGCCAGCGATGGGTATTGTGTAAATCCAAAGGCGGGGGTTTTAGTTGAACCATTAGCTTGCGGTCAGGACAGTAGCTATTTTCCAGCCTCAGAATTGTTCAACCGAACATCTGTTTATGATTCCCTAATAAATCGTTGGTCTACTCGTAACCTCCAATTTGCTGGAAAATCAGGACACGACCAATTTTTTGAGGCTTTTGCTGGTTTTGGGACAATATCAGACTCTATGAGCCGTCGGGATGATATGGTCGCGTCAGTAGCAAATCGGGCAGCTTCCCAGCATATTAATTATCTAGAGCTAATGCTTACTGTTCAGGGCAGCGAGGTTCGACAGCTAGGGCGTGAAGTTGGTTGGAATAAAGATTTTGCTCTGATGCACCGTCAATTACTCAAGCGAGGATTAACCAAGCTAGTGACAGTCGGCAGCCAGCAACTTGCACAGTTGGAGGGCGAAGTCTCGAAAACACTCGGTTGCGGCACTCCATCAGCACAGCCTGGATGTGGAGTCAAAGTGAGCTATTTGCAGCAAACGACAAGAACAAAGTCGCCCGTTGAAGTGTTTGCTCAGTTAGCTTATGCCTTTGCACTAGATTCATCCCAAGAGCGGCTAGTTGGCATCAATCTCGTCGCCCCAGAAGACAACCCGATTGCACTGCGCGACTACACCCTGCAAATGCAAATGCTGCAATTTTTCAAACGCCAATATCCCAATGTCAAGGTCGCGCTCCATGCCGGAGAGTTAACTTTGGGTTTGGTTCCAACCGAGGATTTACGTTTTCATATTCGGCAAGCTGTAGAAGTGGCACAGGCATCTCGCATTGGACATGGTGTAGATATTCTTTTTGAGGAGCGTCCCTTCGAGTTGATGGAGCAAATGCGGCGACTCGGCGTGTTGGTCGAAATCTGCCTGACAAGTAATGAGGTTATTTTAAATGTCCAGGGAGATCGGCATCCTTTTATGGAGTATTGGAAGGCTGGAGTACCAATGACCCTTGCTTCTGATGATGAAGGTGTTTCCCGCATCGATTTGAGTCATGAGTATCTGTTAGCGGCAACAAGATATAAACTGGGATATAAAGACCTCAAGCGACTGGCTCGCAACAGTTTAGAATATAGTTTTGCTCCCGGAAATAGTCTCTGGGAGTCACCTGAGTTTAAGGCAATAATTCCAGCTTGTGCAAGCGATACCCCTGGTGCAACCTCTGTTTCTCAAGGGTGCAGTGCTTTTTTGCACAAGAGCGATCGCGCGCGGATTCAATGGCAGCTAGAGTCGGAATTTGCTCGGTTTGAGTCATTGCAGAACTGGCTTTGATTGATTTTATTGAAAAATACACCTTTTGCAGAATTATTTTATGGTATGGTAGACATCTCCTTCTGTGGTCAAAGAACATCAGAGAGCTTTTTTGACACAGAAATATGAGCGATATACTAAACCACATTGAAAATAATCCTAAACAAACACAGCGTTTAATTGGTCTGAAGTATCAAGATAGATTTAGGTTGAACCCTAAGAAGTATGAACAAGTTGTCTTGACCAAATAATTACTAATTCGTAATTCGTAGCGGGGCGTAGCCCATTATCAATTACGAATTATTTTGACTCAAATTTACAAGTGATATAGGCAACTACAGAGGGCAAACTTTTGAGATTGCTCATATCATAGGCTGAGGTATAAATCCATCTCGGTTAATATTGAGTCTTGAGTAAGAAATATTACGCACATATGAAAAGCCAAATTCTCGCCACAGTCACATTTTTAACTTTTGTTAGCCTCACAACAACCGTACAAGCGGCGAATTCTGAACATGTGAAACAGTTATTGGCAACCAAACAATGTCAAAACTGCGATTTGACTCATGCAGGTTTAGTGATGGCTGATTTATCTGGAGCCAATTTGAGTGGTGCTAATCTTGCAGGTGCAAACCTCAGCCGTGCAAACTTGACTGGTGCTGATTTGCGGGGTGCAAACTTGAGCGGTGCTAGTTTATTTGGGGCTAACCTAACCGAGGCTAGATTTAGTGGTGCAAATTTGGCGGCTGCTGATTTGAGAAGTAGCTATTTAACAAACGCAGAATTAAATGGTGCTTACCTGAATAATAGTAACTTCCAAGGTGCAGTCGGTATACCATCACAAATTGCTTCACCAGAGGATTTTTATGCTTTGGGTGTAGCACAAGCAGAAAAAGGCAACCATCAGCAAGCAATTAGTTATTTTAGTCAAGCGATCGCCGTTAAACCAGAATATGCAGGTGCTTATCTAGCTCGCGGTGTCGCCCGCTACCAAATATTGGATAGACAAGGTGCCTTTGCAGATGCCCAAGTTGCTCAAAAATTATTTACATCTCAAAATAATACCTCTGGAACCCAAACAGCCCAAGCTTTTATTAAAGAACTACAAACACCCTATACTGAGAAAGTAAGCTCAAGTAACCCTAGTTTCGTTGACTTTTTCGGCAGTCTTGGCTCAGTCTTGCTTCAGTTTTTACCCTTCTAGGGAGTGGGGAGCAAAGGGGCAGGGGAAAAGGTTAAAGGGTAAAGGGTAAAGGGATAAATTTAAATAATTCGTAATTCGTAATTCGTAATTAAGTTTTGTGACGGGGATTTAGACCCCGACCCAAAACTGGCCGGTTATTGAACCGGGGGATTTAAACCCACGGTACTCGGTTAACCTTTCCCCCTTTCCCTTTCCCCCTTTCCCTTTCCCCATTCCTCATGCCCAATGACAAATGACAAATGACCAATGACTTTATCCAATAAATTATGGACGGCAAATCAAGATTTAGCCAAAGCGTGTCTAGAGCATCCTTTTGTTCAAGGCATTGGTGATGGTACTCTTGAACGAGCGAAGTTTGCTTACTATGTAGGGCAAGATGCTTTTTTCTTAGAAGCTTTTGCCCGCGCCTATAGTATCGCCGCAGCTAAAGCACCAGATTGGGTAGGTTTCACGACGTTTCATAACTTAGCTGGAGGTGTGTTAGCAGAACTGGAATTGCATAGTGGTTATGCTTCTCAGTGGGGAGTTAATTTGCATTCTGTGGAACCTGGAGCGGCTACCCGTCGTTATACTGATTTTTTGTTAGCAACTGCTTGGGGTCAAGATGTGGGTTTAACCGCTGCGGCCATGTCTCCCTGTATGCGTTTGTATGCTTTTTTGGGAGAACAGTTGGCTGTTAATGGCATTCCTAATCATCAATATGTAGACTGGATTCGGACTTACAGTAGCGCGGATTTTCAGCCATTGGCACAGCAATTAGAAGATTTGGTTGACAATTATGCCACGGTTAATGCTGTTGTGCATTCAACCTACCGTTATGCGATGTTGTGTGAGTATGATTTTTTTGAGGCTGCATGGAGTTTGTAGGAATTTGGCAGTTGGGAAATGAATTTTTTGCACGCAGAGGCGCAGAGGCGCAGAGAGAAGAAGAGATGAGGGAGAGTGGGGAGAAAGAGAATTTATACTTCCCCCTCCTCCCACACCTCCCACACTTCCAATGCCCCATGCCCTATGCCCAATAAGTATCTAAAACAGTACTATTGTTCTACTATAAACTGATTAAAGATAGTATTATTAAGGACTGTTTCATAAGAAACTCCTTTTTTGCCGCCCAATATGTCAGACCAAAAGCTCACAGCATCCCCGAAGTCCCATTCAGAGCAGGCTAATGCTCAGGCTTCTCTGTTGAATGGACATCTCCCCTCGCACAATAGCCAGAATACCATTCGGATTCGGGGTGCTAGGCAGCATAATCTGAAAAATATTGACTTGGAATTGCCACGCGATCGCCTGATTGTGTTCACTGGTGTTTCTGGTTCTGGTAAGTCTTCTTTGGCGTTTGATACGATTTTCGCTGAAGGTCAACGTCGCTATGTGGAATCCCTCAGCGCCTACGCAAGGCAATTTTTAGGACAGTTGGATAAGCCGGATGTGGAGGCGATTGAAGGCTTAAGTCCAGCCATTTCCATTGACCAAAAGTCAACTTCTCATAACCCCCGTTCTACTGTGGGTACGGTGACGGAGATTTATGACTATTTGCGGCTGTTGTTTGGTCGCGCTGGCGAACCCCATTGTCCGATTTGCGATCGCTGTATTGCACCCCAAACAATCGATGAAATGTGCGATCGCATTGTGGAATTACCAGACCGCACTCGTTTCCAAATTCTTGCACCCGTGGTTCGCGGAAAAAAAGGCACACAGCGTAAGCTTTTGTCAAGTCTAGCTTCCCAAGGTTTTGTTCGCGTGCGCGTCGATGGCGAGGTGCGCGAACTATCAGATTCCATTGAATTGGATAAAAATTTAACACACACCATCGAAGTCGTCATTGACCGCTTAGTAAAAAAAGATGGTATCCAAGAACGTTTGGTTGATTCTTTATCTACGTGCTTAAAACAATCCGGTGGCATTGCGACCATAGTCATTAGTCCCAACGAAGGACAAATGACAAATGACAAAGGACAAACTACAAATGACGAAGAATTAGTATTTTCCGAAAATTTTGCTTGTCCAGAACATGGGGCGGTGATGGAGGAATTATCGCCGCGATTGTTCTCGTTTAATTCACCTTACGGTGCTTGTCCCCATTGTCATGGAATTGGTACTTTAAGAAAGTTTGCGCCAGATTTGATCGTACCAGATCCGGAAGCGCCAGTGTATGCGGCGATCGCTCCTTGGTCGGAAAAAGATAATTCTTATTATTTGGAATTGCTCTACAGTGTAGGGCAAGCTTATGGATTTGAGTTACAAACAAATTGGAGCAAACTGACATCAGACCAGCAGCAGACTCTTTTGTATGGAGAAAACCAAGAAACTACAAAAACAGATAAAAAACAAATTTTTAAAGGTATTGTTCCAATTTTACAACGGCAATATGAGGGTGGTTCAGAGTTAGTCAAGCAAAAATTAGAGCAGTATTTAATCGATCAGCCGTGTGATGTTTGTGGGGGAAAACGTTTAAAACCGGAAGCTTTGTCCGTGAAGTTAGGACAATATGGAATTTTGGATTTAACTAGCGTATCGATTCGGGATTGCCGGGAAAGAATTGAGCAATTCAAATTGAGCGATCGCCAGTTGCAAATTGCTGATTTAGTCCTCAGAGAAATTAAAGCCAGATTGCAATTTTTGTTAGATGTTGGTTTAGATTACCTCACACTTGACCGTCCAGCAATGACCCTTTCTGGTGGCGAAGCCCAACGCATTCGTTTAGCAACACAAATTGGTTCTGGTTTAACAGGAGTTCTCTATGTTTTAGATGAACCAAGTATTGGTTTGCATCAACGAGATAATGGCAGATTGCTGAAAACTTTAACGAAATTGCGCGATTTAGGTAATACCTTAATTGTCGTTGAACACGATGAAGAAACAATTCGTGCAGCCAACTATATAGTTGATATTGGACCTGGTGCAGGAATTCACGGCGGAAATATTATCGCCCAAGGTGATTTAGAAGCATTATTAGCAGCAGAAGATTCCTTGACAGGTGCTTATTTATCAGGACGGCGGGTAATTACTACGCCACCAGAACGCCGAGACGGAAATGGACGCAGTTTAATCATTAAAAATGCCCATCGCAACAATTTAAGAAATATAGATGTAGAAATTCCATTAGGTAAACTTGTTGCTGTTACTGGTGTGTCTGGTTCTGGCAAATCTACCTTAATTAACGAGTTACTTTATCCATCGTTACAGCATCATTTAACTAAGAAAGTTCCCTTACCGAAAGACTTAGAGAAAATTCAGGGATTAAATGCAGTTGATAAGGCGATCGTCATAGATCAATCGCCCATAGGACGCACACCACGTTCTAATCCTGCAACTTACACAGGAATTTTTGATGCCATTCGGGATGTATTTTCGCAAACAGTAGAAGCCAAAGCTAGGGGTTACAAACCCGGACAATTTTCTTTCAACGTTAAAGGTGGACGTTGCGAAGCTTGTAGCGGACAGGGTGTGAATGTGATTGAAATGAACTTTCTGCCTGATGTTTACGTGCAATGCGAAATTTGTAAAGGCGCAAGATACAACCGAGAAACATTGCAAGTGAAGTATAAAGACAAATCTATTTCTGATGTTCTCAACATGACAGTCGAGGAAAGTTTAGATTTTTTCCAAAATATTCCCAAAGCGATCGCCCGTTTGCAAACTTTATTTGATGTCGGCTTGGGTTATATTCAATTGGGACAACCTGCGACTACCTTATCTGGTGGTGAAGCCCAACGCGTAAAATTGGCAACAGAATTATCTCGACGCGCCACAGGTAAGACACTTTATTTAATAGATGAACCAACAACAGGCTTATCTTTTTATGATGTCCACAAATTGTTAGATGTATTGCAAAGATTGGTAGATAAAGGCAATTCAATTTTAGTAATTGAACACAACTTAGATGTAATTCGTTGTGCAGATTGGGTGATAGATTTGGGGCCAGAAGGTGGCGATAAAGGCGGAGAATTGATTGCTGTGGGGACACCGGAGGAAGTTGCAGCAAATCCCAAGTCTTATACTGGGCAATATTTGCAGCATGTTTTGCAGCAGTATCCGCCACAAGCAACTACTATAAAAAGTAAAGATAAAGGCTGATGGATCTTTGAAAGGAGAAGCTTAATGAATGACCAGGAGTTAGAATTTCTCCTGAACGACCTGGAATCAGACCGGGTTGAACGCAAAGCTTCGATTTCTGATAAAGGTAAACTGTGCGAGGCAATTTGTGCATTTGCCAATGATTTGCCTAATCACCAAAAACCAGGAGTTTTGTTTATTGGGGTTCATGATAATGGCATTTGTGCGAACCTTCCCATAGATGATAGGCTTTTGCTTACACTCTCAGCAATGCGGTCTGATGGAAACATTTTGCCTTTTCCGACAATAATTGTTCAAAAGCGAAGTATTGGGGGTTGTGAACTAGCTGTAGTGATTGTAGAACCATCAGATGCTCCTCCTGTGCGCTTTAATGGACGTGTTTGGATCAGAGTTGGGCCACGTAGAGCAACTGCTACAGCAGAAGAAGAACGTCGTTTAGCTGAAAAAAGACGCTCAAAAGACTTGCCTTTCGATTTACGACCCATATCATCAGCCAATTTAGATGACCTCGATTTAGAAATTTTTCGTCGAGTTTATTTACCTTCTGCCTTGGCAAACGATATTCTTCAAGAAAATCAACGCACTGTTGAACAACAACTTCAATCAATGCGTTTTTTAACGGTTGATTTGTTGCCTAAACCAACTATCTTGGGCGTGCTAGTTATAGGTAACGATCCTAGACAATTCGTTCCCAGTGCCTATATTCAATTTCTTCGCATTGATGGTATCGAGTTAACAGACCCAATTAAAGATCAAAAAGAAATTGGCGGGCCGCTTCCAGATTTGTTGCGGATGCTGGACGAAATTTTTCAAGTTCATATTTCAGTGGCGACAGACATCACTGCTCAACCAATAGAACTGCGGCAGCCTGATTATCCAATAGTTGCCTTGCAGCAATTAGGAAGAAATGCGGTTATGCATCGCACTTATGAAGGAACAAATGCACCAGTCAGAATTACATGGTTTAATGACCGAATTGAAATTCAAAATCCTGGCGGACCTTTTGGCCAAGTAAATCGCCAAAACTTTGGAAAACCAGGCATCACAGACTATCGAAATCCTCACCTTGCCGAAGCTATGAAAAACCTTGGTTATGTTCAGCGATTTGGGCTAGGAATTGCACTTGCTCGTCAGCAACTTCAAAAAAATGGTAATCCACCTTTGGAATTTACCGTAGAAGATGCTCATGTATTAGTCACGCTTAAGAGAAAACCATGAGTGCAAAAATTATTGCTTTCTTTAATAATAAAGGAGGAGTTGGTAAAACTTCTTTGGTTTATCACTTGGCATGGATGTATCAAGATTTAGGTTTGCGAGTAGTTGCAGCCGATTTAGATCCCCAAGCTAACCTCACTGTTAGTTTATTATGTGAGGAAAGGTTAGAATTATTGTTTTTAAAAGAAAATAAGATAGGCACTATTTTTGATTGCGTAAAACCTTTATTAAAGGGTATTAATGATATTGAAAAGCCACATCTGGAATATATCCACGAAAATCAATTATCAGAAAATTTAACTTCATTATCTTTATCTACAGAATCAGGAAGTTTAGCTCTTTTACCTGGGGATATTATGCTTTCTAGTTTTGAAGATGAGCTTTCAACACAGTGGAATAATTGCCTTGGAGAAAGTAGCCAAAAAAGGGCTTTCCTCGAAACTTCTGCTTTTTGGAGAATTTTGCAGAAAGCTGGCAATGCTCATAAAGCAGATATAATATTAGTAGATTTAAGCCCTACTTTAGGAGCAATAAATCGCGCAGCACTTATTGCAGCAGATTATATTGTTATACCTCTGGCACTAGATTTATTTTCTCTACAAGGGTTGCGTAACTTAGGCCCTACATTGCGAACTTGGCGCGAAGAGTGGCAAGAAAGATTAGCTAAAACAAGTTCTTCAGGCAAGAAAGGTCTTGCATCAGATTTACAGCTTCCTCAGGGTACAATGCAACCTGTTGGTTATGTCGTTTTACAGCACTCAGTAAGATTAGATCGTGTTGTCAAAGCATATGAACGTTGGATCGCTCGGATTCCGACAGTTTATCAAGAGGTTGTTTTAGATAGATATAGTCAAAATATCTCTATGGAAAACGATCCAAACTGTTTAGCTTTGCTCAAAAACTACCAAAGTTTGATGCCAATGGCTCAAGAAGCTCATAAACCTATGTTCTACTTAAAACCTGCTGATGGGGCTATCGGCGCTCATACTAAAGCAGTGAAAAACGTTTATGATGATTTTAAGAAATTAGCTTATAAGATAGCTGAAAAAACGCAACTAGAAGTTTAAGAATTCAATTTATTTTTAATTAAAAAACATTGTTTATAATTATTAAAAAAAAATAGCGATCGCACCTCTTACTAACACAATTTAACGTCAGTTATCGTAATATTTTTTCTCTATATAAAAAAGCGATCGCCTATTCTAAAATAAACAAACTTCCATCAACATGAAAAAACTTACCCAAAGCTTCAGCTTGTTCTTTAGTAATTTCTAATTCACCATTAAGAACCTTAGTAAGAATCTCACTAGAACCAATAATTTCGACTAAATCAGCCTGTTCCAAACTCCGAGCTTCCATCAAATGCAAAAGTCTTGAACGAGGAGTTGAAACATTAAGCTGATAATGCTTATCTTCAAAATCCTCAATCAGTTTTACCAATAGTTCCAACAAAGCATCTTCTTCAGGAGTCAGATCCGAACGAGAAAGCAGTGCTTCAACAGTTTCTAAAAATTTCTCGTTTTCCTCTTCTGTCTTGATAATTCGAGGTTGATATTGAGACAGCAATTGGCTGTACACTTCTGAGTTAAAAGTAAGGGTCATTTTTCCAGTTGTCTTTGTCATATTCTGCATGAGTTAAGACGTATTTTATATAGATGACCTGCTTCTGATAATTAATACTAACAATTAAGCGGTATTTATTGCCTTTAATATTAAAAACTGTAAAATTACCAACCGCTTCAGCTGTAGGATAAACAGTTTGAACTTCTAACAAATTCGCCCAGATTGCTTGACTAGCAGTTCTGTACTAGTCATCAAGTACTTCATAGCAGTCACTATGTTCTTTGCAGTATTCTCGTAACTTTTTTCGACTGATGACATGCATTAATTTATTGTTGAGGCATTTCTATCTGTTTCTCCCCTTTGCCAAAATTGCTTTAAAATTTCCCCTGGCTTTCTATCCCAAGTGTCAATATGTTCGTATATCAAATTATCTTTGTTGAGTTTATATGTTGAATAGCCATTAAAAAGCAAAGGCGCTTTCCAGGGAACACGCAACACTCCCCGCACTGTCCAATTTACTAAAATAGTATCTTCAGCAGACTGTTTTATATCATGTACATCAAAGTAAATTTGGGTAAAAAATAGTCGGGCGTGAAATCGCAAAGTCCAAAATATAATCCGATAATTAAATTTGTATTTGAATGTATTCACTGGGTCTTTAAAATAGATATCCCGTGTATAAATATCATAGGAGATATCTTTTTTAAAAAGTGTTGGTAAATCTTGTTTGAGAGTTTCAATTACTTTTTCCATCTGCAAATAACTGTGTAGTTTTAATTTTGGCGATCGCCTCCAACTATTTCCAGCTAGAGGCGATGTCTAGAACGGGCTAGACTTACATACATCTGTTCTCAGGGCACAGCAATGCTGTGCCCCTACAGCTTGGTCAATAGCTGTAAGTGTTAAGATAATTTAATATAACTGTTAACCGCTAACATTAATCTAACAAATCAAAATTCACCAGAAAGCAGTTTTCAATTGAATAAAATGCTTGAGAATTAAACTGTTTTAGGGTAGCACAGCTGTGCTACCCTAGTTTATTGATGCGTTTGTACTAAAAAAGCTCGTAAGTGTTGTTACGGAATAATTTGACCGACATCAAGGGCAATATCCTCAACAGCCCTTGGCACAGTATTAACGACAATTGAGTGATGTAGTAGCGATCGCTAATACAGCAGATTTCAACAAGCCTAAAGTACGCTATCTAAATCTGGTAGCTAGCAAGAGAGCCTATTGTAATTCTGAATTCTGACCCCTGAATTCTCCTCTATGACCTCTTCCAAGGACCCCAGATTGCGAAAGTAATACCAGGAGTTTGGATGTTGACGAACAAAGTTTTACCATCAGGTGAGAAACAAGCACCAGCGAACTCGTTTGTATTCAAAGCATTACGGGCGAATTGATAGAGTTCACCTTTGGGAGTAACACCCACTAAGAACTGCTCGTCATCTCCATCTTCACAAAGGATGAGGTCTCCATAGGGTGAGACGACTATATTATCTGGATTTTCCAGTTCAGCAGCAGATGTAGACTCAACAAACAATTCAATAGTCTCTTCCTCCGGAATGTAGCGCCAGACTTGACCAAGCCCTAAAGCACCACCACTCGTACAGCAAAAGTAAAATTCCCCGTTACCGTACCAAATACCCTCCCCGCGAGCAAACTGGGCTGCTCCTTTTGCGAAACCCTCTTGTCTTACAGTGTCTTGAGGCGGATTTGGCTCTGTAATGGTCACCCACTCTACTTTAAACTTCTTGCGTTTGGGAAAATCCGCAAATGTTTGTGCTTGATAGATGTCTTTAAATTTTAAAGCTTGAAGAGTACCTCCTTCTTTTAACTTGCCGCGTACTTTCGGGATAAAACGGTAGAAAAGACTATCTCCTGAATCTTCAGTTTCATAGACAATTCCTGTTTTGGGATCTACCGCAACAGCTTCATGGTTAAATCGTCCCATAGCTATGAGAGGTTCAGGCTTTACAGGAGTAGTGGTGCTAGCTGGAACTTCAAAGTTATAGCCGTGGAATTTCGAGACATAGTTTCTATTACCTACCGGGAAGGAAGTTGGAGTAGAGGTGTTCTCTTCACAACTAATCCATGAACCCCAAGGAGTTCGTCCACCTGCACAGTTCCGAAAAGTTCCACTTAAAGAAGCAAAGTGTTTGATTAGCTGGCGATTAGCTCCAACAACTAAGTTTGTCGTACCACCTTTGCAAAATGGATCGTAAGGATGCGGTCCTTCGACTTTTGTCCCAGAAGTAGGACTAAGCTCGTGATTACGAACCAAAATAATAGTGCCTTTTGGGCCAGGAAAAGCCGCCATACCATCATGACCACCAGGCACTTTAGTACCATCATTCATCAGCTCATCTGTTAGAGAAAAAGTCCGATACTGAAATCCAACTGGTAAATCTAACAAGCCATTGGGATCTGGTACAAGTGGCCCGTAACCTTTACCAAATACAGGGTGACCATTGGCTTGTCTGGCAAGAAGACCTTCTAAAGGAGAAGCTAGCAAAGTGCCAGCAGCACTTGTGCCCGCTAATGTAAAGAATCTACGTCGAGATAAATTCATGAGGATTTTTTGGTTACTTAAAATGCTGAAAAGAAAATATTCGATTTCGATTAAGTTTAGGTAATGCTTAATTTAATTTGGGATTATTGCTTTCAACACTCCCATTATTAATAGGACTTACGCAAGATGTGACCGAAAACCTTATTCTTACGTAGCGGTAATTCATGAATTACCGCTACTTTCGTTATCTTTTGCGTAAGTCCTGATTAAGTTATAAAAATGATTATTTTGCAGAAACAAACAGTATTTAGTTAAGAGAAGTTAAAGGATTACTTAAATGATGAAATCAGATGTTTAGGTTTTTTTTGACAAATAAAAAACTATAAACTATATCGATTCTATTTCATCTAATGATACAATCTGCCCAAAAGTGTTTTAGACCTGATTCAGGTCGAACGAGAGCTACAACAACATCAAAATCTATTGCTGTTATCAAGAAAATGAAAAGCATTTGTAACCAAATCAAAGCTACTGTAGCTGTTGCTACTTTCAGTTGTATGGCTACTTTCATCAACGTCAAAAGTGCTGACGCTGCTTCTTTTGAGCTTAATTGGCTAGGAGATAAAGGTTATTCAGCCAAGGGACAATTCAGCTATGACGATAGTTTTATCGGAAGCATCGTCACCAAGGAACAACTGACTGATTTTGCAATTTTTTTCTTCGATCCACAAGGAACTTTATTGCAAAATTTCCAATACAATTTTCCCCAAGCGGATAATAGTTTCAATTTCAATTTTGATACAGTTACAAAGACTGTTCTACAAACAGGTAACTTTGACACATCTAATGGTTTTGATTTGGGAATTGACTTTGCAACAGATGTCACAGGGTTAGATTTTTATACCTACCTAAATGCCGAACAAGGATTGCCAACGGCTAAGATTTTTTTAAAAGACGATCTTTCACCAGAAATATGCGACACATTTCCCGACTGTAGGTTGGATCTTGGGGGTAAGTTGACAGCAACTGCTATTCCCGAACCTGACATAATTGCTGGACTATTGGTAGTTGGTTTTGTGAGTAGAGTTCTCAAGAAAAAGCCAGCATCTACATAGACAGTAAACCTGAATAGTCGAAGCTAGCTTGAATAGAACTGTAATTGACAATTATTTTAGCTCTAATACCGTTTCACTTTAATTATGATACAAATACATTGTTAGGGGCACGGCAATGCCGTGCCCCCCTACGCGAAATCTATATGTATCAGGGTTTTAGTGAAATAGTATAACAATCGGGGATCTGGAAGACGGGCTATAACTGTCTAAACTTTTTAGTCAAATCACAAACTTTAAATCCCCGACTTTTTTAAGAAGCCGGGGATCTAATTTTCAGGTTTTGTCTTATTCAAAAAAACAATTTGAATCGTGCTAGCTGATTTTCAATGGTTTTTGTCAGAATTTTATTTAATTCTTTGATGTCTTGAAATTGTAAAATTTGCTGTGTGGGTAAGTCAAAGGGAACTTGCCCTTCAAAATCTGGGCGTTGCATTTGCGCTAGTAGAATCTGTTCAGATCGCTTACTTTGGATGGCATAGCCAATTTCAATACAGACATTCGGACTGGGAATTAGTTCGAGAGTTTCTTTAACATCAATACTAGCAATGGGCGTAGTATCAGCGATAAATAACAAACTCTTACGGATTTTTCGCATCATAGTGCGATTAATTCGGAAAGTAGCACCGCTGGGGCGAGAGGATTCTACTAATGATAGAGGAAGACGCGATCGCAAGTTTAAAGTCTCTAAACTTTTTCGCAGTTCTTCTCTAAGAGCATCACTCGCTGCGGCATACTCAGTTTGGTAGGAGAAAAAAATAGTCGGTTCTAACTGGGCTAACAGCGCTTGTTTAGTAAAATAAATTTCGTGACTAATCAAGTCAATGTTAGCTACGCGATAGCCACCACTACCCTCAACATAAAACTCAATATCTTCCCCTTCCAGATACCGCCCAAACCAAGTTGATTTCTTAATTTCGTCACTTTCTTCTAAAAAGTCCGCTCGCAATGCCGATCTCAGCAGACTTTTTTTACTTAGGCGAATGTCTGGTGGGCGCTTTTCCAATTCTGGAATCGGCTCATAATCCTGTATGTACCATGCTCTGAGCGCAATAATTGACATAAGGCGCTATTTCAACTGTTTCTCGCTATTTAACTTCGTATTTAGCTTACACCCAGAGGAGCGATCGTTTTGATTTCTTTTTAAACGCAACAACACCCAACCATCTACTCGCTTTAACATTCCCTCTCCTTGTTTATTCTAGCCAGGGATGTACTAACTCTCATCGCTTCTGTAAACAAGTAATGAAAATCAGTGACAGCGCCCCCTAATTTTCCACATTTGAGGAAATATAAGTTTTCGCGTTGGGTGTTGCCGTGTTTTGACGAGACAGACTTAAATTAAACAGCGTTTTTTACCTCGTTACTACATTCCATCATGCAGCTGTTGTATCTGCCAGGGAAGCTTTTTAGTAGCTTCAATTACTAAATTAGCACTACTGGATAAAAGTAAATTTTTTTGCAACTAAACTTTACTTTTGAAGTATTTTTTACCCAAATCAATATAGGACACGACCTCAATTAGTTTTCATAATTTTGCTTAATCTACTGTTAAAAATTTTAACATCAACCTTTTGGATGAATTGAGTAATTGCTAAGCCAATTTTTAAGTTTTGAAACTAACATTTTGTAATAATGTGAAAAATTATGTACTGGCTATTGGAATGAGGAGTTAAGAGTTAGGAATTCTCCCCTCTGCTTCCCTTGCTACGCTTGACTATTAATTGTCTCTGGAGGCTTGACGGGAATTTCAATCCAGAACTCTGTACCTTTGCCTGGTTCTGAAATACACTCCATGATTCCAGAATGTTTTTCTACAATAATTTGATAGCTAATTGCCAATCCCAGTCCAGTGCCTTTACCCACAGGCTTCGTAGTGTAAAACGGGTCAAAAATTCGCTTTTTCACCTCTTGAGTCATTCCAGGTCCATTGTCACTAATCCGAATCAACACACGAGAGTTGTCTGCTGAAACTTTAGTGGAAATGTGAATAGTGGGTATTGGCCATTGATTATTCTCCTCATCTCCCCATCCCCCCACTCCCCACTCCCCATTCCCCATAACTAAAGCATCTATGGCATTACTGATAATATTCATGAATACTTGATTCATTTGTCCGGCATAGCATTCTACCCGTGGGATGTTGCCATAGTCTTTGATGACCTCAATGGCTCGAAATTCAGGATTTGCTTTCAGGCGGTGTTGCAAAATTAATAAAGTGTTGTCAATGCCTTCATGGAGGTCAACGCGCTTGTTTTCAGACTCATCCAAGCGAGAAAAATTGCGTAACGACAGCACTATTGAGCGGATGCGATCGCTTCCTACTTGCATTGAGTCGATGATTTTTGGCAGGTCTTCTACCAAAAAATCAAAATCGATCGCTTCGATCGCCGCGCGAATTTCACTATGGGGGCGGGGATAATGTAACTGGTAGAGTCGTAAGATTTCCAGCAGTTGTTCAGTATATTCACTAGCGTGGCAGAGATTACCGTAGATAAAGTTAACGGGGTTATTGATTTCGTGGGCGATACCCGCCACCAACTGTCCTAAGGCAGACATTTTTTCGGTGTGAATCAATTTTGTCTGTGTTTCTTGGAGTTGATGCAGAGTTTGTTCTAACTGTGCAGCTTGATTTCTGGCTTCAGTTTCGGCACTACAAGTTTGTTCGTAGAGTTGCGCTTGTTGAATGGCGATCGCAGCCTGATCTCCTAGCTGTTGCAATAAATCAATTTCCCCATCCTGCCAATTTCTGGGAGCATCACACTGATGGGCAATCAGTAATCCCCATACTCGCATACCTATGTTAATCGGAACAATTAAGTTCGCTTGCACTTGCAGACTTTGCAAAAAATCTCGATGACAAGCACTCAAAGAAAATGTTGATACATTATTAATAGCTCGTATCCTGCCCTGAAAATATAGACTAACAAATTCATCAGGAAAGCAATTTGGTGGCGCTTTCACTCCCAAAACTGACTGCCAATTGCCGTTAATTTCTTCCACAATCACCGATTTACTCTTGATTTGGAAAATCAACACCCGATCGGAATTGAGCAGCGAGCGAACTTCCCGGACGACAGTTTGCAGGGTTGTCTGCAAGTCTAATGTACTGCGGATCTGCTCTGTGATTTGCTTGAGTACTTTGGTGAATAGTAATGATTTTTCTAGTTCACCAGTTTGCTCCCGCACCCGCAGTTCTAAGTTAGAATTGAGCGCTTGTACCTGTTTGTACATTTGCTGCTGCTGAATTGCCATTGAAAAATGATCGTACAAAGCTTGGGCTAATGAAATGTCTTCTGCTTTCCAGTCCTGTGCTTGCCCTTTTTTTTGCTCTCGCCAAACCTCAAAGGAAACTTGGGGTAGTAATTGGCGCCGATTGTCTTCACACCGTCCCGCCCACAAAATTTCTGTGTCAAATTCGCGGCGAAAAATGCTTAATACACCGATAAATTTTTCGCGGTAATGTAAGGGAATCACCATCAATCCGCGAATTTGAGTAGAACGGAACCCTAAAGCTAAAACTCGCAAACGCGGTTCTTTATAAAGGTCAGTGGTTGCCCAAATATTAGCGGGTTTACACTCCGCCATCCAGTTTTGCCACATGGAATGCTGTTCGATGACGCTATTTCCTAACTCGAATGGTAGTTTCGGCTGCTCGCCCCAGGTGTATAATTCTTGGGTCTGTTGAATATAAAGTCTGCCACCTATGCCACCGAAGGCAGTAATTACTTCTTCTAGCGCCCCCTGTAATTGAATTGTTGGCAGTTTATGCAAGAGTGTGGTGACTCGGTTAATAGTAGCTTCTCGTTGTTGCTGGACGATGGCTTCAGTGAATAGGTGACTTTGAGCGATGGCGATCGCTACTTGATCGGCAACTTGCTGTACTAATCTCAGTTCTCGTCTCAAAATCCTTCGGTATTCAGTGTGGTGAGATACCAATAATCCCCATAATTTTGGTTTTGCCGATTCTTCTTTGGGGTTGTAATGTAAAATTGGCACTACTAATGAAGACTCCACACCCATAGCTTTTAAATATTCAATATGGCAAGGATCTACTTGCCGATAGTAAATATTACTTTGTAAACGTTTGCCAGTTTCTTTTGACTGTAGAGGTGATAGCCCAATTTTGCCATTAGTCACATCTACGATCGAACGTTGCCCTGCTGCCAGAAACATCTCTCTGGCCTCTTGTGGAATATCATGGACTGGGAAGCGCAACCCCAATAAAGATGGTAGACGCTGGTTATAAATAGATTCAGCAATAACTTCACCACTACCATCAGCATCAAACCGATACACCTTAACCCGATCTGTACCCAAAAATAACCGTACTTGGGCAACGGTGGTCGTTAGTATTTCTTGCAGATCGAGCGATCGCCTGATCTGTTTTGTCATCCGGTGCAGTAAACTCTCTTGGTCTAAACTTTGCTGCAACCAATTTGGTTTATCAGTAAATGTCATTGCTTGTTTACACCATGACTGAAGTATAAAAAAGTTTTTTATAGCTGTCTTTGATGAGAATTTTCAAATCACAGTTCCTTGTTTTTCGTCCCATTTCATGATGTTTGTGCTACAAATACGTTGATATGGGCGTACAAATGTTGCAAATATTTGGGAAAATAGTTATCAAAGGATATTTTATAAGTATCAGAATCCTTGTTGTGCGTTCAAATTGATTTAGGTAGATTTCAAAACCCTTGGTATATTACAAAGACTTTACAGATATCCTTTGAAGTTTATATTTAAGAAAATTTTAATCATTGACACCTATTAATTTTATATTCTCAATCATTAAACCTATTTCAGTAATATCACTTAACTTAATTTTTTATTAAATACTTGAAATTAACAATTTTTTTTACCATTTGTGCCCATTAAGCCAATTAATTAAGACTTTTGCCGACTCAACAATTAATTATGGGCGACTTGTTGAAATGTTTTTGACTGGGGGAATTTGACTATTCCCCGTTTAATTGCTGATTTTATGTTGAATGTAACTTTTTTAATTAAATTATTCGTGAATTACCGTTAAAGATAGTAACTTACGGATTTCTTCACGAACACTTGTAAGGATTTTACCGAGATGGTTTTGACCGGTTTTATTAGCGCCACAACCCCAAAAATAATCGGTTGGCGAATTTTCAACCAACATCTCATCCCCTGTCTTCAAAAGAACTTCTCTAATATCAGCATGAGTGAGAAACTTTTTGAGTACAGCTTCTCGCATCACTTGAGTTTTGACTAAATCCCAGTCTCGACGTAATTTGCGAGTACTACATCTTCCCAAAGCAGCAGCTTCTTCAGGGGTAGGAGCCGCATGAATAAAAGGTATAATTACTGCATCCGTACTACCAACAAACTTTTGCGCTTGATAATAATGCTCAACCGTTGGCCAGTAAATCCCTTGGATGTGAATTCCGTGGAAAGAAAAGTTAGAAAAACAGCCATAAGGCTGCCAAGCCTTATAAAAGTAAATGGTCATTTGAAAATTGCTCTTTTATATATTTGATTTTCACTTTAGCTGAGTACATTAGGCCTTGAGTAGGGCAAATTCAGCCGATGAAAGGGGACTGGTTGAAGAAGAATACAGAATTCAGAATTCTGAATTCTGAATTCAGAATTCAGCAATCTTGACGCGACGCTCGAATACTCGCTTGCCGCTGGCGCTATCGCGGACTCGCTTGCCGCCGGCGCTATCAGTGGGGGATTCAGACCCGCCACTGATTGAAGACCACCAAATCTACGATTTGGTGGGGGTGCAAAAACGCCGATTATTCAGACGCGACGCTCGATGACTCGCTAACGCTCCGCTATCGAGTACTCGCTTTCCGCGTCGCTATCCGCTTTTTCGGTCAAAATTCATTGCTGAATTCTGACTCCTGACTCCTGACTCCTGAATTCTGTTTGATAACAGAGAAGATTTGGATGGAGATTCCCTTTATACCCCAACCAAATCTTAAAAGATGTGAGTTCCACAGACCTCTGCCTAAGAGTTTCTTTTGGGAAGGAGGAGCAACGAAATAATCGGTTTTAAGATGGATTATTCTACTGTGCGTCGGTTAACTAAGGTAGCGCTAGCTTGGTCAACAGGCATCAGCACAACTTCATTAATATTGACATGGGGCGATCGCGTGACGCAGAAAAATATCACATCAGCCACATCATCGGGAGTTAAGGGCGTAACTCCTTGGTAAACTTTTTTGGCACGTTCCGTATCGCCGTGAAACCGCACCTCGCTAAATTCCGTTTCTACCATACCAGGGTCAACGGAAGTGACGCGTACAGGAGTGCCCAACAAATCTTGTTTTAAACCTTCGGAAATTGCCCTCACCGCAGCTTTCGTACCACAGTAGACATTACCACCAGGATAAGTTTGATGTCCGGCAATGGAACCTAAATTTACCACATGACCGCGATGGCGACTTACCATTCCCGGAACGACATAACGCGAAAGATAAAGTAAACCTTTAATGTTAGTATCAATCATTTCCTCCCAATCTTCAAAACTACCTTCATGCAACTTGTCTAAACCGCGACTCAAACCAGCATTGTTAATTAGAATATCGATGTCAGACCAGGAGGGAGGTAGAGTAGAGATGGCAGATTCCACAGCAGAGCGATCGCGCACATCTAGCTCTAACAAATGAACTTCAGTATTAAAATCTTGAGCGAGAGTATCTGCGAGTTGCTGCAAACGTTCTAACCGCCGTGCTGCTAAGATCAGTTTTGCACCCGCACCAGCAAAGATTCTCGCACAAGCAGTACCAATACCACTACTGGCACCAGTAATTAAAATAATTTGATTTTCTAGGGAAGTCATTGTTGGTCAAAAGTCAACAGTCCAGTGTCAATTGTCCAATAATTTGGAACTGATGCGAATTTTACTAGCTCATAGTCACCCTTGCACCTGTATCTAGCAAAGCCATAATTTCCGCAGAGCGGGTTTTGTAGGTTAACGTCAGTGGTAGATACGGCATGGTAATAAAAAGATCTCACTCATGCTGCTCCCTGGTCTTGTTATCGCTTTTTGGCTGCCTGAGACAACAACTAAACAACCAAACTGCTTAAAAAACGGGACTTAGATTTAGCCCATTCTTGCAAAACAGCCTTTAAATCCTCTCAAAATAAGCAAATGTACAGTTATTAAGCATTTGTTAAGTATTTTCTTAACTGTCTTAACTGTCCTTGCGTATTCATGTTAAGGATGAGACTATCTTGATAGATTCTGAGTAATTCAATTTTGAGGTTTCCCAAATAGGACGCTTTAACCAAGTGGCAAAGTATGTCACTGGAATAGTATTGTGCCTATTTTGGCTCACGCCAATTATTAAGCTTTTGGCTGAGGTTGATCTCCAAATCGGCTCCTCACGATTTTATTTGCGTGCTATCAACGGACAAGATACCTATTAACAGTAGATTTAAAATTTTGAATTTCTCAAATCCAACTTGTTTATTGATTTAATAATGTAAGGACAAGATGACAGATAGCCTTTTTGTGCATGGCGTAGCAAGCGGAGATCCACTCGAAGATCGGGTTGTGATTTGGACGCGAGTCACTACACCCACACCTGAACCTGTAGAAGTTAACTGGAAAATAGCCAGCGATTCCAACTTCAGCAAAATCATTGCTTCTGGCACAGCCTTAGCCCAAGCTGATGCAGACTACACAGTTAATGTTGATGTCACTGGTTTAGAACCTGCAAGCCGATACTTTTACCAATTTGAGGCACTAACTCAGACATCACCCGTTGGCAGAACCAAAACCTTGCCGAAAAACGGTGTTCAGCATCTGCGTTTTGCTCAAGTGTCCTGCGCGAAATTCAACGCTGGTTTCTTCAACGCCTATAGTTGTATTGCCGCACGCGATGACCTTGACTTTGTACTACATCTAGGCGATTACATCTACGAAGCTTCAAACAAACCGCCAGCCAGCCAAACACCAGGTGCAGACATCGGTCGTCCATTTGAACCGCTTCATGAGTGCAAGACACTTGAAGATTACCGCCGCCGCTACGCTCACTATCGCCGCGACCCCGACGTGCAACGTCTTCATGCAGCACTACCACTAATTGCTACCCTCGACGATCACGAATTTGCTGATGGTGCATGGCGCGATGGTGCTAGCGAACATCAACAAGAACGCGATGGTGATTGGGCTAGCCGTCGCGCTATAGCCTTCAAAGTACGCTGGGAATGGTTACCAGCACGCAAGCCCGATCCCTCTGACTCACAAAGAGTTTTCCGTAAAGTCTCGCTAGGCATTTTAGCCGATCTAGTATTAATTGACACTCGCACTCGTCGTGATGAACCTGTGCCGCCGCCAGCAATGTTTGATCCAGGACGGTCTGCTTTAGGTGTTGAACAACGTACTTGGTTGCTGGAACAGTTTGATACATCGGATGCTCAATGGAAGTTATTGGCAAATCCATCAGTGATGGCGACGACGTGGAGTAAAGATTTCCCACCGACAATTAAGCAAGCACTGCTGAAGCTGAAGCTGATCGATGTTGACGGCATTGGTCCAGATTACGATCAATGGGACGGCTATCCTGTTGAGCGCGATTTGCTTCTAAATCACTTGCGAGACAATGAAATCAAAAATGTTGTTGTACTCAGTGGTGATGTCCACGTCGGGCTAGCTATTGAGTTAAAGCGAGATGCCTTCGACCAAAAAGAAGAACCAATCGCCGTCGAGTTTGTCACTGGTAGCTTAACTTCACAGAACCTTGACGACAAAATGGGTTGGGCAGCCCGCACACAGTCTATTCCCATTGAGCAAGAGGTCATGAAGGCTTTCCCTCACATTCGTTGGTGTGACTTTGACAGTCATGGTTACAACATTATTGATGTCACTCCCGAACGAGTTACAGCACAATGGTGGGCTGTTGACACAGTATTGCGTCCCAGCAACACTGAGACATGCATCGCGTCATGGGCGGTTGAGTCAGGTAAGCCAAAGCTTATTCAAGCCTAATTGCAAATTTTACATCAATTTTCAGGTAAATAGACCACGTTGTAGGGGCGCACAGCTGTCATAGGTGTCAACTTAAGCTCAAACCTTTGTCCCACATACGCTTTACCCCCCTTAATCCCCCCTTGTAAAAGGGGGGAAAAAAGAATCCAGTTCCCTCCCCTTTACAAGGGGAGGGCTAGGGTGGGGTGATGCGGTGAGTAACGCTAAGTGAATGAACTCAATATCAAGTCTTGATAAGGGTTTCACGTTAAGTTGACACCACTGCACAGCTGTGCGCCCCTACAGAGGATTGTGGTTCAAATACATGAAAACTGCTGTAAGTTCGGGTATCCCAACCAGGACGCCCTTGACCAGAAATAAAAAGGTACAAGCCCATAAATAAATTTATGGGCTTGGTAAATTTTTGACTTTTGACTTCCCCGAACGCGAGTGCGTCTCGCTCGAGAAGGGGCTGACTGGTTGGGAGTTAAACTACTTCTTCACCACTTCCAAACGCTGAGTTACCATCGTCATCCCATTACCCCGCAGGATAACAGCAGAAACCCATTGGCTTCCAGGGATAGATGGTGCTTGTCCCTCTTTAAACACTCCACCAGACGTGAGTAATTGCAAATCCACAGGTGTCGGGTTGAGATATTTATCTAGTCGAATGGGTTCTTCTAGCGCCGTTCCTAAGAGAAAATCATCACCAAGTGGTTCTTGCACGATCGCATCAAAATTATACTTCTGTCCGACTTTCACTTGCTGTGGTAATTTAATATCAACTTGTGGCGGGTTGTTCCCAGAGCTAAGTTGCGTGCGTTCTGACAAAATGTCTTGGCGGACGATTTTTCCACCAACGACCCGCTGACGTGATTTAATTGTCGCATTAAGAGCCAATTTATTACTGTTACCGGAAGGTGAGCCAATTATCTGGGTTTCTGTTTCGGCGATGATGGCGTTACCTTCAGATTTTGCAGACAGCAGTTTGGTACTGTATTGCAGTTTGGGGTATCTTTGCCAGAGTGAAACCAGGGATTTTTCCAGGGTTTGGCGATTTAACCCATCTCCATGAGTGAAATTGGGGTCATAAAACTGTAACACGCCTTTGATATCGCCTTTACTGGCGGCGGCATCAACTTGTGTCAACAGATTTTTCAATTCGGCTGGTGGATTTTGGGCTGTAGTGGCTTGGACTAATTGCTGTGGTGTGCTGGCTTGAGTGGGTTGCCAAGCAGTTGTAATACCAAGTGTCAGCAGGAATGAAATCAGCCCGATGCTGGTTGAGAATCTAAGTTGGCCTTTCACTAAAATGTTAGTCATTGGTAGGAGTTTACTGATTTGATTAGAGAAGGTAAGGAAATTGTTTTATCTTAGTTAAGCTAGGCGCTAAACGGTAGAGTTTTGATGGCAAACGCACCGATAAAATTATTAATAGCTGCCAGTGGGACTGGTGGACATTTGTTTCCAGCGATCGCACTGGCCGAAAAACTACCAGATTATCAAATAGAATGGCTGGGAGTACCTAATCGGCTCGAAACTGAACTTGTCCCTAAGCAGTATCCTTTGAATACTATTGCAGTTGAAGGGTTTCAGCAAGGGTTTGGTATTTCTTCAATTCGCATCTTAGCTAAACTTGCGGGTTCGATTCTCCAAGTCCGGCGAATTCTCAAACAGGGAAATTTTCAAGGAGTCTTTACCACAGGGGGTTATATTGCAGGCCCAGCAGTAATTGCGGCGCGTTCCCTTGGGTTACCTGTGATTTTCCACGAATCTAACGCTTTACCTGGTAAAGTAACTCGCTTTTTTGGTCCTTGGTGTAGTGTGGTAGCCCTGGGATTTGAAGTAGCAGCTAAGTATTTACCCCGTGCTAACAATGTCTGCGTTGGCACTCCTGTAAGAGCGCAATTCCTTGATGCTGGAATTAATGCACCGCTGGATTTAGCTATTCCCGATGGCGTTCCTTTGATTGTCGTTTTTGGTGGTAGCCAAGGTGCAGTTGCGATTAATCAGTTGGTGCGTCAAGGAGCAAATGCTTGGTTTGATGCTGGTGCTTACGTGGTACATTTAACTGGCGATCGCGATCCGGAAGCGGATAGTCTCAAACATCCACAGTACATAGCTTTACCTTTTTACAACAATATGGCAGCATTGTTGCAACGAGCTGACATTGCCATCAGTCGTTCTGGCGCGGGTAGCTTGACAGAATTGGCAGTGTGTGGAGTACCAGCGATTTTGATTCCTTATCCCTTTGCCGCAGAAGACCATCAATCCTACAATGCAGAGGTATTCACCAAAGCTGGTGCAGCCTTAACCCTCAAGCAATCACAGTTAACAGCAGAAGAATTGCAAAGTAATGTGTTGAATTTATTGCATTCACCCCAAGAGTTAGCCAACATGGGGGAAAAAGCAAAGGCGATCGCAGTTCCTAATAGTGCTGAAAAATTAGCGCAATTAGTGCGTGAGGCGGTAGAAACTTGACACTCCTCAGCCTCAAGGCATGAGGATTCTTGGTTCGGCGAGTCCACTTAGACTAGATTCCTTGCGTTACCTAACCCAGAGGTGGTTCTCTCCCCAAGCGTTGACTTTCCCACTGCCCAGGGGTAGTTGCATTTCTGCAAGATTTGTTTGGAGTTAATGCTGTTCGTCTAGCTCCCGTGAAGATTTTACCTATTCCTGGGAAGGAACTAGAACTTTGGAATAGAACCCCATATCTTCAATTGTCAAGGTTCAGCGTCTGCGTATTAAGCAGCAATTGGGTTTTTTAAGTGGTTGATTACCCTTCCACACCCCTTATTTTACCAAAAGCCGTCCTAAAAAGACGGGGTTTTAAACCCAAACTTTTCGATAACGTTTATTATTTAGCATTAGAAACTGATTTTCAAACTTATGAATATCCTATTCAGCCAAAAATTTCGCTTGATAGTAGGTTGTGCTGGTTTATTAGCCGTTGGTTTAGCTAGTAACTATCTATATACTCAGTCAAAAACTAAACAACTAGACGCACAAGAACAAAGCTTTACTAAAGAAGAAAATTCTCCCCAAGTTCAACCACATATTTCTTTCACATCAAATAAAGCTAGTCATACACTTACCTCCAGCTTTCAAAATTCTGTTGTTGCTGAGCAAAAAATAGACAAGCAAAATGCTCCTTCATCTCCAGAAAACTTGTTAGCTGCATCTACACCATATCCAGTTGTTGATGAGTTTAAAAAATATAAATTTAGCGTTCAAGGCAGCCAGGTTTTTTCTTCAGTCAAACTCCCAAGTAATAAAGTTAACTTCAATCAAACAGATTTATTAACTGTTCTCGTCAATACTAGAAAATATTTTCAAGACCACGCTTCACAAGATCCAGATATTCTGCGTACAGGAGTGCTTGCTACTCAAGGAGTTACTGTCGAAGATGTCCTCAAAACTTTGGACTTCATGATTGCTGTATTAAATGAGGATATTGCTAATCGCCGAGGCAATCGGTTACAAGATCCTAAGTTTATCAATGCCAACTTTCGAGTGATTAAATGGACTGCCTACAACCCCAAAAATAAACAACAAAAACAATTAAGAATTACTAAATACGCTGTTTTTACTCACACTGGTTCTCGCAAGAAAACCTCTACTTTCAATACAGCAATTTATAGCCTAAAAGACAACTCCAATAACGATAACTTCTACACTAGATATACAAAACAGGATGTCTTGTCCGGTATTTATGAACCAGGTGGTAGAGAATTTGGCAAAGTCCAGAGTCTTGCTTATCTCACCAGAACTGGCTTAGAAGAAGCCCTGATGCAGGGAACAGTTCTGATTAATTTTACAGATGGTTATAAGGCATTTTTTAATGTAGATAGAAATAATGGCATGTCTTATATTCGCGGATTAAAACCAACAGCACAAAAGCGTTATTGGTACTTTAGAGAAGTTGATGCCATTAAAGGCTATGGATACAAAATAGATGCCAAAATTTCCATCAAACCAGGAGTAACTTTTGCTGGAGATGTTCTGAATGTTGGTTTAGGTAGAGTGATTGTGATTGAGCAGAACAAAGGTGGCCGCAAACAGTTGCAAATGGGAGTTATGGCTGATACAGGCGGAGCATTTTTACCCAATCTTTATCAACTCGATTTTTTGGCAGGCATTTTTAAGAATCAAAAAGAATTTGGGCAACATATCAGCCAATTACCTGATTATGCTACGGCATATTTTTTAGTCAAGAAGTAACATCAGAATTCACAATCTAGGTGTTTCTCTGAGAGGATGTTTCAAAAGTGTCGCATAACATATTAAATTCTGACGTTACCCCCCCAACCCCCCCTTATAAAGCAGGGCTGTTTCATTCCCCAAAGAGCTTTAAAAATCAAGGGTTCTAGCAATTAAAAATTGGTTATTTTGTTACTAACGTGCCGAGGAAATGAACTATTTTACTGATATTTCAGTGCTTAAATGTTCATCCGATCGTTACCCTTACTTACAATTTTCTCGCTAACCATCTTGACAAATCCTGTTTGAAATGGAATGAAACAGCCCTGCCCCTCATAAAGCAGGGCTGTTTCGTCCCCTAAAATGGTTAAAATTGCAAGGGTAAAAGAAATCAAAATTTAGGGCAAGCGTACAATTAGGGCAAAAAATTTTGCATCTTCAAGCCCAAATAATGTTGTTTTTCTTTGCGCCTACCCTTCGGGAACGTTTTCAACGAATGCGTCTTTGCGTGAGAATATCCCCTTGACAAATCTCACAGACTAGCGAATGAAACGGCCCTGGTGTTAGGGGGGGTATTAGACACTTTGGGTAATAAATATAGCTTTTCAAACACCCTCTCAGAGGATGTTTGAAAAGTCCTCTTATCGGTAGCACAAAGTTTTAGATCCCCCTAAATCCACGTCAGTTGCTCATACAATTTAATACTTAATTAATGCTTGAAGCACTTGTATTTTCTTTGACAAGTTCATCTTTTTTAGTAGTAACTGAAAGATGCACAACATGTACTGAACAAGGAGCATGGTGAAGGACGTAGTTACTCACACTACCGAGAAATAATTCTGTCAGCCCAAAACGACCGCGACGCCCCATAACAATTAAGTCAGCGCCATAACTACGCGCTAAGTCACAAATAATGCGTCCAGGATTTCCAAGATTTTGCGTAAATTCAGTAGTAATACCTGCTGTATTAGCTTGGGCGCTGAAAGATTGCAACATGTGAATACCTTTATTTTTGAAGGTTTCCCACTGCTTCTGGTATAACTCGAAGCTTTGATTATTCAATCCCGGATAGTAGTCAAAATTAGACACCATAGGTACGTAAGGGCTACCGTCTTCTTCTGGTGATAGGACATGTAGTAACATTAAGCTAGCTTGTGTTAAGTTTGCTAACCCCAATGCTTGGTCAAAAACCTTTTGCCCTACTTCGGAGCGATCTAATGCAACTAAAATCTTTTTAAACATATAGACCTCCACTTCTATTGGTAATTGGTCTTTAAGATTTTCGATTTGCAGATAGTGGATTGTCAAAAATCAGCAATCCCTCTACTATGTTTGGTAATATTTTGCACTATTCTCAATAACCTTGCAGTGCCGACACTACAAGAATTGCAATCAAGCAACTGATGTCAGATATCAGTTTGGCAACTTTTGAAGTTTAAATTCCTGAAACGTTTTAGTCTGATAGTTATATTTATAGCAAAAGAATTTGAGATATTTGTGAAGAAAGCAAACGCTGAGTTTTGTTTACTTTTCTTCACACAGTTTGGTTTTATTCAGCAAGCCCTAAGGGACTTCCAGAAAATAAATTATCCAAAATTATTTGCACATTGGTAGGGTAGCACAGCTGTGCGCCCCTACTATGGAATATTTTTTTAGTTGGAAGTCCCTAAATAGACCACGCGGTAGGGGCACAGCATTGCTGTGCCCCTACAACAGATGTGGTTCAAATACATGAAAACTGCTGTAAATGAACGGCTTTTCAGAGTTTTGGAAAACTTTTCGGTCTACTGAGGATGGATGACTTAACTCCGAACCAGGAGGGAAATAGAAAACTCAGTGCCTTGTCCCAATTGCGACTGGACTTCCAGCCGACCATCATGTTTCTCGACGACAATCTGACGAGCGATCGCTAAACCTAATCCTGTTCCCTTACCAACCTCTTTAGTGGTAAACAAGCGATCGAAAATCTTAGATTTGACTGACTCATTCATGCCTTTACCGTTGTCACTGATGCGAATTTCAACTGCATTTTGTTCAGATAATAATGCAGTTTGAATCGTAATTTGTTGGGGAGAATTTTCTAATTTTTCAAAGGTTGTTTGCTGTGCCATTTCATCGAACATATCAATGGCGTTGGCCAGAATGTTCATAAACACCTGGTTAAGCTGACCGGGGAAGCAATCAATTTCCGGGATGTCACCGTAGTTTCGGATAACTTTAATGGCAGGCCGATTTTCATTGGCTTTGAGTCGATACTTAAGAATCAACACTGTACTATCTAACCCTTCGTGCAGGTTGGCTCTAACTTTGTGTTCCGTATCGGCACGAGAGAAAGTACGCAGACTGGTGCTGATGCCTTTGATGCGATCGCTTGCGCCTTTCATCGAGTCAAGTAACTTGGGTAAATCCTCCAATACAAACTCCAGGTCAATTTCTTGGGCTAATTCGGCCACCGAACCAGTAGGCGGCTGGTGCTGCTGATAGGTGTTTAAATACTCACACAGGTCTCGTACATAATCTTTGGCATTCTTAATACTGCCATTGAGGAAGCCGACTGGGTTATTAATTTCGTGAGCAACCCCTGCCACCAAGTTACCCAAAGTAGCCATTTTTTCGCTTTGCACGATCTGAAGCTGAGATTCTTCAAGCTGTTGAGCATAGGCTTGGGCTTGCTGATAGAGGCGAGCATTTTCCAGTGAAATCGCCGCTTGGGCACAGAGTAGATTCAGCAACTCAACGCGATCGCGGGTAAAGGCTCCTGTTGCCAGGTTATTTTCCAGATAGACCATGCCCAGTAACTTGCCTTGTTGCAGAATCGGGCTGCACAGCAGACTCTTGGGCTGTTGGTTTTGGATATAGGCATCGCCGATCGATAGCGGTTCTTGGGCGGCGTTGCTAATCACGGCAGGCTGCAAGCTGCGTTTGACTTTTGTTACCAGACTGATGGGCACTATACCACTATCGGCAAGGGACTGTGTTGGATGCAGAATCTGCGTTTCGATTTGGCGCGATTCCGTCAATGCTGCCCTAGCCTGAACCGTGAGATTTTGCCCCTCACTCAACATCAAAGCACAGTGCGTAGCACCTGAGGTTTGCATTACCGTCAGCAAGAGAGTGCCAATTAACCGATCGAGTTCAATTTCACTGGAAAGAGTTTGGGAAGCTTTGAGTATGGCAATTAGATCCAGGGTATCAGAAAGACTAGTGGAGGAAGTACTAGTCGAGGTGAAAGTTCCAGTAGCAAATAAGGTTTCATCAACAGAGAATGGTGTCTGCGCTTGTTGGAGGATGGGAACCAGCAGTTGAGGGTAGTGAGTTTCCAAGTGGGCGAGTTTGGCTTTCGCCCCCCAGCGAGCATAGCCATAGTACGCTTCAATCATGTAAACTTGGGCGATCCGCTCTTTGTCCCAATCCAGGTAGAATTTTGCCGCCAGTTCATTGGCAAGGGCTGCTTCCTGAGGGTAGCCATTGGCTTTGGCACCCGCGATCGCCAAGTCATAAAATTCTAGAGCTTCGGTTTTGCAATTGAGGAGTTGTTGCTTTTGGGCTTCAACTAAATGATATTTATGCAAGTAATTCATGGGAGCATAATGGGCCCATTCTTTTAACTTTGCTTGATTTTCTTGGAATCGCTGCCATCGCGGCTCCGACTCGGACATAGATTCACCAGGAGTAGCCAGCACGGTCAGAGAATCATAGAAATATAAAATCGGTTCAACGATACTTCCCATCCCCCCAGCCAAATACTGTCGGGTTTGAGCGGCATCGTGTTCTGCTTTGGCAAAGTCTTCCAGCCAGTAATTCAATGTGAATCGATACAGGTAAAAGAAAGATAATCGGTAAAAATCGACTTTTGCCTCAGCCAGGATTTTTTCTTCATAGTCATCTTGGCGTAAGGGAATTTCTGACTCTGGCTGACCCAGCAGAATGAGCGCAGCTTGCCAGTAAGCCAAAACACAGTTTGCTGCCGTGAATTGGTTGAGGTCGCACAACTGTTGGTAATAGGCGCGAATTTGGGGTTCGAGTTCAGCTAGCGGTTGACCGCACCAATAGGCATTCAAGCAGTACAACTGGGCATCGTAGCCCAGAAATTCTAGATTGCCAGTTTCCAATCCAGCTTGATAGCCTTCCAACAAAATAGGCAGCGTTTCTTGCAGATGGATCGTCCAATGACCAACATATCCCCCCATTAACAGAGCTGTTGCGGCTCGAATATTTTTGGCATCTGGCTCTGAGGCGAGTTGGTATCCTAATTGCCCAAACTGAGGCACCTTGGTCATGTCTTTCCACAGAATCCTCAGTTGGAAGGCGTAACCCGCGTAGCAATAAGCCGAAACAGGGCTATTACCAAATTGAATTGATAATTTGACCTGTAGCGCCACGATTAGGAAATAGAGCTTTGAGCCTGTCATGTAACAGACGGGTGTCAGGCGAGCCGCATTTTGCATAATGGCTAACTGCTGGGCATCGGTCATTGGCGGCAGATGCATGAATGACTCAATGGAGCGATCGCTGATTAAGGCATCGATTTCCTGCTTAAGGAGGCGAATATCCTCTAGTGTTGGTTCGTCTGGCAAGTTCACGCCCAACATTTGAAACACCGATTGACCGATGGCGATCGCCTCTAAAAATTGATTGCGGGCTACCAACGCCTGAATTCTGACTTGATAAACTTGCACCTGTTCTAAAGGCGTTTTTGCATGATGAATCACCGCTTCAATCCATCGATCCATCTGCTCAAAATCACCAATCAAGAACGCGACCTCAGCTGCTAAATCGTGCAGAGATAGGGTCATTTCGTAGTGCCGTTGCCAAGCGTTTGTTCCTAGCAGTGTCAGTCCCACGGTGGCATATTCACGGGCTGCTTGATAGGCCGTTGAGGCTCTCGCTTTGCGGCAAGCAGTGAGGTTGAGTTGGGCGAGTTCGTCCCTTTGGTGTTGTTCCTCAACCAGCGTTGTTCCATAGTTCAACTGATTGACGATTTCAAAAATGCGCTCTTCTCTGGCGGCTGGGGAAACAAGTCGGAGCAAAAGTTGTCCGATCTGGTAATGAGTCGTCTGTTTTTGCTCGTCAGGGATGAGAGAATAGGCTGCTTGCTGTACGCGATCGTGGAGAAAGCGATAAGAACAGTTAAACGTGAGTGGCTGTTGGACTTCTGCCACCAGAAGTTCTGACGGCTGATAAAACTTGTAAACATCGCTGATGGGTAAAATCAAGCCTTCTTGTAAGGCTTTCCAGAGGTCGATCGCGGTATCTTCGGGCGATCGCTCACTGACAATCGCCAGGGTAGCCAAATCGAACTGAGCGCCAATGCAAGCCGCCAGTTTCAAAACAGTTTGGGTGGCAGTAGGCAATTTTTGCAACTGAAGTGCCATGAACTCGACGACATCATCCGTGAGTGCGAGTAACTTCACCGTTGCTAGGTCGCACTGCCAATGTCCCGCCTGGAAGTCAAAGGAAATATAGCCGTCTTCATGCAGTGCTTTGAGAAATTGGGTGAGGAAGAAGGGATTACCCTTGGTTTTTTGATAGACCAACTCCGTCAACGGCTGCGCCAGTTCCAGAGAGCAACTGAGCGTATCTGCCGTTAACTGATTCACATCCGCTTGGCTCAGGGGTTCCAGGGTGAGGCTATGGATTAAGGTTTGGGCTTTCTCGATCTCGTCGAGCATCAGCATCAAGGGGTGAGTCGGAAACACTTCGTTATCCCGATAGGCTCCGATAACGAACAGATAACCGCGTTCGCGCTCTGTCAGCAGTAGCTTCAGCAAGTTCAGAGAGGCCGAATCAGCCCACTGCAAGTCATCCAGGAAAATGACCAGTGGATGCTCTGGGGTAGTAAACACCGTAATGAACTTCTGGAACAGCAGATTGAAACGGTTCTGAGCGGCGCTGCCGGAGAGTTCTGGTACTGGGGGTTGCTGTCCGATTACCTGTTCGAGTTCCGGAATCACCTCAATCAGTACCAGGCCATTGTCACCAAGTGCTGCCAGGATCTTCGCTTTCCACTCTTGCAACTGCGCGTCATCACTGCTCAGTAGTTGCCCCATCAGGTCGCGGAAGGCTTGGACAAAGGCGCTAAACGGAAGATTGCGGTTGAATTGGTCGTATTTACCTTTGATGAAATAGCCATGCCAGCGCACAATCGGCTTATGCACTTCATTGACAACGGCGGTTTTGCCAATGCCAGAAAAACCTGCCACTAGCATCAGTTCGGAGGCTCCGTTGGCAACTCGGCCAAAAGCATCGAGCAAGGTTTGAACTTCTTGTTCTCGTCCGTAGAGTTTTTCGGGGATTAAAAAGCGATCGCTGATATCCCGTTCACCTAACTCAAACCAAGCGAGTTTGCCCACAACATGATACTCTTGCTGGCATCTCATGAGATCGTGCTTGAGACCCAGGGCACTGTGATAGCGGTCTTCCGCATTCTTGGCCATCAGTTTGCCAATGATTTCACTGAGCATGATGGGCAGATCGGGGTTGAGATCGCAGACAGAGAGTGGTTGCTTAGCGAGATGGGCATGAACCATTTCCATTGGCTCATCAGTGGGGAATGGTAACTGTCCCGCGAGCAGTTCAAAAAAGGTAATTCCCAAGGAATAGAAATCGCTGCGATAGTCAATGCCCCGGTTCATCCGCCCGGTTTGCTCGGGTGAGATATAGGCTAAAGTGCCTTCTAGAACGTTGGGATTTTGAATCTCTTGGGTTTCGCGGGGTAACAGGGAGGCAATGCTAAAGTCAATCAGCTTAATCTGCCCAGTTTCTCGTTGAATCAGAATGTTGGCTGGTTTAATGTCTTTGTGAATAATCCGTTGCTGATAGAGCTGGTGGAGGATATCGACAATTTGCAGGGCAATTGGCCAGAATTGTTCGACAGTTAGAGGGGAATCCTGGATGTAATGACGTAGGGAGATGCCACCGATGTCTTCCATCACCAAGGCATAGCCATTTTGGTATGGTTCTAGACTAATGGGTCGGACAATGCCTGGGATGTTAAGATTTTTAGCGATCGCATACTGATTGCGAAACTGCACCAATTCGCTGAAGCTGGGATAGTCGTGCCGCAGTGTCTTAATTACCACCGGACATTGCTGTGACCTTTGCACTCCTCGATAGACAGCCGTCCTAGAACCTAGATACAACTGCTCAACCAAGGTATAGCCAAAAATTTTTGGAAATTGCTGTGCTAGAGAAGTCATAGGTTTAGCAAGAGGGCTTTGATTTCACTAGGATTCCCTAAATTCTTACTTAGCTAACAGATAAACGCTACAAGTTACAGAACAGAAGTGACAATGCATACTTAACCGAAATTGTGACCCATAAATTGACCAAATAATTACTAATTCGTAATTCGTAATGATGCGACGCTCCTGCGTCGCTAACGCTTCGCTATTGCGGACTCGCTAGCGCTACGCTAACGTAATTCGTAATTATTTGGTCAATTAGTAACCAAAAATAGCTCATGAATTCTGATTCTCATTTGAGGCTACAAACAAAAAGTCCGCTTTCGCGGACTGTGGACATTGGATAAGGTTAAGTTGTCACCAAGAGTGTCTACAAGATGTTAGACTCAATATTCATTCTTTCTCAATTCATATAAAAAATCAAGTTATTCAACCCAACAATTAAGACATAAATCCAGGATTTATGTCTTTTGTAAAATTATTAAAAATGAGAAATATTTGTCTTGAGAGCGTGGTTTATAGCCTTTTTCATTTATTTGAATCATAATCGGTTGTAGGATAGCACAGCGAGTTGTGCTATCCTATGGTTGCATGACTAAAAATTGCTGTAATCATCTCTTCAAAGATCCTACCGCTCATAAATTTTGAGTAAACAATTCACTTAGTTTGAAAAATATTTTGCACCATTTTTTTGTCTGCACTTGCTGCTGCTTTATCTAACTCTGCAATTTCACCGCAATCTAATTCCCAACCCAACGCACCAATATTTTCCCTGGCTTGTTCCACAGTCTTTGCTCCAGGGATAGGAATGGTTCCTTTACAGATGCACCAGTTAATTGCTACCTGTGACATAGTTTTGTTTCTGGACAGTGCCACTTCTTGCAAACATGCTAAAAGCGATCGCGCTCCTGGTAAAATCTGTCTAAACAGCAGACCTCGTATACCTTTGGGAAAAAAACCTCCAACAGAGTATTTTCCAGTCAGTAACCCCAAAGCCAAAGGACTGTAAGCAATTAATTTGATTCCCAACTCATCACAAACATCTTTCAGTTGGAGTTGGGTAACAGGATATGTAGATAGCAGAGAATATTGAACTTGCACAGTAGTGATGGGAACGCCTCGCTGGGCAAACTTTTTCTGGACTTGCTTGAGCCGTTTCGGCCCGTAATTCGATAGTCCTACTCCCTTAACTAACCCTTGCTCATAGATATCAGCCAAACCATCCAACAACCCCCTTTCTTGCCAGGGAGCATAGTTTGCTGTAGACCAATGCATTTGTACTAAATCGACATTTTTTCCCAGACGTTGAGCAGATGACTGGCAAGCTTTTACCATTGACTGCCGTGTCCATCTCCAGGGATAAGCAGCAAGCTTGGTAGCAATACAAATATTTTCTCGATTGGAACCTACATATTCTCGGTTGAATTGTCCCAAGAGTCGCTCACTTCGACCATTCAATCTCCCAGTTCCGTAAGAATCACCTGTATCAAATAAAGTTACACCGTTGCTTACACAAAGGTTAAAGACGGCTTGCAATTGGTCATCCATGCTTTCGTCATATCCCCAAAGCAATTGGTTGCCCCAAGCCCAAGTCCCGCAGCCCATATTTGGCAGGGAGAGTTTTTGGAAAGTCTGCATCTTTGCTGTCTGTAGATTGCCTTAATAATTATCGGGCAATTCATTAGAACTAAGCTAAAACACATCCCAAGCTATTAAAAAAGCGATCGCACAGACTTATAATTAATTGTTGAAACTTTTCTTACGTTGCTTATGCTTAGCGATCGCTTTGCATTTGCGTTTTTGCAGCGGTGTTTCAAAGTGGCGGTGCTTTTTGATATCTGGAAAAATTCCTGCCTTAGATACTTCTGGCTTAAATCTACGTAAGGCTGATTCGATACCTTCATTTTCCCCTACTATTATTTGGGTAAGCACCTTATTCAACCGAAGCGCAAAAAAAAGCAGACGCCTTGTCTGCCCTCAAGACCTTAGAGTTAAATTTTTGGTTCTAGACCTTAATAGCGTCGGGAGTATCCTCCACCACCGCCACTTCCGCGTCTACCACCAGAGGAACCTCCATCTGTCTTAGGTTTAGCTTTATTAACTTTTAAACTCCGACCCATCCACTCAGCACTATCAAGGGCTTCAATTGCTGCTGCTTCTTGGGCGTCCGATTCCATTTGCACGAAGCCAAAACCCCTCACTCGACCTGTTTCTCGGTCGATGGGCAATTGAACATCTTTTACAGTTCCGTATTCTGAAAAGACTTGCTTGAGGTCTTCTTCTCTAACCTCATAAGATAGATTACCGACATAAATTGACATAAAGTGTCTCCAGAAGCATGGGAGTGTAGAGATTTATATCCGGAGAGGTCTGTAATACAAGTATATATAATAACAAACTACACAACCGAATTTAATCTTCCTTTGACACTTTAACACAAATTCAAAGGTGAATGTTCTTAAGCAACACCTATGCATGGGCATGGGGTGTGCTGTACATGGATAGCGGGGCGATGAGCCGCGTTCAGAACTAGGAGTTATTATTCTCCTCCGTGCCCTCCATCCTCTTTTCATACCCAATTATGACAACGCTACCAACAAGTACTGCAATTCTAACGTGATATTGGCGATCGCTTGGGGGAAGCAACTACATTAAAAGTCATTGGCGATGTTTGACAGTTTCTCGACCAACATAACGTAGGGTAGTGGACTGACACGACTAAAATGATGCAATAGATTTTTGAGGTCTTGATAGAAAACAAGGTTTTTGATTTTTGCTAATGCACTATTTTAGCTGTGTCAGTCCAGTAGGTTATTTTTTCAGGTCGATGCAACAAAGGTGCAGGTCGATGCAACAAAGGTGCAGGTCGATGCAACAAGGGTGCAGGTCGATGCAACAAAGGTGCAGGTCGATGCAACAAAGGTGCAGGTCGATGCAACAAAGGTGCAGGTTGATGCAACAAAGGTGCAGGTCGATGCAACAAAGGTGCAGGTCGATGCAACAAAGGTGCAGGTCGATGCATCATATCAAGTCCGGCTAATTACTTATCATTAAAATTTCACCACGTGAGAGCATCCCCGTATTTCACCGTCAGCCTAAATGATAAGTCTGTAAGCGGACATCACATCTAAGGTGGAGGTCAAGAAACTGGTGTGTATACTGTAGCTTTTTCAGGGAGGTTAAAAGGATTTTCCAAAGTAAATATCATGAACCCAAAAAGATGAAGACAGCATGATTAGACTTCTTGCATAAGTCGGGATAAGGGGCGGAGGGAAGGGGAAAAAGTTCTGTATTGTTCCCTTCCCCTTTAACCTTTACCCTTTTCCCCCCTGTTGCAAAAAGCACTTTTGCAAGAGGTCTATTGATGTGCCTGTTACTTTCTACCTGATGCAAACAAAAACTGCTGTATAACAAAATATACTTTTGGCAGTTGCATGTCTATTTTTTATCCTTCTTCAGAAATTTGCCATTTGAAAATTGTTGTTATAGATTGGTGCTGAAGTTTCAATCAAACATCTAATTACCAATGAAAACTACCGAAATTAGTTCAACCACACAAGAAAACAAACTCACCAAGACCAAAAAACAGTCTTTTCCTGGGATGAGTGTTGGTACTCCGAAAGTACCATTCCGCAAATCTAAGAAAATAGTACAGCAACATGAATTACTGAGTGACTGGGAACACGCAAGTTAATTTGCTATTTTCAATTCACTGTTACGAAGTTCCAGGTAATTGCTTTGAGTATTCCATCTGTCACAATCATTCTTCACATTGATGTTAGTAGCAAAACTGGACATCAAAAACACCATTTTAAGTAGTGATTGAGTACAAAGTCCGACAAAAAGCCTGAGTTCCTTACTAAGGTTAAGGATTACAATATTTCACTTTAGCTTGCTAACTGCTATTCAAAACTCCCCATTAGGGGAGTAAAATGTTAGTCTACAGCGTTTACAGCGCGTTTGAGTTCTTTGAATAGTAAACGCAGTCCATAGGCAGCAGTCTGAGAAATAACCAAGTTGCCGAATCCTTTTTTAACTTCTCTCTCCTTGACCCCAGGTGTGATGTCATTGACTGACATACTCGCAGTTAGTGACATTTGCATAGTTTGCATGGTTAATGCCAAAGTCGCTTCAATTTGGGGGGCTAAATCTTTACTGATTAATGGCAGTAAGTTTTGAGAAAGTGTTTTTTTGAATTCTCGTAGCGCTTCATTTTGCAGTCGTGCCACGGCTTTCTGTTTCCACAGTTCAGGATTGTCCTGAAATTGGGATTTTCTAGTGTCGTAGAACTCGCCCAATTTTTGACCAATTTCATTTTTTGGTCTAGCGTGTTCTGGAGCAACAATATCCAGTACCCACAAATATAGTTGTGACCTGCAAAGTTTAGAACCAGCTCCGGTGTTCATGGTTTCTTTATCGCCGCTGGAATTCTCATCCTTGGCCATGCCCAGGCGTCGCTTAAATCTACCGAGTGAGTCGAACTTGGTAATCGGGTAAATTTGGGAAATGAGTAAAGCTTGTGGCCTCACTCCAATACCGAATTTGGTCATGGTTTGGCGGTAAGGTGTGAATTCTGGACTGTTCAAAATGCTTAAAATCTCATACTGAATTTCCGCCTCCCAGTCCTGTAGGTCACACACCATGTTCGACAGCTTTCTGGTAAATGTGGTGATGCCGACACCGTACTTTTTAGCGATCGAGTTTTGGTAAAGCCTGTCATAGTAACTGGTTTTACGTTTGGTATTTCTTTCGCGGCCGGCTAGCCATGCCCACAGGGGTGGCATCCCATCAGATTTACTAGGTTCTGAACGTGATAGCGCGGCTTCTGGGAACTCCCTAGCCAGTTGTTGACGGGCACGGTTGACGATCGGAGATTGAATTTTATTTAGTGATTGCAATTGCAACCACAAATGGCGCATCTGTGCTACCTTACCTGCTTCAAATTGCAAGAAAAATTCATCGTCTCCCCAATGCAGTAAAGCATAGGCTGCAAGTGCTAGTGCGTCTGCTTGGTCATTTTTATCAGGTAATTTATTTTGCTTTCGGTAGTGAACCGCTTCTGCGTGCCCCACCCACAAAACCTTAATACCCTCAGTTTCACAAATGTGTGCCCAAATCCAAGAATAATGGACTCCAGTAGGTTCTAAAACAACAGCATCGGGCTTGAGAGCTAAGAGTTTTTCGACCCCCAGAGCGTTAGCTTTAAATGTTTTTGGGTCATCATCTTTCGGGCGTTTATTATCCCGGAAATAGCTTCTAAAGCTCTTAGGAATTGATGTTAATTCCCAAGCAACTACACTGTTTTTGCAAACGTCTAAACCAACAATTTTCATTTTTCAAGGTTCAGTAACGGGAGTAATTTGCAGCAAAAACCGTGCTAAAATAGGTCACGAATCTCCCAAATTAGCGATAACAATTCACTTTTAAACCAAGCACGGGCGGAAATAATTAACAGCAGTGGGTTCATGAAATATTGAAACCTTTTGGGTCATTTCGCTATAAAAATCCGTGCTGCTGTTGTTATTTCCCTCTGGTGTACGCCAGAGGCAGGTGAGTTGCGCGACCCAACCCGCGATGATGGGCATGATGCCCATCATTTCGGCTACGGGGTCAAGTAGCCCGCACTCTTTTCAAAGTGCGATCGCAATTTAAAAACTGCAATTCATCAGGCGGTTATTCTTCGTCATCTTCGGGGAATTGATTAACAATTTCTATGAGCTTGTCAGAAGTTAAATCCAAAATTCTTCTAAATTCTTTGTCAGCTCCAGGACTTGCGTCTTCCTCCCGAATCATCAAATTTAAAACCGAGTCAATTCTGGCTTTAATGTGGTGTAGTGAATGCCAAAGTGGGTAGTAATCCCATGCTGGATCTAGTTGTGTCATCTCAGAATTAATATCGTTCATAGTTCATTGCGTTTCAAATTTTCTAAAAATGCGTCCAATTCTCCGTTCATTACTTGGTCATAAGTGGCGATAACAATTTTTGGATCGCTACCATCATCAATTTTCTGGATTGATGCTGTGATATTTCGCTGCTGTAATGCTGCTTGAACTTCAGAACTAGCCAAGGCGTTTTGTGCATCGGCATAATCCCGTGCTGAGTAGGGAAATATAATATGTTGGATTTCCGACCCGGCAGTACTAATAATGTTGAGCATGTGCCTTTTACCTTGCTCAACTGGTGGTTCGGGGAAGTAAAACTCTACTCGAATATCCCTTTGCTGAAGCATTCGCTGAATATCATGTTGCCTAAGTGCTTGGTGAAATACAGCTAAATTGGCCTCATCAGCAACGGGAATTCTAGCCACTTCCCCCCGTAGAGTTTCACGGATTGCATTCTTGATAATTTCTTTACCGCGACTAATAGCGGCTTGACTCATATTTACCTCCGATTTTTGACCCGATGACTATTACAATTGCAGCGCTGCTCTAGGAGTGTTGTAGCTTCAACCCAAGCTTGCATAATTGCTGTGGCATTCTCGCGCTTAAAAGCTTGCTTTTCGCCGTTATGCCAAGTAACTATTGCTACAGGGTAGCTGTGGAATACCTCGTCATATTCAAGTTGGCGAATTTGGGCTAGATTTATCCACCCGGCGCTGGGCGTTTTGCAGGTAAACACAGATGGGGTGTTGATTATGGTGTGCATGGTAAACTAAGGGTGTTCGACATCCGGCGATCGCAATTCCTCTCTAAAAGCAAGTGCGATCGCCAAATCAAAAATTCTCAGGGGAAAATTTACCAGGCGAGCTGGTATCCTTGGACTCTTTTATTAACAAAGAGAGCAAATGGAGTAATCTCTCAGCAAGAAAAGCCCGCTTTTCATGAGAAATTCTGCACGACATCGCGCAAAAATGAAACTTGATGCTTGGCAGGTGGTAAGAATCTGGGATGTCAAGTTTTTCCCACAATTGCTCCATGCAGTCGAGGTACACCCGCACTTTTTTGTGGGTTAAAGTCTCATTCTTGTTGTCCCTAATTATGTATAAAATATGACGGAAGTCATCAATGTTTAAGCTGTCGTACATTTTTGTTGCTCAAAACTTCAGTTAAAAATCGTCAGCTTCAGTGGCAACTGACACATCTGTTGGTGGAAACAGTTGGTTTTTCACCAGTTCTCGAAGTTGCTGACTAACTTGATTGGGGTCATCAAACTGATCTAGGACAGCTGTAACTTCCATCGTTTCAGATTGGAAATTCCCCAAGTTTTTCACCCGTTTATAGGTGATGGTTTCGATTTTCATAACTTGTGTGCTATTTTTGACAAGTTCAAGAATGAAAGTGTTGAATCAACCATGCAGCTCACACGTAGCGTTCACGCGTGAGCTGCATGAACTAACCTTGAATAACTGGCTTTGGCTGTGGTTGATGGTCGTAAACTACCGCATAATTCCCGCCCCCCTGGCGAAAAATGCTCACGTAAGCATCGGCTTCAGAGCGATTACGAAGTCGAGTAACACATTTATTTTCACCATCGGGCAGGTATTGATAAATTGCCCACGGTCTAATTGAATCGCGGTAAGTCATAATTAAAATTCCAAATTTTTCAAAAAAACACGACTCGCAACTTTGACCCGTCACGAGTCGTGACTTCCCTATAAATCCATAAAAACGTCTCAGGTTGTCTATTGCTGCATAGGCAATTCTCCCTCGGTAACGAATTGATTTTGACCCCAACGGATCTGATTAATTAGCGCTTCAATCAACCCAGTTTTGTCATCAGATGACAATTTGGTGTTGACTTCTACTTGCAAGTGATAAATCTCATCACGCGGCAATTCTTCGAGTGATGATTCTCCTAAGTCGCCGGCGATGCATTCAATCAGCAGGAACTTTTCCCGTCTGGTCATTTGCTCAAATTTGGGGCCATATTGCTGTTGCAATTTCTCCAAAAATGAACCATCACCAGGTTTGTAATTCGTGTAGTAACCTACATGGTTTGTCATGTGTTAGGAAGCCGCCAGTAATCAGCCGCTGGCGGGCGAAATAATGGTTAACTATTGGTTTAGTGGGGAATAATTTGATTTACGTCTAATACCTCCTTTGTGAGACAACATGATTTGTGGCGTAACAAGTGATGGGATAACGCCAAAATTTGAGATTTAGGATTTAGGATTTAGAATTCTAAATTCTGAATTCAGAATTTATTCTTCGTCCTCGTCTTCGTCTTCTGTGGAGCCGATGACGATATTCAGAGTGTTATTTTCATGCTTGAAATCAACGATCGCAAATTCGGTATCGTCAACATCCGTAATCACTACCTTGGTGTCATCAGGGTAGTGTTTCAAGTTTGCAAGCAGCTCTAAAACTGTTGTTGTCATTTTCACCTTCTCGCAAAATAAGTTTAAGGTAATCGCCAAACAGAGAACCGTTTGTCCGTTCTTGTTTTCGGTTATCCAAAGTGTTTCGTGTTCTTTATAGTCAAGAATACGAATGCAATATTCTTGACCACCGTCGCTATCTGTTATGACTACTACCCCCTCAGTTATCAGGGTTTGTAGCTGTTGCCGTAGCTTTTTAATTTTTGGTTACCTCCTTATAAGTGTGCAGACATCAAACATCACCGCGCAGACAACGCGTGTCCGCACTCTGTTCTCGGTGACTAGGGTGGTGCCGCGCCGGGGAACTAAGCCTTGTGGCGCGGGTGTGTTGCTCCTGAATTTGCCCTCACAGGCACAAAGGCAAGGGTGAGGGGGGAGGTAAAAAAGTATTTTGCTAATGCAGAATACATAATGTATATTAAGCATGAGCAGAATTATTGTCAAGCATTTTGCTCATGCTTAATTATTCTGCTCATGTAGAATGGAGGGAAATGCATGGATCGTGTAAATGGGAAGAACAAAAAAATCGGCGGAAGATGTGACGACAGTCGGACTCAAACTGAGTCAGAGCGCATGGGAGGAGTTACAAAAAAAAGCCAAAGCAATGGGACTATCGAGATCAGCACTAATAGAGAAGATAGCGATAGGGGAAATCCAGATTGGAAGCTCGTCCCAATCAGGGACACGACTGCTGGGAAAATCATAGAGCGCCTGGAAGCCTTAGAGAAACGGCATTTAGAATACGTTCATGCTCACCAAGCTCGGCTAAAGGCGCGGCTGGGAGAAAGTGAAGAAGCTGAAAACCAATTTAAGGAAGAGACAAGCCAGATAAAAAGTGACATTTATTATCTGGTAACTAGCGAAAAGAGCAGAGATGACGTAATAGAACCTGAATAAAACCGTCCTACCTGTAAGGGTTGGGGCGGTTTTTGCTGTGAAGTGCGATCGCACTTAATCTTCAGTTTGTGGCGATCGCCGGTTGATTTCGTACAAAATCATGTACCGCCGCGGTGGTGAGGTGATGTGGGGGATGAGGGGGATGAGGGGCGATCGGGTTGTCCTCGATGTGATTTTTTTTAGCCATCGCCAAAAAATATAAAAAGTCAAAAGCCACCTAAAATCCTACTTCCGGGTGGCTGAAGACCTACGTTAACTAATAGAATCATGCCAGAAAATACATACAAAATCAATCTTCCGTGGACGGAAGAACATGAAGCATTCTGTTACCAGCACCATATCCCCCCAGCTGCTAAATCGCTTTGGCAATGGCTAATGAGGCAAGGGGAAATAGCAGCAGAAATCGAGCCAGATTTATCAGAATTTAATGCTTGGGTAGAAAAACTGCGTGGGAAGAAATACACGCATAATTACCTCAAACAGATGTTTGAATTACTGCAAAACCACCGTGTTGTGCAAGTAGTTAAACAGTACAGTTGGAAAATATTTAAGTTGCTTGTAAGACCCTTAGAGTGGCTGAAACCACCTAAAAAGAAGCGTGAAAAAAACTTACACAACAATAACTCTAGTTACACTTTACAGGCATCAAACCAGCAATCTACCGACGCGGGTATTATTCAGCAGCAGCATTCTAATTCCGAATCTAATAGGGAGCTTCTGAATGAAAACGGTATTCATTATGACGCTGAGGAAAAGGAGGTATTAGAACGGCCAACTGATGAAATAAAAGTTGCACTTGCATTATTTGATATTCGCGGTGCATTTGAAAAAATTCTCAATCCGGAAGGATGGATACGCAGATGTTTGCGCGGTCGTTGGTGGGAACATCCGCGAAATTATGGTTTATTAACCAAGTACTTTGGGAACCTTAACGAATGGGACTGGCAAGAATTATTTTCTACCAGTTAACAGTTAATTGCTGTTTAAAAAAAAGACCACCCTGTGAGGCGGCCACAAATACAAGACTGAAAGTATTATGAAACAAAAATTGGATGTGCCAGGACAATTGGCACTGTTTAACATTGCTTCTGTTGAAGTTTCAGAGCGCCAGCACGATCCTTACTGGGATGAAATTGAAACTGCGCCCCAACACAGCGACAAAAAGGACTTACGCCACTCCCCTTGGGACGAGTGGGAATTACGCGTTCGGGCGCAAATTTCACCTAGCACAACCGTAGAATCATGTGTTGGGGCGCAAGTTTCACTTGTTACCGAAAAATCTGCGCCCCAACACAGCGACGATGACCGATGGAACCCGGCCGACTTTGGTGAGGTGCCAAGATTAGCTGACGGTGACCAGCTGACAATTTTCTACGACGACTCCTCAGAGCCACCAGACCCAGACGATTATCAAAACTTGGATGATTACAATTGTGCTTGGCGCGAGTGGCAATTACGTGTTGGGGCGCAAGTAGTTAAGGGCACAACCGTAAAATCATGTGTTGGGGCGCAAGTATTAGATATTACTGAAAAAGTTGCGCCCCAACACGATACCCATTGGATAGAGAAGTACTGGGTAGAAAGAAGTGGTAATAAATACTGGTATTATCGCTACTGCTGGATGACTGGCCGCAAGAAAAACCGTCGTTACCTTGGCAGTGTAAATAGCAAGCTGGCTAAACGTAAAAAGGCAGATATCGAAGTTTGGATTAGTGACGGGTATTCGTCGTCTGAGATTGTGAAGTTAATTCAGTGCTGGGGTGAATCGTGGGGAGTGGGGAGTGGGGAGATAGGGAGATGAGGGGACACCGGAACTGGGGAATAATAGTCACAACTTTTTACTACAAACTTTATGGAAAAATTTTTACTTGCTGGCATAGCGTTCATAGGATTTACATTAGTTGCGGCTATAGCTTCAGGCATACCGCTGATGCTTTTTTGGAATGGAGTCATACCAAGCATATTTCCATCAGTTCGGCCAATTGACTTTGGTCAAGCGATCGGGCTAATGGTTATCTGTTCACTATTGTTCAAGAATTTGTCCAGCTGAGGGAAATAACAGGAGCGTGTCCTGACTCCTATGCTGCTCTCAACAAAAAAACCGAACCACATAATTTTTGAGAACGATTTTGCGTCATTGTAGCGATTATGCTCATGCAGTGAACATTTTTGAGAAATAGCGATCGCCCAAGTTGGTTTTAT
>NZ_JACJRQ010000024.1 GCF_014697355.1 Nostoc calcicola FACHB-3891 | reverse complement strand
TGATTGATGACGGCTCTTATGTATTTTTTATCTAAATATGTCTGCTTTTATTCTTGTTTACCTTTTTTCCCTCAGTAATTTCCGTTTGTGACACTTGGGGTGCGGAATGTGGGCTGTAGGGGCGCACAGCTGTGCGCCCCTACAACAGGGCTATTTTACCCAATTGAGAAGTGCTATGGATGTAGTAGCGCGGCAAGCTTTTCTGAACACAAACGTGTTTTTTTTATACACCCATCAAAAATACATACAATCACTGACCAGTAATAGTTGTTGATGGCGACGGTTCTGGAGACTCTGCCGGAGGCGAAGGTTCTGGTTGAGGATTGAGAAATTCCTGCCAAGTCCTAATCTGGTCTTGTGCTGCATTGTAAGCGGAACTACCGCGGGGAATGGACTTGGCAATTTGAATTCCTCTGGTAATATCAGACTGACCTTGGGAACGTGCTATTTCTAATAATTGCTGACTCCATTGGTCAATGCCGAGATTAGCATCCATGCGTAAGATGCTATTGTTTGAAACCCGATTTGCTAACCGTATTGCCTCAACCAATGCTTCTGGTGTACCAGCAGCAGCCGTTTCCTGGGCTTTTCTCCAGTTTTCTCTGGTCTGGATTTGCCCTTGCCAGTCATCAATAGCGGCTTGTGCTTCGCCGGAAAGCGCCCTCCCCGAAGATGCAATTTGCCCAGCTGCACTAATAGCGGCGGTGAGATTTCCACTCAGAGCCAGCTCTCTTGCTTGATCTAGGTAGGGTTGGTCTTCAATTCGCTGAATTTTTCCTGCCCAGGTGCGAATTTTTCTGCGTGCTTCTGGATATAATGCACGACCTCTACGGATTTGGCTAGCTTGAGCGATCGCAGCTTGTAATGAATTAATATCATCAAATATTGCTATCTGTTCGGCGCGTTCTAAGTAAGGTTGATCTTCGATGGTCTCTACTTGGGCTTGCCAGCGACCCATTTCTTGCCTAGCTTCTGTGCCTCTGGGGTTACTAGCAGGGATGAGTTGCGCTTGGGCGATCGCTGCTGTTAAATTATTGACTGTTCCTTGGCTAGCCAATATTCTCGCTTTTTCCAGATGGGCAACATCTTCGATTTCCAACTGCCAACGAGCAATTAGCTGCTGCGCTTCCTCATATACTGGTCTTGAAGGATCGATTTGTTGTGCTTGGGCGATCGCTGCTTCTAAACCAGAGACATTGCCTAGCCAAGCACTTCTTTTGGCGTCAGCTATGGCGATAAAGTCATCAGTTTCCCCTTGGAGTTTCGCACTTTCAGGAATTTGTCTAGCAATATCCAGTGCTTCATCGGCATTTTGTTGGTTGAGTTTTGCCTGTGCCAAATCCAGCATTTTACGCCCAAACAGAGGAATCGCTTCCTGAGCTTTTTGGTAAAGGTAACTTTCCTGCCCGATGGACTCCGCTAGCTTGATGGCTTCTAGTAAGTTATCAACAACCTTGCTTTGTGCTAAATTTTCCGCTTTTCCTAACTTATCGCCATCTTCCCTGGCTGTGGCAATTAGGCGATTCAATTGGTCGTATTTAGTACCTGCCCAATATTGATTGTCCACGCGCAACATTCTGGCAGAGAGCATAAACGCCGATTGCCATCGCCGTTCCTTTACTTCGGCGATCGCATTATTGTAAATGCTATCTGCCTTCGACCAAATTGTTTGCCATTTGTCAATTTGCTCGTCTACTAATTTATAAGCCGCCACATCTTCTGGTATCTTGCGGGCAGTGGCGATCGCTTCTTCCAAATTTCCTGTTTGGAAACTTTGATCGGCTAACTTCAAAATATCCCGCGACCATTCTTCGATGAAACGATTAATTTCTGCGTGTAACGGGTGATTTTCTGGTAGCTCCTTCACCAGAGCGATCGCTTGCAGCAAGTCATTGACTGTATCTTTAGAAGCCGCCAATTGAGCGCAGTGCAACCTTACTGAAGCACTAGCTAAAGGCCAAAAAATCGATGGACAATTAGGGGCAGCTGGCAACTTCAGCAGCATTGCCATTGCCAAGAATGCTACACTGCCAGGAATCAAAGTTAGCAGTAATGACCACAATATCCAACTTCTCATCCAGCGTGGCAATTTCCGAGAACTTTTGCTCGCTTGAATAGTCTCTTGTGAATGACTATCTTTGCCAACGGAATTGTTTTTTTTTCGCCGCTTCACTGACTTGGAGGTAGAACCAGTAGCTGGGACATCAAATGGTTGAGTTTCACCGAATTGCTCTGTTCGGGATAATCTTGTGTTTTGATCTGGCTCTCTTGCTCTGGCTCCTGACCAACTGTCTGGAATATCCCGCTCTGTCATCTCTCACACCAAAATAATTGAATAGCTTTCTGTTTTAGGTTGATAATTCCATTGTTGCCATAGTAACTTTCTCATGATTAAAAAGCTACTTTTTTGATTATCTATCCCCACAGATACCATTAAAACGCTAAAATTTTAGTGCTGTTTTATACTTTATCCTGAAATCGTAGATTCAGCCTGCAAATCGGCAATTAACTGAGCTAGGTGATCGCTACTTGCCTGATAAACGTTGCCGCAAAAATCGCAAGTTGCTTCGGCACCATCATCTTTAACAATCATATCTTGGAGTTCGGCTTCTCCCAAAATTTTGAGTGCCCCCAAAACGCGATCGAAAGAACAACCACAGTGAAAGCGCAGCATTTGCCTTTCGGGAAAGATTACTAGCCCCATATCTCCTAGCAAGTCGCCAAATATTTCAGGTAAATTTTTCCCAGCTTGCAGCAACGGCGTAAAACCTGCTAGAGCAGCTACCCGTGATTCTAGCTTTTCTACTAAGGCTTCATCTCTTGCAGCCTTGGGTAAGACTTGTACCAGTAATCCTCCAGCTGCTGTTACTCCACCTGCTCCCACAAACACACCCAAAACTAAAGCAGAAGGAGTTTGTTCCGAATTCACTAGATAATGAGCGACATCATCGCCAATTTCTCCAGAAACTAGTTCTACAGTACTAGAGTAAGGGTAACCATAACCGACATCCCGAACAACGTAGAGGTAGCCGTTACCCACCGCACCGCCAACGTCTAGCTTACCTTTGGCATTGGGAGGCAATTCCACAGATGGATTCCCCACATACCCGCGTACTGTCCCATCTAGACCTGCATCTACCAATATGCCACCCAAAGGCCCATCACCCTTGACTCGCACGTTCACCCTCGATCGAGTTCGCTTCATGCTAGAAGCCATCAACAAACCCGCCGCCATAGTCCGTCCCAGTGCTGCCGTTGCTACATAGGAAAGCTTGTGCCGCCCCCGCGCTTCTTCTGTTAAACGTGTGGTAATTACGCCTACCGCACGAATTCCACCTTCGGCTGCTGTTGCACGAATTAACTGATCCGCCATGAATAACCTTACATTTCTTAACAAGTCCACCTTTCTATTCTAAGTTCTGTATTGGTACAAAAGTAACTTAGTGGGGCATGGGGAGATGAGGGAGGTGTGGGAGGTGTGGGACGATGGGGAAGAAATCTTTCCCCCCACACTCCCTGTTTGCCCAATGCCCAATGCCCAATGCCCAATGACTAAACTAGAGATAGCGATGTCTCACCTTTGGGTAATCCTGGAAAATGCTCGGTAATTTTCAACAAAGCCAACTCCGAATCGAAATCGAAGCATCAACAGATGCAATTCATGACAGTCTGGTGCATCCGGCACAACTAGCAAAATGGCTTGTAGGGCAACGTTTTGCGCCAGGAATGCCAGAAGAATTGGTTCCTGGGTTTGAGTTTACTACCTGGACTGGGCCAGTCCCGATTCATCATCAAGTGGACGTTGTAAAATCCAATTGCCTGCGCTTGCTACTGTCGGGAGGCATTGACGGGTTTCACGAATGGTACTGGGGAGAAGGTTGGGTGCAGTCCCGCTTAGAAGGCCTCTCAGTTTTGCCCTTGAATTTGGGTCAAACTCTGAGTTTGTTGAGCTTGCGCCAATTTTTAGCAACTCAAAGACGTTGAATTAGGGATTGGGGATTAATTCTTCTCGCCCAGTACCCAGTCCCTAGTCCCCAGTATTATTTCTGTTTTGGGGAAAAGTGCGATCGCGACCTTGTTTTCAAGTACAACTGTAAAGCACGGCAATGACTGGCGATCGCACGCGTTTTAGTAAACAAACTGGCTTTAGTCGTATATTTAATCTTCAGCAGATAGCACTTGCTCAGCTGTTAGTTTTAACTCTGGAAAAATTTGAGATTTAATGCGTAGTTTACCGCCGCAGGCATCGCTACCAACAAACTCTACTGGTTCGTATAACTCTTCAATCAATGTGAAGACAGTCACTTTGTTCGTTAATGGATCGACAATCCAATATTCTGGAATATTTAGAACGTTGTACTCAACTCGCTTAGCTCGATAATCTACGGTCTTTGTTGATTCACTCACAACTTCCACTACCAACAATGGAGATGGTTCATTAAGTTCAATAACTGCCTCTCGGTTTCTTAACTCTCGCCATTGAACCAAGGGAATCACCACCACATCTGGAATTCTCGATGTATCCCATCTGCCAGCACGGGGTGAACGAACACCGATAACCATTTGTTTAGAAGTCCAATCTAAGTTTAGCCGCAGAATTTCTGCTCGAAAGCTAACATTAACAAATTCAGTTACTGCGCCATGTTGTCCACTTCCCAAACTCACTGGAATTAGTTCTCCATTGACCAGTTCGTACCGAGTATCGGTGCCATCATCATAAGCCAAATACTCTTTAAACGTAAGTCGTTTGCTAACTTCTGGAGTTGTGGTCATGGCATTATTTAAATCTGAAGCACCTGTTCAACGGTTACCTTTGCGAATTTTTACCTTGGTTTTATGACTAATACTGAACAATTAGCCTCTTCCACAACTTGACTGCTAACAGAACCCTGAACTATTCGCTTCATCCCCATCAATCCACGGCTGCCAATTACGATCAATTCAGTTTTGTATATGTTGGCAAGGCGAATAATCTCTTCAGCAGGATCGCCTGTTACCAGTTCTAACTCACTTGTGACTGATAATTTTTCTTGATAGGATTGCAGCTGTTTTTCAATATGAAAATAAGAAAATGTTGGCGATTCTGGCTGAGGACGATCCGCAGGTAGTTCGATCTCTGACTCTGACGTGGGAAATACATGGCAAAGAATAACCTTGGCATCTTCGGAAAAGGCCAAATCATCTAAAGTCTGGATTACTCGTTCTGCAATTTCTGAACCGTCCAGAGCTACCAAAACAGTATTTAGCACCCCTATCGTCTCCTAAAGAGTAGACCGTTCTACAACACTTGGACAAAGCTAAGCAGAGTTAAAACACTGTTAAACTTTATCCTGATTGCTTCCTGCTCGATCCTAGTAGTGTCGTTACTCACCAGTCCGCAGGCTTAAAATCGGATAGAACTTATCCTATTTCAGGTTGTATGTTTGGAGAATTTGAGAAACTTTGCTACTTTAATCCGTTATTTTCAGTCCTATTAAAATCTCTGGTTTTCTCGACTACCATCCAACAGGCAGGACTACTCTGAAAAGTTTTATACAGCTTCTCAAGCCTTAATTCTTCACTTGGTTTTTGGGTTATTACAAGTTTAACAAGTTTTGTACTGGACAAAACATTCATCATTGTCTAGTTTTATCTAAAAATTTAGTTTGAGTAACAAGCTTATACTTAGGAACTGGCGATCGCCAATGCCCAAATTTTGCCGCGACTGCCATTGAGAATGAAAGGCAGGGTAGCAAATCTTGCACGATCTACGATCGCAGTCCAAAGTTTTAGTTTGAAGCTCTGGAATAACTTTTGCCAAAAGCATCAGAAAAAATTAAGCATTCCCAATCACTCTTCTTGCTTAACTCGGCGTCGCACTGAATCAGCATGAGAAGGTAAGCCCTCTGCTGTTGCTAGCACATCAATGGCACTAGCCACATTTTCCAGTGCAGTTTGGGAGTATTGAATAATACTAGAATGTTTCAGGAAAGTTTCAACCCCCAACGCCGAAGCATACCGAGCAGCGCCAGAAGTCGGCAAGGTATGGTTAGGTCCTGCCAAATAGTCTCCTACTGCTTCTGGTGTCGAATAACCTAAAAAGATTGCTCCAGCATGGCGAATTTGTGGTAATAGTGCCCAAGGGTCTTTGACTTCTAATTCTAGATGTTCGGGGGCAAATTCATTGGAGAGTTCTGCTGCTGCTGCCAAAGATTCCACAACGATAATCAAGCCGTAATGAGCGATCGCTTTTTCTGTGTCTATTCGCCGTGGGTGATCTACTAGCTGTCTTTCTAAAGCTACTTGCACGTTCTTGGCTAAAGCCGCATCCGTTGTCAGCAAAATAGCTGCCGCCATCGGATCGTGTTCTGCTTGGGCTAATAAGTCAGCAGCTACATGCACTGGGTTTGCACTTTCATCGGCAATCACCAGCACTTCGGAAGGCCCTGCCAAAGAATCAATCCCGACGATGCCGTAGACAAGTTTTTTCGCTAGGGTGACATAAATGTTCCCAGGACCAGTAATCACATTCACTTTCGGAATGGTTTCTGTACCATAGGCTAAAGCGGCGATCGCCTGTGCCCCTCCAATGCGATAAATTTCTTGTATCCCTGCTTCTTGAGCAGCTACCAAGACTGCTGGGTTAATTGCCCCCCCTGCACCTGGTGGCGTTACCATCACTATGCGAGGTACAGCAGCTACCTTTGCCGGAATTGCATTCATCAGGACTGTACTGGGATAGGCGGCGCGACCACCAGGGACATACAATCCCGCTCGGTCTACGGGGGTGTAGCGCTTGCCCAGTACAACTTCATCGTCGCCGAAGTGTACCCAGCTTTTCGGTACTCGCTGACGATGAAATGCTTCAATTTGGCGGCAAGCTAGCCGAATTGCCCCCATCAACTCCTTTGACACTTGTTGATAGGCTGCATCCAACTCCGAGCCTGTGACACGGAGTTCTTCTGGCTTGAGGGTTTGTTTGTCAAATTCGGCGGTGTAATGCAGTACAGCTTTGTCGCCTTGGCGTTTGACTGCTTGCAAAACTTCCCGCACCGTTGCTTCTTTGTTGGGCACCTGTTCGTCATGGGTGCGATCGCAGATCCGTTGTAGTTCTGCTCTGACGTCTGCCTGCTGAGTAATGATTCGCAGCATGGAGTAAGGACAATGCCAAAATTATAATATTGCCACCTGAGATGTAGTGAAAGCTTTTCACCCGTTGGGGTGTGAAAGCTGACTCTAATTCTCTTCTCTAGCTTAACCTGGATTTTTTTGATACTCTCAAGGTTGCCAGCACATGGTTTGCTTGAAAGGTGAGTTAGTCACTCAATTCGATCTGCCTTGATTGGCGATCGGCAGGAAGGGAATTTCCCATTTCCCGCTATCCTTATGCCCTTACCCTCACTCCTTACAGGGGTAAAGGTCGTGTGCTTGCACATCCAATGCCCCTAATTTACAGGGGTTAAGGTATAAGTATAACTTTTACTTATTTTCCTAACTTTTAGTAGTTAACATGTGTACAGACACGAAATATCGGTTCTATACTGTAATTTTCCTGAAATTTAGTTGTACTACAGCTTTTACCTTCGATCGTCTATCCGCTTTAAGGACAGATGCCATTGGCAATCACACTGCTTGGTCAGGTCGTGAGTTAGGATGAATATTTTATTCATACAGTTTATTTTAACGTATTTCCTTAATTGGCGGCACACTGAGTTGGTCATTAGTCATTAGTCATTGTCTCTCTTATCTCCCCATCTCCTCATCTCCCCACTCCCTACTACCCAATGACATAATTTTTTTAGGAAATTCTAACATTGGCAATTTGGATGCTATATTAGTAAATCTAGTAGTGTGTGTACATATTAATATATTTTCTGGAATTGACTGTGGCCAATACAAAGTCTGCTCTCAAGCGTGCCGAAATCGCAGAACGCAACCGACTGCGTAACAAATCTTACAAATCAGCAGTCAAGACGCTGATGAAGAAATACTTGAATGCTGTAACTGTCTATGCAGCTAATCCTACCCCAGAATTAAAGCAAGAAGTGCAGTCTAAGTTATCTGAGGCTTACAGCAAAATAGATAAAGCAGTCAAACGGGGTGTGCTTCACCCTAACAATGGGGCAAGGAAGAAGTCAAAATTGGCGACGAAACTAAAACCTCTGACACAAACAGCTGAGTAGTCATTAGTCATTTGTCCTTGGTCATTGGTCATTGGTCATTAGTCATTAACAAAGGACAAAGGACAACTGACTAATGACAACCGACAAATGACAAAGGACAAATGATGCAACTGATAGACACCCACGTCCATCTCAACTTTGATAATTTTCAGCCAGATTTAGCAGCAGTGCGATCGCGGTGGCAACAAGCAGGTGTAGTACGTTTAGTTCATTCCTGTGTTCATCCGGAGGAATTTTCTAGCATTCAGTCCATAGCCCATGAGTTTCCGGAAATCAGCTTTGCTGTAGGATTGCATCCTTTAGATGCCCAGAAATGGAATGAGGACACAGCCGATAAAATTAAATCTTTGGCAAGTTCGGACTCGAATGTAGTAGCCATTGGTGAAATGGGACTGGATTTTTACAAAGCTGATAATTATCAGCAACAGTACATGGTGTTTGAGTCGCAGTTGGCGATCGCATCTGAACTGGACTTACCAGTGATTATCCACTGCCGCGATGCTGCTGCCGAAACTAGAGAAGTGTTGCAAAAATGGCGCTCACTAAAAGGAGAAACAGTGCGTGGGGTTATGCATTGTTGGGGAGGAACCCCGGAAGAAACTCAATGGTTTCTCGACTTGGGCTTTTACATCAGCTTTAGCGGAACGGTAACGTTCAAAAACGCCAAAGCGATCCAATCCTCGGCGGCGATGGTGAGTAGGGATCGCTTACTTATTGAAACAGATTGCCCTTTTTTGGCTCCCGTTCCCAAACGTGGCGAGAGGCGCAACGAGCCTGCTTACGTCCTTTATGTAGCAGAGCAAGTAGCGAAACTGCGTCAAGAAACTACTGAAGCGATCGCCCAAGCTACCACCCAAAATGCCTGTAAATTATTTGGTCTGTCAATATAAACTGTCCTTTAGTCTATTTTATCCAGTTGCGTTCAAAGAAATAAAACTCTAGGAGGACAAAAATATGCTAAAATCATTCCCTCCAAACCATTTTAAAAGCGCCATAATGATAAAGGAAGGAACGTAAAACTTCTGAGCTTAATTTTCCGTGCTGTTATTCGGCTTGGCCGTCCTCCAAATCTCTACAAGCGGATGCTCTCGATACATGAGTGACCGTAACGACCAAGGTTGAGCCATAATTATGCACAACATCGGCTTGGTGTGTTGAACCTATACAAAATCGTTAAATGAAATTGCCTTGTGATTACAATCCAGCAAAATCAAGTGATTCTGATTCAAAGCCGACAATATACGGATAGTTTCCTCAAACTTAGGATATCTAGGATATCACTGAGAGTATCAACAGCGGAGTGGATGTTAGACACGCCGTGTAGAGTTGCGTAAGCTTTCTTGACGCGCTTTTTGGAGGGGAAGTGAGGAAAATAGATCGAATTCCGGAATATTTAAATTGGGGACTGGAGACTGGGGACTGGGAACTAGGGATTAGGGACTGGGAAATAAATACTTAGCAATACTTTCTCAATACCCAATCCCCAGTACCCAGTACCCAGTAGGTGTATAAAGAAAAGTTCCCCAACAGCTCGGACACTGGCTAGCAGTGGGAAGTATTAAACAGCAGTGTCCAAGGGAAAATTTAACCAGGTTGACAAAGGTAGAGGCATGACTAAAGAAACATATATGGAACCCGCCTTTCTATTGCCCGACTTGATTGAAATCCAGCGTTCAAGCTTTCGCTGGTTTTTGGAAGAAGGGCTGATAGAAGAACTGAACTCCTTTAGTCCGATCACAGATTACACGGGCAAACTAGAACTGCACTTTTTGGGTCACAACTACAAACTCAAAGAGCCAAAGTATAGCGTCGAAGAAGCCAAAAGGCGGGATAGTACCTATGCTGTCCAAATGTATGTTCCCACACGCTTGATTAATAAGGAAACCGGGGAAATCAAAGAGCAAGAGGTATTCATTGGAGACTTGCCTTTGATGACCGATCGCGGCACCTTTATTATCAACGGAGCCGAGCGGGTGATTGTCAACCAAATAGTGCGATCGCCAGGAGTTTACTACAAATCAGAAATCGATAAAAACGGGCGGCGTACTTATTCTGCTAGCTTAATTCCCAACCGGGGGGCATGGCTGAAATTTGAAACAGACCGTAACGATCTCGTGTGGGTACGCATCGACAAAACCCGCAAACTCTCAGCCCAGGTACTATTAAAAGCTTTAGGGTTATCAGACAACGAAATCTTTGACGCCCTACGCCACCCAGAATATTTCCAAAAAACCATCGAAAAAGAAGGGCAATTTTCGGAAGAAGAAGCCCTGATGGAGTTATATCGCAAACTGCGTCCTGGTGAACCACCCACAGTCTTGGGCGGACAACAGCTCCTAGACTCCCGTTTCTTCGATCCGAAACGTTATGACTTGGGTCGTGTTGGGCGGTACAAACTCAACAAGAAATTGCGCCTTTCTGTCCCCGACACCATGCGCGTGCTGACCTCCAGCGATATTTTAGCAGCGGTGGATTACCTAATTAATTTGGAGTATGACATCGGCAACATCGATGACATTGACCACTTAGGTAACCGTCGTGTAAGAAGCGTCGGTGAATTGCTGCAAAACCAAGTGCGGGTAGGCTTAAACCGCCTAGAGAGAATCATTCGGGAACGGATGACCGTATCCGATGCCGAAGTACTCACCCCTGCTTCCTTGGTAAACCCCAAACCACTGGTAGCAGCAATTAAAGAATTCTTTGGTTCTAGCCAGTTAAGTCAGTTCATGGATCAAACTAATCCCTTAGCAGAACTGACCCACAAACGCCGCTTGAGTGCCCTCGGTCCTGGTGGTTTAACCCGCGAACGTGCAGGGTTTGCCGTGCGGGATATTCACCCTAGTCACTACGGACGTATTTGCCCCATTGAGACACCAGAAGGTCCCAATGCTGGGTTGATTGGCTCCTTGGCAACCCATGCACGAGTCAATCAATACGGCTTCTTGGAAACGCCATTTAGACCTGTGGAAAATGGGCGCGTCAGATTTGATTTGCCGGCAGCTTACATGACAGCCGACGAAGAAGATGACCTGCGGGTTGCTCCTGGAGATATTCCTGTAGATGAAAATGGGCACATTATTGGGCCGCAAGTGCCAGTGCGCTATCGTCAGGAATTCTCCACCACAACGCCAGAGCAAGTGGACTACGTAGCGGTGTCTCCTGTACAAATTGTGTCGGTAGCTACCAGCATGATTCCCTTCTTGGAGCATGATGACGCTAACCGAGCGCTGATGGGATCAAACATGCAACGGCAAGCAGTACCTCTGCTGAAGCCAGAGCGGCCATTGGTGGGCACTGGTTTGGAAGCCCAAGGAGCGAGAGACTCCGGGATGGTAATTGTATCACGTACTGATGGCGATGTCACTTATGTAGATGCCACAGAAATTCGCGTGCGTCCCAAACCCAACACCCCAGAAATTAGATACTTACTTTCTAAGTATCAACGCTCAAACCAAGATACTTGTTTGAACCAGAAGCCCCTAGTCCGCATTGGCGAAAAAGTAGTGGCAGGTCAGGTACTAGCTGATGGCTCCTCCACCGAAGGCGGGGAATTGGCACTAGGACAAAATATCGTCGTTGCTTACATGCCTTGGGAAGGCTACAACTACGAAGACGCAATTTTAATTTCTGAGCGACTGGTGCAGGATGATATCTACACCTCAATTCACATTGAAAAATATGAAATTGAGGCTAGGCAGACAAAACTGGGGCCAGAAGAAATCACCAGAGAAATTCCCAACGTTGGGGAAGATGCTTTGCGTCAGTTAGACGAACAAGGGATCATCCGCATTGGGGCATGGGTAGAAGCTGGAGATATCTTGGTGGGTAAAGTCACACCAAAAGGTGAATCTGACCAACCACCAGAAGAAAAACTCTTGCGGGCGATTTTCGGTGAAAAAGCGCGGGATGTGCGAGACAATTCCCTGCGAGTACCCAACGGTGAAAAAGGGCGCGTAGTTGACGTGCGTTTGTTTACCCGCGAACAAGGCGATGAATTGCCACCGGGAGCCAATATGGTAGTCCGGGTGTATGTCGCCCAAAAACGCAAAATCCAAGTTGGTGACAAAATGGCAGGACGCCACGGCAATAAAGGGATTATTTCCCGGATATTGCCAGCGGAAGATATGCCTTATTTGCCCGATGGTTCACCAGTGGATATCGTACTCAACCCCCTGGGCGTACCCAGCCGGATGAACGTCGGCCAAGTATTTGAGTGCCTCTTGGGTTGGGCTGGTCATACCTTGGGAGTGCGATTTAAGATTACTCCCTTTGATGAAATGTATGGTGAAGAATCATCTCGGAGAATCGTGCATGGCAAATTGCAAGAAGCACGGGATGAAACTAGCAAAGACTGGGTATATAACCCAGACGACCCAGGTAAAATCATGGTGTTTGATGGGCGTACAGGCGAACCCTTTGACCGACCAATCACCATTGGCGTGGCTTACATGCTGAAACTGGTGCATTTGGTAGACGATAAGATTCACGCCCGTTCCACAGGCCCGTACTCACTGGTGACCCAGCAACCCTTGGGTGGTAAAGCCCAACAAGGCGGTCAGCGGTTTGGGGAAATGGAAGTGTGGGCATTGGAAGCCTTTGGTGCGGCTTACACCTTACAGGAATTGCTGACAGTGAAATCCGACGATATGCAAGGACGGAATGAAGCGTTAAATGCGATCGTTAAAGGTAAGGCAATTCCTCGACCGGGAACACCAGAGTCCTTTAAGGTGTTAATGCGCGAACTACAATCCTTGGGGTTAGATATTGCCGTACACAAGGTAGAAACCCAAGCAGACGGTAGTTCTTTAGATGTGGAAGTCGATTTGATGGCAGACCAATCAGCCCGCCGTACCCCTCCCCGACCAACTTATGAATCTCTCTCCCGCGAATCGCTGGAAGATGATGAATAGAAAGTGAGGAGTGAGGGGTTAAAAGTTAGGAGTTAGGAGTGAGGAGTGAGGAGTAAAGACTAATTAAAAGTTTTACTCACAACTCACAACTCATAACTCATAACTCCTAACTCCTCACTCTTAACTTAAAACTAAATATACTCATAACTCAAAACTCAGCACTTAAAGTATGAGACCAGCCCAAACTAATCAGTTTGACTACGTAAAAATCGGCTTAGCATCACCAGAAAGGATTCGCCAGTGGGGCGAGAGAACTTTGCCCAATGGTCAGGTAGTCGGTGAAGTTACCAAGCCAGAAACAATTAATTATCGGACTCTCAAGCCAGAGATGGATGGCTTATTCTGTGAGCGCATCTTTGGCCCTGCGAAAGATTGGGAATGCCATTGTGGGAAGTATAAAAGAGTCCGTCACAGAGGTATTGTCTGTGAGCGCTGTGGGGTAGAAGTTACCGAGTCACGGGTGCGTCGTCACCGTATGGGCTATATCAAACTTGCCGCACCAGTAGCTCACGTTTGGTATCTCAAAGGCATTCCTAGCTATATTTCCATCCTGCTCGATATGCCTTTGCGGGATGTGGAACAGATTGTCTATTTCAACTCTTATGTTGTCCTAAGTCCAGGCAATGCCGAAACTTTAACTTACAAACAGCTACTAAGTGAAGACCAGTGGCTAGAAATTGAAGACCAAATTTATAGTGAAGATTCTCAGCTACAAGGCGTAGAGGTAGGCATTGGTGCCGAAGCTTTACTGCGCTTGCTTGCGGATATCAATTTAGAGCAAGAAGCTGAAAGCCTGCGGGAAGAAATTGGCAACGCCAAGGGACAAAAACGGGCCAAATTAATTAAACGACTGCGGGTAATTGACAACTTCATTGCTACTGGTTCTAAACCAGAGTGGATGGTGATGGCAGTTATTCCCGTGATTCCTCCTGACTTGCGCCCAATGGTGCAGCTAGATGGCGGACGCTTTGCCACTAGCGATTTGAATGATTTGTATCGGCGGGTAATTAATCGGAATAATCGTTTGGCACGGCTGCAAGAAATTTTGGCGCCAGAGATTATTGTGCGGAACGAAAAGCGGATGCTGCAAGAAGCGGTAGATGCTTTGATTGACAATGGCCGCCGCGGACGGACTGTGGTGGGGGCAAATAACCGACCGCTGAAATCTTTGTCCGACATTATTGAAGGTAAGCAAGGACGTTTCAGACAAAACTTGTTAGGTAAACGAGTTGACTATTCTGGACGTTCGGTAATTGTGGTTGGGCCGAAGCTGAAAATTCACCAGTGCGGTTTGCCTAGAGAAATGGCAATTGAGCTATTTCAACCATTTGTGATTAACCGCCTGATTCGCAGTGGCATGGTAAATAACATTAAAGCTGCGAAAAAGCTGATATCGCGTAATGACCCCAGTGTTTGGGATGTACTGGAAGAAGTAATTGAAGGACACCCAGTGCTACTTAACCGGGCACCGACATTGCACCGTTTGGGTATTCAGTCTTTTGAACCAATCTTGGTGGAAGGAAGAGCAATTCAACTGCATCCTTTGGTGTGTCCGGCATTTAACGCCGACTTTGATGGCGACCAAATGGCGGTACACGTACCGCTGTCATTAGAAAGTCAGGCTGAGGCGCGGTTGTTGATGTTGGCTTCTAACAATATTTTGTCACCAGCTACAGGCAAACCCATTATCACGCCTAGCCAAGACATGGTGTTGGGAGCGTATTACTTAACAGCAGAAAATCCCGGTGCTACCAAAGGCGCAGGTAAGTACTTTGCTTCCTTAGATGACGTAATTATGGCTTTCCAGCAAGAGCAAATCGACTTGCACGCCTATATCTTTGTGCGGTTTGACGGTGAAATGGAATCAGACCAGCCGGATACAGAACCCCTGGAAGTTATAGAAAACGAGGATGGCAGCCGGACATTAAAGTATAAGTTCCGCCGAGTCAGAGAAGACGCTAAGGGAAATCTCGTTTCACAGTATATACGTACAACACCTGGTCGGGTTATTTACAATAAAGCGATTCAGGAAGCACTAGCAAGTTAGTGATGAGTGATGAGTTAGGAGTTATGAGTTAGGAGTTATGAGTTAGGAGTTATTATTCCTAACTCCTCACTTTTAACTCCTCACTTTTAACTGCTAACTCCTAACTATTAATTCAGGACTAATGACTAATGACTGAAAAAATGATTTTTCGCAATCGGGTGGTGGATAAAGGTCAACTGAGAAATTTGATTTCTTGGGCCTTTACGCATTATGGTACGGCGCGAACCGCAGTGATGGCGGACAAACTGAAGGATTTAGGTTTTCGCTATGCCACCAAAGCAGGGGTTTCCATTAGTGTAGATGACTTGATGGTGCCTCCAACTAAGCGATCGCTCCTCGAAGCAGCCGAAGAAGAAATTCGCGCCACCGAAGCCCGTTATCAACGTGGTGAAATCACTGAAGTAGAACGCTTCCAAAAGGTAATTGATACTTGGAACGGTACCAGCGAAGCCCTCAAAGATGAGGTAGTTGTTCACTTCAAAAAGACCAACCCCCTCAACTCCGTCTACATGATGGCATTCTCCGGGGCGCGGGGGAATATCTCCCAAGTCCGGCAATTGGTGGGAATGCGGGGACTGATGGCAGACCCCCAAGGGGAAATTATTGACTTGCCCATCAAAACCAACTTCCGCGAAGGGCTGACGGTGACGGAATACATTATTTCGTCTTACGGTGCGAGAAAAGGATTGGTAGATACCGCCTTACGGACGGCTGACTCTGGTTATCTCACCCGGCGTTTGGTGGACGTATCCCAGGATGTGATTATTCGGGAATTTGACTGCGGCACTACTAGAGGTATTCCCATTCGGCCCATGACAGAAGGTGCCAAAACTTTGATTCCTCTGGCAAATCGCCTAATGGGACGGGTAATTGGCGAAGACGTGGTGCATCCAATCACAAAAGAAGTGATTGCAACACGCAACACCCCAATTTCCGACGACTTGGCCAAGGAAATTGGCAAATCTGGGGTAGGAGAAGTTGTAGTCCGGAGTCCCCTAACTTGTGAAGCTGCACGTTCTGTCTGTCAACATTGCTACGGCTGGAGTTTAGCCCACGCCAAGATGGTGGACTTGGGCGAAGCTGTGGGGATTATTGCCGCCCAAAGTATCGGCGAACCAGGCACCCAGCTAACCATGCGGACATTCCACACAGGTGGTGTGTTTACCGGAGAAGTGGCACAACAAGTCCGTTCTAAAATTGATGGGACTGTGAAAATTCCCCGCAAATTGCGGACAAGACAATATCGTACCCGCCACGGGGAAGATGCTTTGTATGTTGAAGCCAATGGCGTCATCATTTTAGAGCCAAAAAAAGAAGGTGACACCACACCAGCTAACCAAGAGGTGCAGCTGACTCAAGGTTCTACATTATATGTATTTGATGGCAATCAAGTAAAACAAGGTCAGTTGTTGGCAGAAGTCGCCCTTGGTGGACGCACAACCCGGACTAACACTGAAAAAGCCGTTAAAGATGTGGCCTCTGACTTGGCAGGGGAAGTGCAATTTGCCGAAGTCGTTCCAGAACAAAAAACTGACCGTCAAGGCAACACCACAACCACAGCCGCACGCGGTGGTTTGATTTGGATTTTGTCGGGGGAAGTTTACAACTTGCCGCCTGGTGCCGAATTGGTGGTGAAAAATGGTGACGCGATCGCTTCTAATGGAGTATTAGCAGAAACCAAATTAACTACTCTCCACGGCGGTGTGGTGCGCTTGCCCGAAGCTACTCCAGGGAAGAGTACCAGGGAAATTGAAATTATCACCGCTTCTGTAGTTCTAGACCAAGCAACAGTAACAGTCCAAAGTTCCCAAGGTCGCAATAACTACCTAGTCTCCACTGGCAACAATCAGGTATTTAACCTCCGCGCTACACCAGGCACAAAAGTGCAAAATGGTCAAGTGGTAGCTGAGTTAATTGATGACCGCTATCGCACAAACACTGGGGGATTCCTGAAATTCGCGGGCGTGGAAGTCCAGAAAAAAGGCAAAGCTAAACTCGGTTATGAAGTTGTCCAAGGCGGCACACTGCTGTGGATTCCTGAAGAAACCCACGAAGTTAATAAAGATATCTCCTTGCTGTTGGTAGAAGACGGTCAGTTTGTGGAAGCTGGCACCGAAGTTGTAAAGGATATCTTCTGCCAAAACAGCGGTGTGATTGAAGTTACCCAGAAAAACGACATCCTGCGGGAAGTGGTGGTGAAGCCAGGGGAACTGCTGATGGTGGACGATCCTGAAGCAGTCATGGGACGAGATAATACCTTTATTCAACCAGGCGAGGAATTTCAAGGCAGCGTTGCCACCGAATTACGCTATATCCAGTATGTGGAGACACCAGAAGGGCCTGCCCTGTTAAGTCGTCCAGTAGTCGAGTTCGCTGTACCGAACAATCCCGACGTGCCATCAACCACATCGGTAAGTCAACAAACTGGGCGTTCCATTGAGTTACGCGCAGTGCAGCGCTTGCCTTACAAAGATTCCGAACGGGTAAAATCCGTGGAAGGTGTGGAACTGCTACGAACCCAGCTAGTACTGGAAATTGAGCAAGAAGGCGAACAAGACCACAACGCCTCTCCCCTAGCAGCAGATATTGAATTGGTACAGGATACCGAAGACGAGGAAGTTCAGCGTTTGCAGCTAGTGATTTTGGAGTCCTTGGTAATTCGTCGAGACATTACCGCTGATGCTACCCAAGGTAGTACCCAGACAACACTGGAAGTCCAAGATGGACTAACCATCGCCCCTGGTTCCGTGGTCGCACGTACCCAAATCTTGTCCAAAGAAGGCGGGATAGTGCGCGGTGTGCAAAAGGGAACTGAAAATGTACGTCGATGCTTGGTGTTGCGCGACACTGACCTCGTGACGGTAAATACTAGTAGCCAGCCAAAAGTAAAATCGGGCGATTTGCTTGTAGCAGGTACAGAAGTTGCCTCTGGAGTTTTTGCTGACGAATCTGGGCAAGTAATAGATGTGAAAAAGTTAGGAGTTAAAAGTGAGGAGTTAGGAGTTAATTCCGAAACTCCTAACTCTTCACTCCAAACTCAAAACTACGCTCTTACTATCCGCGTCGGTCGTCCTTACCGAGTCAGTCCTGGGGCCGTTTTGCAAATAGAAGACGGTGATTTGGTGCAACGGGGTGATAACTTAGTGTTGTTGGTGTTTGAACGCGCCAAAACCGGAGACATTATTCAAGGTTTGCCCCGGATTGAAGAATTGCTCGAAGCTCGTAAACCTAAAGAAGCCTGTATTTTATGTCGGCGGGCAGGAGAAATCAAGGTAGTTTACGGTGATGGTGATGAAGCGATCGCCATCAAAGTCGTAGAATCAAATGGCGTAGTCACAGATTATCCTCTGGGTCCGGGACAAAATTTAATTGTCCCAGATGGCTCTCATGTATCAGCCGGACAACCGTTGACGGATGGTCCATCAAATCCCCATGAAATTTTGGAAATCTTCTTTAGCTTGGGTTCCGAAGACGGGGTTTATGCTTGTGCTAGCCACGCTTTGCAGAAAGTACAGACATTCTTGGTAAACGAAGTGCAAATGGTGTATCAGTCTCAAGGGATTGATATTTCCGATAAACACATTGAAGTAATTGTGCGCCAGATGACCAACAAAGTCCGGATTGATGATGGTGGTGACACCACAATGCTTCCCGGCGAATTGGTGGAACTGCGCCAAGTTGAGCAGGTGAACGAAGCAATGTCAATTACAGGTGGTGCAAAGGCACAGTACACCCCAGTATTGTTGGGTATCACCAAAGCATCCTTGAACACTGACAGCTTTATTTCTGCTGCATCCTTCCAAGAGACAACACGGGTACTTACCGAAGCAGCTATTGAAGGTAAATCTGACTGGCTGCGGGGATTAAAGGAAAACGTGATTATCGGGCGATTGATTCCGGCTGGTACTGGTTACAATACTTATGAAGAAACCAGCGCGATCGATGACTATGCTACTGATATTAGCAGTAGTGTCTTAGATGAAGTTGACGATCCCCTCGATATGGTCTTAGATGACCGCACAGCTCGCAACTATAATTTAGATTCTCCAACTCTGGGAGAGCCTAGTTATGGGAACAGACGTGCAGAAAGGTCAATCTTGGATGACGATGATGACTTAATCGCCGATGAAGTCGCAGACGAAGAAGATTACGAAGATGATGACGATGACGACGATGACGATTTCGACGATGAGTAAAACTCAAATCTAAAATATAAAAAGGCAAAAGAAAATCTTCTTTTGCCTTTTTAGTTTGCTTTTAAGAAGCATGGGGAGTAGGGAGTGGGGAGTAGGGAATGGGGAAAGAAACACTCTTAGGGCGATAATACGGTTCGGTTAAGGTTTTTTGATTAAAATTCTAGATTCAAAGACGCGATAAATCGCTGTCTCTACGAAAGATTGATTATTGTAGAGACGGCGATTTATAGCGTCTCTTGTTTTAACCGAACCGTATTAGAACTGGGGAAAGAAGGTGTTTGTTTCATTCATAAAAAATCTGCTACGCTTCATCATTCTTAATCATGCCAGCTTACTTTTGTGGCTGACAGAAGTGCCAGAATCTAATAGGCTGATCTTAAAGTGGTGATTTTTCAGAAAGCTCAACTACTGAAAAGCTAGGGTTTATTGCCCAGTATTTTGGGATAATCATGTGCAAAATGTTTCCCACTTTCTATCATCACTGAGTTGTTAATTAGTATCTATCGAGAAAATGCCCCTTAAAATAGTCCAGAACTTTAACGCCAGTTTTACTCTTGAACCACAAGCTCAAGAAAGTCTATTCAAATTATTAACGAGTGAAGCTTTTTTAAACCAAATATGCCAGCAATTACAGTGTGAGAAAGTGGAATTTACAGAGTTACTTTTCCAGCCAGTTCCTTATAGCTTAACTACTACTAAGGGAATGCCGGTAGAATTTGAAAAGTATTATGAATCTGATGAATATGGCATCATCAATGTACCACCAAATTTTATGTTTACTGCTAAGATTTTTAAACCTAGTCGCCTTTGTGCCATTTACCATAAAATTTGAAGAAGAATTTCACGCAGAGACGCAGAGGCGCAGAGAGGAGATAGAAGAGAGATTTTAATTAAATAATTTAATTGCTCTAGAAAATCTCAAATAAAAAGGCAATAACAAGTTTTAGATTTGATTTATGACTACTGAAATAAATACTCCTGCTTTAGCAAGTTTGGAATACGCTCTATACATCGACGATCGCGGCCAACTTCCCGAACAATTTCAAGGTAAAATCGGCGTGTATGCTATCTTTGATCGAGAAAAAGCGCTGCAATTTGTGGGATATTCTCGTGATGTTTATCTCAGCCTGAAGCAGCATTTAGTACGTCAACCACAGCAATGTTATTGGGTGAAAGTTCAAACTATTGAGCGCCCCAGCCGCACGGTTTTAGAAAATATTGAAAATGCTTGGATTGCTGAAAATGGCAGTGTACCCGCAGGAAATGGTGAGAACAAGCAAAAATGGATCGATCCCATTGATGTCAAAGTGTTGATGACATCTGAAGAACAGGCAAAGTATCATAATCCAGCGAATGATGAATTGGCACAAATAAAAATTATTAAAAATGTGGCACGGCGAGTAGAAGCAGAAATTTCCAAAGAATTAGAAGCGCGTGGTTTGCAAGTAGAAATTCGCTTTAATCCTAAATTGAAAGAACAAGGGTTACTGGATTTGAAATGAAGGTAGTTTTGGGAAAACTATCTTATGAATATCGCTGGTAATCTCTCATGACAACACAGCTACTGAACGATCGCTATCAAGTTATCCGCACTTTGGGGGCTGGTGGGTTTGGCCAAACCTATCTCGCAGAAGACACCTATATGCCTTCAAAGCGCCGTTGTGTGGTGAAACAGCTAAGGCCGATTCACAACAACCCTCAGATTTACCAAATAGTCCAAGAGAGGTTTCAACGGGAAGCAGCTATTTTAGAAGAACTTGGTGGTGCAAATGACCAGATTCCAGCGTTGTATGCTTACTTTTCTTCAGGCGGGGAATTTTATTTAGTTCAGGAGTGGGTTGAAGGTGATACCCTAACTGCAAAAATCCAAAAGCAAGGGCTATTTAGTGAAGCCGCTGCTCAGCAATTATTCATGAATATCTTACCCGTTTTGGATTATGTCCACTCGAAAAATATCGTTCACCGCGATATCAAACCTGATAACATTATCTTGCGTCTCCGTGACGGAAAACCGGTGCTAATTGATTTTGGTGCGGTGCGGGAATCAATGGGAACTGTGGTGAATTCCCAAGGAAATCCTACCAGTTCCATTGTCATTGGCACACCTGGATATATGCCCAGCGAACAAGCCGCAGGTAGACCAGTTTATTCCAGTGATTTATATAGTTTGGGAATGACAGTAATTTATTTACTGACTGGGAGAGTAGCGCAACAATTAGAGACAGATTCCCAGACTGGTGAAATTGTTTGGCGACAGTATGCCAGTCATATTAGCCCAATGATGGCAGGAATAATTGATCGGGCGATCGCTTATCATCCACGCGATCGCTATTCTACAGCTAGAGCAATGCTAGATGCTTTGCAGGGCATAGTAAATCCAATTCCGCCGACGCAACCCGTCTTGACTCAACCAACTGTAGTATCTGCACCGCCACCTCAGACACTCCATGTCCAGCCACAGCCAAGTCCTCAAAATAATAATCAGAATAATATCCTCATTGGTAGTTTAATTGCAGGCGGATTAATCGGTGCATCTGTAATTATTGGTCAGATGCTGACAAATTCTTCTCAACAAACAACAGATAAAACGGTATTACCTTTAGAAACACCCTCGACTGTTCCCAGCCCAGTAATAGAAACTCCTAAATTTACACCAACTCCATCTATTCCTACTGAATCTACACCTTCTCCAACTCCATTAATAACGCCAGATGATAACACTACTGTTAATACTTATTTCTGGCTTTCCCAAAGACCTGTAACTGATGTAGATTTGGATGGCAAAAGCGGTTTTGAATTAGATATTATGCGAAATTCAATATTTGCTAGCCACGGCCGCCGTTTTGACACACCTGAATTACAAGATTACTTTAATAACCAACCTTGGTATCGTCCCATATATTCACCAAAAGAATTTTCACCTAAATTGTTATCAAGGTTAGAGCAACAGAATGTTGACTATATCAGTAAATATCAAGACCGTTATGGTCTGAGATATTTTAAGAAATAAGTTGCAGCAGAATTCAGAATTAGTCAGAGTTTATAATGAAGTGCGATCGCCAACTTTTATCCCAACTTTAACCTGACACTGAAATCTACTCCAAAGATTCCATCAACTCAATGCACTTGTGCATCTGCTGGCGCATAATTTCCCTGTCACTATGAAACCTCCGCCCATGACCTGGTAGCACCCACTCGAAAGAGTAATTAGCCAAGTTACGCATTGATTTAGTTTGTTCTGACCAAGAATACCAGCAGAAACCGTGGAATGCAGCCAGTTGGTGCAACCTTTCTGACCAAGCGAGATGGTCGCCAGTAAAAAGAAACTTGTTTTTATAAAGTAAAACTGTGTGTCCTTTGGTGTGACCCGGAACTGGGATAATTAATAAATCATCAGTCAACGCAAATGGTTCAAAACCAGTTAACTGTATTTCCACATTGCGAGTCCCCGCAGAAATATCATCAATGTGGAGGATGCGTTGACACTGAAAATGCTCGGCAAACTTTTGATGATCTGCAACATCATCCTTGTGAGTTAAGTACATATAATGAATTCCACCCATCTCTTCTAAACGCTTGACTAAAGGCGGCGTAAATCGGGGAGAATCCACCAAAATATTACCTTCTGGAAGTTGAATAAAATAGCTAGCAGCACCGTAGGATTTTTCGGAATGATAGCCACAATGGTAAATATTTTCTTCTACTAAAATCGGAAACTTTTCTTGAGCAACTTTGATATCTTTTGGTTTCTCAACTGTGCCAATAGAACTAGTAGGACAAGCCAAAAGTGCTTCCAGCGCTGCTAATCTTTCGGCTTCATTTGTTGGTTGATGATAAACTGCGGACTGGTCATCAACACGAGAAAAAACTTCCGGAGTCATCCAGCGACAGGTATCGCAATCAATACAGGTAGTATCCACATAAAAATCGCCGTTGACATTTTCGACGCGACGCTGATTTAAATGAGCCATATTAAAACCTCGTGCTGGGGAGTGATAAACCCTACAGCAGAATTCAGGAGTCAGAATTCACCAATTCAGAATTAGAATACGCTCTCGGTCTAGCTACCAGGCCGAGATGATTTACTTCACTAACTTGAAATTTGCTGTATATCACTACGCTAGCAAAAGTTACTCAAGATTGTAGACACCACCAGAAGTAAATCGACTCAAAAACAGAAAGTTATGAAATCCACTAGGCAGAAAATGGGAAAACTTAACATGACACCATCTGCCGATAAATTTCTAAATATGCTTTACTGTTCTAATCCCAACTGCTCAAATCCCTTTAATCCTGATGACAATAAGTTTTGCATTAAGTGTGGGCAAACACTCACACCATTATTCAGAAATCGCTTCCGGGTAATACGACTTTTGGGCGAGGGTGGATTTAGCAGAACTTATGAAGCCAGAGACGCAGATAGGATAGATGAACCTTGCGTAATTAAGCAATTTGTCCCGCAAGTCCAAGGAACGACTGCACTGGAGAAAGCCACCGAGTTATTTAAGGAAGAAGCAAAGCGACTATATGACTTAGGCGAACATCCACAAATTCCCCGCCTGATTGCTTATTTTGAACAAGATAAGCGGTTGTATTTGGTGCAAGAGTTGATTGAGGGACAGAATTTATTACAAGAATTGCAGCAACAGGGAGCCTTTAGCGAAGAAAAGATCAAACAGCTTTTAGTTGATATATTGCCTGTTCTGAAGTTCATCCATGAACGCGGTGTAATTCACCGGGACATCAAACCAGAAAATATCATGCGCCGCCGTCAGGATGGCAAGTTGATATTAATTGATTTTGGTGTTTCTAAACAAATTACCGCAAGTTATTTAGGTGTTGGAACAACAGTTGGAACACCTGGATATGCACCAATTGAACAAATGCGCGGTCAAGTTTTCCCTGCAAGCGACCTTTATAGTTTGGGTGTCACTTGTATTCGTTTGTTAATCAATTGCTTACCAAAAGAAGATTCTTCTGATGAGCTTTATGATGCATTAACTGGTGAATGGATATGGAGAAATTATCTACCAAAAAAATACAGATATGACACCTTATTTGATTAAAATTTTAGATAAACTGATTGAGGAATATGTTAAAAAACGTTATCAATCAGTAGATGATATATTTATAGACTTATATTTTTGTGAGGAGCCACAATCTAATCAAAATATAGATTTAAAATCGAATACAAATAAGTTAAATGGAGAAGGTTGGAGACGAAGGAAAAATTGGGCAACCCGTCGAAGTTGGTACAATTCGGGGGATTGGCATAGTGAGGAAATTTCGGGAGATTGGGATAGTTGGGAAAGTTCTGGAGACAGGGATACTTGGGAAAACTACTGAGCTTGATGTAGCTGGTGATTTATCTTTCTACTTGACAATAATTTTATCTCACAGGCAATGATTAAATATGACTGAAATTATATTTCTCGTTGAAGACGAGCCAGATGGTAGTTATACAGCTAGAGCTTTAACCGAGTCAATTTTTACTGAGGCTGACGATATAGAAACACTACGGCAAATGCTCCTTGATGCGGTTAACTGCCATTTTCCGAATGAAAAAAACCCTCCTAAAATTATTCAGCTACACTATGAGTGAAATTTTACTTTTAATTGCAAATCCACCACTGTAATTATCTATAATTTTTAATTTCTGAAAATGCGATCGCGCCCTTTTACCAAACGCGATCGCTAAAATTTGTCTCCCCTAACTAATAAAGTGCAGTTTACTAATTACTGCATTAATTAGATGATGAGTAACGGGGAGACTATCAACTACCATCCCTAGACACAACAGCATCATATAGGAAATGGAATAGAGAAACAATTCTCTAGCGACAGTACGATCTTCTGGATTTTGCAACAACCGCCAAGATTTGTGGATAAATAATCCTCCAAGACTCACAGCGATCGCAGCATAAAGAATTCCACTCGCACCTAAGGGATAAACTAATAACACCGTTGCAACTACAGTAATCAAGGTATAGTACCAGATTTGCCGTACTGTTGCCGTATCCCCTTTCACTACTGGTAGCATCGGTATCCCGACTTTAGCGTAGTCGTCCCGAATCATCAGAGCTAATGCCCAGAAATGCGGCGGCGTCCACAAAAAGACGATGGCAAAAATTAACCATGCTGCCCAGCTTAGGGTGCCCGTAACAGCAGCCCAACCCACCAAAGCCGGAATTGCCCCAGCAGCACCACCAATGACAATATTTTGGGTGCTGTGGCGTTTTAGCCAGTGAGTGTAGACCAAAATATAAAAGACAATGCCAGAGAAAGCTAGCAGGGCGGCTAACAGGTTGGCAAAAACTGCCAGTAGTGTAAACGAAAGTGTTGCTAGAGCGATCGCAAAAATTAGAGCATCACGCGGCTGCACCTTACCGGAAGGCATGGGACGATTGCGTGTCCGCTCCATGTCATAATCAATATCTCGGTCATAAATACAGTTAATTGTCTGGGCGCTTGCAGCAGCCAAAGTGCCACCAGTCAGAGTTACTAGTAACAGCAATGGGTCTACCTGTCCCTTAGCAGCAATCCACATACTGCCAGCTGTGGTAATCAAAAGCAACGGAATAATCCGAGGCTTAGTTAGCTGGTAGTAACTTTGAATTACTTGGAGAAAAGTTTCGTGGTGGCGAGAGACATTAGTCTCAATCATGTTGGCTCTGGTTCCTTATTTTTCAACAACTTACACCAGGAGTCAGAATTCAGAATTCAGAATTCAGAATTTAGAATAGGTTCGACTCCTCGCTTTGAGACCTAGATGATGTACTTCTCCAACTTGAAATCTGCTGTATGTGCAGCCCCCGCTCAAGCTGGCTCTTTGGGTCAAACGAAAATACTTTTCCACACCTGCCTAAGTCGCAATACGCCGTTGGGGTGGGGAGTGGGGGATGAGGGAGATGAGGGAGATGAGGGAGATGAGGAAGAGGGGCAGTTCTTGCTGGGAGCAGGGGAGAAGCCCCTCCCCTCTGCTCCCTGCTCCCTGCTCCCTTGCCTCTTCCCCATGCCCTATTCAGCACTCACTGAGTCACGCAATGATAAAACTGTAAAAGCGACTAAAGTACCGAGCAAAGCAGCTCCTACAGCTTGGTGAGAGACGGTGAGAGGCTCGACTTGGAGGTGTAATTTGAAAGTGGCGACTCCCAACAAGATTTGTAAGCTTAACAATGCCCCAGCCATATTTGCCAGTCGCCGCAAGGCTGGATGTAGCGCCGGTGTACGCCAACTGAAAAATACCATTGCCAAGGTTGCCACGGTTGGCGGCACCAAACCAGCAATATGACTGTACATTACGTTACAAAGTTGAGAATCGCCGAAGCATTGGTGTAGCGCCCAGCGAGATCCTACTAAAGCACCCAAGAGACTTTGCAGGTAAACCAAAACAGCAGCAGTTAAACCTACCCAAGGCAACTTACCAACGGTTCCAGTTCCCTGATAGGGTATGAGTGTCGTGCCAATAATCAAGAGGGTGGTGAAAAACAATAGCGCCGTTCCCAAATGGGCGGTAACGATATCAAACCGCAACAATTGGGTGACGGTGAGTCCTCCTAAGACGCCTTGAAAGACAATTAAAAACAGGGCGAATGTGGATGCCCAAGGCAGCCATTTGGGTAAAGAGCGACGGTGCCACCAGGATAAACCAAAAAGTGCGATCGCGCTTACACCAATTAAGGCTGCATCTAATCTGTGAAACCACTCTAAGAATACCTGGAAATTCATTTGCTTAGCTGGCACCAGTTCGCCATAGCACAAAGGCCAATCTGGACAAGCAAGCCCAGCATTCATCACGCGGGTGGCAGAGCCGATTGCCATCAAAATCAAAGTGGCTATGGACATTCTCCACACCAAGCGACGAATCATTTCCTTGGGCTTTTGCTGCTCAACTGCCGCTTCATTTTGTTGTTGTAGGACAATTTCGTTCATGAACAGTACCTTCTGCCCGCTCTTGGTGGATCTCTAATAGATTCTTAATTTTCAATACTGACCCATCTCCACCCTAGCGTACAGGCTAGGGATTTATAGATTGGCACTCACTTATACTTTGAATCACTCTCGCTATGTTTTGCCTGAAGCTTTAGGTATTTTTCAAGATGTGAAAAATCGATTAGTGGCAGTTAATTTAACCATCCTAAATTTTTCCTTAAATTTTTTGCTGATTTCCATCTATTTTTGGGAATATCTGTTAGTCACCTTCTACTCAAAATTAGTAAAATAGTCAGAAAAATTAATAAAAACTTCAGACATTTTGACCCGATGTCTTACAGCCTAGACTACCTTAGTAAGTGAGCAGCTTTGAGATAACGTAGTAAATTCAATTAAGTAAGCCGTGAAGATTCCAAGTTCAATCTGGACATTACTCATTGGCATCGTACTAACTCTAGCCAGTATTTGGTACGGTCAAAATCATGGTCTGTTGCCAGCAGCAGCCTCTGATGAAGCCGTCTTAGTCGATGGTCTGTTCAATGCGATGATGATCGTTTCTACAGGTATATTCCTGATCGTCGAAGGTGTTTTGATTTACTCTGCATTTAAATACCGTCGGCGTGCAGGTGACAATGAAGACGGCCCACCAGTGGAGGGCAATGTACCTTTAGAAATACTCTGGACGGCGATCCCAGCAATTATCGTTATCGGTATTTCTGTTTACAGTTTTGATGTGTACAACGAAATCGGTGGTTTCGATCCCCATGCCATCCATGAAGCCCCGATTACTCAAGAGTCGATGAGTATGCATGGGCATGGAACTGCCATAGCTGCGACTTTGAGCGATACACCCCCTAGCAGCGAACCCAACCTCAATCAAGAAAAATCTGATGAGGCGATGCAAGACCCAGCCACAGCAGAAGTTCGCAATGCTGACCAAATTCCCCAAAAGCAGAATGCTCCGGGTGTCGGTAGTGTTGCTCCCACAATTGGAGGCAGTCCCGATAAAGCAGACAAACCACCAGCATTGGAAGTCAACGTCACCGGTTTACAGTATGCCTGGATTTTCACCTATCCGGAAACAGGAATAACCACAGGTGAGATGCACGTCCCCATCGGCAAAGAAGTGCGACTCAATATGACAGCCAACGATGTCATCCATGCCTTCTGGGTGCCAGAATTTCGTCTCAAACAAGATGTAATCCCCGGTCGGCAAAGTGAGATTCGCTTCACGCCTAACACAGTAGGTGACTATACTCTCATCTGTGCTGAACTTTGTGGCCCGTACCACGGCGCTATGAGAACAACGGTGGTAGTTGAGCCACAAGAAGCATTTGAGAAATGGCAACAAGAGCAGTTAACTGCCAGCAAAGAAACCCTTAATCAAGCTGTTGCCGTTAACCCTGCGGATTTATCCCCAAATGAATTTCTCGCTCCTTACACCAAGGACATGGGAATTAAACCCGAAATCCTCCATCAAATTCACCATTAGTCATTGGTCATTGGTCATTAGTCATTAGTCATTGGTCATTGGTGATTAGCAAAGGACAAATGACAAAGGACAAAGGACAAATGACAAATTACAAAAGACAACTGACAAAGGACAAATGACAAATGACACAAGCTCAGTTGCAAGAAACTGCCAATATCCCCGTCCTTGTTGACGAACCAGGGAGCAGAAAATGGCAGGACTTCTTTGGTTTTCAAACCGACCATAAGGTGATTGGGATTCAATACCTAGTCACTTCGTTTATTTTTTATTGCATTGGTGGCGTGATGGCTGACTTGGTTCGCACAGAACTGCGAACCCCAGAAGTAGATTTTGTCACGCCGGAAGTTTACAACAGTCTGTTCACGCTCCACGCCACGATCATGATTTTCTTATGGATCGTGCCAGCAGGAGCCGGGTTTGCTAACTATCTAATTCCCCTGATGATTGGGGCTAAAGATATGGCATTTCCTCGACTGAACGCTGTTGCCTTTTGGATGATCCCCCCTGCGGGTGTGTTGCTCATCGCCAGTTTAGTGGTTGGTGATGCGCCCGATGCAGGTTGGACTTCTTACCCTCCTCTGAGCTTGGTAACAGGTCAAGTGGGTGAAGGTATTTGGATTATGAGTGTCCTGCTGCTGGGTACGTCCTCAATTTTGGGGTCGATTAATTTCCTGGTCACACTGCTAAAGATGCGTATCCCCGGCATGGGCGTTCATCAACTGCCCTTGTTTTGTTGGGCGATGTTTGCCACTTCGGCGCTAGTTTTGGTATCGACTCCGGTATTAGCAGCAGGTTTGATTCTGCTTTCGTTTGACTTAATTGCTGGGACGACATTTTTTAACCCCACTGGTGGTGGCGACCCGGTAGTTTACCAACATATGTTCTGGTTTTACTCTCACCCAGCCGTGTACATCATGATTTTGCCCTTTTTTGGGGCCATTTCGGAAATTATCCCCGTTCATTCCCGGAAACCGATTTTTGGTTATAAAGCGATCGCCTACTCATCTTTGGCTATCAGCTTTTTAGGGCTAATTGTCTGGGCACACCACATGTTTACCAGCGGTATCCCCGGTTGGCTGCGGATGTTCTTTATGATCACCACCATGATCATTGCCGTACCCACAGGAATTAAAATATTCAGCTGGTTGGCAACGATGTGGGGCGGAAAAATTCAACTCAACTCCGCCATGTTATTCGCCATCGGCTTTGTCGGTACTTTCGTAATTGGTGGAATCAGTGGTGTGATGTTGGCAGCAGTGCCCTTTGATATCCACGTCCACGACACCTATTTTGTAGTTGCACACTTGCACTATGTGCTGTTTGGTGGTAGCGTACTGGGCATTTTTGCTGCCATCTACCACTGGTTCCCGAAAATGACGGGACGAATGGTGAACGAATTTTGGGGTAAGGTTCATTTTGCCTTGACAATTGTTGGTTTAAACATGACCTTCTTACCCATGCACAAGCTCGGTTTAATGGGCATGAACCGCCGTATTGCTCAATATGACCCCAAATTTACTTTCCTGAATGAAATCTGCACGTATGGTGCTTATATACTCGCAGTTTCGACATTCCCCTTCATTTTCAATGCCATTTGGAGTTGGTTGTACGGAGAGAAAGCTGGTAATAATCCCTGGAGGGCACTAACCTTAGAGTGGATGACTACCTCACCACCAGCGATCGAGAATTTTGATGGAACCCCAGTACTAGCGACAGGTCCCTACGACTACGGCTTGGAAAAGGCTAAAGAAGGTGTACCCCTATCTGACCCCAATCCACTCTTGTCAGCTGGCCCCAACTCGGTATTAAGGGCAGAACCAGACCCAGCGTTTGCTGCTAATCCCGAAGATCGTCAATAAAGTTAGGAGTTATGAGTTATGAGTGATGAGTTATGACTTGAGTAAAGTTGTTAGTTCAAAATTTCTAACTCCTAACTCCTAACTCCTAACTCCCCACTCCCCACTCCCCACTCCCCACTCCCCACCTAACATTTATCAAAATTCATGCAAAGTCAAACAATTGACCCAGCTAAAACTGAACTGAATCATCACCACGCAGCGGAAGCAACAGTTGGTCATCATGAAGAACATCCAGATCATCGCTTGTTTGGGCTGTTTGTCTTCCTGATTGCTGAAGGGATGATTTTTATGGGGCTGTTCGGAGCCTATCTGGCTTTCCGTGCTACCTTACCTGTTTGGCCTCCAGCAGGTACCCCAGAGTTAGAACTATTGCTACCCGGAGTCAACACCGTCAATCTAATTTCTAGCAGTTTTGTCATGCACAATGCTGACACTGCTATCAAAAAGAATGATACGCGCGGCGCACAGATTTGGTTAGCAATTACCGCTGCAATGGGTGCTATTTTCCTTGCCGGACAAGTATATGAATATACTCATCTAGAATTTGGTTTAACTACCAATTTATTTGCCAGTGCATTTTATGTTTTGACTGGTTTCCACGGACTGCACGTTACCATCGGCGTTTTAGCCATTGTCGCCGTGTTGTGGCGATCGCGCGTTAAAGGTCATTACAGTAGTGAAAAACACTTCGGTATTGAAGCCGCTGAAATTTACTGGCACTTTGTTGATGTGATTTGGATTATTTTGTTCGGATTACTGTATTTACTGTGAGTATTAATTATTAGTTGTTCACTCCACGCGAACAACTTGACAAGCCCCCTGTAGGGGGCTTTTTTATTTTGAGTGCTAAGCTAGATACTTAATCTGTGTCGCCATATTCTTCCTCGAAAGAGATTGACCAATTTTCTGTTTCTGGACTACCAGTGGTAAGACATTGAGTTTTAATTGCTTCCAGTGTTGCATTTAGTTTTTGTCTCAAACCTGATATGATTTCCATCTCTGTCTCGGTTAAAACTTCAATTTCAAGCCAGGAGTCATCTAAAAGACCCAAGCAGTAATTTAAGTCACCGTAATATCCTATTTGGCTGATAGCATCATAAAAATTCTACTCCGCATCGGCAGGAAATTCACTAGTATTCATTGGCACAACTTTTAAATTACCGATACTATAATTCAAAAAGTCTAGCTTCAAGTCAGCTAATCACGGTAAAATCTTACCAAGAAGGGGAAAAGGGGAAAGGGTAGGATAAAGAACTTTTCCCCACAAGGTATAAAGCCCCTATCTTCATTGCGGAGAATAAAAAAAGAAAATCTTTAAGACACGTAGTGCGATAAAAATCAGTGCGGAGCCGGAGCCGCTCCGCCTCCGGTCCATATTTGAAACCCCTGCTTTTAAGCCACTGGTTCCCTTTCACCTTTCCCCTTTCCCCCTTTCCCTTTCTTCATACCTCCCCTACTCCCCACTCCCTTTTTCAAGACAGTGGCTTGGCTGCTGAAGTTTGAAAAATATATGAAGTCTACCATCATATGAACCAAGTAAAAATTTATTTTAACTAAGGTTATTTTTTGCTAAAATTAAAAACAGTTAAGTATTAGTAACGTTAAATAAAGTAACCAAACGGCGAACCATAAAAGTGCCGTAAAGCATATGAACTCTGGGAAGATGATTGCCTCAAAAATCAAGCGGCAAGTATTCATCGTCTTACCCAAGCTCTGAGAAGCTCTGAATGGTCAGCAATTAGCAGATAGTATACGCCACATGAGCCAGAATCCTCTCATCAGAAAAACATTCAGGAGTAGCTTTGAGACTGTTAAAGTGTTGGGAAGCCCAGAATCTGGTGGAAATTACTCGTTAGCAAGCGCAGTACGTACAACAACAATACGTAATAGATATCAACATTCTCTTGTCAGAAAGACACTCCGGAATCGCTTTGAGATTATCAAACAGTTGGGAAGCGGAGGATCTGGCGATACCTACTTAGCAGTAGACCTAGATTTACCAGGGCGGCCGCATTGTGTTGTCAAACATTTCCACCCAAAAGATCCTAATCCTACTGTTGGTGCGATCGCTAAAAAATTATTTGCTAGAGAAGCAGAAGTTTTATATCAGCTAGGCAATGACCACGAGCAAATTCCCAGACTGTTTGCCCATTTTGATGAAGATGGAGATTTCTATTTAGTCCAAGAATATATTGACGGTCATCCGTTGACTCAAGAAATTATCCCAGGTCAACGCTTGAGCGAAAATGCAGTCTTAAATTTATTAAAAGACATTTTAGAAGTCTTAGTCTTCGTTCATGAACACAACATTATTCACCGAGATATTAAGCCCCAAAATTTAATGCGGCGGCACTCGGATGGCAAGATTGTTTTAATTGACTTTGGGAGTATTAAAAAAATTGGTGCTTTGGGAGCGGGTTTAACAGTTGTCGTTGGAACTCCTGGTTATATGCCAAGCGAACAAGCTAAGGGAAAGCCCAAACTTTGCAGCGATATCTATGCAGTAGGTATGATTGGTATTCAAGCTCTCACAGGCTTAATACCTGACCATCTACAAGAAGATCCCAATAGCGGAGAACTTATCTGGCGCCATGACGCGCAGGTAAGCGACGGTTTGGCAGATATTTTAGATAGAATGGTTTGCGATCGCCATAGTCAGCGTTACCAATCTGCCGCAGAAGCTCTACAAGCGCTTAATTCCGATTTGGTGCGCCTGGAGTCATCACACAGCGGGCGAAAGCAAAATACTGTCGATAGCTATTTCCTAGCTTATAGAAATTTTATTTTGTTGTTGGGGATCGGACTTGGTGCTAGCACTAGCTTGATAGTAATTATTGTAATCTATACATTTATTAATACAAGTACCTCACTACCATACCAACCTATTCAATTAAAAAATATTATACAAAAATTTGTTGAACGCTCACGCTTAACTAATGTGAATACTTTAGCCACCCAAAAAGAAGTTTATAAAAGCAATTACTCCATTGTAAAGACTACCCAGCCAATGAAATTTGACTACACCACAAAAAGTTAATCATCTATTTGGAAGATGTTTTAAAAGCGGTAAGTAGGTCGGTGCAATTAAAGATAACTAGTGAAGGCTGTCATTTATCGAACAGCAATATTGGCGTCAGTCGTCAGAATGGGCTAAACCTTAGCTATCCGCTAACAGCAATGTTTTCTGTGCGAGTGGCGGTAAGCGTTGCGTTAGCGACGCAGGAGCGTCTGAATAACCGGCGTTTTTGCACCCCCACCAAATCGTAGATTTGGTGGTCAACAAGAAAGTCGCGGGTCCCAATCCCCGACTGATAGCGTAGCGGTAGCGAGGAACGAGCGTCAAGATTGCTGAATTCTGAATTCTGAATTCTGCATTCTTCTTCAACATTGGTCATTGGTAAGAGTTTCAAGACTTTTTACGTTTCGTAATATAGTTTTTTTTATTTCGACTGACTTACTTAGCTGATGTAGAAAAAACGTAACTGTCTAGGTAGGAAAGTCAGGGATATTCCCGTGAGGAAGAAAGATGGTAATGTTCAAGGATGAGTCCAGAAGAAAAAGATCGTGACTACCTACGGCTATATATAAAATGGTAGATTTTAAGTAGGTAGGTGCAATTAAAAATAACTAGTGAAGGCTGTCATTTGTCCTTTGTTATTGATCGTTGGTAAGAGTTTCAAGCATTTTTACATTTCATAATATAGTTTGTTTTATTTCCACTTACTTATAGCAATCAAAAAAGTGGGTATTAACTAGCTGATTAAAGCTTTACTTAAAACTTAAAATATCGAGAGATTTTTATAGTGTAAATACTGAGAAATTCCTGTAGTATGAATACAATCAATAAAAAAAAATTAAAGATATGGACAATACAAACCAAAAAAAAGCTTTAATTAACGGTGAAATTGCCCTCTTTCTTAGAGGTTTAATAATTGGTAAAGTACTGACACTGATGGTTATTGGTGGATTGCTTTGGTGGTTACTCAAGCCAAACTTACTATCCCGTGACAGTGCTAACTCTTACTCTTCCAATCAAAGTTTAAAGATTCCTTCTAGTGGGAGATCAACTTTTCAGACAATTACCGATGTCCCCACCGGCTCATTTAACTACGGTGGTAGTACAGCTTGGGCATCTATCCGACAATTGGTAGATTCTCAGATCCAAAGCGATCGCCCTGAACTACAATTACGCTATGTAGACCCTGCTAAGAATAGCCCTGGTTCTACCTCAGGTATTCGGATGTTGCTTGATGGACAACTAGACTTTGCTCAGTCTTCCCGTCCCCTCACAGATGAAGAAAAAGCAATTGCAACACAACGAGGCTTCACCCTTGAGCAACGTCGGGTAGGCATTGATGGAATAGCAGTGGTAGTCAACCCATCACTGAAGGTGCCGGGTTTAAGTGTTGACCAATTGCAGCAGATTTATTCCGGGCAAATTACTAACTGGGAGCAAGTAGGCGGGCCAAATCTGCCCATTACACCTTTATCCCAACGACCAGAAAACGCAGATACAGTAATATTCTCTAGCAATAACAACTCGAAGGGGCAAACATCTAGCTCCAATGTACAGTATGTCTACTCGACTACAGATGCAGTGCGCCAACTCAGCAAAACCCCTGGTGGCGTGTATTACGCTTCTGCTCGTTCAGTGGTTCCTCAGTGTAGTGTGAAGGCTTTGCCATTGGGTCGCACTTCCAATGAGTTAATTGTCCCCTACCGTGAACCTCTGGTGTCACCGGAAAATTGCTTACGTCAGCGTAATCAAGTAAATACTGAGGCTATTAGAAACGGTAGTTATCCAATTACTGCTGACTTGTTTGTGATTATTAAGCAGAATAACGGTCGAGAACAGCAAATAGGGGATGCCTACGCCAAACTTTTATTAACTGAACAGGGACAAAAAGCAATTGAGCAAGCTGGTTTTGTTGGGGTTCAGTAGTAGATTGGGAGGACAATTAATCATGGGTAAATGCTATTACGAAACTTGAATAAGAATGCAGAATTCAGAATGCAGAATTCAGAATTCAGCAATCTTGACGCGACGCTCGTGACGCTCGATGACTCGCTTGCCGCCGGCGCTATCGCCTTTGGCGTCTCCCTTTGGGAGAAGACTCGCTTGCCGCCGACGCTATCCGCCAGTAGTACAGAATTCATTCTGTTAGCGGATAGCTAAGGTTTAGCCCATTCTGACGACTGACTCCTGAATTCTGTTTGATAAAAAAGGTTTCCTCGCTTACTGCCTAAAAGACGCGAGTAATCGCATCTCTACCCATTCCCTACTCCATTTTTGGGGACTTCGAGAAAATAAATTATCCCAAATTACAGCGTATTTCAGGTAAATGAGGTACGCGGGTAGGGGCACGGCAGTGCCGTGCCCTTACAATTATCTGTACCTCACCAACTTGCAATCTGCTGTATTTGTACATTTTTCGGGTAGCACAACTGTGCTACCCTACTATGGAATATTTTTTTTCCTTGGAAGTCCCTTGAACCTAGTTAATCCCCTTTGTAGGGATTTTTGTCACTTGTTTAATCAACTGCTGAAAGCAAAATATTCTAGGTCAATATCATCATTGACATCACTATTACTTGTTGTTTCATCAGGATTTAAATCAACGCAAAGACTGTCAGCTAAAACTTCATTTATAACTGATTTATTGACATTAGTATTAGAGAATTTGCCTTGATTCAAATTGATATTCTCTAGATGAGAATGCCAAAGTTTTAAAGTAGAAAAATGATAGTTAGTTAAATCAGCTTCCAATTGCTGCAACAAATTAACTAAATTAACACCACAGTATCCAGGTGTCCCGGAAAAATTATCACCCACCCTTTCCAGATGTCTGAGCCTTTCTTGCTGCTTGGCATTCGCAATATCTTTATACAACTTCTCCAAGTTCCAATGCTCGTTTGCCAAGGCAAACTTTTGCGCGAAGCTATCGCCCCGTGAATGAGGGTGTAATATCGTGTCCGGTTAAAGACTTATCATTTAGATGGCAGGGGAGCAGGGAGCAGGGGGCAGGGGCAGGGGGAAAGAGGCTTTTGGGGTTTTTGCACAGATGCGTTAATCATAAGTAATTAACCGGACTTGATATAATGCCATTGCAGTTATAGTTAGCCTCTATCTTTGGTAGTAGTTATTCTAAGGTCTGTATTTCTACATAGAACATACTACAGATAATCTTTACAATTCAGTGAACTCAATGAGCTTCACGACAATCGGATTTGCGACTTCTAGGAAAATCATGCTGTTACTTGCTGTGCCCCGATAAATGCGGTTTAGTGTTACAGGAAATTACTAATGATGCTACTAACGGGCATTGGGTGATTTGGGGTGAGGGATTTGTGTATGTTTTGTTTATCACCCAAAAAAATCTAATGTCTATAAATAGACTAACAATATCCGACTTTTCCCCGACCTTTTCCGACCGGCAAACTTGATATTAGGCAGTAGAGTATTTGTATCAGTAGTTCTCGAAATAAGTCTGCACAATAATTAAACGGGTGCAGCAAATCAAGGATTATCGAAGATTTATAACGTAATTACATAAGAAGGTAAATATGGGTGAACATCCTCATGGAGTTTGGATTTGGAATCTTCCTGCATTAAGTAGCAATTACTTAAATAGATTAATTGAGTGTAAAGTGAAGCGAGTTTATCTCAAAGTATTTGATGGTAAAAGTAGAGTCATGTTTTGGGGTAAAAACCCAACTTTTGGCGGCGAGCAATGTACTTTAGAAGTTATTAAACAGTTTAAAGACAAAGATATCCAAGTTTACGGATGGGGTTACCACTATGGAACTCCTAATATTGACGATCAAATAGACGCAGTTAAGCAAGCTTTAGAATGTGGACTGGATGGCTATGTACTTGATGTAGAAGAGGAAGTAAAAGCAGCCAGCACACATAATGATGTGAAAAAATTACTTGTAGGGCTTCGTCCTTTAGTGCCAGCAGGAACATTAGGATACACCAGTTTTGGTCATCCAGGTTTTCATCCGGAAGTTCCTTGGACAATTTTGGACGATTTTTGTGATATTGCCTTACCTCAAATTTACTTTGAAAAATTTGGTTTTAAAGACACTAATGAAGAAGAAGTTCAGGAGTGTCTAAAAGCCCACAAAACTAAAGGATTAACTAAACCTATATTGCCAATTTGGGGTTCAGAAACAGATTCAAAAAATCCTGCTAGTGCTTCAGAACTTCAATCTTATCTCAATCGGTTTCCTGGTTCTTCAATCTACCGTTTACCTGAATTGAGAAACGGAACGCTAGAACGCAGTCAGGCTTGGAATTTGATTTATAGCGATCGCCCTTTAGTCAATACTGGAGGAAGTGAACCTGCTGATTTTGATTTACCACCTCTGACTCGTGTTTTACGTCAAGGTACAAAAGGAAAAGATGTCGAGGCTCTGCAAAAAGCTCTCAATGCTCTGGGATTTAATGTTGGAGATATTGACGGAGATTTTGGTATTGTTACCGAAAATGCTGTCAGAGATTTCCAAGTTAAAGCAGGTATCACTGTTGATGGAGAAGTTTATACTCAAACTTGGAAAGAATTAAGCAATAGTTTTGACGACAATATTGTTGTTATCGCACCAGAGAATCCCCGAATTAAACTAGCTAATTTCGCAGAAAATGAAGCTGCTAAACAGCTTCAATGGAAGGGTGGAAGTTCGGAAGCTGAAAAGTATCTGAAAACTTTTCGTAAACCAATGTTTGATATTGTAGATGAACAAGGCAACCGTCAAATTAGCACCTTAAATCCAGTCATTTATGATTGGTGTGCTGCTTTTGTTCATTTCTGTTGTCGAGAAACTGGTATAGATGTGCCTATCCAACCGCAAGGGTTTTGGGCAACGATGGCTTTAGTGGAGTCTTGGAAATTCTGGGCTAAAAAGAATCGTTATTGGAATCCTAAAGGAAGTATAGTTCCTCAGCGTGGAGATATACTTGTTTTCGATTGGCAAAGAAATAATTCACAACTAGATCACATTGGTCTTGTTAGAGGATACACTCCTGGAGATTCTACTATTCAAACCTCTGAAGGTAATAGAGGAAATCGTAGTGGCAACTTTACGAGAGAACTAGCAGATGTAGCGGGATTCATTAGAATCGTTTAACACTAAAAAATATCTGTATTCATCTAAATATTTAGATGAATACAGATGATTAATTTATATTTTTCCAAGGAGGTAATTAATAATTGAAACAGAATTTTTGTAAATTTCAGAAACCTATAGCATTGGTATTAGTTAGTCTTTTTGTATCTAGTTGTGGGCGTGATATTCCTTCCGTTGATAATTTGAATAAGGCAGTTGACACTCTAGCTATTTCTGCTAGCGATATCTCAGCAGATATGTATGGCTCATGTATTAGAGCAACTAAATTTTTCGGAACACCAGGTTCACCTACCATATTAAGTGAGCGACAACCAGAAGAAAAATTCTGTGATGATAATTATCAACAAATCTCTTCCGAGGTTGGGAATGCAAATCAGGTTTTGATTGATTATGTGAATGTGCTTGTTCTACTTGCTAAAGGAGAAAGTGAGAAAGGAAAACCTATTTCCTTTGATGAAAGTTACAAAAATCTTGGGGATTCGTTGACTAATCTTAAGTTCTCGTCATCTCGTGCAGCAGAACCACAAGCGGTATTTAAACCAGAAGACGTACAGGCTGGAGTTGCGATCGCTAAATTTCTCACTAATATATTTACCAAGGAGAAGCGTCGCAGCAAGTTGAAGCAAGCGGTTTTATGCACAGATAGCGACATTCAGGCTTATGTCAAGGGTAAAGGTGCAGTCGAGGGACAACCCGAACCAGGTGGATTAATTGCGATCGCCAACAAAGTTTACGTCAATGGACTGCTGGTTGAAGAAGAAATCAGTATTCGTACTTACTTTAGCGAATATATTGTTGTATTTGAAGACGAACTCAAGAAAAATCCTCTAGAGTTCATGGCTTTAGAGGAAAAGTATAACAATGCGATGGACTTAGTAAGGAATCGCAAGCAAAATGCTCAAACATATACTGAAATTTTGAGGAATTTAGCATCGCTACACGCAGATATCAAAGAGGAATTTGCCAAAGATGGTGATGTTCCCTTAACAGGTGAAAAATTTGACAAGTACTGTCACGACATATTGAAGTCATCTGAAACCAAAGCTGTAGATAAAGGACAATCCCAGGAAATTAAACCCGAAACGATGCGAAGAGTTCAAGTAATTATCGCCAAACATATGAAAGTTATAGAACCATTGCTGCAAAAAATTGAGCGATAAAACATCAAATACAAATTAGATCAAGGAGTTAAGTAATGACCGTTAAACATTGCACTAACTTACTAGTCAGTCGTAATTTAGTTCTTGAAATTATTCTTTTTGTACGAGAAGCAAGTACAAAGCTTTTATTTCAAACAAACATCACAAAAGAAGAATTGAATCAAATATTTGAGGATATTGAAATATCTCTGTGCAAAATTGCTGATGAAATAGCGATTGTAATTGACGAAGAGATTTTAAGTCCAGTAACAAGTTACCAAGAAGAAATTAAAATAGTAACCCAAAAAATCCAAAATGTTATTGACAATTGTGAAGATTACTCTACACTGACTGCAATCTCCAGGAGGTTATTGAATTTTTTCCGTGAGTTTATCAGTACTGAAGGTACATATCTAGACACTTCCAAAATACTTGATAATCTTGCATCTATTTGCAATCGCTATTAATCAGCGAACCAATTGATTGATTCGTTGAATGTTATCTATTTATTACAAAGGAGTCAAACATGGATGTTACTGATTTTGAGTATTGTCGTAGAACAATTTATGAAATTGTTGAATTTTCTTTACAAAGACGTAACAAACTACTAGCAGATAAGAAAATAAGTAGACAGGAGTATCTTGACATAGGCGATAAATGTGAAATACCACTTCGTCGGCTAGCTAAAAATTTAACAATTAAAATATTTAATGGAACTATTTCCTCAATGGCAGCATATCAAAGTGAAATTAAAACTGTTAAAGATAACTTAAAAACAGCTATTGCTAAGATTGAAAATTTCAGTAAATCTATAGATTTTTTTAGCAAAGTTATTACGTTTTTTGGTAGCATTTTGAATGCCGCAAGTACCGGAATTGCTGGAATCCCAACTCTACTTACAAACTTCCAAGCAATTCTGTAGCGAGATTCATGAGAATTAGCTACCCAACACTAACTAAAAAAATCTGAATTAACCTAAATAATCAGGTTAATTCAGATATCTAACTAACAATGCTAAGTAGCATTAAACTTTAAATTTACATTCTACCTCAGAAAGTAAATATAGATTATCCTAGTCCCATAAAACAATGAAAGTCATTAAAATTTTATCAATTGATGGTGGTGGAATTCGAGGAGTTATTCCAGCCGTGATTTTGTCTGCGATCGAAGATTTAACTGGAAAACACATTACAGATTTATTTGATTTTATTGCAGGCACATCAACAGGGGGAATATTAACTTTAGGAATAACCAAACCTGATTCTGATGGTAAGCCTCACTATACAGCCAATGATTTGATAAAACTGTATGAACAAGAAGGTCAGAATATTTTTCATCGTTCCGAGTGGATTCCTGAAAATGTAAAACCTCTCGTGAAGCGAATGTTTCCCTCAGACGGTATCGAAGGTGTTTTGGGTGAGTATTTTAAAGAAACAAAACTTAGTGAAGCGCTTAAAGAAGTTTTAATTACGAGTTATGACGTTGAAAAAAGGTCTCCTTATTTCTTCAAGCGTAGTCAAGCGAGAAAAACACCGAATGATGATTTTCCAATGGCAAAAGTTGCAAGGGCAACCTCTGCCGCTCCAACTTATTTTGAGCCATTAAAACTTGAAGTAGATAAACCTTTATCACCTTACCATGCTTTAATTGATGGAGGTGTATTTGCAAATAATCCTGCAATGTGCGCTTATGCCGAAGTTAAAAGTGTTTACCCAAATGATACAGATGTTTTAGTTGTCTCAATTGGGACAGGGGAATTAGCTCGTAGGCTCCCATATGAAGAGATCAAAAATTGGGGAATGGCTCAATGGGCACAACCAATCTTAGATGTGGTTTTTGATGGTATTAGTGACACAGTGGATTACCAACTAAAACAATTACTGTCTACCACCGAAGATGGCAATAAACGTTACTACCGTTTTCAAACTGACAAATTACCACCAAATAATTTGATACATGATACAACTCCAAATAATATTCAATCGTTAAAAATTTTAGCAGAGAATATTATTCAAGAACGAGAAAGCGACTTAAAAGCACTCTGCGAAAATTTAGTCAGCGAATAATTAAATCTAAATTAGATCGACTTGAACAGGAGGTTTATAATGAAACTTAGTAGTAAGTTTTTGATGGGTTTGTTCTTTGTCTTATCAAGTTTTACTTTCTTGCTTCTTCTTTTTGGCAAGAAACCAAGCGTTGCACAGAGTACTAATGATAAGTTTATAGTTAATTCATTTTCCGGGAAATGCATTGACGTTGCCGGAGCGCCAGGAAGAAACAACGGTGCAGCTCTACAACTTTGGGATTGTGAAATCTCTGGAACAAATCCTGATAATGGCTCAACGACGGATCAAAAGTGGGTATTAACCAGCAGTGGCTTTATTAGAAATACTTTATCTGGAAAGTGCATTGACGTTGCTGGAGCGCCAGGAAGAACCAACGGTGCAGCCCTACAGCTTTGGGATTGTGAGCGTTCTGGACGTAATGCTGATAATGGCTCAACGACAGATCAAAAGTGGGTATTAACCAGTGGTGGCTTTATCAGAAATACTTTATCTGGAAAGTGCATTGACGTTGCTGGAGCGCCAGGAAGAACCAACGGTGCAGCGCTACAGCTTTGGGATTGTGAGCGTTCTGGACGTAACGCTGATAATGGTTCAACGACAGATCAAAAGTGGGAATTGGATTGAAATATTTGAAACGAGTTGGTAAGCTAAATTTATTTTTCTAGCTTACAGTAATTTTCAGCTAAATAGACCACGCGGTGGGGGCACAGCATTGCTGTGCCCCTACGACAGATGTGGTTCAAATAGATAGAAAACTGCTCTCTGTCACTGAACCGTATTGGATTATGGACAATTGCGATCGCTATAAAAAAATAGAAAGGGTGAATGATGTTCCTTGGTTTATGATTGCAGTTATTCATCAACTCGAAGCTAGTGCTAATTTCAACACACAGAGAAACATACAGCAGATTGCAAGTTGGTGAGGTACAGATAATCGTAGGGGCGCACAGCTGTGCGCCCCTACAAATGTACAAATAATTTGGGATAATTTATTTTCTGGAAGTCCCTAAACTGTTACTTACGTTTGACTGGAATTCCCCAAATCTTGACTTTTTGATCGAATCCACCACTGGCTAATATTCGCCCATTTGGACTAAAAGCGATCGCACTTACCCAGTCTGTATGTCCACTTAATGTATTTATTAACTCACCTGACGTTATATTCCACAACTTAATGCCATCTCTGCCGGCACTAGCAAGGGTTTGTCCGTCTGGGTTAATGGCGATCGCATTTACCCAGTTATTATGTCCTGTAAGGGTGCGGAGTAGTTCTCCTGTATTCACATTCCACACTTTAACGGTGCGATCGCGGCTAGCACTAATTAATGTTTGTCCGTCTGGTGTAAAGGTAACAGCGGTAACAGAATTAGTATGAGCTACTGATTCACTGATTAATTTACCACTACTCAGGCTCCACAGCTTAATTACACCTTTATTGTCGCCACTAGCCAAGGTTTGCCCATCAGGACTAATGGCTACGGTATAAATCAAATTGTTAAAGCGTGCTAAACTACCGAGTGGGCGCTGCTGTAACAAATCCCACAACCGGATTCCATCTAAAGCTCCACTAATTAAAACTTTACTGTCAGGAGATACCGCTAAAGATAATACGTTACTGGTATGTCCTACAAAAGAGCGGCTAAATTTAAATTTAAAATTTTTCACATTCCAGAGGTTAATGGTGTTGTCACTACTACAACTGACCAGGGTTCGACCATCTGGCGAAATTATTAAAGATTCTACAGCGGTTTTGTGTGCTTTGTTAATATTCCCCAAATTTTTGCCGTTGGCTGGATTCCAAAGCCGAATTATACCCTCGTTTTCTGCGCCTCCACTAAGAAGAATTCTACTATCTGGAGTGAACGCTAGGGATTTAACAGTTCCGTTATGTCCTTTGAGGGTGTAAAGTAGCTGAAAATTCGCAAAATTATTTGTAGTTTCGGAGTTTGGTGCAAATTCAATAGCAGCATCAGCCTGACGAATATAAAACCCTTCCCAGGTGGTTACTGGAAGGGCAACAGCTGCCATAAAAGCCAAGATAATATACCGACGCCAGAAATTACCCCCACCTCTTCCCTCACTCCTCACTATTTTTCCTCACTTTTTGATTAGGTATAAAAAAACATATACAAACAAAATATATCGAGTTAGGAGTAATAATTCATAACTCCTAACTTTTAACTCCTAACTCCTAACTCCTAATAGACGCGATGAATCCCGTCTCTACAGAGGTGGTTTTTTCTTAGAAACGCTTAACATTGGTAAAGGCGGACTAGAAGAACGAGAGGGCAAGTAATGTTGTACTATAGGCTCCTCTGGTAAAGGACGACGCTGTTGGATACGCCACAACTTCAACCCTAGCGCTATCCCTGCCGTTCCCAAACCAAAAGCAAACAACGACCAGCTATCATCCAATCCGCCAATCAGGGCATCTACCAGTCCCATCGTAATCAATATAGCGATCAGTGGTTCTTTTCGGTAGGTTGACTTCAAAAAACGAGGTAATACAGCGTTCATCACAGCTTGATTGGTTCCAGTTTACCTTTTGTGTATATTTACCAAGAATACCTCACCCATATTTTGCCTTTTTCATCGAAGGCATAAACTAATTTAATATGACTTTCTTGAGTAGGGGAGGAAGTCTACTCATTCACCTTCTTACATGTGCTAGTTGCAAGTTGCGGATATTTCAGTCAGTAATAGGTATTTGGATTCCTCTGTTGGTTACATTCTACGGCAACAATTTACGAATAAATCTAATTAAAGTGTTGAGGGCGAAGTACTTGGCTATCGATATATTAAAGTCAAAACCAACTGGTTGTTCCAGCTGGTTGAAACTCTTCTAAATACTAGCTTACAATTTGCGTGCTTGTTGGTGGCACTACTTCAGACCCAGCCATGATAGCACCCCTTGATTGGTGACGTATTCAATCACCAACATCAAACCAAAGCCAATCATTGCAGCTCGACCATTCAAGCGCTCAGCATATTCGTTAAAGCCAAACTTAGGCTGATCTAGTTTAGGTGTAATTGTGGGTTGTGGTTGTGTCATTTTTTAGAAACCTCTTTTCGGCAAACGGGACTTAATATCGGACTTTGTGGTATTAGTCGGGCAAGGGGTAATATCATGTCAGGTTTTATCATTAAAACTGACGCGGGGACGTGGGGACGCTCTTACGTACAGAGATTTTAATGATAAGTGATTAAACGGACTTGATATCAAAGCTAAAGGAATTAATTTCTTTTTTTGCTTAACCTTTAGCCTGTTTTGGCAGTTTGAGCGATCGCAGTGCCTGAATACCAAGATCGCTTGAGCAATTCAGCCAAAGCTTCCTAGAATGCAGCTATACAATCGCTTTTTAATAAATTGTTACTATTCTTTATATATTGTATAAATACTGGGGCAATAGTCAAGGGTAAGAGTTTACAGCTATTCAGATTAAATTGACAGGCTCAAAAAAGAGAATAGCTACTTCTAATACAGCTATCCGCAATAGTTCAGTAGCAAGCTTGAGATTGGCAAGCTACAGTTAAACAAAAAAAATTATCAGAGGCGATATATGGAAATCGGCGTTCCTAAGGAAACTAAAGATCTAGAATTTCGGGTAGGTTTAAGTCCTTCGAGTGTGCGGGTGCTGCGAGAAAATGGTCATAGCATCTTCGTCCAGACACAAGCAGGTAGTGGTGCTGGGTTCACAGATGACGACTACACAAGTGCTGGAGCAGAAATTGTTCCTACAGCAGAAGCGGTTTGGAATCGAGAATTGGTTGTGAAAGTCAAAGAGCCGCTGAAATCTGAGTATAATTTTTTGCAGAAAGGGCAGATATTATTTACTTATTTACACTTAGCAGCCGATCGCCAATTAACAGAGCATTTAATTGATTGTGGCACTTGTGCGATCGCCTACGAAACCGTAGAACAACCAGGCGCTAACAGACTACCCTTGCTCACTCCCATGAGCGTTATTGCCGGTCGGCTTGCAGTCCAATTTGGAGCGAGATTTCTAGAACGTCAGCAAGGCGGTAGAGGTGTGCTTTTGGGTGGTGTACCTGGAGTCAAACCAGGTAAAGTAGTAATTCTCGGTGGCGGCGTTGTCGGCACAGAAGCAGCTAAAATTGCCGTGGGGATGGGTGCTAGCGTGCAAATTTTAGATGTGAGTGTCGAGCGGTTGTCTTACTTAGAAACTTTGTTTGGCTCTAGAGTCGAATTGCTTTACAGCAACTCAGCTCATATTGAAGCGGCAGTTAAAGAAGCCGACTTGCTCATTGGTGCAGTTTTAGTACTGGGACGCAGGGCACCAATCTTAGTATCCCGCGAATTGGTCAAACAAATGTATCCTGGTTCAGTAATAGTTGATGTTGCAGTTGACCAAGGCGGTTGTGTAGAAACCTTACATGTCACATCTCACACAAATCCGGTATACATCGAAGAGGGCGTGGTGCATTATGGCGTTCCCAATATGCCAGGAGCAGTACCTTGGACAGCAACTCAGGCACTCAATAACAGTACATTACCTTATGTTGTCCAATTGGCGAATTTGGGAATTAAGGCATTGGAAATTAACCCAGCCTTAGCTAAAGGTGTGAATGTGCAGAATCATAAATTAGTGCATCCTGCCGTGCAAGAAGTGTTCCCTGATTTGGTAAGTTAGAGGTTATACAGGTGAGGATTAGAAACTGCGATCGCTTAAATTAATGGTGGTAGCCCTCAGCAATTAGACTAATTTCCTTGCCAAATGCGCGGATGGGTAGCTGTAGAAAATCAAAACAAGCAAAAAATGGCTGCATCTCAATGTGTACAAGGTTTTGAGGACTATAGAACTTTTAAACCATCCGCGCACCTTACGGAGACTGGGTTTCAGCGATTTGCATCTGGTGTTAACACCATTTCCTGTGTTATGATTCTTTCATCCGCGCAACTGCACCTTGAAAACCGAATACAGCAAGCCTTTCAGATGCCAGCGATTGCAATTAACTAAACTCCCTATTAGGGATTGAAACAAGCCAAACAGCGCTTAGCGGAATTAATTATTGAAATTGCAATTAACTAAACTCCCTATTAGGGATTGAAACGTTGTCTAACATAGATAGTGAATAGATACATTATAAAAGATTGCAATTAACTAAACTCCCTATTAGGGATTGAAACCAACTGCTAATTTAAGGTACTCATTTAAGCTTTATTGCAATTAACTAAACTCCCTATTAGGGATTGAAACTTTCCTCGGCTGGCGATTCCTTTACATAAGGTATTGCAATTAACTAAACTCCCTATTAGGGATTGAAACGTGTAGCCCACAATCTCTGATAGCCAATCTCTGAATTGCAATTAACTAAACTCCCTATTAGGGATTGAAACTTTTAAAGCTCGGTTTAAATCCACTATATCTTCAAATTGCAATTAACTAAACTCCCTATTAGGGATTGAAACCTTGAATTACTAAATTGGTGGCGGTGGTGTTGCGTATTGCAATTAACTAAACTCCCTATTAAGGATTGAAACGATAAGTAATTCCATTGCTGAAATTTTTGTCAAAAATTGCCCCACATTGCAATTAACTAAAATTCAAAAACCATTATTTGCATTTTTGCGGCTATACTCGATATCGTACAGTGACTTTGACCTCTTGTCTTTTGACATGTATCACTAATTCATGCACAATTTAAAAAATTCCCTATCTATAGAGAGATGTTTTTTAAATTCAAGAAAGATTACTGAAAAAATACACAAAAATACTTGCGATCGCCAACTATGAAAATCAAGCTTTTGAAAATAGCGTAGGCGTTCGCGTAGCGTCTCGTAGAGAAGGCCGTCGCAGACATCGCCATTACAACAATGCAAAAATAAAACTCAAAGATACCTACACTGCAAGCTTTTTAAGCATCCCAAATGGTAGATTTATTTGCACTGTGGTGTAAAAATATATTTTTGATGAATTGTCAATAATCAATATTCAATACTTAACAATTAAAATTGGATGGCTTGATAATTTCCATGTCAAAATGATTTTTGACTATTGAATATAGACTAAGACAAACAAATTACAGGGAATTTCAATAGAGGAATACAAGCATGGAATTTTTATCCGATTCCGTGGTGCTATCACGGATGCAATTTGCGCTGACTGCAATATTTCATATGCTTTGGCCTGTGCTGACTACAGGAATGGGAATTTATCTGGTTATCGTCGAGGGACTATGGCTAAAGACTCGTAATCCAGACTACTACCTCCATGCGCGCTTTTGGTCTAAGTTCTATCTCTTGAATTTTGGCATTGGTGTGGCAACAGGTATTCCGATGGAATTCCAGTTTGGCACTAATTGGGCACCGTTTTCGGAAGCGGCGGGCAATTTTTTTGGTAGTGTGATTGGCTTTGAAGCTTCCTGGGCATTCATGCTCGAAGCTGCTTTTTTAGGTATTATGTTATTCGGCTGGGAACGGGTTAATCCGGCTATTCATTATCTTTCAACAATTTTAGTTGCCATTGGTGCTAACCTATCAACCGTATGGATTTTGACAGCAAATTCCTGGATGCAAACTCCGGCGGGTGGGGAATTAGTCAATGGTAAGTTTATTGTCCACGATTATTTTCAAGCAATATTAAATCCCTTCATGCTTAATAGTGTGCTACACATGTTTTTTGCCACACTAGAAACATCGTTGTTTGTGATTGGTGGAATTAGTGCTTGGTATATTCTCAAACAACGCCATGCAGGTTTCTTTTCACGGTCATTGAAGATTGCTTTAGCAGCTGCGATCGCAGTTGCTCCATTACAAATATACATCGGGCATTTGAGCGGCGAACAAGTCTATCACTATCAACCCACAAAACTCGCTGCAATGGAAGCACAGTGGGAATCTTCACCAGCGGGACAATCGGCAGATTGGAGTCTTGTAGCCATACCCAATGAAAAAGCCCAGAAAAATGATTGGGAAATCACCGTCCCCAATGCACTGGGATACATTCTGGAATTCAAAAAGAATCTTTCTGAACCACTGCGCGGTTTGAAGGAATGGAAACCAGAGGATCGTCCTCATTTAGTGGGTTTGATTTACTACGCTTTCCGCACAATGATTGCCATTGGGTTTTTCTTCGCGGGATTAATGTTATTTAGTACCCTGCAATGGTTACGCGGTAAACTCTCAGCAGAAACCATTACTCAACAGCGGTGGTTAATGCGGGCTTGGATATTGGCAGCTCCTTTAGGATACATTGCCGTAGAATCAGGTTGGGTTGTGCGCTGTGTTGGCAGACAACCGTGGACACTCTACGGGCAAATTCGCACAGTTGACGCGGCTTCTCGTTTACCCGCGAGTAATGTCTTAGTGTCACTAACTGCCTTTGCCACAGTCTACAGCCTTTTATTTATCGCAGTTTTGTACTTTGGTAGCCGCATTCTCCGCAGAGGCCCCAATCTCGATTTACCAATTCCAGGTATGGAAACCACCAAACCCGCAGTAGATACTAATCCTGGTGAGTTTGTTCCAGATGAACGCCCTGTAGAAGCACAGCAGTGAGTTTTATTTGGGAGTGGGGAGTGGGGAGTGGGGGGATGAGGGGGATGAATTAATAAACCTCTTGCAAAAGTCTTTCTTTGCGTTCTCTTCTCTGCGCCTCTGCGCCTCTGCGTGAGAGAAAAAAATATTTATGCAAGAGGTCTAATACCCAGTCCCCAGTCCCCAGTCACCAGTCCCAATTAGGAGATTATATGGAAACATTAGAGTATTTTCTGCCGCAAGTATGGTTTGTAGTTTTAGCTCTTTTTTTATTCCTTTATGTAATGCTAGACGGATTTGATTTAGGGGTGGGGATATTATCTCTTACCTCCTCAGATGAAGAACGTCGAAGCATTTTAATGACTAGTTTAAGCAATATTTGGGATGCTAATGAAACCTGGCTAGTTCTGATGGGAGGCGGTCTTTTTGGTGCATTCCCTTTAGCTTATGCCACAATTTTGAATGCTTTATACATTCCAATTTTTTTAATGATATTTGGGTTTATTTTTCGTGGTGTGGCATTTGAGTTTCGTGAACTATCAAACCGCAAATTATTTTGGAATTTCGCTTTTGGTGCTGGAAGTTTTATCGCTGCACTCGGTCAAGGATTCGCCCTTGGTGCTGTGCTGGCAGGGATTAATGTTGATGACACAGGACACTTTATTGGTACAACTTGGGACTGGCTAAATATTCCATCAGTCTTGGTAGCTTTAACTTTGATTCAAGGATATGTGTTAATTGGTTCAACTTATCTGATTTGGAAAACTACAGGAGAATTGCAGGAAACTCACTATAAAACTGCAAAAATAGCTGCTTGGACAACTTTAATTGGTGCGATTTTCATTACAATTACAACACCGATAATTTATGAAAATGCGCGATCGCGGTTGTTTCAACAACCTTTAGTTTATATCTTTGCAGTCATTCCCTTGGTGGGAGTTTTGTTGATTTGGCAACTTCTGAAAAGTCTAAATCGCAAACAAGAAAGAGCGCCTTTTATTTGGACAATTCTGCTGTTTGTATTGTCGTTCATCGGCTTGGGATTAATTGCCTTCCCGTATATTATTCCTAATAAAATTACCATCTATCAAGCAGCCGCCGACCCCAGTTCATTGGTGATTATGATCATTTTTATTGGCTTTCTCATTCCGGTGATGCTGTTTTATAACCTTTACCAGTACATTGTTTTTCGAGGTAAGGTGACTGGCGATCAGTATGGAAAATGAAGAAGAATACAGAAGTCAGAATTCAGAATTCAGAATCAATACAGTTCAGTTAAGCCTTTCTTTCTTCTCTTTGCGTCCTTCTCTGACGAGACGCTGCGCGAATGCGTCCTTGGCGGTTCGTTAAAAAATTGAATTTTATTTCAATCTCATATTTTTAAATATGAGTTTTTCCTGTTCCCTCTTGCCCGTTCCCTGTTACCTCTGAATTCTCAAGCTAACAATTCGTCTACGGCTACACTAAAACCCAATAATACTTTTTGAGTGCGAACTACATCACCAGCTTTAAACCCTAAAACTTGATTATCAGTCATAACCAAAATTAACTGACTTTCAGGAAATACTAGCCAAATTTCCTCGCAACCAGACCGTAAATATTCCTGGGCTTTTAAAAATAAGTCCTCAGCTAAATCAGTCGGTGAAACTATTTCTGCAATTAATGGAAAACTTTGTGGCAATGTGGGAACATTGCCAAATTGAGTTACTAAATCCGGCGTTAGATAAGCAACATCAGGACGACGCCCTTGTTTATATGTGCGACAAGGCACTTCAGTGTAAACTTTGCCACCTAGTTGATTGGAGTTAATGTAAGTTCTCCAGTAAAAGCCAAGACTTAATTCAATTTCACTATGTTTTAATGTCATCCCTGTTTTTTCTACCAGTTGTCCATCCACCCACTCCATCCCATCTGGAGGATTTACCATGAAATCTTCTAAAGAATGGATTTCGGGAATCGATACAATTTCGTCATGTTTGGAAACTAACATTGCAAGCCTCCACTTTGATTAATTAAATATACAATGTATTGAAGAAGAATTCAGAATTCAGGAGTCAGAATCAATATTTCAAATCATTACCAAATTATCTTCGGCTTCTTCTTCTAATTCATAACCATTAGCCAGTTTGGCGATTGCTTGGTCAATCATTGCTAAACCCTGATCTACGGTTTCAACTACACTTAATTGTCCTCGCAATTCAGCAGCACCAACAAAACCTTTAGCATACCAAGTCATGTGTTTACGGGCTTGACGAACACCGCGATCGCCTTTATATTCCCACAAGGCTTGTAAATGATCTCTGGCACATTCCAGCCTTTCAATTGGGGTTGGTGGCGGTAATATTTCTCCAGTTTTTAAGAAGCGATCGATTTCTCCCACCAAAAACGGATAACCCAAAGTTCCACGAGAACACATCACACCATCAGCGCCAGTTTCTTCTAAACATTTCACCGCCGCTTCAATAGAAAAAATATCTCCGTTGGCAATTACTGGAATAGAAAGTACTTCTTTAACACGGGTAATCCATTCCCAACGCGCATTACCATTGTATCCTTGAGCGCGAGTGCGTCCGTGTACTGTAATCATTTTTGCCCCTGCATCTTCCATGCGTTTGGCAAAGTCGAGAATCGTAATTTCTTTGTCATTCCAACCAATACGGGTTTTCACTGTCACAGGTACATCAACAGCTTTCACCACTTCTCGCACAATTGCCTCTGCGATTTCTGGTTGGCGCAACAGAGAAGAACCGCCTCCATTTTTAGTGATTTTATTTACTGGACAACCCATATTAATATCAACAGTATCAGCCCCTTCTGCAACTGCCTTGATTGCTGCTTCTGCGAGGAAATCTGGACGACAATCAAATAGTTGAATGCTAATTGGGCGTTCGTTGGGGTCTACCTCCATGATTTTGGGCAATTGTTTAACATAATGCAAGCCGGTAGCATTGACCATTTCGGTATACATCATCGAATCGGGTGCATAACGACGCACAAGACGGCGAAATACCAAATCTGTGACCCCAGATAAAGGCGACTGGAGAACCCGGCTATTGACCTCAAAGGAGCCAATTTTTAAAGGTTGAGAGAGTCTAGCTTGGAGAATGGGAGACAGGGAAATCATATAAAAAATTAAAACGAGGAATTGCTTGCGATCGCCGAAAATTGTCAGAATATTAAAAACTATTTACTGATACTCTTAATTACATCCTCTCATTTTTTTTAACTGACAGCGGATTTCAAAGAAAGTGAAGTACACAACGATTCGTCTCAACGTCAGGTATCAAGCTTGTTTTACTTCTGACTCCTGAATTCTGAATTCTGACTTCTGACTCCTGACTCCTGAATTCTGTTGTGATTAATTTTGTTTAGGTATTTTGACTTGGAGGCTGTTTTTGAATTTCTTGCTGCACCTCCTCTAAACTCAAACCTAACTCTTTCGCTGTTTCTTCCAAACTTAATCCCAACTTCAACAACAAAGGAATCATCCTCAACTTTTCTTCACGCGCTCCTTCTTGCTTGCCTTCTTGATAAACTCGTGTTTGCTTCAAATCACTTAACCCAAACATACCTTCAATCTCCTCCCGACTCATAGCTGGAAACTTGTAAACCAAAATTGTCTCTATTAATTCTAATAACTGCCGACGCTGTGGTTCAATGCTGATTTCTTGCTGGGTTCTGTCTATTAACTCTCTGGCAGCTATAATTGCCGTATCCTCATCATCGACTACTAATTTCATCGTAGCAATTCCAACTGGCAATGATGCAGTTTCACCTAATTCATTAAGATAAATGGGAGTTATGCGCTGGCTGGCGAAAAATTCACTGTAATTCTTGATGTCTGCTGTATCTAAACTGCGATTGGGATAGATGACTACTCCCCGCCAAGAATTTTTCGGTTGATTTTGACGTAAGTATAAATAAATTTCTGAAATTAGCCGCGAGTAAATTTCTGTATCGGTTTGAAATTGGACTTCTACAAAGTAAATCGGATTTTGTTCGCCTTGTGTTGGCAAAAAAACACCATCTATGCGAAATGCAGTTTGCTTGATTTCAATTGAAGAGAATTTATAATCTTCTGCTGTTTGAGGTGGGTTGCCAATTAATTCAAAAAAGATGTCAGGAAATTCTTGAAAAAGGCGATAAAAAATGCTGTCAGTTTTCACGCTTGATGTATTGCACAGATGTGAGTATTTTCTCTATTCCTTCGATCGAATGATTTTAGCTACAACCAAATGATACATTTAGTATGCAGTTACTATAGAGCTAGTATTTGATTTATGATTCTGAACAAAATCAAAACCCTGCAAGCACCAGAAATCGAGGAATTAGAAGATTCAAATTTAATCACAGTAGTAGGGGGGGTTACTGCTGACGATGACGTTCAAATCAAAGTGCCGAATGTGGGGAGCATATCTTTGAATTTTTCAGTACATGTAATTAAGGATACAGGACTTCTAACTATTGACGAGGCTGTTTTAATCAACGCCCCAGGGGGATTAGAATCTGGTGTGGGTCAGAACTCGCATAGTGCAAGTTTATAGCCCTTCTACAATTAAATTTTCTTCGGCGCAGGCCGATCGGGTGCGCGGCTGTTGCTCCTGGGGAACTGGGGGAACAGCATGAAAGAAAAAACATTAACAATACGGTTGTCTGAGCGTAAAAAAATAAGCTTTATTTATATGCCGCTCAAAAAGATAGGACTATCACTGCTTTGATTGAAGAGTGGATTGACAGCCCAGCGCTTGAGAAAGAAACAGAGACAGCAGGCTAAAGCCTGCCGAGTCGCGTTTCATCCCCTGGCTGAAGCGCGAAGTACCCAACTACGTTGCTGCTTCTCAGGAGCTTTCACTCTCCCGCTACGTTCTTGTAAGCCGACTGCCGATCGCGCCGCCGGCATTACAAATCCATGATAATTCAGTTGCAATCTAGCCGCGAGTTGCGCTTTGAGGAGGATGGGAGACAACTTTTTTGGCTAAACCTAAAGTCTGCAACACTTGGATACTCCACCAAGTAATATCAATTTCCCACCAAGATAAGCCTGATTTCGCCATGTGGGGATAAGTATGATGGTTGTTGTGCCATCCTTCTCCATAGGTGACGAGGGATACCCACCACAGATTACGAGCGCCATCATTGGCATCAAAGGTGCGATAACCCCACAGATGTGATGCAGAGTTGACAAACCAAGTTGAGTGCCAAAGCAAGACGCATCTAACAAACATTCCGTAAATCACAAAAGACCATCCTCCCAAGGCATACAGCAGCAGCCCGAAGGGAATTTGCAACAGTAAGAAGTAGCGATCTAACCAGCGATAGAAGGGTTGTCTGGCTAGATCGGGGGCATATTTTTGATAGGTTTCATAGTCAAAAAACTCTGGACGTGGGTAGAAAATCCACAGCATATGACTCCACCAAAATCCTCGTTGAGCAGAGTAGGGGTCTAGGTTAATATCTTCGGTATGGGCGTGATGCTGGCGGTGTCCACCCACCCAAAAAATTGGTCCCCCTTGCAAAGCCATTGCTCCAATCAGGGCGATCGCATACTCTAACCACTTGGGAACTTGGAAACTCTTGTGGCTCAGTAGTCGGTGATATCCCAGGCAAATACCAATACTCCCGAATAACCAGTGGAGAAACACCAGTAAACCTAATGCCGACCAAGAAAAAAACCAAGGAGCCAGAAATGCTAAAACATGAAAAGTAGTAAAAAATACTACATTAGTCCAACTGAGTTGGGGGGAATTTCCTTTCTCAGGGATCATGCCTTTGCCGAACGCTCCAAAATTTGCAGTCATAAAAATTCCTGTTGATGGACGATCCAGCGATTTGCCTTTTCTCCCCAGGGTTTTTCCCAATCTGTACAGCAGTTAGTTACAGTGAGCCAGTGGATCTTGGGGGTTTACCCCATTAGCAACTGGCGAACCTGTAGGGTAGAGTCAAGCAAGTATCGCTTACATTTTTATCCTAGCAATACTCTGATATTCGTGCAAGTGTCACTTGCATATTTCTATGTCCTCTCAACTCATATCAACTCGTCAACGCTTGATCCAAGCTGCACTTGAGTTATTTACTGCTCAGGGAGTCAGCGCTACCACAACCCGCCAAATAGCTGAAAAAGCTGAAGTCAACGAGGTGACTTTGTTTCGGAATTTTGGCAATAAACATGGGCTACTTTTGGCTGTGCTGGAAGAGTCGGCAGCCTTCAAAAATCTCGGTGAGTCGCTGGTAAGGCGGGCAACTCCTCCTGGTAATGTCTACCAAGCTCTGAAAGATTATGCAAGTGATACATTACATGCTTTGGAACGAGTGCCAGAGTTTGTTCGCTCTGTGGTGGGGGAAGCCGACCAATTCCCGGCGGAAAATCGCCGTGCCTTAGGCAGGGGGGTAACAGAAGCAAACCGTTATGTGGCGCAGTACTTAGCTACTATAATCGAGCAAGGACACTTAAATACATATCTACCGGCAGAAAAATTAGCCAGTTTGTTAAACGGGATGATTTTGGGATATGCCGTAATTGAATTTACCAGTGAATTTCATGAACTTTGGGAAGATCGGGATGATTTTCTGGAGAATTTAGTAGAGTTGTTCTTACATGGAGCTATGTCATCCCCAGCAGAATCAGCAACTAACTCTTTACAAGGAAGCGTAATGACCACAGAAGTTGCTGATTTGCCTGCTAATTTGGTTCATGAAATCCTGCAACAAGCCAGGAAATCGGGAGTACGAGATTATGCCTTGGCTTATGTGTTATTTGGTGCTGGGTTATCCGCCACAGAAATAATTAGCTTAGAGCGATCGCAACAAATCTACGATCCTCAAGGACACTTCCTGCAAATTACAATTCCCGGATTTGTCCGGCAAGTACCCGTCAATCAGTGGATTTTGGGTAAACGCTACGGCTCTTATACAAATAATCCTTTAATTAAATGGCTCAAAAGCCGTAAAGATAATCAAACAGCCATGTTTCTCAATGAAACAGCCAAGCCAATTTCCGAATCAGAGCTTGAGACACGTTGGCAAATATGGAGTCAAGGATTATTAACTCCCCAAGCACAACCGCCAGTCGTCGCCCAAGCACAACAAACCTGGCGAGTAGAAATGTTAATGCGGGGAATTAGCTTAGAAAACCTGAGTATTTTAACAGGTTGCGATCGCGCCCAATTACAACCCTATGCCCGCCGAGCCAAAGAAAAAGCCGCCCTAGAGCAAGCGACTCGTTTGGATCATAAACCGGGATAGAGGAGTGGGGAGATGAGGGAGCAGGGGGAGCAGGGGGAGGCAGGGGGAAGCAGGGGGAGCAGGGGAGACAAGGGGACAAGGCGACGAGGTGACAAGAGTTAGAACTTGCAACAAGTCTTTCCCCTTGTCCCCAATTCTCCTTGTCCCCTTGTCCTCTTCCCCATGCCCAATGCTCCAATCAATTCAACGGCTCCATAATGACCCTTAATCCTTTGCTAGATAGTGTTTTGAGCATTTCTTTAGCGTTATATTCACTGTCAAATACTCCTGCTTGCATCACTTTTTGACCTTCCCAGACTGTGGGAAAGGCACCAGGAGCAAGCGATCGCACTAAATCTCGCTCTTTATCTGTTACTAATGTAACCACTACGCGATAACGTATACCGTACTGTGTTCCGGAGTTTCCCCTGTAGGAGATATTTGTAGAACTTGCAGGTGGTACTTTTGGCAGATTCCGAGTATCTTCAATGGGGACATTGCCATTAGGAACTGGCAACAGTGCTTGATTACCTGTGCTGGGAACTGCTGGCTGTGCTACAGAACTGGATGAATACTGAGGTGCAGTAAACTCAACCGTGTTGGGATCGATCTGCACATAATTAAACTGCCGTGTTTCAGGCGGCTGTGCTGGGGTGGAATTTGCAGTTTGGGTAGCTGACAAGCTGCTAGGAGTAGGAAATCCGGCGACTTTAGAGGTAGGTGGTTGTTGATTGGATATAGGGGGCGAAAGCTGTACGCTGGCTGGTTGCAATGGCAATAGTTGACTGTTTAATTGTGCAGGAACAAGATTATCTCCTGAAACGCTGTTGTTAGTTGGGGCGTTGGTAGTTTCTGAGATTTCAGGAACCGAGAAAGTGATTTCTCCTGATGCTGGTATTTCTTGTGCCACATTGTTGGCGACAGCGGCGGGTTGAGAATTTTCGGCTGCTGGTGCTGTTGTACCGTTGATATCTACATTATTAGTGACGCGATCGCTCGCCAGGTTATTGCCAGCAGCAGAAATCACTTGCTTGGCGACGGTGGCGTTAATGTCGTAGCGGGCATTATTTTGAAATTGATTACCACCAGGTTCAGATGCGTTGCCTAAATCTGGCATTGCTTGGGCGATCGCTACTAAACCATCTTCTTTGCTACCTTGAATAACATTATTCCGTAAAATCGGGCGGGCATTCGCTTGGACTACAATTCCCGCTCTATTATTTTCAATTTGATTGCTTACGACTACAGGAGCAGCATTTTGGGCAATATTAATGCCAAAACCGGTTTCGTGAAAGACATTTTCCTTCACTTCGGGACGGGAGTTGCCGGCAATTGTCATGCCATTGGCACCATTGCCATGAAAGTAATTTTTGCTAATGCTGGGTGCAGCATTTCCACTGATAGAAATCCCATCTTGTGTGCTACCACTAAAGGTATTTTCCACAACTACCGGATTGCTAGATTCAATCCACAAACCATAACCACGGGGGTTTGAGTTTGTCACTGTCACTCCGGTCAGTACCGCTTGGTTTGCCGCAACAATTGTCACATTTTGACCGGCAAAACTGCGACTTAGGTAATCACCGCCTCCCTGAATGATGATATCTTTGCCTTGATTGCTGGGGTTGCCTTGAATGGAAACACCTGGTTTGAGCATTAAGGGGAATACCTCTCCCGTCTCCATGCTATAAGTGCCCGTGGAGAGCATAATTACGGTATTAGGATTCGCTAATCGCAATGCTTGGGTAATGGTTTTCACCGGAGCGGATTCGCTACCATTACCTGCACCGTCATCTCCAGTATTGGGATTGACAAACAGCACGTTCATCTGAGAATTGGTATTTTCACCGACAGGTGCGGAATTTGGTGTTGATGGCATTTGAGCGATCGCACTATTCAGGCTTGTACCCAGGAACGCCATACTTATCGATCCCAACATTAAAGTAAAAAATAATACCTTGCTTCGGCAGATTGAAAGCATTGTTGATTCGATAAACCCCCGTTTTGCAGATATAAAATCTACTGTACGGTACTTAGGAAACACATTAATTAGAATCATATTTAACATAGCCCCTTAGAACTAACAATAAATTCTTATACTCTTAGAGAGTATTATGCCGATAATATTACTCATATATTCACTAATTGGCGATAGATTTTAATACAGAGTCAGCCCTTTCTGGAGCGAGACGCACTCGCGTTCAGGGAAGTCAAAAGTCAAAAATTTACCAAGCCCCTAAATTTATTTATGGGCTTGTACCTTTTTTTTCTGGGCAAACGGGGGAGATTTTGGAAGTTGGTAAATTACACTGCAACTATGCAAGATCGGAATTTTTTTGATGTATTTCTTGGAGTGCCCAATCAACTGCAATCTTCATTCGTATTCCGATAATTAAAATATCGTCTGAATCATGCCAAAAACCTGATTTACTAACTCTTGCATAATCTAAAATCTAAAATCAAAAATCTAAAATCGTACAATTTTTGCCTTGTTCGGTGATGCTATTGCTTTTGCTGGCTGCGGATTTTGTGTTGTATCTGCTTTCGAGAGTTCTTTGTGAGGTCGTAGTCTACCGTAAAATACTTGACTAACCTTAGTGCTAAACTGTAGCCTCAAACTACCCCGATCGCTGCTTATGGGAACATGGGATAATTTAACATGACCTGATTTATACGTTATTTTGCGTAGATTTAGTCAAAAAACGAGTAAAAAAAAGCAAATTAATTAACTTATGGTTACTAGGACATATGATAATTCACATTTCGATGAAAGTACTAACGGGGTTGTTGTAATGGTCGAGCCATACAGCCAAAAAGAGCAAGTACAGCAAGTTGTTTACCGGATTTTAGATGCCAATTTAGACCGCGCTCGTGAAGGCTTGCGAATTATTGAAGAATGGTGTCGCTTTGGATTGAATAATGCCCAGTTGTCCCTAGAATGTAAGCGCTTGCGACAAGAAGTAGCCAAATGGCATACCCCGGAATTGCGGGCGGCGCGGGATACACCGAGCGATCCTGGGACTGAGTTAACCCATCCTCAGGAAGAAGAACGAGCTAGTATAAAATCGGTGTTGCAGGCTAACTTTTGTCGGATAGAAGAAGCCTTGCGAGTGCTGGAAGAATACAGCAAGCTTTATCACCCAACTATGGCTAAAGCTAGTAAGCAGATGCGCTATCAGGTGTATACCCTAGAAAGTAATTTAATGGGTCATCAACGCCATCAATTATTATGGCGATCGCGTTTGTATCTTGTTACCTCCCCTAGCGATACTTTATTGAACACCGTGGAAGCTGCACTCAAAGGCGGATTAACCCTCGTACAATACCGCGAGAAAACCGCTGATGATTCTTTGCGTCTGGAACAAGCTAGGAAACTGCGCCAGTTATGCCATATTTACGGTGCTTTGTTTATCGTTAACGATCGCGTAGATTTAGCTTTGGCGGTGGATGCCGATGGAGTGCATCTGGGACAACAAGATATGTCCATCACCGTTGCTCGGCAATTACTCGGTTCCCAGCGTTTAATAGGTCTGTCTACCACAAATCAAGAAGAAATGCAACGTGCAATTGCGGAAAATGTAGATTATATTGGCGTCGGGCCAGTTTATGAAACTCCCACAAAAGTAGGTAAGGCAGCAGCAGGTTTAGAATACGTCAGCTATGCTGCGAAAAATTGTTCAATTCCCTGGTTTGCCATTGGGGGAATAGATGCAAATAATATTAATGATGTCATCGATGCAGGAGCTGAACGTGTAGCAGTAGTGCGATCGCTCATGCAAGCTGAACAACCTACCCTAGTAACCCAATATTTACTTTCCCAACTCAATCGCATTAAACCAGAATTGTGAATTAGTCATTAGTCATTAGTCCTTTGTACAAAGCAAATAACTGATGCCCATTCCCCAGTCCCCATTCCCCAGTCCCCACACTTATGTCTAATGAGATTACGGTTCAGATAAATGGTGAAACCCGTAGCTGTTCGTCTGAAAGTCTTTTACCCGATTTACTGCAACAGTTGGGTTTCAATCCTCGCTTGGTGGCGGTGGAGTATAACGGCGAAATCTTACACCGCCAATTTTGGCCAGAAACAAAAGTGCAATCTGGCGATCGCTTAGAAGTGGTTACTATTGTTGGTGGTGGTTAATTAATTTCAGCCAGTAAACCCAGATCCTTGAGGCTGCGTCGTGTAATTTCGATGCGGGCGGGTGCATCTTCTGGTTTATACATATCAAGGGTTGTGGCGAAAAAATAAACGTTTTTGTTTTGCTCTAAATAACCCACAAACCAGCCAATGTTTGGCTTGGAACTCGTTAACCATCCTGTCTTTCCCCGCAATGTGTAGTCTGGAGTTTGTTCGCGGATCGTAATGTCTTTGACAAGATTTATTGTTCGTTGGGAGAAAGGCAAATCGCCTTGATACAACTGTTGTAAAAACTTAATTTGCTCTTTGGGTGTAATTTTTAATGGCTGTTGTAGCCAAAAGCGATCGATGTCTGCGGCGGTGCCAATCTGACGGTTACCGTAGCCTACTTTATTAATAAATTGCTGCATTCTTTCGTATCCAGCCCTACGCGCTAATACTTGATAGAACCAAACAGTTGAATTCTTAAAAGCTTGACGCAAATTGGTATCATGATTCCAAGCATCAATTTCTCGCCCAATTCCATCCCAAGTAAGAACAGCTACATCATCAGGAATTACACCTGTTTCTAGCGCCACCAGAGAGTTAAAAATCTTGAATGTGGAAGCTGGAGCGATCGCATTTCCATTACGTTCAGGATTATGTTCATAAGTGCGCTTATTTTGGGAGTCATAAATCAAGATTGAACCTTCACGCCCAAATTCTTGAAAGTGTCGCCCTAAATTTGGTGTTTTCACACTCAGCATTGCTGGACGTTGAGTTGAAGCAGGTTGAGCCAGTAGATACATTCTCCCAAAGTTCATCACGCTCAATACAGCAAAACATCCAATAACCGTGAAAATCAGAGATTGCTTTAGCTGAGTCCGTTGAAGAAATTGCGATATGGCAAACAAGATATTTTTCATTGCAGATTAACCGAATCACAAGCGAGATTCTACACCGCAATCTTGCTCGTTTCCGGAAATACAGCAAAATTCAGGTAAATAGATCGCGCTGTAGGGGCGCACAGCTGTGCGCCCCTACGGTGAGATGTTTTTTTAATTGGAAGTCTCTTACAAAATCGTGTTTTTGGCTTCTGATTTATACAGCGAACGGTGAAGGGTTCTACGATTAGCTAATTCTTTACCTTTGCGGCCAAGCTGTTCGCGTAGCTGCTGATCTTTGCACAACCGATTAAAAGCTTGAAAAACCTCATAACCAGAATTAGGATTTACGAGTATGCCATTTTCCTCATGTGTAACTGTGTCTAAAACACTACCTAAACGAGGGGCAATTACAGGTTTACCGAAATAACTTGCTTCTAAATAAACGATACCAAAGCCTTCTATATTATCAGGTTTTGTATCTAATAAACTCAGCATAGCAAATATGTCACAGGCTGCATAATAACCTGCTAATTCGTTCTCTGGCACATATCCAGCAAAGTGTACTCGTTTATTTACCCGCAAGCGATGTGCGAGAGATTTCAGTTCAGATTCACAAGGTCCTTGACCGCAAAGTATGTAGTGGACATCTACCCCAAAAGTTAGCAATAGGGGAATATTATCAATTACGCGATCGAAACTTTTATGTTTTACTAGCCTTCCTACCGAGAGAATAACTATTGATGTTTCGGTAATGTTGTAGCTTTGACGCACACGCACACGTAAATCATCAAGGCTATTTAACGTTGCATTGCCAAATTTTTCTGGTCTGATTACTGGGTTGATAACATGGGTTGGGGTATTTAATCGCAAAGCAGTTCTGAGATAGTTTTGTGTATAAGAACTGTTACAAATAATGCCTTCGGCTCTATGAAGTGTTAATTTAAATAGCGATCGCCACACCGGATTATGTAATGGACTCAGAAGATCGTTGCCATGCACATAGATAAAAAAACGAATCGGTAAAAGATAGCTCAATAGCAACACTGAAGGAAAGTCATAGCCGTGACCCCATTCAATATAACGGTAGTGATAGCGAAAATAAAGTTTAATTGCTAGCACAAACGAGCAGACAATATTCACCAATGGCTTGAGAACACTTCCTAAACAGCCACTACGCCAGTATTTAATATTAGGCCAGCGATATACAGGAAACTGTTGATTTTCGTCAAATATTTTATCTCCTGAACAACCAGCCGCCAGCACAATCACTCGTTCTGGATCTTGGAGACAGCGATTGTAGATATATTCCCCAATGACAGCTTGTTTCGGTAGGAAGATTCGGGATATCACCAGAATATCCGGATGTGCAGTTTCGTCTCTAATTGTGGCTGTGAGTTGAGAAATATGTTCCATAATCAACTTGAGAACTAGATTTTAAAATATTTTTTGTATTTATTTACAATTGAGATGACTTTGAAAGTCACAATAATTATTGTTTGTTTTTCTCTGTAATGCAGTAGATAAATTCTAAGCTGATTTCAGAACATTAGCCAGTAATAGTTAGTTTTGATTTGTGTCTATTTAGATTTTGCCTGACAAATTTCTCATGACTTGAGAATTTCTGTGCATGATAAACAACAAATATGAAGCTAGGACTTGCAGCTAAATCGCTCGACGAGCAACTGTTGCGAAAATTATCAAATTTAGCTACCTTCAACAGAATATCTAAAATAATGTTGACAGTCCTGCCAAAATGCCAAAATCTCTGTTACGTGCAAAATAGGAAGTAGAGACGCGATTAATCGTGTATGTCTGTATTAGTGTGTAATTTTTTACAAAAAATCTAAATTGCCAAAAAATATCTAGCGCCAACTATTAAAAAAATCAGTCAAAATAATCACTAAAATTTCAAATCATCTGTATAATTCAAAACTGTAGTCAGAAAGTGCTAGTCGCAGACATAGTAACAATTACTCGTAGGCGTAGCCCGTCGTAGACATAGCCAATTTCTCTCATCAGAACATGTTTTCAAGTACGGTTCCCCTGTAGAGAAATCCCCCCTACGATCGCTCCCTACCCAATATCAGACGCGGTACAGTGAATGTGTAGCCGATAAAGGGGAGTGTTAATTACCCCAAGAATCCCCAGAACATAGGGAAAAATCATAAAAATTTCCATTTTGAAGCGATTGTATTATGCGTAAAAAACTACAACAAACCATCAAACCGCTGCTAAAAGTCTTCTTAGCCCTTAGCTTGGTGTTAACATTGGCTCTGAGTCATGCCGATGGAGCATTAGCCGCTAGTGGCGGACGAATTGGTGGTGGCTCATTTAGAGTACCTTCTAGCCGCACCTATACACCGCGTACTTACGCACCTCCAGGCGGAGGCGGATATTATCCTGGTGGTGGTGGTTTTGGCTTTCCCTTCATAATTCCTTTTTGGGGAATTGGAGGCGGATTTGGTGGTCTATTTAGCATTTTAATATTTTTGGCGATCGCTAATTTCTTAGTCCAAAGCTTCCGCCGCGTCTCCAACGGTGAAACAGAAGAAGCAGCTTACAGCACCAACTCCTCAGTTTCCGTGACTCGTTTGCAAGTGGGTTTGTTAGCTCAAGCGCGTGATTTGCAAAATGAACTCAACCACATCGCTGAAACTGCTGATACCAACTCCCCAGAGGGGAGAGCAGAAATTCTCCAAGAAGCCAGTTTAGCTTTACTCCGCCATCCAGAGTACTGGGTATATGCAGGTGGTGATACCCAACAAGCTCGGTTAAATTCAGCTGAAGCACAGTTCAACCGCTTATCATTAGCAGAACGCAGCAAATTTAGCGAAGAAACTCTGACTAACGTCAACAACCAGCTAAAAGCAGCCCTCGCCAAAGAAGCTTTACCCCCAGCTGATGAACTCGATAACCCCACTCGTCTAATTACCGAAGGCCCTGGCGAATACATTATCGTCACCTTACTAGCGGCGACACTAGGCAAATCTGAAATGCCAAAAATTAACAGCGCCGATGATTTGCGTCAAGCCTTACGGCAAATTGGTAGCATCCCCGGTGATAAACTTCTAGCAATTGAAGTTCTTTGGACTCCCCAAGCCGAAGGTGATACCCTGACATCTGATGATGTCTTAGCAAATTATTCTGATTTGAGATTGGTTTAAATCTTCCCCATCTCCTGGGCTAAAGGGCTATGGGGTACACACAAATAGAAAGCCTGGTTCATATTTAGCTTTAATCTGGTAGGGTGTCTTATTCCTGAGGGTACGACACCTTACCAGATTTTTAGTTTAAGTTAATTTTTCTTGATTACGATTGTTATGCTGAAAAATGACGTAGACGCTTAGCAGCTTGTCGTTAGACTTCAATGGAACTTGGAGATTTGTCAATGAAACCTAATTGACTAGTGCTGCATCCCCGACTCCCGATTCCCGATTCCCCACTCCCCTCTATTGACCAAGTAGCTCGCTAATAAAAAGAGGTAATCTTATGACTACATCTGTAAATACCACCAAAGTCTACGATGAAATTATAGAGTTTATTGCTGCTGGAACTACTCCCCAAAGTGTTATCGATTTCAAACTCTCAGATGCAGCCAAAGACCGTTTAGAGGATTTGGTTTATCGCGCAAAAACTGAGAGTCTTACTGGAAGTGAGCAGCAAGAGTTAGATCGTTTCCTCACGCTAGAGCATATTATGAGATTAGCTAAAGCAAAAGCTCGTACGTACATACGTTAACCCTAAGTAAGTATTCAATATGTCTCGTCCATATATTAATGCAGAACTGCGGCGTTTAGTTGGCGATCGCGCCGCCAATCTATGCGAGTATTGTTTATATCCAGAAGGAGACGGCTTAGGCTTTCAAGTTGACCATATAATCAGTGTCAAACACGGCGGCGCTACAACAGCAGATAATCTCTGTTATGCCTGTATTTTCTGTAACTTGCAAAAAGGAACAGATTTAGGCTCAATTAATTGGCAAACTGGGGAACTTGTGCGTTTTTTTAACCCACGCAGAGACTTTTGGGGTGAGCATTTTCGACTAGATGAGGCTGTGATTCAACATCAAACCGAGATTGGTGAAGTCACCGCACGTATCCTAGATTTTAACAGCGATGAAAGGATTGTAGAACGACAAGCTTTAATAGCATTTGGTCAATATCCCTCAGAATCAGCGCTAAAACAGATAAATAAATAGGTTGTGAGATCGAGTCAGCCTAATTACTTGTAATTAAAATATCTCCGCGTCAGTCTAAACAATAAATATGCCACCCACTAATTGTCCAACGTCGTCGAGCAACAACTATAACTGGATTATTCATTCGCAAACAAACAATTGTAGCCCTGCCAATAGTAGTTAAACCTTTATCGCTAGCAGATATTTTAGTTTTTAAGCTTTCAGGAATGTATTTAGACACAAGCGATTATCTCACTATATTCAGTCACAGCATCATATTGGTCAGCCCTTAGCGCATATTTTGCTAATAAATCCAAATCCAAATCAGGCAATAAAGTACTTTTAGAGACTTTTATATAGCTGTCACCTTGCAAACAATAAACTGATAATAAACCATCTTCCCAAAACCAAACTTCAGGTACTCGCAACCGCCGATAAATTTCTAGCTTATTAATTCCACCACTCGTAACAGTTATTTCCAAAATTAAATCAGGAATAGATTTTTTTGTGCCTAAATTATAAGACTCATCTGGTTCTCGTCGAGTTTTGTCTTCCTGTTTACCTATAGTTGCACTTCCTCGTCCATAAAACCGAATTCTTCTCGTCCGCATATATACTTCCAGCAACATCGCCAGAGTTTTTTTACTGTCTTCGTGGTCGTCAGAAAGTGGGGACATAATTTCGAGAATACTATCTAAATAAGTTAGTCGTGCGCTTGTCCCTGCAAGGGCGACATCAAGCTGTTCTAACTGTTCCCAACTGACATTGTACAGAAGAACGTAGGAAGTCTCAGAAGTCGAAGGTTTTTCCAGGACAGGAGAAGACATAAGTTAAACCATAGAGTGGTTTGTTTCTATCATAGAACTAAGATGAGATAGATTCAGATAATCAAGATTAATGTGCGATCGCAGCAATTATTCCGGCGATAGCCTTTGCTGTTCTACTTGTTGGACTTGTGCAACATCTAAATCCAACGCCTGCGCTATCTGTTCTACAGTTAAACCCAGTGCTAAAAGTTTAGGTACAGCTTCTAATTTTGCTTTTTGTTTACCTTCTTGTTTTTATCGTAGCAATGCCTATTGGTAAGGATGCAGATGAGCCTAATTCATCTAAGTAAATTCTACTGATCCGCTTGCTGTGGAAGAATTCTATGAAATCTTCTTTCTCACCTATATCTATATCTCTGCTGGGATAAATCACCACTCCTCGCCAAGGATTTTTGCGTCTATTTTGGCGTAAGTATAAAGAAATTTATGATACTAAGCGTAAATAAATCTCTGTGTCTGGTTGAAACTGAACCTCGACAAAATAAATCGGCACTTCTCGATCTTGGATAGGCAGAAATACACCATGAATTCTGAAGGCTGTTTGCTTGACTTCAACTGAAGAAAATTGGTATAAATTCGCTGTTTCGCCTGAGTTGCCAATCAGTTCAAAGAAGATATGGGGAAATTCTTGAAACAGACGATAAAAGATGCTGTCAGTTTTCACCCTTATATTTACTCAATTAAAGTCAATATCACCAAAGTCTTGTAATTGAATAAGCATCAAATGCTGTATCTGCACTAACAATTGGAATATTCTCTACCATTGCTTGAGCAATTAAGATTCTATCAAAGGGGTCACGATGTTGTAAGGGTAGGGTAGTAATTACATCAATATGGTCAAGATTGATATTGAGTAAATTAAAATCATTTAATGCTATTTGTTGCTCGATAAAAGTCTTAATTGGCAAACCAAAACTTAGCTTACCAATGCTTTGTTTGATTGACATTTCCCACACGCTAACAATGCTGATGAGCTTTTCGTTATTTTGGTCTTCGATTAATAGTCTCATCTTCTCACTAAAACTTTGATGTCCTTGGAAAAACCAAATCAAAGTATGAGTATCTAACAATACCTGCATTACATATAATCCTGGAATTCTTCTAATGGCTCATCAAAGTCATCTGAGATTGTAATCAAATCTTTAGCGCTACCAAATAAAGGAGAACGTTTTTTTTCTAGAATCACTGGAGTCAGTTTCACCACTGGCTGTTCATCTTTGGTAATAATAATTTCTTCGCCATTGATTGCGGCTGCGATCAATTCGTGTAAGTGTTGTGATGCTGCTTCAATCGTAATGTGTTGCATAATTATCACTATTTAATTAAATATTTTACAGCAGATTTCACAAGTCCATGCTTGAAGGAAACGGTTCAATACGATTGAGAGCGTGTTTAACTTCGCCAACAAATGCGTCTCCTATATCGAGGCTAATATGAGCCAACCATGTTGATTTTAGTTTAGGTTACTTCTTCTGTATTCAGATAAATACTCAAAACTGCGATCGCAGCACTCACTACTTTAGCCGCCAAATTTTGATGGTGTTGTCATCACTACCACTGACAAGGGTTTTGCCATCTGGGCTAAAGGCGATGGAAATAACTGGGCCGGAATGCCCTGTGAGGGTACGGATTTCTTCTCCCGTTCCTAGATTCCACAGTTTGAGAGTCTTGTCAGCACTACCACTGGCAAGGGTTTTGCCATCTGGACTGATAGCGACAGAAATAATATAGTTAGAATGCCCTGTAAGGGTGCGGATTTTCTCTCCCGTTGTTAAATTCCACAGTTTGAGGGTGTTTTCCGAACTAGTACTGGCAAGGGTTTTACCATCTTGACTGATGGCGATGGAAGAATACCAATATCGGGTGTTCGCGTGGCTTTCCGAAGTAAGGGTGCGGATTTCCTCTCCCGTTGTTAAATTCCACAGTTTGATGGCCCTGTCCCAACTACCACTGGCAAGGGTTTTGCCATCTGGGCTGATGGCAACGGAACTAACCGCGTTAGAATTCCCTGTAAGGGTGCGGATTTGCTCTCCTGTTGCCAGATTCCATAGTTTGATGGTTTTGTCAGAATTAGCACTGGCAAGGGTTCTGCCATCAGGGCTGAAGGCGACGGAAAAAACTACGTCTGAATGCCCTGTGAGGGTGGGGATTTGCTCTCCTGTTGCCAGATTCCATAGTTTGATGGTTTTGTCAGCACTTCCACTGGCAAGGGTTTTGCTATCAGGGCTGAAGGCGACGGAAAAAACTACGTCTGAATGCCCTGTGTTCGCGTAGCGTTCCGAAGTAAGGCTGGGGATTTGCTTTCCTGTTGCCAGATTCCACAGTAGGATGGTTTTGTCAACACTACCACTGGCAAGGGTTATACCATCTGGGCTGATGGCGACGGAAAGAACCCCGCGAGAATGCCCTGTGAGGGTTTTTTGTAATAAAACTCCGCTTGGTATGCTGGCAATTATAGATATCGGATTAGTTGGAAACAAGCTATAACGAACATAGCCATATATTTGAGTTCCAACTATTGTAATAGCAGCACCCACCAATAATCTTGTTCTCCAATTAATATTTTGTCTAGATGGCTTTTGTAGCGGTACTTTTGGCTTTACTGATGCTGGCGATGTTCTAGTTTGAGGCTGATGAGGCAATGTAGCAGGGAATGATGATGCTGGTTGAGTTACAACTACTGCCTGAGTTGGGTGTACTCGTGAAAGTGATGGTAACGGTGAACTAAAATCCTGTAAAACTTCCTCAGCAGATTGGTAACGTTGCTGATAATCTTTTTGCAGTAACTTATCAAGAATCTTCTCCAATTCACTGCTTTGTGGTTGTTGCAAATGCTCCCGCCAAGAAGACACCCAACCATAACCTTGTTGTTCCCACATAATCCAAGGGTGAATTCCACTCAGTAAGTGAAAGCAAGTTGCACCAACACTATATAAATCACTTGCTGGATAAGCTTTACCATCCTGCATTTGTTCTAATGGCGCATAACCTTGGGAACCAATTCTTGTTACTGGGTTAGTGGTAACTGTCATGGTGAGTTGCTTGGAAATCCCAAAATCTATCAAGACTAACTTGCCGTCAGTGCTGCGACGAATGATATTTTCTGGTTTGATATCGCGGTGAATAACTTTGTGCTGATGAACCGTTTTCAAGATATTTAATAAATCAAGCAAAACTTCCCAGATTTTTTCTTCGTTGAAAGTTCCCTGTTGTTTTAATTCAGCTAATAAATTCTGCCCGTTGATAAACTGCTGCACTAAATACAGATTATTTTCTTCTTCAAAGTACGCCAACAGCGTGGGAATCTGCGGATGTTCTCCTAGTTGTTGCAGTCGCCTTGCTTCTTGCTCAAATAGTTCTGTGGCTTTGTTTATAGCCGCAGTTCCCTGTACTCGCGGCGCAAATTGCTTGATAACACAATATTCATTCAGCTTGTCTAAATCTTCTGCTAAATAGGTTTTAGCAAATCCACCACTTCCTAGTAATTGAATTGGGCGATAGCGGTTTCTCAACACCACCAATCCTGTGCCGCAGTTAGAGCAAAACATTGTGCGATCTGGATTGGGCGGATTGTGGCAAGCTGGATTGAGGCAGCAGATCATAACTGTGCATCTATAAGCAAATGTATTTATTATCGCTTAAGCACGACCTACTTCTGGTAGAAACTGTGAAGACTACCACTCACAAGGGTTTTGCTATCTCGGCTATATTTGGTTTTGTTGATTTCTAGCCAGTTGCAGAGCGGGAATTCAACTCTGTTGAGCGCTGTATCAATGATGTAGAGCTATTCTACAGCACTCATTTGGCAACTGGCATAGCTGGGACATTAGAAGCGGGAAGTTTTGCCCTATCCCTCGTACAACTTCCTCTGTCCCGTTGTGTTGATATCTCCATTGAAACTGCAACTCGAAGTCATAAGGTGCCAAATTGCCGAATTTGCTGAGGGCTGTATCCAATATGGTTCGGTTAAGGCAAGAGACGCGATAAATCGCCGTCTCTACAAAGGACTGATTATTAGACCTCTTGCAAAAGTCCTTCTTTTCCTCTTCTTCTTTGCGCCTACCCTACGGGAACGCCTAAAGGCGAATGCGTGAGACAAAAAATTATTTATGCAAGAGGTCTATTGTAAAAACGGCGATTTATCGCGTCTTTGCGATCTAGGGCGTGTTATCAAAAAACCTTATCCGAAACGTATTGGGGCGGTATCCGATCTCCATATTCTTTTCCTGGAACAGCTAATCTTCGCCGAAGATTTGCCACCACACTGCACTCATGACTCTAATGCTGTGATACCTGAAGTTACAGAGGTGTCACAGAAGCCTCTTGCACCTTATTGTTAACAGTTTTTGCTTGTACAACAGTTTCTCTACCTGTAATCAATCTAGAGCGACGATTACGAGTGATATAATTCCACGCCCACTGAAATACTACTAGTAATTTAGTGTCAAACTCGATTAAGAAGTAGATGTGAACTAATAGCCAAAATGCCCAAGCAAGGAAACCTGTGAGTTTGATTAAGCCTAAATCTACAACAGCTAAATTTTGCCCAATCATCGCTAAACTACCCACATCGTTGTAATGAAATTGTGGCAAAGTCTTACCTTGAAGCCGTCGTTGAATTAGTTTACCTACATACTCTCCTTGTTGTTTAGCTACGGGTGCAACACCAGGTAAGACTTTACTATCTTGGTGGGAGAAGTTAGCTAAATCTCCAATTACGAAAATGTTGTCATAACCCTCGATAGACAAGTCAGGTTCTACAATTACCCGCCCAGAAAAATCGCACTCTACACCTGTACTTTCTGTTAAAACTTTCCCCATTGGCGAACCTTGGACACCTGCTGCCCACAAGATAGTTTTTGAGGCAATTTCTGTAAATTCATTGCCTTGCTTGAAAGTAACGATATCACCTTCAATATTTGTCACCCTGGTGTGAGTGTGGAGTTCTACACCCAAGCTTTGCAAAGATACTGCTGCTGATGCCGATAACTCTGGCGCCATGTGTGGGAGGATGCGAGGACCCCCTTGTAATAGTAAAATTCTCGTTTCTGAGGTGTCGATGCTGCGGAAATCTTCTTTGAGAGTTTTGTATGCCAACTCGGCGATCGCACCTGCTAATTCTACACCAGTCGGGCCACCCCCGACAATCACAAAACTCAACCAAGCACGGCGTTTTTCGGGATCTGTTTCTTTTTCTGCTGCTTCAAATGCGCCAAATATCCGGCGACGCATTTCTATCGCATCTTCCACAGTTTTCAAGCCAGGAGCAACTTTTTCCCAGTTATCCTTACCAAAATAGGAATGATTCGCACCTGTAGCAACAATTAATGTATCATAAGGGACTACTTCATCACCCAGAATAACTTGTTGCGCTTTTGGATCGATATTATTTACTTCTCCCAACAACACCTTTGTATTCTTGCTTTTGCTAAATACAGATCGCAATGGTGCAGAGATATCAGAAGGTGATAGCGTACCTGTGGCAACTTGATATAAAAGCGGCTGAAATAGGTGAAAGTTACGTTTATCAATGAGAGTAACATTTACATTCGCTGCATTCAGAGCCTTTGCTGCATACAGTCCACCAAAACCACCACCAACGATTACAACCTGATGTGGTGCATTTTTATTAATTCCAACTGGCATAAGAAATATTTCCTTGTGTTAAGAAGACGTAACTATTCTTAACAAAGATGTCACAGCATTATGATGTAGGTTGCTGTTTATTTAGAACAATTGAAAAAATACTAAAAGTTAGTAATGAATCATTAGCGAACTCTAAGAAATAAATTATCCTGCTTGAAGTTGCTGAGTGTTGACAGTTGACGGTTGACGGATAAATTTGGCAAGCAGGTATATTTGCGCTTATTGAACTGTTTTCCTTCAACACATCTATATAATAAGAAAACATCTCTGATGAGCGATCGCAATATTTAGAAACGTATACATACATACAGACAGCAAATCCTAAAAGAAAATAAAGAAACCTGTCTTTCGCCTAACCAAATAATAGGATAATAATAGTAATACCATATACAGAAAATTCACTTTTATCGTTATCTAACCCATAGTTGAGTGCATTTGAGTACAGCTTAATAAATCTCAAAATATAGTGCATAAATCTTTGCAAAGTCTTACAGGTAAAGTTTCTTGTAGCGAGTACAGAAAATCTTAAACCCTCCCCCAAAAAGACTAGTACCCCCATCCCTAAACACTAGTACCCCTATCCCAAGATAAATTTTAAGGTTATCTTAGGTGGGGGTTTTGGCGTTTGAGTACAACCTTAATAAATCCAATAAATCCAATCAACATTGGCTTGGCTATCGAGTTGGAAGTGGTCTGATATAAGCATAAAAATAGCACATGGCTCTTTTAACCAGATAGACAGTAGCGATGCAACAGTCCTTAGACAGAGTTACGAATTCTCAAACTCAGAAAATACAGGATTCTAAACAGAAGTCCTTCCTCAAGACATTACTCTCTGGAGGTTTTTTTGAGCCATTATTGAGTGATTTTCGCATTATCTTTGAGCGCGATCCAGCAGCACGCAATTGGCTGGAGGTAGTGTTTTGCTATCCTGGATTGCACGCACTCTGTTTGCATCGTCTTGCTCACTGGTTACATTGTCGAGGAGTGGGTTTTATTCCCCGCTTGATTTCTCACGTGGGACGATTTTTAACTGGAATTGAAATTCACCCAGGTGCAGAAATTGGTCAGGGTGTATTTATCGACCACGGAATGGGAGTTGTCATTGGCGAAACTGCGATCGTCGGAGACTATACGCTGATTTATCAAGGCGTCACCCTTGGCGGAACTGGTAAAGAAAGCGGTAAGCGTCATCCCACAGTCGGTAAATATGTTGTGGTGGGTGCGGGTGCGAAAGTTTTGGGTAATCTGCAAATTGGCGATCGCGTTCGGATTGGCGCAGGTTCCATTGTTTTGCGGAATATCCCCAGCGATTGTACTGTAGTCGGTGTTCCAGGTCGAATTATTTCTCGCAATCAAAGCGCCAGCCTTTCACCTTTAGAACATGGAAAGCTACCCGATGTAGAAGCAACCGTGATTCGTTCTTTGCTCTCACGCATCGAACAACTCGAAAAACAACTGCAAACTTTAGAAGTCAGAACTCAGGAATCAGGAGTCAGAACTCAGTAGTTATTGGTCATTAATCATTTGCCAAGGACAAATGACAACCGACAAATAACAAATAACAAAGGACAAAGGACAAATGACAAATGATACTTTAGGCGAACAAGTTTTGCAGATTCCTTTGAGCGATCGCTGGCGAATCTATCACCGTTTGCAAGAATTAAAGATTAAGAGTTCCTGTCTTCCCGATGGTTCTTTACGGGTGCAAGTAAACAATTTGCTAGAAGCGATTTTAATTCGCAGTACGGTTATGCAATTTCTGGCTTCTCGTCATGAATTAGTCGAATGGCTAGAGCGTTGCTGGCAATATAGTGATGAATCCTGAGTCTTGAATATTGTTAAAAGACCTAATCTAGACAATATTAATCCTGAATTCATCACACAAGCATAGCTCTTTGTAGACATGCATAAATATTGAACAGGTTTAGAAGTTGAAGTTACTGTCCGCTAGCAAATTCTATTGCAAACTGAGAGGAATTCAGGAGTTAGGAGTTTGGAGTTTGGAGTTTGGAGTTATTTTCTCTCCTCTGCCCAATGCCCGATGCCCGATGCCCAATGCCCAAGATAGGAATTTCTTATTTTTAATTCTTTCCCAACTGAAGAAATTGAAAGTTCGACTATGGCGATTCGTAACAGAGATTTAAAACTCCTCAATTTTTTGCACCATGAACTTGAACTTTCAAATGCGGATATTGCTGTAGCGCTACGACACCGTGAGTTAGAAAATGGCCCATTACCGATGCTTCTCTGGCAGTATGGCTTAGTTAACTTAGAACAGTTAGAAAAGATTTTTGACTGGTTAGCAGAACAAAGTTAACTAATTTGTAGCTAAGAATTCAGAATTCAGAAGTCAGAATTCAGAATTAATGAGACATAGAGACTACCAAGTTTATAAATTGAAGAAAATCAAGCAGCCTGACGAACCTTGATTTTTCAGTCATTATGATTCCTGAATTCTGAGATTTGTACGGAAATAAATTACACACTAATACTCTAAATAAATCTGAGGTAACGAGATGATGACTACTTTAATTGCTGGATTTTGTGTTTTACTTTGTACAGGATTTGCTAATAGCTATATTAGTTCTTTGCTACTCGAACAAATTTCAACTGACATCGGTAAAAAAGATTAGTAAATTATACCAGTTTTTGGTTCTTTGTCATACAGATGTGATGTTGCTAATTGGGCAATAATTGAGGATCATGTATCCTACATATGTATTGTGATATTTTTAGCATTTACCATCACTGGGAATAGTAGAGAGAAACGATATTGAGAATACTTCCAAGAGAGGGATATTTGCAATGAATCAAATCATCATTAATGACACTACATTGCGTGATGGTGAACAAGCAGCGGGTGTTGCTTTCAACTTAAAAGAAAAAGTGGCGATCGCCAAGTTTCTCGATGCCATTGGTATCCCCGAATTAGAAGTTGGAATACCAGCAATGGGTGACGAAGAAACACGGGCAATTTCCGCAATTTCTGATTTGGGTTTGCAAGCAAAACTCTTGGGGTGGAACCGCGCTGTCATTTCAGATATTAAGGCTTCCATCGCCTGCGGTCTCAACCGAGTGCATATCGCCATCCCCGTCTCTGGTATCCAAATTGCCACTAAATTTCACGGTCAATGGCGGGTAAGTCTACAAAAACTCAAAGACTCCATCAGCTTCGCCGTCGATCGCGGTCTTTGGGTAGCAGTCGGGGGAGAAGATTCTTCTAGGGCTGATGAAAGTTTCGTCTTAGATGTAGCACTCTCCGCCCAAGAATGGGGTGCATCCCGCTTCCGCTTCTGCGACACCGTAGGAGTTCTCGACCCATTTACCACCTACACAAAAGTCAAGCAACTCGTTTCGGCTTTGACAATTCCCCTAGAAATCCACACCCACAATGATTTTGGCCTAGCAACAGCCAATGCTCTTGCTGGGATCAAAGCTGGAGCCGCATCTGTGAATACCACAGTCAACGGCTTGGGTGAAAGGGCGGGAAATGCAGCCTTAGAAGAAGTTGTCATGGCGATTAAACGCATCTACGGCGTAGATTTGGGAATTGAGACTTCCGGCTTGCTAGAACTGTCTCAACTAGTTGCAGCCGCCTCAGGCGCAGATGTTCCACCTTGGAAAGCGATCGTTGGTGAAAACACCTTCGCCCACGAATCCGGAATTCATGCTCACGGTGTCCTGCAAAACCCTCTCACCTACGAACCATTTGCGCCCGAAGAAGTGGGTTGCGAACGACGTTTAGTAGTAGGTAAACATTCTGGAAGACATTTAGTTTCCAACTTACTAGAACAGTATGGAATTTTCTTAAACTCACAAGAAACCCAGTCAGTTTTAGACGCAGTGCGCCATCAGTCAGTACAGAAAAAACGCAGCCTCACCACAGAAGAAGTTTTGAATTTGGCCAGAGAACAGAGGTATTCTCATGCAACGCGATGAATTAGAGCTAGACTTGCCACCCGTTTTTGAAATTGGTGAAAAAGTCAGACTTCGCAAACTAATCAAAAACGATGGTACCTTTCCTGGTAAAGAAGTCGGCCAAGTTTTAGCTAAGAAAGGAGATGTCGGCTACATAGCAAGTATAGGCACATATTTGCAGAGTTCCTATATATATGCTGTGCATTTCTTAGAAACAGGGATTGTCGTCGGCTGTAAGAAAAAAGAACTAGAATCTGTTGAGGAATCTCATGAAAGTAATGTTACGCGTGAATGATGCCGGCACTTTAGTAGTTTACGTTGCTAAAAAAGACCTAGAAGAAGAAGTAGTCAAACAAACTGATGGCAACGAAGGTAAAATTCTCACCTTAGCAAATGGCTGGGAATTAGAATTTCGTGAATTACCAGATGTAGCGAATTTACCGCAAACTGTGGAAGCAAAACGACTTTCGTAAAAATAGTTAGGAGTTAAGAGTTATGAGTTGTGAGGTGTGAGTTAAGATTCATAACTCCTAACTTCTCACTCCTAACTCCTAACTTTTAACTTCTCACTCCTAACTCCTAACTCCTAACTCCTAACTTTTAATCAATCATGGGTAACAAATATTTCACGTTATCAGAATTGAACCTTGAAGGACAGTTTTTAGGTTTTGTTGGTGCCCAGCCGAAGAAATATAAATATTTGCAATTGGCAGTTCCAGATGGAACTATGGAAATTAAATTGCCAAAAGAGTTGCGTCGTTCTATGAGTTTATTGTTAGTTCCTGGTGAGCAAATTCGCGTTTTTGCTCACAGCCAGTTAGACTCGCACACAGGTGAAATTAAAATCAAAGCCTATCAAATCACACCAATTGGTACTTGTCCGATTCAAAGTTTGCCACTCCCACCGAAAGCCAAGATTATGGTGTGTCAAAAGTCCGGTTGCCTGAAGCGTGGCGGTAAGGGGTTATTATCAGAACTAGAAAAAACTTTGTGCGATCGCGGTTTATTAGACAAAGTTACCATCGAACATACCAGTTGTCAAAAATGTTGCAGCAGCGCCCCCAACTGTGTTTTACACCTTGGTAAAAAGAAATACAAGAATATTCATCCTGAAGCGATCGCATCTTTGTTAGAAAGTCATTTAACTGAAAATTAATAGCTTTTTCTAGCTATTTTCAAATAATACGCAATTTTTTAGGGGTAAAAATTTTATCCCTATTTGTTGTTGGTATTCTTTTTTGAGTCTCCTTGTCAAATGGCGATCGGCTAAGTTATAACTACTGCAACCTTAGCAATACTAAATACAAACATAAATTGCATAATTTTTTTGTAGTCTCGTTTTCAAGTGGCTGCAAACTTATAGCGTGTAAATTTTCCGTAATTACTTTAACTATTTAAAAATAAATGTCTTTATTTAGCAATTTACTCAACCTCCATTCAGCAAACAAGCCGCTTGAAGATTTTGTTACCGAGATTGTTGCTTACTTTTTGTCTCTGAATCAAAATATTTTACTTGATTGGCTCAAACATCACTCAATCATTAGTGATGAGAACTATTCCAGTATCAAAATTTCCACTCAACAAGAACATAAAGGACTTGAAACCCATACAGAAGATAGCAGATTTGATATTGTAGCTGAACTGTCAACTGGTTTAACTACAGATGTAATATTTATTGAATCAAAAATTGGGTCTACAGAATTACCGGGGCAATTAAAAAAATATGCTGAAATTTTGAGCAATTTACCGAATGTCAGAAATAGAATTCTAATTTACATCACTCGTGATTACGATCCAAAAGATGAAACCAAAATTTTACCATTGAATTTATACTCAAAGGTAAGTTTTTATCAATTGAGGTGGCATCAATTCTATAACCAATTACAAAAACACGCAAGTGATATATTAGCCCAAGAAATCTTAATTTTAATGAGGAAAAATGGAATGTCTTACACCAATCAATTTTCATCAGTTGACTTATTGACAATGGTGAACTTTAATAAAACTCTCAATCTTATGGAATCAACTCTCAATGACGAAGTACAAGAGAAATTCAGGCTAGCTTTTGGAGGAGTCATCAAAGGCGCAGCAAGTAGAACTCAATGGAAGTGGCACAGTAGATATATTATTTATACTAGGTTTTCAGATGAAAATTTTTGGTGTGGTCTTGGATACTTTAATTTAAATCCAGATAATTTAACGGAATATCCATATCTAGGTATATGTTTAGAGGTTTCACCTGGTTTTGAAAAACGCCAAAAAATTATTGAATCTATGAAAAAAATAATTAATGATAAGCCTGATATATGGATTCCTGAAAGTTTAACTATTTTACCAACATGGTCAGCTATTTTCTATCGCAAAAGCTTACAACAGTTTTTATCTCAAGAGAACCAGCTATCTGCTATTAAAGATTTCTTCTTAGAATCCATTGATGAACTCAAAAATATTCAGCGATATTTCGATTTTCCTTGGAAGGGTGTAAGTATAGAAGCAACTACAGAAGCTGATAAAGAAGAATAGCTAGATATATTATCATCTTCTCTCGCAGAAATTTTATCAGTCGCAACTATATTAAAATAAAAATAACCCTTCATTCCCTTAGCTGTTATGAGCCTTGCTACTGCTAAACGTTTCACCATAGCTGAATATCACCGTCTCATAGAACTCGGCTTCTTTCGTGAGGATGATAGAGTTGAGCTCATTAGAGGAGAAATAGTACAGATGGCAGCAAAAGGTACATCACACTCTGTTTGCAGCACCCGCTTATATCGGGAGTTATTCAAGCTGGTTGCAGAAAAAGCGATTATTCGAGGACAAGAACCAATTATTATAGCTGATGACAGTGAACCAGAACCCGATTTAGTCATTGTACAAAATCGTCCTGATGACTATTTAGAAGCTCATCCTAGCCCATCTGATGTATTGCTGGTAATTGAAATTTCTAATTCGACTTTGAAATACGATCAAGATGTAAAATTATCTCTTTATGCAGAAGCTGGTATTTACGACTATTGGATATTTAATTTAGTAGATAATTATCTTGAATGTTATGGCGAACCTTACCAACATTTGCAAGGTAAGTTTGGTTATCGTCGCAAAGTTATTTATCTGCCAAATGAATCAGTTCATCTGCCATATTTTCCTGATTTAGTTCTGGATTTATCTAAGGTATTTCCAGGTTGAGGTGTACAGGCGATCGCTCAACCTTTTTCCATACACCATGTATACATGGCATAATGTTATTTATATAAATAAAGTAATAAAATTGTGTTGTCATTTGATGCTGATACTGGTATCCTTCTTGAAGGTGAAGTCAGCAAATCATTTTTTACGGATTTTCCCTATAAATCGTCATGCTAGACTACAACACACCTGAGTATCTTCCTTCCTCAGAAGAGTTACCTTGCTCCGACGATACCCCTGTGGACAATGAACTACAAAACCTGATTCCCAACTTATTAAAAGCAATCTTAGCCTTAATTTGGCAAGACCGATGGGACTGGTTTTTTGGTGTTGATATGGGAATTTACGATCGCACACGTCAAATTCGGCGAACTCCCATAATTCCCGATGCTTTTCTCAGCATAGGAGTACCACGCCGCAAGAACGATCCTAAGGGAAGGTTAAGCTATGTTTTGTTAGAAGAAAATAACGTTTCTCCGACATTGGTATTGGAAGTTGTTTCTCAAACCTACGGCGGAGAATACGATAAGAAAAAGACCGATTATGCTCAGTTGGGCGTGCTGTATTATGTCATTTACAACCCTGATTATTATCAGCGCGATCGACATGAATCTTTTGAGGTTTATCGCTTAGAAAATGGTGAATATGTGCGCCAGCTTGGTGAACCTGTATGGATACCTGAAATAGCCTTAGGAATTGGTATAGGCGAAGGTATCCATGAAGGATGGCAGCGCCACTGGCTATACTGGTTTGATGAGCAAGGTAATAGATTTCCCACTCCAGAAGAACTTGCAGAACAAGCAAGTATTCGCGCCCAACAGGAAAGTATTCGTGCCCAACAGGAAAGTATTCGCGCCCAACAGGAACGACAGCAACGAGAATTGGCAGAAGAACTCTTGCAGCGTTACCGAGAACGCTTTGGCGAATTACCTGATTAATCCTTATTAATTTATTTTAGTTTAAAATCAAAGCCTCCAAGGCTTGTTGCAAATCATTCGTTACATCTGCAACAGCTTGCCTAGCACCCAAACGATTTTCTTTATACGCCGGGTAACGTTCAGAAATAGATATGGGTTCACCCACAGTTATTTTAACTTTTTCCTTCCCTAATTGTGGACGCTGGACAGCTTTATCACCTTGAATTTTAGCAATCATTTTCCATAGAATTAGAGTTGTTTCCGCAAACCTTTCTACTGTTGGTTTTTCTTTAATATAATTACCAGAAACCGCTACAAAACTTTCTACTAAACGCATGTGCCACATCCGCGCATTGGCTTCTTCGGCAACGCGATCGCCTAAAGCTTTTTCCACAGCAGATACTCCTTTCACATCCTTAAATTCTTCTCTAAATATATAATTCCAGCCAGCTTGTTCTACTCGCCGACAGCGGTCACTTAAACTACCTTTTGATTGCAAATCAAAATACTGTTCTGATATTAGTAACGCTGCATTCAACAAAGCTTGTAAACGAACTGCCAAAGCTTGATTTCTATCAGGAATTTGCTCAGCGACAATCTTGGCATCTGGTAGTTTTTGATGATAAAAACGCGTGTAAAATACTTCCATCAGCGAAAGTAAATGTTCCGCCAAAATTAATAACCGGGGATAAAGCGTTTCTACAGTAGCAACATTACCTGGTTGTGGTGGATTCACAGGTAAACCACTAGCCGCTTCTAATTCACTTAAAAGATTAGCGATCGCATCCCAAGGAGCATCAACATAACTATACTTAATCCCAACTGGTACAATAAACACTTGTTGCTCACGTCCAGCTTTTTGCAAATCCTCAGCACACCAAAAACCTAACTGGGCAATACCGGGTTCCAGAGGGCTGATAATCTCCGACAAACCATTGGTAGCACCTTCTGGCGCCGCAGCCATTGGGAATTTCCCATTAGCAAACAAATCACGCGCCGAACGTAACCCCGTCCAGTCAGCCTTACCCCGCTGAATCGGAGTACCACCCAAACTAGACATAACCCAGCCAATGTGAGAACCTGCCCATAGAGGAATGCCGCGATCGTAGATAAAATGAGCGTGAATCGGAAGTTGTAGCGCTGTGCCTTGCGATCGTGCTACCTTTGGCACGAGTTGAGACAGCAAGTAGCCCAAACCAAGCGGATCGTCGGTTTTAGGATGGCGAAAAGCCAGCAGAAAACGGATCTTACCCTCCTGGAACTGGCGATAGAGATCTACCAAAACTTCTACGTTGTCTGCTTCAATTTTGGTAATAGGTGTTTGCCAATTTATCCAACTGGGTAACAACAGCTGGACAACTCGTAGAAATAAGGGGTTAAACGCTGGAGGAATAAATTCTAAAGGTGGCTGTGCTTGATAAATTACATTAGACAAGGTTGTTTTCTCCTAAAGTGACTGGGGACTGGGGAGTGGGGAATGGGGGAGATGAGGGAGTGAGAATAACTCCTAACTCCTAACTCTTGTAGAGACGCGATTAATCGTGTTTCTACTCAGCACTCAGCACTCCCAATGCTCCTTTGTACTTTATCCTTGATAATTCATACTCTTAGTTGACATAGAAATTAGCGATTCTGGAAAGGGAATAAACGATGCGACTATCACAAATGTTATTCGTTACACTGCGGGACGATCCAGCTGATGCTGAGATTCCCAGCCATAAATTATTACTCCGTGCGGGTTACATTCGTCGCATCGGTAGCGGTGTCTATGCTTATCTGCCGCTGATGTGGCGGGTACTGCAAAAAGTTTCCCAAATTGTGCGCGAAGAAATGAACGCTACAGGCGCACAAGAATGTCTTTTACCGCAATTACAACCCGCTGATTTATGGAAGGAATCGGGACGTTGGGATACTTACACCAAAGCTGAGGGAATCATGTTTTCCCTAATCGATCGCCGCGATCAACAATTAGGATTAGGCCCGACTCATGAAGAAGTAATCACAGCGATCGCTCGTGATATGATTCGTTCCTATCGCCAGCTACCTCTGCATCTCTACCAAATTCAAACCAAATTCCGCGATGAAATTCGTCCCCGCTTTGGTTTGATGCGCGGACGCGAGTTTATCATGAAAGACGGCTACTCCTTCCACGTCGATGAAGCTAGCCTCAAAGAAACCTACCAGGATATGTATAAAGCCTACAGCAATATGCTGCGGCGTTCCGGTTTAGCTTTTCGGGCAGTGGAAGCTGATTCTGGTGCAATTGGTGGTTCTGGTTCCACAGAATTTATGATCTTGGCAGAAGCTGGTGAAGACGAGGTTCTCTACACTGAGGATGGTAAATACGCCGCTAACGTAGAAAAGGCTGTTTCTTTACCAATTGACGCCGAAACCTCACGGTTTACAACCTACGAGAAACGCGATACACCTGGAACAGACACGATTGAAACAGTCTCGAAATTCCTCAAATGTTCTCCCACCCAAGTGGTGAAAAACGTCCTTTACCAAACAGTTTATAACAATGGTATGACGGTGTTGGTTTTGGTGAGCATCCGAGGTGACCAAGAAGTTAATGAGGTCAAATTGCAAAATGAATTGACCAAATTAGCTTCTGACTATGGTGCTACAACTATTATTAGTTTGAGCGTACCAAATTCTGAAGCGCAGCAAACATGGACAGCGAAATCTCTGCCTTTAGGTTACATTGCGCCAGACATTGCAGATGAGTATATCACCGCCAATAAACAGATCCATCCTAAGTTTTTGCGCTTGGTGGATCGAACAGCCGTTGATTTAAAAAACTTTGTCACAGGTGCTAATGAAACTGGCTATCACGTAGTTGGTGCTAACTGGTCAGAGCAATTTAAGTTACCAGATAAAGTAGTAGATTTGCGTAAAGCAAGACCAGGCGATCGCGCCGTCCACAAGCCAGAACAAGTCTTACAAAGCGCCAGGGGAATTGAAGCAGGTCACATATTCCAATTAGGCACTAAATATTCCCAAGCGATGGGAGCAACTTATACCAACGAACAGGGTGAAGAAAAGCCGCTATTTATGGGTTGTTTTGGTGTAGGCGTATCGCGTTTAGCCCAAGCTGCCGTCGAGCAATCTTATGATAAAGATGGGATTATTTGGCCAGTAGCGATCGCACCTTATCACGCGATCGTCACAATTCCCAACATTAATGATGCTCAACAAGTCGAAATCGCCGAAAAACTTTACAAACAACTCAATCAAGCCGGAATCGAAACCTTACTCGATGACCGCGATGAACGGGCGGGAGTGAAATTTAAAGATGCTGACTTGATTGGCATACCTTATAGGATTGTAACTGGAAGAGCGATCGCTAATGGCAAAGTCGAAGTTGTAGAAAGAGCGACTCGTAAATCCCAAGAAATCGCCATTGATGAAGTGACAACAACACTTAAACAGTGGGTTAATGAGGGAATAGGGAATAGGGAGTAGGGAATAGGGCATTGGCCAAAAAGGGTATTGTGGGTGTGCGAGGAGTAGGAAGCTTTTTCATAATCTCCCCACACTTCCCCCTCTCCCTCATCCCCTCATCCCCCTCATCTTCCCCATCTCCCCACTCCCCACTCCCCAAAATTTACATAATTGGACAGTGACGGACTAGAAGCGCAAACTCTAAAATTGAATTAGGGATTCGCAGGATTAAAAATAATCGGATTTTGAAGCATCGAACCTCCTCTAAGTTGTAGGAAACTCTCCACTTGTAAGTATCGTCTTTAACCAGGCTGCTCCTCACATAACTACCATCTCAGCCCTCAGTTAGGAAGGTTTTGAACATGAAAGACCAACAAGGATCTAATCGTATTTCTTCAGGCGTAATTGCAGCCGTCGCAGCAGCGGTTGTAGCGGTGGGTGGCGGCGTGGCTTGGTTAACTGCACAATCTAATAATGCTCCCACACCAACGAAACCCCCTCAAGGTACCGACCAGCCAGTGCAGCCATCAACTAGGCAGCCAGTTAATGAGCAAACTGCTAACGTTTATTGGCTCAGACCAAACGATAAAAATATTGCTTTGGTTCCCCAGCCTGTAAGAGTCGCTAGAGCAACTGCTGTACGACCCAACCAAGTTTTAGAAACAGCTTTACAAAGCTTGTTAGCAGGGCCAACAGAAGGAACAAATTCTACAACTATCCCCAAGGGAACCAAATTATTGGGGCTAAAAGCCGATAACGATGAAGTTCGCGTTAATTTATCTGAAGAATTTACCAGCGGTGGCGGTAGCGCCTCAATGATCGGTCGCGTGGGACAAGTTGTTTATACTGCAACCACTTTAAATCCAAAAGCCAAAGTGTACATTGACGTGAACGGTAAACCTTTGGATGTTTTGGGCGGTGAGGGTGTAGAGTTACAACAACCGCTAACTCGTGAAAGCTTTGATAAAAACTATCCGCTTTAAAAAAGTGAGGAGTCAGGAGTTAGGAGTTAGGAGTTAGGAGTCAGGAGTTAGGAGTCAGGAGTTAGGAGTTTTAACTCATAACTCATAACTCATAACTCATAACTTTCTTAGACTTACCGTTTGGTGTTCAAGACACGAAAATTACGGGCTTGCTGTTCTAACCTTGTGGCGAGGCGATCGCAAACCCGATTACACAACTCAAAAATCATTTGATCTTCTACTCTATAATAGGCGCAAGTTCCTTCACTGCGGCGGCTAAGGATTCCTGCTTGCCACATTACCTTCAGGTGTTTCGATACATTTGCCTGAGAAGTCTGTGTTGCCTCTACCAACTCTTGCACGCATTTTTCTTCATCCCGCAGTAAGTGTAGCAGCCGCAGGCGCATTGGCTCACTTAACAGGCCGAAGTATTCAGCTACTTGTTGCACCACTTCTGGTGGTAAAGGCAACGTTTGTTTCATCAGGATTAACCCGTAAGGATTGAAAGTTTTAACGACAACTCACTTCATATATAGATTAATACTTAATCAGGGTTAATTCGCATCAAAGGTTGACCATATTCTACTGGATCGCCATTTTGGAGGAGAATTTCCATCACTTGCCCAGAAACTTCGGCTTCGATTTCATTCATCAGCTTCATGGCCTCAATGATACAGACTGTTTGACCCTTGCGGACGCGATCGCCCACTTCCACAAATGGTGCTTCACCCGGTGCAGGAGCGCGATAAAATGTTCCCACCATCGGAGAAGGCACCTCTACTAATCTCTGGTCAATGGTTGAGGGGGTATTTACTGACAACTGCAATTGTGTTCCAGTTGCAGCATTCTCAAACAGACGACCTGTCCCTACTTCTGTTACCTGACTTGTAGTCACCTGATTAGGTAAACCAGATGACAAGCCCGAACCTACCACACCGCCTAAGGTCGCTTGACCTACCGACAACATATGATTGCTGATGCTCACAGCCTTACGTACTGTTAGTTCAAAGTCATCGCTTTTAAGCGTGACTTCTGCAATGTCAGTTTGTGCAATAGTTGCCAGTAGCTGGCGGATTTCATTAAAGTCCAATGGCACAGTTTTTATTACCTCGACCTATCCGTAAATTAGCATTTTTAAGTGTGGCAGGGATTTAATCCCTAAGTAGGGATTGAAATCGGGATTGTTTGAGAGCGAAATCCAAACTTATTCCCTGCCTAAATATTTATCATCACGGGTATCAATTTTGATACGTTCACCTTGGGAAATAAACAAGGGAACCATCACAGTTGCACCAGTTTCCAGAGTCGCTGGTTTAGTACCACCTGTTGCAGTGTCACCTTTTAGACCGGGATCTGTTTGCACAACTTCTAGAACCACAGAGTTGGGCAGTTCCACTTCTAGAACTTGTTCGCCCCAACGAATGACGTTAGCTTCCATACCTTCCTTGAGGTATTTTACGCGATCGCCAATTTGTGCCGCACTCAATCTGCCTTCTTCATAGGTTTCCATATCCATAAAGACAAACTCATCGCCTTCTTTATAGGTATGCTGCATCGTACTTTTTTCTAAAGTAGCTTGGGGTACTGTTTCCCCTGCCCGGAAGGTTTTTTCCACCACACTCCCATTCTGAACATTTTTCAGTTTGGTTCGTACAAAGGCAGAGCCTTTCCCTGGCTTAACGTGGAGGAATTCCACAACTCGCCATACAGATCCATCTAATACAATTGAGACACCAGGTCGAAAGTCGTTGCTGGAGATCATGAAACTTTCAAATTTTGGAAGACAATCGGCATTTATTGTACCCTTCAAGCGGAGTAATTAGTTATTCATTTTGGGCATTGGGCATGGGGCATGGGGCATCGGGGAAAGGGGAAAGGGGAAGGGGGAAAGGAAAGATTTCTCTTTACCCTTTACCCTTTACCCTTTACCCTTTACCCTTTACCCTTTACCCTTTACCCTTTACCCTTAGCGAAGCCATGTCCTCAGTCAACACTCTGCACTGGGCACTCCTACTGTGGGAAGATAATTGATGGGTTACGTCCAGTTAACAATATCAATGCTGCATTTGAGTTATTCCATGCTTAACTTATTAAAATCCTGGCTGAAGAACAGCCTAATGGCAATACTGCTGGTAACAATATTTTTAGGCATAACTACAGCTGGGTGGACTCCCTCTAGTAGCGCCGCGCTGCCAGCTGGCAACGCAATTACCGACGGTAATGCTTTGTTGCGGTATGCACTCCCGATAGATAACAAACCTGTGCGGCAACTACAAGCCAGTTTAGAGGACATTTCTGCCCAACTGCGGGCAAATCGACGCTGGGGTGCCGTTTCCAAAGACATCAGCCAAGCATCCCGCATTCTCGATAAACCCTCCCAAATCCTAGCAAGTGTTATCGAAGAACGCCAACCCCAAGCAGAAGCTTGGATTAACGAGTTGAAATCTGGCGTGGCTAACCTCCAAGAATTGGCAAACAGCAAAGATAAACAACAGATATTGCAACAGAGAACCAAACTGTTGAATCTCGTCACTCAGCTAGAAGAGTCAATGGTGAAGGAATTTCCCTTTGAAGTTCCTGCTGAATATAGTAACCTGCCACAACTTAAAGGTCGTGCCACCGTGGAATTAAAAACCAACAAAGGTGACCTTACCCTTGTAGTTGATGGTTACAGCGCTCCTATTACTGCTGGTAATTTTGTAGATTTAGTGCAGAGAGGTTTTTATAATGGCTTAGAATTTAGCCGTTCTGAAGAATCTTACTTTCTGCAAACTGGAGATCCCGTTGGAAAAGAAGTGGGTTTCATTGACCCAAGCACAGGCAAATACCGCTCCATTCCTTTAGAAGTCCTGGTTCAAGGTGACAAGGAGCCTACCTATGGCATTACCCTAGAAGAAGCTGGTCGTTACATTGATATGCCAGTTCTACCTTTTTCTGCTTTTGGTGCAGTAGTTATGGCTCGTCCCGAAAGTGAAGTGAATGGAGGTTCTTCGCAATTTTTCTTTTTTCTGTTTGAACCAGAACTTACTCCCGCCGGACGCAACCTATTGGATGGTCGTTATGCCGTTTTTGGCTATCTCACTGAAGGCAAAGAAGTTTTGGATAAACTCAAGGCAGGTGACAAAATTGAATCAGCAACAGTAGTCAAAGGCATAGAAAATCTGGTTGCAGCCCAAGCAGCGTAAAGATGAGGGGCTGGGGACTGGGGAGATGAGGGAGATGAGGGAGATGGGGGAGTGTGGGGAGAGAGGGGGGAAAGATTTCTTCCCCATCCTCCCACACCTCCCACACCTCCCACACTTCCAATGCCCAATGCCCCATGCCCACTCCCCTAACTGAGATTCCCAGCGGTAAATATCCGATTAACTGCGATCGCTATTTCTGGAAAAGTCCGCGATACAATTTGCTGGTCGCCACTAAACACCGTCTCTTCGTAAAATCCATCTTCTAGCCACAGCACTGAAATCTTTTCTTTTAGTGGGTCTACAATCCAATATTCTGGCACTTCAACCGCCGCATATTCAGACCGCTTATAACGATAGTCCCGCTTAATAGAATCTGGACTGACTACCTCTACAATTAATAATGGTGGTGACTCAAAGACTGCTGATGCATCGATCAATTCTCTTGCTTGCTCCTGCGTCACCACAGACAAGTCAGTTAACCTAGACTTATTTTTCCCCGTCCTCGTCCCAGTTTCCCGAAAAGTTAACCAAGGTAAACTCAAGCGCTGAATTTCTGCTATGAATGCGGTATCTAAAAAAGCGACAATCAAGAAATGTTGAATTGTAGGGGGATTCATTAATTCCAGCCTGCCATCTACTAGCTCGTAGTGAAAACCACTGCCATCATCATAAGTTAAGTACTCTTCAAATGTGAGCTTTGTTACCGGTGTAGAGACCATTCCAACATCCCCCTAGACGATAACTTTATCGTAACTTGGGGAAGTTGGGAGTAGGGAGTGGGGGATGAGGAGGTGGGGAGATGGGGAGATGGAGAGAATTAACCAATGACTAATGACTAATGACTAATGACTAAAGTCAAAGATATTGGCGAACAAGGTCTTCTAGCAAAATTACAGTGTTTCTGTCCTCCAGAAATTATTGGCGATGATGCAGCAGTATTGGTGGCAGCACCAGAGCAATCTTTAGTCGTCACAACAGATGTGCTGGTTGATGGTGTGCATTTTAGTAACCTCACCACTTCCCCAGAAGATGCAGGTTGGCGTGCGGCGGCTGCTAACTTGTCAGATTTAGCAGCGATGGGTGCTTCCCCATTGGGTATCACTGTCGGACTCGGACTTCCTGGGGATTTGAGCGTGAATTGGGTCGAAAGGTTATACCAGGGAATGACAGAATGCCTGCAAAAATACAATACCCCAATTGTCGGGGGTGATGTGGTGCGATCGCCTGTGACTACTTTGGCAATTACCGCTTTTGGTCAAGTTCACCCCAATCGAATTATCCGCCGTTCTGCTGCTGTTGTGGGAGATGCGATCGTCGTTACAGGTGTTCACGGAGCCTCCCACGCGGGCTTAGAATTGCTCTTGCATCCCGAATCAGGACAAAACCTCAACGACGCACAAAAGACGGCTCTAATCGCTGCACATCAGCGTCCCCAGCCACGATTAGATGTCTTATCCATCCTCGAAAAAATCTTAAATTGCCAATCCCCAATCCAAAATCTCAAATCCAAAATTCCTGTCGCTGGTATGGATAGCAGCGACGGTTTAGCAGATGCTGTAATCCAAATTTGTCGTGCCAGCAGCGTTGGTGCGGTGTTAGAACTGAGACAAATTTCCTTACCAACAGCTTTTAACCATTGGCTGACACCAGAGCAAGCCCTGGAATATGCTCTATACGGTGGCGAAGACTTTGAATTAGTGTTGTGCTTACCACAAGAGCCAGCTTCAGCTTTAGTAGAATATCTTGGTGAAGGTGCTGCGATCGTCGGCAGAATTACACCAGGTTCAACAATACTATTACACGACGACCAAAAAAAATTCCCCGACCAAGTTCTCAGTCTTAGCCAGGGATTTCAACACTTCAAAAGTTAGAAGTTAGGAGTTAGGAGTTAGAAGTTAGGAGTTTTTATTCTTCACTCTTCATTCCTAACTCTTCACTCCTAACTCCTAACTTTTTTTTAATTAAACCCACTTCTCGGCTACCAATTCCGCCAAATCCAAGACTCGTTGGCTGTAGCCCCACTCGTTGTCATACCAAGCCATGACTTTTACTAGGTCGTTGCCCATAACCAAAGTCAAGCTAGCATCAACAATTGATGATGCATCAGTACCTTGATAATCAGACGATACCAGTTCTAGTTCGCTGTAGTCCAAAATGCCTTTGAGTGGACCTTCAGAGGCATCTTTGAGAGCTTGGTTAACTTCTTCAGTAATAGTACGCTTCTCAACTTGAACTACGAAATCTACCATTGAAACGTTCGGGGTCGGTACACGCAAGGCAACGCCATTCAGCTTGCCTTTCAAATCTGGGATAACCAGCGCCACTGCTTTTGCTGCACCAGTGGACGTGGGTACAATGTTGATGGCTGCGGCTCTCGCCCGTCGCAAATCCCGGTGAGAAGCGTCTAGTAAGCGCTGGTCACCTGTATAGCTGTGGGTGGTGGTCATCGTACCTTTGATGATGCCGAACTTATCATTCAACACCTTGGCGATTGGCGCTAAGCAGTTGGTAGTACAGCTGGCATTACTGATAATGTGGTGTACGTTGTGGTCATAGTCATGATGATTGACGCCAACCACAAAGGTGCCATCCTCATTTTTCCCAGGAGCGGTGATCAAAACTTTCTTGGCTCCAGCATTCACATGCTTGAGCGCTCCTTCTTTGCTGGTAAATACCCCTGTTGCTTCGATAATTAGGTCAATTCCCCAATCTTTCCAGGGCAAGTTTTCTGGATTGCGATCGGATACGCACTTAACGGTTTTACCGTTAATGATGATGGAGTTATCATCGGCAGTAATGTCAACACCCTTTAACTTCCCTAGCATTGAGTCGTACCTCAGCAGGTGAGCATTGGTTCTGGGGTCTGATGTGTCATTGATGGCTACAAGGTCTATCTTGCTATTCTCTCTACCCACCCAGCAACGCGCAAAGTTACGTCCAATACGCCCGAAACCGTTGATTGCAACTCTAATCACAGTGTCTTGCCCTCTGTATATATGCCTATATGTTGATATCGTTGACCCCAATCATATCGCAAAGGGGGGGATCACTTATAACCATAAAGTGTTAGATCAATAAAAAAACACATAATTTATTCAGATTTATTTGGAGTAAAGATTATTGTTGGCAATATACGATCTTACAGACTCTGGGACTAGATAACGAATTGACTGGCGTTCGCGGCAAAATTTCCGAATTAGACTTGACGAAACTCCTACTAAAGGTATATTCAGGAATTGCCAATCAATGGTATCTGAGTGTTTGCTTAATTGTTCCTCGACTTGCTTGCAGATTAACTCGCTTTGAGTTATAGTCTCACCACCTAGCAGTCGGGGTGCGATTAACCAATCACACATTTGTGCTAGTTCGCGTCCATGATACCAATGAGGTAAGGTTTGGAAAGCATCCAAGCCGACAATCCAGTACCAGTGAGTATTTGGGTAACAAGCAGATAAGTCGATCAGGGTGTTAATGGCATAGGAAGTCCCAGAGCGTTTTCCCTCCACTAGTGAGACAGTAAACGCTGGGTTATCTTTTGTAGCTAATTGCAGCATTTCTACACGATGCTCAAACAAAGCTGCTTCTTTATGAGGAGGATTTAAAGATGGCACCCAAATTACCTTTTCAAGGGATACTTGATGCAAAGCTGCCTCGGCTACGAGCAGGTGTCCCCAATGAATTGGATCGAATGTGCCACCAAAAATTGCTATTTGCTGCATCCAGTTACGCCTGGGTTTTATGCAATTGAAAAATAGTTTCATGACCAGTGTACTATTGTACTCAATTTTCCCGTAGACTTGATGCAATTTAAAATCAGTTTCACTAATTAATGTACTATCGTAGTCAACTACAGTAAGGTAGGCAAAAAGATGTATTTGTCATTACAAGAATTTCTGTCCCGATGCAGCCAAAATTTTGCGAATAATCTTAAAAACAGTTCAGAAATAGCAAAAACCTCCAACCAAGGTAAAATCATTCTGAACTCGCAAAACCAGAGCAGAAAACTCATCCGAGCGTCAGGCATGAACATAACACAGGAGTAATTATGGTAAATATCAAATTCCTGTTATGATACGCGTGTCATTTGTGATTTATGGTGTGGTGTGGTGTAAGAGGAGCAATAAATGAGTAATTCTGTAGATTTTAGTGGTAGACCATTTCATTTCATTGGCATCGGCGGTATAGGTATGTCTGCTCTGGCATACGTTCTCGCTAAGCGTCAATTTCCAGTATCAGGTTCGGATCTACGTCCTAACCACATTACGCACAAATTGGAATCTATCGGCGCTCATATTTTTGGTAAACAAGAGGCAAGTAATCTCGAATTCTTTCGACCTCAGGAATTGACTAAGGTCGTAGCATTAAATTCACCAGAAAAATTAGCTGCTGCTACTAACTCAAAACTGCCTCAAGTCATTTGTTCAACAGCAATTAACACGAATAATTTAGAATACAAAGCAGCTCTTGAATTAGGTTGTCCGATTTTACATCGTTCAGATGTACTAGCAGCGCTGATTGCTGATTACCATAGTATTGCAGTGGCAGGAACCCACGGCAAAACCACAACCAGTAGTATGATTGGTTATATGCTACTGCAAGCAGGTCTAGACCCAACGATTTTAGTAGGTGGCGAAGTCAATGCTTGGTCTGGCAATGCTCGACTGGGACAAAGCCAATATTTGGTAGCCGAAGCAGATGAATCAGATGGTTCTCTAGTAAAACACGCTCCAGAAATTGGCATCATTACCAATATTGAACTCGATCATCCTGACCACTACGATACATTAGAAGAAGTAGTTGACATCTTCCAGACATTTGCCAAAGGTTGCAAAACTTTGATAGGTAGCATTGACTGTGCTACAGTGCGCGATCGCTTGCAACCAACAATCAGCTACAGCTTACACTCAGATACTGACGCTGACTACACCGTTACTAATATTGACTATCGTGCAGATGGCACCACAGCTTTAGTTTGGGAAAGAGGCAAAGCTTTGGGCGTCCTGAACTTGCGCCTGCTGAGTCGGCACAATCTTAGTAATGCCTTAGCAGCAGTGGCTGTTGGTCGTGTCTTGGGTTTAGAATTTGGAGAAATTGCCAAAGGAATCGCCACCTTTGAAGGAGCAAGACGCCGCTTTGAGTTCCGGGGTGAAGTCGATGGTATTACCTTCATTGATGACTATGCCCATCATCCCAGCGAGATTCGCGCTACTCTCGCCGCCGCACGTTTACAGGCAAGACCAGGACAAAGAGTGGTTGCCATATTCCAACCCCACCGCTATAGCCGTACACTTACCTTTTTAGAAGAATTTGCCCAGTCCTTTAGCCATGCTGATTTGGTTGTGCTGACCGATATTTACAGTGCAGGCGAACCCAATTTAGGGCAAATCAGTGGTGAGCATCTCACAGCGGAAATTGCCAAGCAAAATTCCCAGGTAGTTTATCAACCAACTTTATCCTCAGTACGCGAGTTCCTACTACAGACACTGCGTCCAGGAGACTTGGCGCTGTTTTTAGGCGCTGGGAACTTAAATCAAGTGATTCCTGAAGTCATTGCAACACTATGTGAGCCTGCTAAAGCCACATCCTAAGTGAGGACTTTGCAAGGAAAGTTCCATTTCTGACCAAAGTACCCCTTTCGTAACGGTTTGATGTTAAGTCTAATACCGTATTTTTACGGTAAATAAATGTAAAAATTTTACCAAATAAAAGTAAAAATGACCATTTCCCAGGCAGTAGGAAACGTCTGCACAGCTTCTGCTTTGAATACAAAGAAACAACAAACAGCTAATTCGGTGGAGAACGAGGTAATTTACTTACCCAATACTGATTGTGCGATCAAGTCCCAGGCTTACTTGTCAGCATTTACTTCCTATAGAGTTGGGGGAGCAGCCCAATGGTACGTTGCCCCTCGAAACTTAGAAGCACTGCAAGCAAGCCTTAAATACGCAAAAGAACGTGATTTAAGAGTCACAACACTGGGAGCAGGTTCTAATTTGCTGGTGAGCGATCGCGGGATATCAGGCTTAGTGATTGCCACTCGTCATCTCCGCTTCAGCCACTTTGACCACGAAACAGGGCAATTAACCGTTGCTGCTGGAGAATCAATTCCCAGCTTAGCATGGGAAGCCGCATCATTGGGATGGCAAGGATTAGAGTGGGCTGTTGGCATTCCTGGCACAGTCGGAGGCGCTGTGGTGATGAATGCAGGGGCACATAATAGCTGTATCGCAGATATGTTAGTTAGCGCCCAGGTTCTTTCACCCGATGGAACCCTGGAAACTCTCACCCCCGATCGACTAGGTTATAGCTACCGGACTTCATTGTTGCAAGGTGGCGATCGCATAGTCACCCAAGCTACCTTACAGCTTACACCAGGTGCAGATCCAGCACAAATTGTGGCAATCACCAAGGAACACAAAAAGCATCGCCTAAGCACTCAACCATACAATTTCCCCAGTTGTGGCAGTGTGTTCCGCAATCCTAAACCTTACAGCGCTGGCTGGTTAATTGAACAAACTGGTCTCAAAGGCTACCAAATTGGTGGAGCGCAAGTAGCACAACTCCATGCTAACTTCATCGTTAACCGTGGTGGAGCAAAAGCTAGTGATATCTTCTGTCTGATTCGCCACATCCAACATCAAGTACAAGAACGTTGGTCTATTCGGTTAGAGCCAGAAGTCAAAATGCTCGGGGAGTTTCAAGCTGCTTGTGGGTAGAAATGGGGAGTGGGGAATGGGGAGGATAAGGAGATGGGGAGAAAATTTTACCCCACCCCTCCCAAACTCCCTATTCCCTACTCACTACTTCCTACTCCCTATTTCTAAATGCATTAATTATTGGTAAAAAAAGAGGCAAATTACTTACCGCATCTATAATTGAATTTGATTTGTTATTCAACGCACACGCGTAAAATTAACTATGACAGGTAAAGGACAAGGATTTGGCTTTGGCTTGGGAAAAATGAAAGAATTAGCTGAAGCTTTTAAGAAAGCACAGCAAGTTCAAGAAGGCGCAAAGCGACTCCAAGAAGAATTGGAGCAAATGGAAATTCAAGGAGAGTCTGGCGGTGGTCTGGTCAAGGTAATTGTCAGTGGTAACCAAGAACCCAAGCGGGTGGAAATTTCTCCAGATGCTTTAGGGGAAGGTGCAGAAGTACTTTCCGATCTTGTAACAGCAGCAATGAAGGAAGCTTACAACAAGTCCACAACCACAATGCGGGAACGCATGGAAGACTTGACCAGTGGACTCGAGCTTCCTGGATTTCAATAGTCATTGGTCATTAGTCATTGGTCATTGGTCATTGGTCATTGGTCATTAGTTTTGACAAAGCAAAAAGTCTGAGCTAGGGCTTCCTTGGATCGGACGCCACTGAAGGAGCCGGGAGATCCGTCCAACGCAGTGGTTCACGCCAGTTCATTTAAGCGGGGGAACCCCGCCAACGGACTGTCTCAACTTTGTAAAAGAGGACCAATGGTATAGGACGAAGGACAAATGACTATTGACAAAGGACAAAAAATATTTATGCCTTACAAACTTTTGTTTGTCTGCTTAGGTAACATCTGCCGATCGCCATCGGCAGAAAATATTATGAATCATCTGATTGAGCAGGCTGACTTGAGCGAACACATTGTTTGTGATTCTGCTGGTACATCTAGTTATCACATTGGTAGCCCACCTGACAGACGCATGAATGCTGCGGCTGCTGCAAAGCTGGGAATTAAACTGCGTGGTCAGGCACGCCAATTTCAAAAATCAGACTTTCAAGACTTTGATTTAATTTTGGCGATGGATCGAGAGAACTATGACAATATTCTTACTATTGACCCAACTGGGCAGTATCATCACAAAGTGCGTTTGATGTGCGATTTTTGCTCTAGACACAACCTCAAAGAAGTTCCAGACCCCTATTATGGCGGGCAAGAGGGATTTAATCAGGTGATTGATTTACTAATTGATGCTTGTGAAGGTCTGCTCACCTATGTTACCACCCAAAAATCAATAATCTAAAGTGAAAAGTTAGGAGTCAGAATTCAGGAGTCAGAATTCAGGAGTCAGAATTCAGGAGTCAGAATTCAGGAGTCAGAATTCAGGAGTCAATTTTTGAACTACTCACTCCTCACTCCTCACTCCTCACTCTTAACTCCTCACTTTTATTCCACTAGACCATGTTTAATTGCAAAACGGACTAATTCTGCTCGGTTGCTAGTTGAAGTTTTTCTCAATAAGCTGCTAACGTACTTTTCTACTGTTCGAGGACTCAGATGTAGCTGATGACCCATTTCGGCATTAGAAAGACCATGAGTTAATAGTTCTAAAACTTCCTGTTCTCTATGAGTTAGAGATGAGTGCAAGTGAGATTTTTGAATTTGAGTGGACAGAGAATTATGAGCATCCAGCGTTTTTGTAGAGGGGGAAATGTCCAAACTATCTTTATGAGAAAAGCGGTACTCAGATTGAATAATTTGCGATCGCTCCAAAAGATTGCGGATTGCTGCTGCTAACTCTTCCAGTTCAAAAGGCTTGGGCAAGTATAAATCGCACCCTGACTGGTAGCCCAAAATTCTTTCTTGGGTCTTAGTTCTTGCTGTTAATAAAATTACAGGCAATAAACGGAACATTGGTTGTTGACGCACCCGGCGCACTAGTTCATAGCCGTTCATCTGTGGCATGACGATATCCGTAACAATCAAATCAGGATGATACTCATCCACCATAACTAAAGCTTCTTGACCGTCATTAGCCGTAATTACAGAGTAGCCAGACAGTTCAAGATAGTCACTAACAGACAGACGAGTGCCCAGATCATCATCCACTACAAGGATCTTCAAGGGCATGGACAGTACACCCCTAGCATTTTTTTACTTAGAAATTTGCTTTTACAGCTCCGTCAGTGAACACAGGTAAAAATAGTGTTCTTATGTTTCATACTATGACAGGATTACCAGTTAATGACTGCCTCAGGGTTGATTTATAAAGAAAGTATTAAATCCTTAGGAAGGGTTAACGAAGTGTAACTCAGCTTCGACTCCCACGTTTACAAGGGATAGACAGCTTTGTAATTTGTAACAACTCATTAATAACCGAGAGTGAATGCTCATCATTGTGTAAATTGATATTGATTTCATAAATAAATTAGTCATTTTTCCTCTCTTACAAAGTTATGTACCCTGCGGGATGGCAAAGCCACAAGCTTGCGGATACGGCTTAGCTAGGCGATCGCCAAAAGCAAGCTCAGACTTTGCCCGTTGTCATTTGTCCTAATCCCCAGTCCTGTTAGGCTAATGCCCCATGACCCATATCCGATGACTAATGACTAAAATCTAGGTAACTTAAAGTTACCATCAAATTTTTAATTACCAACTTAGAAAAGCTAAATTAGTAATATACATCTGAGCATTTATAGAGGTTATAAAATACACCTTATAATTTATAAATCAATCCCAATAATTTTTTAGGTACATTTAAAGCACATAAATTATCAATGAGTGACAAAAACGAAGGTTACAAAGTTATTAGTGACAACCGCCAAGCCCGTTATTTATATGAAATTCTGGAAACTTACGAAGCTGGAATTCAGTTGACAGGAACCGAGGTGAAGTCGATTCGTGCCGGTAAAGTCAATCTCCAAGATGGCTATGCTTTGCTTCGGGATGGTGAAGCATGGCTAATTAATGTCCATATTTCACCTTATACGGCTAGTGGACAATATTTTAATCATGAACCACGCCGTACACGCAAATTGTTGCTCAATCGCCAAGAACTCCGCAAGCTAATTGGCAAAGTAGAACAGCAGGGTTTAACATTAGTCCCTTTGAAAATGTATCTCAAACGAGGTTGGGTAAAAGTAAGTATAGCTCTTGGCAAGGGTAAAAAGTTGCATGATAAGCGAGAAGACCTGAAACGCCGCCAAGACCAACGTGACATGCAACGGGCGATGAAAAACTATTAAGAGTCAGTTTTGCCAAACTACCACATCAGAGTGATAAATCCATTACTGTGACCGGTATGTTGTATATCTACAGCGTGAGTTGTGAAAATCCTTACTTTATAGCCGCAGATTGATTCTCCTAATGTTCGGACTCGATACATTGGTGAGTAACTTTGGATGGCACGAGAGATTTTCAAAATTATGAAAAGTAATTTCATTACGGCTGTTGGTGCTGGCGTTCTCACCTTGAGCATGGGAATTTTGCCTTTAACTCTATCTGCACAAGCTCAAACAACTACTGACCCTGGAGTTAATACTGCTCCCAGAACGACCACTTACGATCGCAACGATTTTGATTGGGGTTGGTTGGGATTAATTGGTTTATTCGGTCTAGCTGGTTTGGCTGGAAGAAAGCGTGACGACGAACCAGCCCGTTACCGCGACCCCAATGCTCCTGGGGCTACTAGCTACAGGGACTAATGCCATTTTAGATTTTGGATTTTCGATTTTGGATTGGGATTCAAAAATTGTCAGTTGTTTTCCTGATAACAACTGACAATTTATTCGTGTTAGTTTGCAGACAATTCTGAGTTCGGTGAATTTGTCTGCTTTTGAGCTAAAGGTGTCCAATAGCTAGCAATTAAGGCAACTATTAGCCACCAGAGGGTATTGACTTCAGGACGATACCAGACAGTATCTACGGTGCCGTGGGCTAGCATACCCAATAGAATAGCCATTGCCCCAATTAACCAAAATCCCTCTACATTTGTGAGTTGTCGCAATCGTCGCATTTGCAAAAAGGCTGTATTCAATGTCACAATTATTAGCCAGAGAAAACAAGCTAAACCAACAAAGCCAGTTTCTACAGCCACCTCCAACAAAATCGAATAAGCACTCAAAGCAGTGTAACGAGGGCGTTGGTAGAGGGGGTAAACTTTATTAAAAGAGTTGTGACCGGGACCAATACCGATAATGGGGCGATCGCCAATCATCTCGAAGACAGCATCCCATACATTTCGGCGAAAATTATTACTGCTATCTTGGCGGTCAGCAAAAATACTAAATACCCGCAGACGCACTGGCTCTACAAATATCACTGCTAGCAGCAACGCCCCTATCAAGCTTCCTAAGACAATGGGTAGCGACCAAGTACGCCAAAAACGAGGCATTTCCACACTCTTCCAATAAACTAGCAATGCCATAGCAGCTAAAATTGCCACTACGAGTCCAATCCAACCCCCACGACTAAAAGTCAGAATTAAGCAAGCAGTATTGACAATGAACATCGTTAATGCTAAAGCTTTTTTGAGCCAGCTTTGCCATGCGAAAATTGCCACTAAGCTAAAAATTACTGCTGGTAGTAGGTATCCAGCCAACAAGTTGGGATTGCCTAAATAACTGTAGACCCTTGTAGTCTTAGACAAAGGAGATTCTGGATCGACCCAAGTTGCTAGTGCTGTGGCTCCAAAAAACCATTGGCGCAAACCATATACACTGACAATTAACGAGACGTGCAGGTAAAGGACAATAATCAAAGACCGGAGGCGAGGCGACCTCAATACTCTGGCACAAAGGGCAAATAGTAGCAAATACAGGCTTAAGGTTGCCAAATCATTAAGGGCCGCCTTTTTGACTGGTGATAGCGCTGTTGCTACTACGGCAATTGTCCAGTAGAGCAATACCAACAGGTGAATGGGAGTGACTGACGAGACATTTGTTGTTGCTTCATCAGATAAAGTCAACAGCAGCCAGAATACTGCACAAGCTACCAGCAACAAACCAATCAACGTACTCGAACTAAAAGGTGCAAGGGCATATACTGAACACAGTAAAGCAGCTGCGATCGCATCTCCCCACTGTATCAAGACGCTGGTTTGCCGCCAAGAACCCAATAATCCGACCAGAGAACGGTGTACGTAACTGGTAGCAAAATATTCTTTGACCGGAAAAGATGATAAGGTAAATCGTTGCCAGACTAAATTCATAAAAAACATTGCGATCGATTAGTCTGCCTACGCAGAACTTGGAATCGATCATAATGCGTATAGCGATAAAAAGGTAATAACGTAGATTACAAATTAGTGATGGCGTTCTTATTCACAGCCATCAGTTTCACCTTTAATTCCAAAACATTTCAACTAATACTAAAAAAACCTAGCTGTTGATTAACCCTTGATATATTTCATCGAAAATGAATTGATTGGCAATATTTATTTCCCAATCTCTAGTTCTGAATGCTCATTGCTTGGAATCAAACATCGTTAATTGCTTGTGAGGAAGTCACTAGTTGCAATGGCAAAGAAAGTACATAGCGATATCCTGATTCTGGTGAACCTTGAACCAAAATTTGTCCGCCATGTAACTCTGCCAATTGACAACTTAGCAACAGACCCAAGCTTTCACGAGAAAGACCTCCATTTCCTTTAGCTAAATTTATATCTGAATTAGGAGCAAATAAATTTGAGTTAGAATCACTCAAGTTTTTTAACTTGTCCACTGCTATCGGTGAAATATCTGGTTGCTCCTGGCTTTCTTTGCGAGAATTGTAACTTGCTACTTCACCTGTCAGCTCCAGTAATGATAAAGAATTCAGGCGGAAGTAGGGATCAACCTCAGTGATCCCATCTCCCAGCCAAGGATGGGAAACCCAAATAGTAACATTGAGGGTATCTTCCTTATAAGAGACGTGAATGCGAACAACACTACCTGTAGCCGAAAGTTGAATCACACTAAAAACCAGGTGATAGAGGATTTGCCGCACTTTGTCTTTATCTAAAGGCCAAATGCGATTGCGTCCCGGTTCAATAGACAACCGAATATCTTGGTCTCGGCGATTAGCTGCTTCTTCTAAAGTATTAATAGCTTGTTGACAGAGCATTTCAATATCTACAGGAGCTAGATTTAGCACATTTGAGTTGTCATCGATCGCTCCTAGTTCGGTAATTTCGTTGACTAGGGAAAGTAAGTACCGACCACTGTGTTGGATAATTTCCAAATATTCTCTCTGTTTACCCGTCAAAGGCCCATAAATTTCACGTCCTAAAACACTTGCCATGCCAAGTACGGATGTTAAGGGTGTGCGTAACTCCTGAGTTAGCTGTTCGAGAAGTTGCAGTTTCAGTTGCTTAGTAGAAACAGAGTCACTTTCTAAACTGGGTGCCGCGATCTTAATCTCAGTGCTACGTTCGTCGTTGAGTAAAAATATAGGAGCTGGGGGAGTGCTTGATTCGAGTTTCCCTTGCAGGAGTCGGTTACGCTCAAATTCACTCATACTCCAACGAGCTATGATTTGTAAAAACTCAATATCTCGGTTTGTAAAATTGCGCGGTACTAAATCCATCACCGCTAATGCACCTAAACAATGTCCTGAAGCATCAATCAGCGGCGCTCCCAAATAAGCACGTATACCATAATCCTGCACTAACTTACTGCTAGCCAATACTGCATCTGTAAGTTTATGAGTATCATTAATTACAAATATTTGAAAGTTCTCCACTACCTGGGTGCAAAAAGATTCTCTGCGTGAAAGTTGGCGACTTTGTGCCAAATGATTCATTAGTCCCAGTCTAGATAAGCCCACTGCTGACTTAAACCAGTGGCGTTCTTGATCCACAAATCCCAAAATGGAAATTGGTGCTTCCAAAAAGTGGGCAGCAGTTTGAGTGGCTTCTTCAAAAACCGGAATTGTTTCTGGTTGCCGTAAACCGAGATCTGACAAAGCTTTAAGACGTTGTTGTTCTCTTGTTTCCTGAGAAGTCCAACCATCCTTTAAGGCAAATAATTTGTTTTCAGGCTCTACCATTGCCACTGCTACCTTAATAATTTCTCGATAGTGTAAATTGATATATCCCTTATTTCTGGGTTATCAATTGCTATTTTTAAGCATTCCCTAATTTTGCCTCTGACAAACAAGTTTGAGGCAAAAATTTTTTACCTCTTCCATTAAGTCGGCTACGGAGTCTGTGCCAGTTACTATTTACTGGTAGTGAATGTTCTTTATCGATCGCTGGTGTAGTCTCTATTACTTCAAATTTTGCAATCAGACTGCGTTAGATTTTGATTCAGCCAGGGTAACCTAGCCTTAAGGATACAATAAAGGGTCTGTGATTCTTGATGTACAGAAGGGAAAATTTCTGTTAATATATTTAGCGTAATTTTACTTAAAAATAGCTAAAATAATGTAATTTTTGTTTGCAAATTTTACTGATAACAGCTAGTATCCCTGCGCCGAATTGAAAATTCAAAATTTATCTGAGAAAGTTGAAGCACTGTGTTGGAGAGCCAGCAAGGTATTTTGGGTTCCACAAACGAGCTACTGATATCGAGTCTTTTGGCTTGGCATCTGAATATTTATCAGTTAACCCACCCTGCTTTGAGGAAGCTACAGACTTTCTACAAATTTCAAAAACTTCATGTTTTCTGGTTTGGAGAGGGTTATTTACACCAAACAATACAAGATAGTTCCTACAAATACATTAAACCTCTTACTCTTTAAAGGTGAAAATTTTGCATGATTTTGATTTTTTTCATCAAAAGAAATTTATTGGTGTGACTAACAGCAGCAGTACATTACATCATAAAATTAAAATTTTCTTTTGTAATAAACTACAAAGCAATACAAACAAATAGCAAATTTCAGGACAAGTGATAATGAATAAAATGGCCATTAGAGTTCCTTTTGTAGACTTGAAATTACAACACGAACCAATTCAAACGCAATTGCAAGATGCCATCCAATCTGTTTTGGAACAAGGGGATTTTGTTTTAGGGCAAGCACTCTCAGATTTTGAAGCGGTATTTGCGGCAGTGTCTGGGGCAGAATATGGAGTTGGTGTGGCATCAGGTACAGATGCGATCGCCTTGGGATTGCAAGCGTGTAATATTGGTGCTGGGGATGAAGTGATTTTACCAGCAAATACTTTTGTAGCAACGTTGATTGGAGTCTTACGCGCTGGTGCTAAGCCAATTCTAGTAGATTGCGATCGCCAAACAGCTTTAATTGACTTAGAGGCAGCAGCAAAGGCAATTACGCCTCAAACTAAAGCAATTATTCCTGTGCATCTCTATGGGCAAATGGTATCACCAAACGATCTATTCAACTTTGCTGATACCTACAAACTACTAATTTTTGAAGATGCAGCACAAGCACACCTCGCCCAAAGAGACGGATATCACGCTGGTTCAGTAGGAATAGCAGCAGCTTTTAGTTTCTATCCGAGCAAGAATTTGGGAGCATTTGGAGACGGGGGAATGTTGCTGACACGAAATTCCGATGTCGCCCAAAAGATGGCACGCTTGCGAAATTATGGCGCATCCCAAAAATATTTTCACACTGAACCAGGTACAAATAGCCGTTTGGATACCTTGCAAGCAGCTATCTTGCACCAGAAACTACCATATTTGCCAGACTGGAATCGCGATCGCTTGACTATTGCCAAAGAATATGATTCACAATTAGCACCTTTAGCAACTGCTGGCATTATCCCCATCGAAAACCAAAGTGGCGCAGGACACGTCTATCATCTTTATGTGATTAGAGTTGATGATTCTTGCCCCATAGAACGTCAGCAACTCCAAGAACAGCTAACAGCAGCGGGAATTCAAAGTGGTATTCATTACCCAATTCCTTGTCATCTCCAGCCAGCATTTACCTACTTAGGCTATCAGCCTGGAGATTTTCCCCAAGCAGAAAAATTATCAAAACAAATATTATCATTACCTATGTATCCTGGTTTGAGCAGTAGCCAAATCAAAGAAGTTGTAGCAGCGATCGGCAATGCAGTCTCAACAAATTCTCAGCAGTCATTAGTCATTAGTCATTAGTCTAAAACTAATGCCTTATGTCCAATGACTAATGCCCAATGACTAACAATTAATTAAAATCATGGCACTCCAGCAACAGATTAGAAACAGAAATGTGTCAGGCTTGTTAAATTTAGCCATTTTAGGCGTTTTGCTGCTGCTTTATGCTCCTATATTGCTACATTGGCTGGATGGTTGGCTGCACAAAAATATTAGTACAGAACACGAATATTTCAGTCACGGGATTATTGGTTTACCATTTGCTGGTTATTTGGGGTGGCTGAACCGGAAACAGTGGGTACGTTTGCCAGATACTATCCATCCTTTGGGCGGTGTTTTGTTGTTATTAGCGGGAGTATTTTATCTTAGCGGTGTTAGAGAGTGGGTTAACCTTTCGTTGCCTGTTATATTAGCGGGGTTGTGCTTGTGGTTTAAGGGAATATCAGGTTTGCGATCGCAAGCATTTCCCCTGCTACTGATATTTTTAGCAACCCCAACTTCAGTACCCTACCTGATTGCTCCCTATACCTTGCCTCTGCAAAGCTTCATCGCTGGCACCGCAGGCTTTATACTGAATCAGTTTGGTATGGAAGTAACTGTGGATGAAATAAATCTCTACGTGGGAGGACGGATTGTAGAAGTTGCCCCCTACTGTGCAGGGCTAAAAATGTTGTTCACTACCCTCTACGTAGGTTTGATGTTGCTTTATTGGACAGGCGCCTTATCTTCACGCCGGACAACTGTATCGTTTTTATCTATTGCTGTCATCGTTAGTATTACTGCCAATATTATTCGTAACACTCTACTGACCTTCTTTCACGGCACAGGTCAAGAAGGGGCTTTTAAATGGCTCCATGAAGGTTGGGGTGGCGACGTATACTCTGCTTGTATGCTCGTGTCATTAGTACCCTTACTAAATTGGATTAATAACTATTTCTCAGCATCTCCAGAAATTGGGGATGAGGCATAGGGTATTTGTTATTTGTCATTTGTCATTTGTCATTAGTTATTCTTTGTCCCCTATCTTTCTTTGCGTCTCCGTGTACCGGCCTCCCCCCATCTCCCCATCTCCCCACTCCCCCCATAAGTCCTAAATATTACTGAACTCATAGTGTGATTTTTTAAAGTAAAATTTTGCGTAAGTATTGCAAATTTTACTGATGATTTCCTTCTCTAAGTTTTTCAAAGAAAACCGATTGAGTCAGGTGGCAGCACTTGTTTTATTACTAGTACTGTTGGCCATGGGAGGGGTTCCTGGATACCTGACAGGACACTGGCAATGGAAACAGCCGCCACCTGTGGCTAATCTCAAGGAATTAAGAGAAATCCGCAAGACCGGGTTAATTATTCCTGGTTGGCAAACTATTGAACAAGCAGAACAGCAAATTGGCGAACATAAATGGTCTTTGCAGGTAATTAAAAAAGAAGGCTCCGAATCTCAGGCAATTATACTTTTGCTGCCGCAAAACGGGCCTATGGATCAACCGGAGGTAGAGTGGACAGAGGTTAACGGCTGGGGAAAGTCACGCTGGGGAAAATGGGATGTAGCTCAATACCGTGGTGCTGAATTTACTGTCAAGCCGTCTGCTAAGTTGGCTTCTAATGTAGACACGAAAGTAGAAGCTAGGTTCTTTCGTGCCTCCACACAACAGCAGACCTTCGCTGTCTTGCAATGGTATGCTATGCCAAACGCTGGAAATTCATCACCATTAAACTGGTTCGTAGCAGACCAATATGCACAGTGGCATAAACAGCGTATTCCTTGGGTGGGCGTGAGTATTATGATTCCTATGGAACCTTTGGGACAAGTAGAAACATCTTGGCCTCTAGCCCAATCTATTGGAGAAACGGTACAAGCTGTATTGATGGCACGTCATATGTAAAGTATGTGACAGCTACATTTGTGCAGAGACTTATGAGAAGTATTTGTGCGATCGCTCTATGACATAAACTCAGTTAAAAGATGTTCAAAATATGAAGTTAGAAATTAAAGTTGACACAATTTTTCAGCTTTTTCCTGGTAAATACTTGCAGATAAAAGAGACATCGAGGACATTTTTAGAGTAGAATGACGAGTCGGCGCGACCAATTATTACATGAGTTTTCCTGCACCGATGTTGATAACTCCCAGTTCTTATATGCGTGCATTCAGCGCCCTGTGTTTTGTCAGTCTTCAAGTAGGCGTTTTCTTAACAGCACCTACCCAGATGGTTGTGGCTCAGCCTTTCCCATCTCAAGGGCAACCGCCTTCCCCTGTGCCAGGTACTGAGGATGTTGTACCTCCAAGCGCAAATGACGAAATTTCGCCTCAACTCAGCCGCTATTTTTTGGGACCAGGAGATGCTGTTGGCGTTGTGCTTCAGCGTCCTCCTGGTCCCTATCGCTTAGGAATCGGAGATGGAATTAGCGTTTCGGTTCAGCGCTTTCCAGAGTTAAGCTTTCAAGCTGTAATTAATCCAGAAGGTAACATTGTGGTGCCCTTACTGGGAACAGTTTCCTTGCAAGGTTTAACTTTGGAGGAAGCTCAAGCAAAAATTCGTTTGGGTTTAAATCGTTATGTTGTGGATCCAGTAATAGTTTTAGCCCTAGCAACCCAGCGTCAAGACTTGAGTTTTCAAGCTTTAATTAGTCCAGAAGGCAACATTGTAGTCCCCCAAGTGGGAACGGTGTCATTACAAGGTTTGACTTTGGAAGAAGCTCAAGAAAAAATTCGCTTGGGTTTAAGTCGAATTTTACCAGATCCGATTGTGGTAGTATCCTTGGTGGGAGCGCGACCAGTTCAAGTTACCATTAGCGGGGAAATATTTCGACCAGGAATTTATCCGATTAATTCACCAACACCCCGCGTTGCTGATGCTTTATTAATATCTGGTGGTTCAACTTTGAATGCAGACCTGCGACAAGTGCAAATACGCCGCAAGTTAATGGATGGTTCAGTGGTTTCGCAAACTATTGACTTGTATGCAACACTGCAAAATGGTGGTTCAATCCCTAATTTGCGCTTACAAGACGGAGATGCGATCGTTGTGCCTCGTCGTGAAGTCGGCAATGATGACGGTTATGACCGCAATTTGGTAGCACGTTCATCCTTAGCCACACCACAGATTAGAGTCCGAGTTTTAAACTACGCTGCTGGAGGTATTTCCACTCAAGCGCTACCTAATGGCAGCACATTTATCGATGCTTTGGGAGGAGTAAATCTCGACACTGCTAACCTCCGGAGTATCGCCTTAGTTCGCTTCGATCCTGAACGAGGCAAAGCTATTACCCAAAAACTAGATGCTAAAAAAGCTCTGGGAGGCGATGCATCCCAAAACGTGCCACTTCAAGATAATGATGTTATTGTTGTTGGTCGAAACCTCGTCGGTAGAATCACTAATTTACTGAGTACCATTACCCAACCCTTCTTCAATGTCCAATCCTTTCTCCGATTTTTTGACAACTTCGGTGGTGGTTCAAATTAGGGAGTGGGGAGTGGGAAGTGGGGAGATGAGGGAGATGAGGGAGATGAGGGAGATGAGGGAGATGGGGGAGACAAGGAGAATCACTTCTTAGTCATCAGTCAACAGCCATCACTCCCCATACCGAATGCCCAATGCCCAATGCCCAATGACAAATGACAAATGACAAATGACTAATTAATGCCCCTACCATGACCCCACCAATTGTTAAGCGCTACCTTATTGCTTTTGAAAAATACAAATGGATTGGACTAGCTAGTTTTGGTTTAGTTATAGCGGGGTCAACGGTGGTGGCTATGCAACCAGATCCACCTCCTAGTTACATAGCATCTGCTGCACTTACCTACGCTGGTCCACCAGTTTCTTTCTCTGCAACTGGTAGTGAAATCCAACAGCAAGGAAAGGAATTAAATGAGGAAGTTTTACTATCAAATCAGATAATTGCAGCAGCAGCAGAGAAAGTAAATATCAAACCGAAACAACTCGGTGCAAGTATTGTTCTTTCTCTACCTAAAAAAAATGCTAGGACTGGAGACTTTGAAACTACTACCTTTGAACTGAAATATGTAGATAGTGACCCCAAACGAGCTATAGAAGTGTTGGCGGAATTGATGCAATCAATGGTTAAGTTGAGCAATGACATCAATACTGGGCGATTACAAGCAATTATTCAAAAAATTAACGATCGCGTACCACAAACCAAACGCGAATTGCAAATTGCAGAAAAGAGGCTGGAACAGTACGATCGCATTGAGCGCACAGCAATATTAGCAGCTGAAAATGGCAGTTTGCTCACCGCCGTTACTGCCAGCCAAAATCTCCAACGCCAAATTCAATTAACTATTTCTGGGGTTGATGGTCAAATTCGCAGTTTACAAAATAAGTTAGGCTTAACAGTCGGACAGGCTTATGTTTCCTCTGCTTTAAGTGCCGATCCGATTATTGCCAACTTGCGAGCGCAAATTTATCAAGTTGAGTCGCAAATCGCTTTGCTAAGGAAAGATTTACGACTTGAACACCCAACGATGATTCAGTTGCTGCGTCAGAAACAAGCTGCTGAAGAATTACTCCAACAACGTGCCGCTGAAGTGTTAGGCGGTAATGGTATAGCGGCTCCCCTTCAGGGTAATGTTGCCAATATTCGCACCCAAAGCAGTTTAGATCCAGCACGCCAACAGCTGGCAAACCAAATGGTGTCTTTGCAAACCCAGCGGGAGACACTCCAACAACAATTAACTCAAGAAATCCAACAAGAAGCGCGACTACGACAAGAGTATTCTTTGATACCGAATAAGCAATTAGAGCGATCGCGTTTAGAACAGGAAGTTGGACTTAAAAAAGCCATCTATGACCAAATGCAGGCCAAGCTAACGGATGCGAAAACCGCAGAAGCAGAAACAACCAGCAGTCTCAGCATTGCTAGACGCCCAACAGTTATTCCTGATATCAAACCTCCTAAGAGTGTACCTGTTACCCTAGCCGTGGGTGCTTTCTTGGGCGTATTAGTCGGTGGTGGGGTGATATTTTTATTGGGATCGCTGGAAGGAACTTTCAAAACCAGAGAAGATATCCGCGAAAGCCTCAAGCAACGGGAAGTGGCACTGTTGGGAGAGTTGCCTTTAATGCTAGTTGATGATTTGGATAAAGAGGCAGTGCCAGTGGTACTTTCTCCAGATTCTCCCTATTTAGAATTTTATGAAAAGTTCCGTAGTAATCTGCGGCGAATTGGTGGTAAAAACTTAAAGGTGGTGTTGATTACTAGTACCAGTAGCCTAGAGGGTAAAACGGCTAGTGCATATAACTTGGGTATTGCTTGTGCCCGCGCAGGGAAAAGAACCTTGATTATCGAAACAGATTTGCGATCGCCTTCTCGTTGTGCGTCTCTGAAAGTAATTCCCGATCCTGAAGCCACCATTGAACCCCTGCGTTATTACGCTGACTTAAGTGAGTGTATTCGTTTAGTTCCTGATGTCGAAAATTTATACATTCTTCCCAGTCCCGGCCCAGTGCGGCAATCCGCTGCTATTCTCGAATCTAGCGAAATGCGGCGGCTGATGGATGATGTCCGCGAGCGTTTTGATTTAGTGATTTTAGATACTAGTCCCTTGAGCTTATCCAATGACCCATTGTTAATCCAGCCCTACAGCGATGGCATGGTAATAGTGGCACGACCACACTATACAGAAGAGAATATGCTCGGTGAAGCGATCGATCAATTAGTTGAATCGGAACTGGGGTTATTAGGAGCAATTATTAATGGTGCTGATATCGTCGTTTCTTTACCTGCACCAACCTTTTCACCCGAAGTAGAAGCAGAAAATGTTGAAGAAGAAGAATCAGAAGAAGTTTCAGCTGGTGCGAGTAAAACGTAGAAAAAATGGGGCATGGGGCATAGAGAATGGGGTATGGGACATGGGGCAGAGAAACAATACTAACTCTTAACTCCTCACTCCTCACTCAGCACTCAGCACTCCCAATGCCCAATCCCCATTAGTCACGTCTAAACAACCCAAATAGGGGACCAAGAATCATTCCAAAAACAAAACCACCGATATGTGCCCAGTAGGCAACTCCACCAGTTTCCACACTCATGTGAGCTGCTGTTTGCAGGCTTGCAAGACCAGAGATTATATTTTGCACAAAGAAAAGTCCGATTATTACCAGTGCTGGAACTCGGATCGTGGTGATGAAAATCCCCAAAAAGACTAAAGTCATCACTTTAGCCTGGGGAAAGCGAATAATATAGGCACCCAAAACACCAGAAATTGCGCCACTTGCTCCCAAAGAAGGAATCTCAGAATTGATGCTAATAAACCATTGGCACAATGCAGCTAAAGCACCACATGTCAAATAAAAAATTAAATATTTAAAATGACCTAAACGATCTTCAATATTGTTGCCAAAAACCCAGAGAAACACCATATTTGAGATTAAGTGCCACCATCCGCCGTGTAAGAATTGCGACGTAAATAAGGTTATCCATTCCGCAGACAAATTGGTGGTTAACTCTTGAGGGATTACTGCATACTCACTTAAAAATTGATTCAATTGTGCATTTGGCAGGGTCACCTCATGAAGAAAAACTAAAATATTCATGCCAATTAACCCGTAGGTGAAATACGGGGTAATTCGCGTGGGATTTTCATCGTAGAGAGGAAACACAGGTGTTTTTCCTAAATTATTAACTAACTGCAATATAGCTTGTATTACCCGCAGTTGTTGAGTTTAGGTATTTGAACTCAGAGTAATTTGGCAAAAAGACAGCATTCAGAATTCAGGAGTTAGAATTCAGGAGTCAGAATTCAGGAGTCAGAATTCAGGAGTCAGAATTCAGGAGTCAGAATTCAGAATTAGAATAGGTCTGTGCGCCTACATTTTAGACTTTGATGGTATACGGCGGTTCCCAATCACATGAGGTACATAAATTTTTAGGGGCGCATAGCCATGCGCCCCTAACTCGTACCTCATCAAAGCGAGAAATTTGATAACCTCTATAACCAAGATTCTTCAGGGGATTTATCGCTAAATAAACCCAACAGTGGGCCAAGAATCGCCCCAAAGATAAACCCGCCTGCATGGGCCCAATAGGCAATACCGCCGCTTTCCATACCGATGTTCGTGGGTGTTTCAAGGCTGACAAGTCCGTAGAAGGCTTGTTCGAGAAACCAAAATCCCAGAAAGAAGTATGCTGGTACGCGGAAAGTAGGGAAGAAAAATCCTAAAGGTACAACGCCAATAACTTCAGCTTTGGGAAAGCGAAGGATGTACGCTCCCATGACACCTGCGATCGCACCACTCGCACCCAACGAAGGAATGCTAGAATCTTGACCGAAGTACCACTGGGTTAATGATGCCAAAACGCCGCAAGCTAAATAAAACAGCAAATATTTGGCATGACCTAATTTATCTTCAACGTTATTACCAAAAATCCAGAGAAACAACATATTGCCGGCTAGGTGCAACAAACCGCCATGCAAAAATTGTGAGGTAATCAAAGTTGCCCACTCTGGCACGGGTTGATGTACAGAGATACCAGCAAAGCTTAAGGTAAGTTCACGGGGAACTACAGCTGCAAGGTGGAAAAACCCATTTAATGCTTGCGGGGGAAGACTTGCTTCATAAAGAAAAGCGAGGACGTTGGCAGCAACTAGTCCATAAGTCACATAAGGGGTAATTTTTGTAGGATTATTATCTCTAATGGGAACCACGGGCGTTTTTCCTGATTTTCAGACACAAACTCTACAATACTGAATTGTGGAAGTAGTTTCTTCTACCTCGTGGATAGATCTCGCTTTAGATTTGAGATTGAGTGCTGATTAATCTTGGGCAAGAGATGGCGATCGCTTGAAACTCTTTGCTGACCTAGCACTACTGCACAGAATGAAAAATTAAAAATGCTCTATTATATAGCCTTTTGAAGCATTTTTCATGATATTCTAATCTCCACCAGTGTACTAGTAAGATTCATAATCATTACAGTATATTTTCCACAATATACAAAGCAGATTGCCAATAACCTACCTTGAGGCTAGCAAATGAAATTATGCAGCCAGAATTATTTTTGATGCAGCAAGATGTTAGACCGTTAATTGAGTCGCTGATTACATTTGCAATTATGTTTAGCAACGCTAGCGATCGCCTGACTGTTCTCCAAAACGCTAATATTGATAAAGCTTTTCTGAGCAGTCTAAATCTGAGTGATGAGCCTAGAAAATTTGCTCAACAGTTAGTCTCAAAATTTAGAACTTACCGTGTCTCCAATAACAAATTGGACTATCACCCTATGATAAAACTGCTCACACACCTGTGTGAAATTGCGCCTAACTACAATGAACTAATCAATGATGTACCTTTATTCAGCAGACTAGCTCAACAGGGTCAAGAAAACTTCAAAGCTTTGGTTGCTCGTAATAGCGTTGCCAGTATTATTATGGACTCACCTAAAGGTAGTCATATTGGAACAGGTGTGTTAATCCGCAAAAGTTGGCTACTCACTTGTAATCATATTTTTAGCAAAAGTCAGGCAAAAACAGCTTGGGCACGGTTTAATTACGTCGAAGGAAGCCACAATTTACATTCAGATGTCTTTGAACTCGATTTAGCAACAGTGATACGCTCCACTCAACTTGATTATGCTGTGGCTAGAGTCAAAAATGTGCCACAACAACAAAATGTTACAGCTAGCGATGCTCTATTAGATAGTGGTCAGAAAATTCGTTTGATTCACCATCCGCAAGGACAACACGCAGTCATTTCAGAGCTAGGTGAGATTGTGCAAGTGGGAGCAGATTACATCGACCATAATATCAGCACTGAGGATGGTTCATCTGGTGCGCCAATCTTCAATTGTGATTGGCAATTAGTGGCTGTACATCGAGGAAATTTAGGTATAGCTTTGGGGCGATCGCAAGATCCAGGAACAACCTCTGGTTTTCCTGTTCGTGCCTTCTGGCAAAATATTCAAACTCAACTGTTTTAATATTATTTAGAAAGTGATTTATGAACTTACCATTTTCAGAACTGTTCAGACGAAACTCCCCAAGGTATCAAGCCCAGTTTCTAGAAGAATATTGCGTTGATGTAGATTATGATGCTACACCAATCAAAGCGGGAGAAGCTTATTGTCGCCTATGGTTAGTAGAGATGCATTTAGCTAAAGACGTGGATTGGTTGAGGGAAAGATATCCAGTAGTTCATGCTGCTATTCGCTTTAATCATGATGGTAAATCTTTAACAGTTCCCTATCTTGCCGAACCAGGACATCTAAAGGAACTGACAAAAGAGAATTTAAATAAAGTGATTCAATATAACTATCCGCTTACACCTCTATTTCCTTTTAACAACGGTTTAGTAGAGTTGCAAGCAGGTTTGTTCAGTATGGTCAATAGCGATCCTATTGGTAAATTTATTAAAACAATGGGAAGGTTTTCGGAGTTATTGCCAGTACCGAATATCTCATCTTTACTGAAGATAGTAGAACCTATATATCGAGGAATTGAAGACTTAATTGGTGCTGGAGAAGGTCATTTAGAGTTAGGTTATCAGCAAACATTTTCCGCAGCTGGTGGAGGAGGTAACAATGATTTGAGAGCGGGTTATTTAGTCGCAATTTTAGCTGAGGAAAACCAAATTAATCCAGATACACTGTGTATCGTAAACGATAGTCTAAAAGTCGTTCCTTATAAGCTAAAAGAACCTGCATTTGGAAGATCCAAAGATTTCATTAGGGATGCCAAACCACTGGAAGGCTACAGCTATATGCTATTCCGTATAGAAAAACGTACATCTCAAGATTGGGAGTCGCTAACTCAAATTAAGGAATTGGTGAATAAAGCTCAGGACGCTGTATTTGATGGTAATTATGACAAAGCAAAAAATCTTCTTTTGCCTGCAATTAAAATAGCAATTTATTCTAGCCCTGATTTGATAAAAGTTGACCGTGAAAACATGGTACTGAAAATTCAAGATTATTTGAGTGAGATTGGTTTACAAGGTGCAAGCACACAAAAGCGATCGCTCTTTTCAATTATGCAGCGTCTTCTACCAGTTTTAGATGATCGGATAGAGGCAGAATTGACAGCGTTAGAACAAATTTTTGTACAGTAAAGTATACCCATAATTACTATTCATTGGATTGTACCCCTTCCGAAACTGATTTATGACGCCGATCAATCATAAACTTTCTGCTGAGTTACAGAAAGTTTTAATTAACAATACTGACTTTCAAGCTTTAAATAATAATTCTAGACAAGACCTATTAGTTAACTGTGGCTTAGGCAAATACTGTCATAAAATTATTTTAGATAAGAGATTACCTGATTTTATATTTAGCATTTTTAGTCAATTTATCCAAATTAATATTGACGAAAAACCAGCATTAATTATTTTTTTAGAACATATACTTATTTTAAGTGATGTGAATTTTGATTTCTCATCGCAAGAACAACAATTAATTAAGCTTTTTATTGAACATTTAGAAAGAAATAATAGATATAATAACTTGCTAACTGAAGGTAGGAATACACCTCCTCCAGTTCAACAACCGATCAAAGTCGATCGGGGTATAATTGTTAACTACGACTTAGAAATTCTGATGAGTAAATTCAGACAAGAAGTCAGGCAGGAAGGAGCATTCGCTTTTGCTGTTAAAGGTGAGCATCGAATTTTGGAGGAGTATATTATCGAGCGAATACAGAGGGAATTGAAATTGTTAACTGGGCGTCCAAATGTAAAATTAGAAATACGGCTTTGCCCAGAAAGTATTTCAACTTCAAGTATAGAAAATAAATTTTTAAATAAATATAATTATCAAGACTTTCCTGAATTATTTAATACAGAATGCAATCCAGATGTTTTATTAATTATCTGGAATCACAATGATTCTAAGAAATATATGGATTTATTAGCTTTATCGGCTCAATCTTTTTGGCAAAGTATTTCACCTTCTTTATTACCGTGTTTAATTAATAAAAGCCGCTGTTTCGTCATAATTTGGGCGAATGTTGGGAAATATTTATTAAGTGGATTTACTGTCTTAAAAACTCCAAATAATTTTCAATTGGAAGATTTAGAACCGTGGTTTCGTGGCCAGCTAAGAATGATAGAAATTGAAGCTACGCAGATTGAAAAATACCTCAAGCGGCTGCGAAGTCAATGTGGAGATTTAACAACAACTTATTTAGAAATGAAAGACATCCTCCAAGAGTTAGGAGGTAGTAAACGTTATGGATAAATTAGCAAGAATTTACAAAGGTGAGGGTAAACGCCGCTACAAGCAATTTACGGATGCATGGATGCATGAAGAACCTTATATTGCCTCTAAATCTTTAACTGATGCAGTTAACACCGCCCTTTATCTGCGGCGTCCTTTATTGCTTGAAGGCGATCCGGGTTGCGGTAAGACTCGTTTAGCTTATGCAGTTGCTTATGAATTAGGTTATCCCCTTCATACTTGCTACATCCGTTCTTCGAGTCGAGCGCAAGATTTACTATATGATTATGATGCTTTGGGGCGGTTGTATGACATTCAAGAAGGAAAAGTAGCAAATAATCAAAATCAAGCGGCATCAAGAGATAAGTATGTCACTTTTGGAGAATTAGGAAAAGCGATCAAACAGTCCCAAAATGATATTCCCTCAGTTGTACTAATTGATGAAATTGATAAAGCCGATATTGATTTTCCCAATGACTTGTTACTGGAACTGGATAGATTGCAATTTCAAGTCAAAGAAGTGCCAGAAATGAAGTATGATGCTTTAAAGGGCAAAACACGTCAGGAACGGCGAGACTGTTTACCACTAATTATCATCACTAGTAACCGAGAGAAAGAATTGCCACAACCTTTTCTCCGGCGTTGTTTATTCTACTATCTTGAATTTCCTAATCAAGAAAGGCTGAAACAAATTCTCCGGAGCCATTTTCGTAACCAGATTACGCCCATATTTGAAGTAGCGCTGAAAAAATTTTGGGAGCTGCGGTATGAGTTAAAAAGTTGGCGAAAAATCCCCGGAACCAGTGAATTTTTGGATTGGGTAGCTATCTTAGAGCAAAAGCAGCAGGCTAACCAACTAAATGCCGAAAAATTGGCAAGTACCAATGTAGTATATTTACCTCATTTAGAGACGCTGGTAAAAACTCAAAGCGATCGCAACGCCCTTAATAGCAGGAGAAAAAATCTGGACAATAAGAATGGCTAAACTAGATTCCTTACTGCTTCAAGTTTTTGAACGGTTACGCAAGCAGGGCGTACCGCTGGGAGTATCAGATTATCTTACAGCGATCGAGGCAATGCAAACCGGAGTAGGGCTAGAAGATCCCGACAGTTTCAAAGGATTATTTCGCTTGCTTTGGGCAAAGTCGCGTGAAGATCAAGGACTGTTCGATTTAGCCTTTGCAGAGTTAGTAGAACCAGAACTGCAAAATACTAATGTACCTGATGACTCAACTATTCTTACTCCCACTATTACACCTATCAAAGGGTTTTTTAACAGTTTCCAAAAGCGTGTTATTTCTCAACTCCAAATCGCAAAAGATATTTTGCAACTAGGTAATAATCTGCCAGAATCTGAGCTACTTTTGGAATCACAACAGCGGTGGGAAAAACTACCTACAAAGCCTGTAAACAAGCCATTTGTACTAGAAATTGAGCCAACAAAAAAAACCCATTATTATCAATTAACAACCCGGTTGCCTATCAGTCGGCGAGAGATGGCAGGAGTCTGGCGACATCTACGCCGTCCTCAACGAGTAGGTGTCCTTGAAGAGTTAGATGTGGAAGCTACAATTAGCAATCTTTGTAGTTCTGGCTTATTGTTACAACCCGTGTTGAAGCCCCGCCGTCGCAATCAAGCTGAATTAGTGGTACTAGTGGATCGACAAGGTTCAATGGCTCCCTTTGCTTCTTTAATTGAAGCGACAATTGAAAGTATCTTACGAGGCGGTTTACTTGGCAAAACCAAACTTTACTATTTTCACGATCGCCCAGAAAATCTGCTTTATCAACGCCCTAACTTGACTAATGCTCTACCTTTAGAAACAATATTAAATGAGGAGGCTAAAGGCAACAGTGTATTGATTATTGGTGATGCAGGCGCAGCCCGTGGTTATTACGATCTCCAGCGAGTAACAGAAACCAAATTATTTCTCCAAACCCTTAGTACCTACACTTACCTCTATGCTTGGCTCAATCCTATGCCGAAATCTCGTTGGGTAGCAACAACAGCAGAAGATATTGCCTGTATGATACCGATGTTTCCTTTAGACCGAGAAGGTTTAAATGATGCAGTAAACATTTTACGAGGGCATCCATTTCCTCCGGGAGTTGGTATCGATGAGCAAAATTCTTGAAAAGATTATTAAAGCTCCCAGTGCGGTTAGAGAACAATGGCTTTCTCCCGATTTAGCAGTACGGGAAATATTGGCATTTGAACGAAGCTTTGGTTCCCAGCATTTGATGCTTGCTTGCCATGCTGCCTTGCCATTGATTTTAACACCAGAACTATTGAATTTAATCCACATCAATTTTCTGGATGAAAAACAAATACCTTGGGTTGCTGAAGTTGATTTTCTGCTCTCGTCTTTATGCCGTCGGATTGATGATGGTGTCTATGAAGTCGAACCATCAATAAGAGAAGTATTGCTTTTAGAATTAGAAAATAAGTTTGGTTTAGACCGTCCGTTTAGTTTAGCCAATTTTTTACAGTTCTACTTGGATGAAAAATCTGGTTTAAAGCAAAGTTCAGAAGTAACTCGTACTCAATTATGGATTGCACAAGCTTATATTGACCCAGATAAAATAATTATTGAACTGACTAAGTTACTGGAGTCAAGTCTATCTCAAAGTAATGATATTTTCAGCCTTTCGCAGAAAATCCAAGTTACTAGAATGCTAGAAATTTTAACAGATGCGCTTCAGCATACAAATCAGTGGAATGAATATCAATATTTGATTGGTAACAGCCGAGTTGTGGCAAAGATGCTTTATGGAGACGAGCAAGCTTTAAAACGAAAAATTAGGCAAGAACATGCAAAAGGAAACATAGATAATAGTATATTAAAGTTACTTTCATTTTCTATACTCAAAACATTAGGAATTAACCAAAAAGCTGATGAAGATGAAATAAATTCTTTATTTGAAAAAATTGAAACTAGATTTTTAGCAAATTCTCAAAATTGGAATTTAAATACATTATATAAAGATTTATCATCAGCTAAACAAAAATTGACTCGTGGCAAAGAAAAGGAATTAACACCATTTGAAAAGCAATGTTTACATGTGATGCTTTTCCTTGATAACGAACGTAATTATTATAAATATTTGTCACCGAAAGAAATTAAACAAATAGAGCAAATATTAAATAATTCTAATCTCAATCTATATCGATATATTGAACAAATTACAAAAAAATGGTGAGAAACAGATTAAATAATTGGAGAGAAGCAACTGAGCTACTCAAGGAAGCTGGTTATCAAGAAAAAGGAGGTCATTTTAGTACTTTACGTACTAAAATTACTGATGCTAATTTACTCATAAAGACTCTCCGAGATTTGGGAATTGCTGTCAAAACTGATGCAGAAGTTCGTGGCTACAATGGTCAAAGGGTTCATGCTGACGTTGTTGCTGTTCTTGAAGGAAATTATGACATAGGTTGGGTACTAAATTCTGATGGTAGTTTTGATTTAATAGTAGATATATGGGGTATTTCTAATAAGTACGATCAAACTGAGTTAATTAACAGTATGAATCATAAATATGCAATTAATTATGCTATTAATAAAGTTTTGACAGAGGCTAAAAATAGAGCATTTATAAGACCTAAATGTCCAAGATGTAGCTCAACTCAAATTGTTAAATTTGGATATCATAACTATAAGAAAACTTATAAGTGTCAAAGTTGCGGCAATGAATTTTTTGAGGCATAATTTTCACTTCAAATTAAATTGGTACTCAAAAGTATAAGCGGAATTTTACAAAATTTGAGGCTACGATATCACATTAAAATCCGAAAGCTAAAAATCCACGATCAACGGTGATACATTGTCCAGTGATGAAAGATGCTACAGGCATACAAAGAAATGCCACTATACCTGCTACTTCTTCTGGTTGACCAACTCTTCCCATAGGTGTTTGGGACAGAACTAATTTCAAGAAATCTTGGTTATCGAGTACAGACTCGGTTAGAGGGGTGCGAATAGCCCAAGGTGCTACGGTATTGACTCTAATATTATCTGAAGCCCATTCAACTGATAGCGATCGCGTTAGTTGATTTATAGCCGCTTTAGTCATACCATAGGGAGCGCCTGTACGATTCGAGACTAAACCTGCCACAGAACTGATATTAACAATGCTGCTGTTTTCGCCATTTTGCACCAGCGGGTAAAACAGACGGTACATCTCAAAAATTGATGTCTGGTTGGTTTCGATGATGAACTGATACTCAGCTAGCGTATACTCTACGAGTTGTTTACTAATATTGGTTCCAACATTACTGACCAGAAATCTAATTTATCCCAGATTTTTCTAACCTGCTCAAAGATGACTTGACGCCCATCAGTAGTTGAAACATCTGCTGTAATCCCATAAGCAGGTAGTTTTGCCTGTTACCAGATACTTAGTTGTCGATCAATATCCTGAGATTTCCGTGCCACAATTATGACTTCTGCACCCAGAGATAACAACTCATTAGCAACAGCTAATCCAATACCTTTGCTGGCATCTGTAATCAGTGCTTTTTTTCCTGTTAATGTCCAGCGTAGGCTTACCCCGTCGTAGGCATCGCTCATTTGTGATTCTGCGGATCTATAATATAAGAGCTTATCTTGCAACTGAACCAGAGAGTGATTACAGAGCAAAAGTACAAGGGAGACAAGAATAATAACTCCTAACTCCTAACTCCCAACTCCCAACTTCCTTAGGTTCCCGGCAAATTTCGCAAACGCTCATCCAAATGAGTACGGTCTGCCAAAGCCTTTAACAACGGGCCATGTGAGGTAAATTCTACAATACTTACCGACCCCACAGGACATCCCAAACGAAACCGGAAGCGTCCGACATCAATTCCCAGCAAATTACACAAAATAATTCTGATAGTTGCTTTGTGGGAAACAACTAAAACATTGCCACTACTATAATTTTGTTTAATTTCTTCAATTACTTGCATGGCACGATAAGCAATTGTAACTGACATTTCTCCGCCAGTAGGCGCATTCCAAGCCGGATCTGCTGACCAACGAATATAATCATCGTGATAATCACGGCTAATTACTTCTGGCGTTTTTCCTTCCCACTGGCCATAATTAATTTCCTTCAAACCATCCCTAAGTTCTGGTTCCATCCCTATGGTTTGATATAAAGGTTTTGCTGTCTCCACAGTTCGCTGCATTGGACTACAAAATATTGCTGTCCAAGGTGTAGAAGTGTATGCAGCAGCAAAACCTTTTGCCATTTCCAAGCCTTCTAGGGTCAGTTCTGAGTTTATAGAACCACAAAAGGAATTATTACGACTACATTCTGTCTGTCCGTGACGGAGAAAATAAAGAGTTAGGCTCATAATATATTCTCATCGATTATGAATTCAAGAGCGCTAACGATCGCATCTAGTTGAAGATAGTTAATGCCTGTGGCATATTACTACAATTTTTGGATCGTAGAGCAGAATTCAGGAGCAAAGCCACAGACACTCCCCCTCTGCTCAAAATTCAGAAGGGAAATTAGGCAAAAAAAAGGTGGGCTATGCCCACCATACTTTGTTACGCAACACAACAAATTACTGTTCTTCCCACCATTTTGAACGGGAAGGGAATGAAGAAGGGGAAGGGGAAGGGGAAAGGGGGAAGGGGGAAAGGTTAAATTTATCCCTTTACCCTTTACCCTTTAACCTTTTCCCCTGTTTTTAATTCTTACCCTTTAACCTTTTCCCCTGTTTTTAATTCTTACCCTTTCCCCTTTCCCCCTTCTCGGTAAGAATTCAGAATTTATTTACGACTACCTAACCACTTAGCAGCTGCAACTCCGATAATTCCTGCCACTACAGGATTACTGAGAAATTTGATAATGGCTGGTTGATCTGCCAATACTTCGCGGAAAATATCTGGGTGATTATGATAGACGAAGGACGCGAGTTTGCTAACATCATCAGCATTCATTCGGCTGGGGTGATGTGTAGAAAGACCCAACTGTTGTTCTAAATGCCGATCGTCTAGTCCTCTTTCCTTCAAGTGTTTGAAAAAAGCCCTTGCTACATCATCGCGTTCATTGGGTTTAATTTGGGCGATCGCCTTTTGTAATTCTGGCTCCATTTGGCTAGTAGGAATTCGATCCGGATGTAAAGATCGACCAAACAACTGCCTACGTTGATCTGGGGTTGTGCGTTGGGCAAAATCATCAAAGTTTTGATATTCTGCTGTTGATTCGGTTGTAGTATCATCCAAAGATTCAACATCACCCTGAGCCAAATCTTTCATTATTTGACGTTTGTACTGTTCGCTGCTTGCCACTTTATTTATCTCCTTTTTTCGTCAAATTATTTTGGTGGCTGGTATTTCCAAGCCATAATCCCAAATTTAAATTCATCAAAATTTCTGCAATTTTTCCTTGGAAATACAGCAATTAGCTATACTTGACTTGATTGGTTTGAACGTCATACTCAGTAGTCAAAATTAATTTCTTATCAGGCGCATAAACCAAAACCTTTAAGTCTTGATTGGGAAAGTTTTTCCGAAAACCCTGAACTAGTGACTTTGCTAATGGTCGCACTTCGTTAGGACTAACTTTAGAAGAAATCACAACACCTAGTTTGTTGTTATCACGTACATAAGCATCCTGAATTAATCCTTGAGATGTTTGCACAACCCAATTACCAAAAGATTGTCCTCCTGGGGTATTGCCTCGCTCTAATTCTGCATAAGCAACATCTCGGCCAATTGCTGGCGGGGTTGTTGTGCGGTCAACTTGTGACACCGTACCACCGCCACAAGCAGTAGTTATCATCAACACTAAAATTAAAACGAAAGTCGCCAATATTTTGCGACTTTGTTGAAGTAACATCATTTTTTCGCTCCTAAGAAAACACCTTGAATAACGAACTCAATAACTGATATAATCCAACCAATTCAATTTAGAAGGTTTGAGTTTTTACAAATAAATTTTTATAAAAAATAGTGTGGTAAGTGTAGAGACGTGTTTAATAACGTCTCTACATGAGTTCTGCAAATCAAGCTGATACCCTTTTTTATCCCTGATTTATGGAATATAAAGTTAGTTGAGCTTGGTTATTGAACATCTGATATTTATTTTGCAAAAATTTACTGATGCACCCTGGTTATATCTCTAGGTTTCTGCAAAATAAATATCAACTTTAGTCAACCTTTTTCTTGATATTTTCTTTCACGTCTTCGATCCCGTGACGCACTTCGCTTTCAGCTTGCTTTGCTTTACCTTCTGCTTGGGCTTGTGGATCTCCAGTAACTTTTCCTGCTGCTTCTTGGGCTTTACCTTCGATATTTTTCGCAGCCGCTTTAGCGCGTTCTTCTAAACTCATGTGATACTCCTTACTATTTGATGAAAAGTTTATTTCAAAGCTACAAACTGAACTTTGAAATCCTTTGTTATTACCCTTACACGCTAACTTAAAGTTTTTGGTAAAGCCTTCCACCACAAGGCATATAAAAAAATCAGAACTCAGAATTCAGAATTCAGAATTCAGAAAAGTAATTGTAGTAAGCATCCTAGCTATTGTTTAAAGGTAAATTCAAGTCAAGAAAGTTAAGTTATCTATGCTAAAAGACATAGAACAAATACAAATATCTTTGGATTTTTGAAACTAAAAAACCCAGTTCCGTAGAAAAACTGGGTTAATAAAGTTATGGGGATATTTTTTCGGTCTAATCTAGAAAACCCATGAGGTTTGCAGAATCATCAATTTCATTTGATGCTATCGGACGGTTACCAAATACTGAATAACTTTCGGCTACTACTAATGAACTTGAGCTAACTGGACGAATTCCAGAGAGGTTAATACTTTCAACAACTTGGAATGTATTAGCACCAATTGGACGAATACCCATTGAGTTGTATGTTTCAACAACTTCCAATTTACTGATGCTAACGGGGCGGACTCCAGCAATAGAAAGTTTTTCCGCAACTTCCAAGTCGCTACCGCCTATGGGACGAACTCCAGCAATGGTAAGTGTTCCACGAGTTTCTGGCGCTGAAGCTTCACTAACGGACTCGACTTGATTTCCATTCAAGCTCTGGTCTTGCTGATTCTCAACTTCCACTGTAGTTTCCTCTTTTAATTTTGCATTGTTTTGCCGAGAACTGGTTCCCTTGGCAGCGCTGCTAATACTCATAAGCCAACACCTCTGGTTTATTAATTGAATTTTACGATAATTAAGGAAAGATAAATTTTTTCCTATATATGAGAGTTTAACCTTAAAAAACATCATATTGGTATAAGTATCTTTAAAACTTATACATAAATAAATTAAAACAGTTAAATTTTGTAAAGTATTATTGCTATCTTAGTGGCTTGATTAGGCAGCTACAATATATAGGGCGTGAAATCGTCACCATGAGACAGGGTATTTCCAGCAAAACTGTATGACAGAATTTTGTCTTCAAGCTCCCTTTAGTCCGACAGGCGATCAACCACAAGCGATCGCCCAACTCAGTGCTAGTATCCAAGCTGGCAACCGTTATCAAACTTTACTAGGTGCCACGGGAACAGGCAAGACATTTTCAGTAGCAGCAGTGATTGAGAAAATTGGCAAGCCGACTTTAGTCCTGGCGCACAACAAAACCCTAGCTGCACAACTTTGTAACGAACTGCGAGAGTTCTTTCCCAACAACGCAGTTGAGTATTTCGTCAGCTACTACGATTACTATCAGCCAGAAGCTTATATTCCCGTCACCGATACTTATATTGAAAAAACAGCGGCAATTAATGATGAAATAGATATGTTGCGGCATTCAGCGACGCGATCGCTTTTTGAACGCCGTGATGTCATTGTCGTTGCTTCCATCAGCTGCATCTATGGTTTAGGAATGCCAGCAGAATATCTCAAAGCTGCCATCCCCCTCCAGATAGGTATGGAAGTAAATCAACGTCAAATTTTACGAGATTTGGCAAATGTTCAATATAGCCGTAACGACGTAGAAATGGGCCGGGGAAAATTTCGCGTCCGGGGTGATGTTTTAGAAATTGGCCCAGCATACGAAGACCGAATTATTCGCGTTGAATTTTTTGGTGATGAAATAGATGCCATTCGTTATATTGACCCTGTAACTGGTGAAATTCTTAAAAGTTTGGAAGCCGTAAATGTTTACCCTGCACGTCACTTTGTTACCCCAGAAGAAAGGTTAGAAGCAGCTTGTCAAGACATTGCCACTGAATTAAAACAGCAAAAAATAGACTTAGAACAAGCTGGGAAATTATTAGAAGCGCAACGCATAGATCAGCGGACACGTTATGATTTGGAAATGTTGCGCGAAGTTGGTTATTGTAATGGCGTTGAGAATTATTCCCGCCACTTAGCAGGGAGACAAGCCGGAGATCCACCAGAATGTTTAATTGATTATTTTCCCAAAGATTGGCTATTAGTTATCGATGAGTCTCACGTTACCGTACCCCAAATTCGCGGTATGTATAACGGCGATCAAGCGAGAAAAAAAGTTTTAATTGAACATGGATTTCGGCTTCCTAGCGCTGCTGATAATCGTCCGTTGAAAGCCGAGGAATTTTGGCAAAAGGTAAATCAGTGTATTTTTGTTTCCGCAACTCCAGGAAATTGGGAATTAGAAATTTCTGAAAATAATGTAGTTGAGCAAGTGATTCGACCAACTGGAGTGGTCGATCCGGAGATTTCTGTGCGTCCTACAGAAGGACAAATTGATGATTTGTTGGGAGAAATTAAAGATAGAGCCGATCGCCATGAAAGAGTGTTAATTACCACACTAACCAAACGCATGGCGGAAGATTTAACAGAATATTTGCAAGAGCGTAGTATCAGGGTCAGGTATTTACATTCCGAGATTACTTCTATTGAGCGCATTGAGATTTTACAGAACTTGCGCGAGGGAAAATTTGATGTTTTGGTTGGTGTGAATTTACTGCGGGAAGGGTTGGATTTACCTGAAGTTTCCTTAGTAGCAATTATGGATGCAGATAAAGAAGGTTTCTTGCGAACCGAGCGTTCCTTAATTCAAACTATTGGTAGAGCCGCGCGTCACGTCCAGGGACAAGCGATTTTGTATGCCGATAACCTGACAGGTAGTATGATTAAAGCCATTGATGAAACAGACAGGCGGCGTGGGATTCAAACGGCACATAATCGACTGCATGGGATTACACCGCAACAGATTGTGAAAAAATCAAGTAATGCGATTTTGGCTTTTTTAGATGTATCTCGGCGGTTGAATGCAACCGATTTGAAAGTTGTAGATGAACATCTAGATGAACTACCTCTAGAACAGATTCCCCAATTGATTACTCTGTTAGAAGCACAGATGAAAGAAGCTGCGAAGAAACTGGAATTTGAAGAGGCGGCAAAATTGCGCGATCGCATTAAAAATTTGCGAGATAAAATGCTGGGACGTTAACAAAAAAGAGTACTTATGCTTGATGAGGATGTGCGGCGGTGTTTGACACGCAAATTTCCGTATGCCATCCTCTACACAATCGGGCCAGATTACATTTTGATTCTAGCAGTGATGCATTGCTGTCGAGAGCCTGGTTACTGCAAAAGCCGCAAGTAGCAAAAATTAAAAACTAACATTCAATAACTTGGACTTGAGGGGCAAGAAAGAGGAGAACACCCTGTTTTCGCTATCCTAGAAAAGTAAATTATTCCCCGATCGCACCAATGATTGCTTTACCCGATGGCATTTTGATGAGTGCAGAAGAATATCTCGTTTGGGAACCCACCCAAGAACAACGCTACGAGTATTGGGATGGCGAAGTTGTAGCGATGAGCGGTGGTACACGTAATCATAATCGGGTTTCTTTCAATTTCTCGAAGCTCTTAGATGATGCCCTAGTCGATCGCTCCTGTGAAGTTTACATTGTAGATGTGAAGGTGCAGGTAGAACCGGGGCAAAAGTATTTTTATCCAGATGTGGTGGTGACTTGCGATGAGCGCGATACCGATCCACAATTGGTACAATTTCCCTGTTTAATTATCGAAGTGCTATCACCTTCAACAGAAGCAGTTGATAGGGGGAAAAAGTTTAGCAAATATCGCCAATCTCCAACCTTGCAAGAATATGTTTTAGTACAAGTAGAGCAACCGGGTGTGGAAGTGTTTCGGCGCAACGAACAGGGAAAATGGGTACTGTCGGAGTATGATTTTGATGAAATATTGCGACTGGAATCGGTGGATGTAGAAATAGCGATCGCCGATTTGTACCGCCAAGTGCAGTTTGAAACCGAAGTAACAGATGCGTAGCAAATAAGAGTCTACATGCAATCCTGTTGAAGCTACTGAACGGTGCGATCGCGCTGATAAGACCAAGCCGCCAATAAACCAAAAGCACCACAAGCCCAAAGTAGCCAAAGTAAATGTAGAATTAGGTGGTTATCGTGGTTCAAGTTAACCGCCGATAGAATTAATTGCCGAAAGTGGTAGAACGGCGAGAACGCAATAAAATCTTGGACGATTTGCGGCACTGGAAGTGGAATTGAACCGCAAGCAACAGGAATAACAATTAGCGATAGGCTAAGAATAGAATCAGCACTTTTGGGGTTTAGCAAGTACCCCAATGCAAGACCGAGAATCGCAAAAGGTATAATTCCCAAAATTAGACTTGATATCAGAGCTAACCCTTGAGTCAAATCCATTCTCATCTCAAGTTGCCAGCTTCCTAATCCGAAGATTAATAAAAGGCTCACAGTACAAATGAGAAGTGAGGTGGCAATCTTAACCGCCATATATACTGCTGGTGGTAAAGGTGTGGCTCTCAAAAGCTTCAGCCATTTTTCCGATCGCTCTACTGCAATTCGTTTACCCAGTCGGTCGATGACAATCGTGAAAAGTATGATACCAGACAGGTAAACGACTGTTTCTGTTGCCCCTTCTCCTTTCAATCCTTGCAATTTTAACAACGGGACAAATCCCACCATTGCGAGTGTTGCAATTAAAAAGACTGGAGTCCGAAGTAGTTGAAGCATTTCAAACCAGAACTGTTGTTGAAAAATACGTTGGATGTTTTGAGAAGAAGTTTCAGGTAAATTTTCAGATTGTCTAGTATTTTCAAACCGATCTAATAAAGCGTTATCTTCTAAATTTATTAGTTCCTGAGTTAGCTGTCCTTCAGGGGGACTTTCAGCAATTTTATGGATAGTGACAAAGCGAGTTGCTAAAGTATTTAATCTATCCCAGTCGGATTGATTATTTGTCACCATTATAATAGTGATTCCTCGTTGACGGCAGAGTTTGATTTCCTGCCAAAATTCTTCATATCCATGTTCATCTAAATCTCTGGTTGGTTCATCAAGGACGAGTAATTTGGGATTGCCTGCTAGAGCAAGGGCAAAATAAAGTCGCTGCTTATGTCCGCCATTTAACTTATTTGCCCAATCACTTTCTCTACCTTTAAAATTAACTTTGCTCAATATTTCGTCAGTTGAAAGTGGATTAGGGTAGTAGCTTTTCAATATTTCAACAAGTTCCTTTACCTTAACATTTGTTGGAACCTGTACATCTTGTAAAACTACTCCAACATGGATTTTTGAGTTAGCGCTCTGTGGTGAAAGCCCCATTAGCTCAACTTCTCCACTACTGGGTTTGAGTAACCCTAAAATCAGATTCAGTAGAGTAGTCTTGCCAGCCCCATTTTCCCCGCGCAACCAGATGAATTCACCTCGTTGCACAATCAGATTGATATCCTGTAAGATAGGTTTTTGCTGGAATCCTTTGGGAACTACTTTGGAAACTTCCTTGAGTTCAATAATGTTCATAGCTTGTGTGAGGAAAAATATAGATAAGATTTAGAACTAATTGAGTGTCATTTGCATTAGAAACCAAACCGCAAAGGAAGCGGCAACAGCAGGCATTAATGAAACACCGAAAAAAGTGGTTAAAATTACCAGTGCTGCTGTTCCTCCTGCAAATCCCCAAAAGTTGATAGCAAGTGAGTTGCTGGAATCAATTGGTGGTATACAAGTGCTGAATAAGCAAAATTCACTTCCTTTCGTTATCAGAAAGAATGTGGTAAGTATTGCAACTCCTAAAACTCCTAAAACAACCCATTTATTCATGTGTAATGAAAATCCGGAACCGAGAATTTTTAAGGAAACGGCTGGAGTTTCTATAGGATTGGGATGAGATTGTATTTGTCCATCTGAACTGGGAACGACTTGCGGGTTGTTGGAGGAGGATTGCACAAGGTCGGGAGATTGTTGAGGGTTGTTAGAAGGTTGCATTTTGGTTGATTACTCCTTTATTTCGTGAAATATTCGACAAAGTTGAAAATTAAGATAATGTTGCTAAAGCACTGTCTTAATTGCAAGCCATACTGCTGCACCAATTCCGACGGCGACAGCTAGAGGAACACCGCCAATAACAGCCACAAGACTTGCAACTCCAATTCCAATAACACCGCCTGTGATGTCTGGATGCTCTTTTACTATCTTGAGAACATCTTCTCTCTCTGGCAGTTTAGGTGGTGGAGATATGCTAGGTGTATGAGGTTGAGGAGTAGGCGAAGGTTTAGGTGATGGACTACGATCGCTCTTTGCTATTTGTTTTTGTTCTTGAGAGCGATCGCGCCGAGTTTCAGGTTTTTTAGATGAACTAGAATTAAATTGCAGCAGTTTAGGTTGGCATTCTTTTGGGAGTGTACCAGACCAGTGAATCATGGGATGACAAGAATGTTGAATTTGCAAAGTTTCTATGACTAGAAGCGATGTCCAAAGTAGAAAACATACAACTAAGATTGTTTGGAATTTATAGCGAAGCCATCGGTCGATTAAACTGGGGAAGTTTGTGAGAATTTGCATGATGTAATTTGCGATGTTTTGCTTAAAGTACGTTATTTACCTGCTCTAGTGAAATATGCGATCGCATATCTGTTTCACCTTCTTTGTCTCTCCAGTTTCCTCTATCTACCTCCTCCTAATTTGACTAAGAAATTTCAAGAGTTATATTCCTATAATTCCCGAAAAACCTATCGAAGTAACAGTTTCAGCCCGAATATCTTCCAGGCTTAGAAAGTCTTCTTTCCAAGTTCCAGTAAGGGAATAAACAAGTTCTGCCCAAGAAACTGAGTCGGCTATGTCGATGGGTTGGTTATCATTTAGGTTCTGATTACGAATAAATTCAGCAAAACTCAAGACTTCCCTAGCTTGCTCTTGGGGAAGGGATTTAACGAGTGCGTAAATCTGTTCAGCGATGTTCATAATAGGATTCCAGATAAAGGTTATAAGAATCTTAGCAATCTGACCTTCCGACTGTCTTTGAATTTGATGCTATCTCCCCAAACAATTCGCATACAATACAATGGTGAAAATTCTGAAGAAGTTGTAAATAGTTACACTTCCTGAAAGGCTAATTTGGGATTAAACCAGTTGTCTTATGCAAAGTATTCCATATCAATACCGACTGCTGATTTTGTTTTTGCTGATGGGTTTGGTTGTAGCGGTAGACTACTGGCGTAATCCAACAAAACCGACAAAACTTCGGGAATATTCGTTTTTGATCGTGTCCGGTTTAATCGGTGCTGGGTTTGGTATCGTTAACGATCAGATTACCTGTACTCTCTCACCCGCTTACTTTTATTACTTCAAAAATGTTCCTTATGGTTCTAATTTTCGTTGGGAAGTCAGTGAGGTTGGATTTCAGGCAGGATTTTTTGCTGGTTTTTTAAGCTATGGCATATTTCTATTGGTTAATCAGAGACGAAAGTTACCTTTGTCTTATCGTCAATTACTTAAAATGGCACGGTATCCCATTATTTGGGCAATTGTAGTTGCTCAAATCACAGGATTCATATTTTATTATTTTCAATTTCCGTTCTTTGCCAATCAGATTACGTCAGTCGTTCAGCCAGTAGAAGTTTCTAGATTTATGTTGGTTTGGGGAATCCATATTGGACTTTACATCGGTGCAGTGTTAGGAATTGTGCATGGTGTAGCAAAGATTCGTCGAAGAGTGCAATATCTACCACAATATTGAAGAAGAATCCAGAATTCAGAATTCAGAATTCAGCAATCTTGACCCTCGATAGCGCAGCGTTAGCGACGCAGGAGCGTCTGACTCGCTTTCCGCAACGCTATCAGTCGGGGATTGGGACCGGCGCAGGTCTTGTTGACCACCAAATTTTCAATTTGGTGGGGGTGCAAAAACGCCGGTTATTCATCCGCCAGTCGTACAGAATTCATGCTGAATTCTGACGACTGACGCCTCTATTCTGTTCGATAAAATGCTGGAGCGTTAGTACTTGGTCAGGGTAGCAATTCGGTGAATGTAGAAATAGCGATGTCTACGACAGCAAAGGCGTAGATACGGAGTGGCTTGTTGTCAGACATCGCTCACAGCTATAAAAGGTTGTTTGAAAAGTGGTTGTGGGTCAGCCGAAATATTTAATACTTCAAGAGACATCCTCTTAAAACCAGTTACCCAGACTATCATCGAAAGTGGAGAATGAACCGGGATAGAAGATGACTGCGATCGCTATGGACTGTAATTTACAGAGACAATTGGTTACATAATTACAACGGACGGGAGCCAAACACGACTTGTACGGTGAAATAATTACCAGTTTATAAAGGCGATCGCTATTCAACTAATTTGAACTTTGTCAAAATTTGGCATTTCTTCTTAAATTGTATTTTATCAACTTGAATTTCCACTGCTTATGAAGCTACGTGCATACATGCTTACCGGGTTTTTTCTGAGTATTTTCCTAAGTTTAGTGCCGTTTTCAGGCAACTTTACCATTGCGGCAACACCAACAGCCCCCGCACCCGTATCTGCGCTTTCATTCACCCAAGGAGTGCAAAAAACGGTATTGGACAATGGTTTAACTGTGTTAACCAAAGAAGTTCATACCGCTCCCGTGGTGAGCGTGCAGGTTTGGTATAAAGTTGGTTCACGCAACGAGGTTAAGGGAGAAAATGGCATTTCCCACCAGCTAGAACATTTGATGTTCAAAGGGACAACCGACCGTCCAGTGCAGTTTGGACGCTTGTTTAGTGCCTTGGGTAGCCAGTTCAACGCCTTTACTAGTTATGACGAAACAGCCTATTTTGGCACAGTGCAGCGAGACAAACTCGAAGCATTGCTGACACTAGAAGCCGATCGCATGAAAAATGCTTTAATTGGTTCTGAGCAACTCACAAGTGAAAAGCGAGTAGTAATCTCGGAATTACAAGGTTACGAAAATTCATCTGAGTATCGTTTGAATCGAGAAGTCATGCGTAATGCTTTCCCCAATCGAGCCTATGGCTTACCAGTGGGAGGTACAAAAGCTGATGTTGAGAAATTCACGGTAGACCAGGTGCGGAATTATTACCAAACCTACTACAGCCCAGAAAATGCCACCTTGGTGATTACCGGGGATTTTGCCACCGAACCTGTACTCAAAGTTGTGAAAGAAACTTATGGGAAGTTATCAAGACAAGCAAAACAGGACACAGTACTCCATGAGGCAAGGATAGCACTTGATAATTTCGCCGCGTCTTCTTCCATCGCCGATGCTTCCTTGCCTACTCCTGCTAATCAAAAAGCACCCATTGTCCTCAAGCAACCTGGAAGCGCAGCACTACTACAAGCGCTGTATCCTCTGCCAGACATCAAGCATCCCGATGTTCCAGCAATTGATGTCATGGATGCTGTTCTCACAGGTGGACGTAGTTCTAGGCTTTACCAGGCTTTGGTGGAATCTGGACTCGCTAGTTCAGTGAGTGGCGGTGCTGCGGAACTCATCGAACCGGGTTGGTATGAAATTAATGCTACGGCGGCTCCGGGTCAACAGTTAAGCAAAATTGCTCAGGTACTCCAGGAAACTTTGGCAAAATTGCAACAGCAGCCAGTCACCCCAGAAGAATTGAAACGAGCCAAAACGCAACTGCAAGCTTCTTATATACTTGGTAACCAGGACATTACTAGTCAAGCCAGCCAACTGGGATATAACCAAACTGTGGCCGGGGATTATCATTTTATTGAAAAGTATCTGGCTGCGATCGCCAAAGTCACTCCAGCCCAAATACAAAAAACAGCGAAAACTTACCTCAATCCAGCAAAACAAACCATCGGCTACTTTGAACCGAACCAACCAGATGGTAAACCAGGAACTTCTAGCGCTGGTTCTGGGCGCACGGTGGAAAATTTCAGCCCTGGTAAACCTGTAGACCCCGCAGAACTGGCTAAATATCTGCCACCTGCCACATCAGCTACAGACTCTAACAAACAATCCCTTCCAGAAGAGTTTACCTTGAATAATGGTTTGCGGGTTTTGTTATTGGGCGATCGCAATCTTCCGACCATTAATATCAGTGGCAAAATTGATGCCGGTACTGAATTTGATGGTAATCAAAAAGCTGGATTAGCGAATCTAACTGCAATCAACTTAATGAATGGAACCCAGACTAAAAATGCTCTCACCCTAGCAAAAACCTTAGAAGACCAAGGAGCCGGTTTAGACTTCAGTGCTAGCCGCGAAGGTGTGAACATAACTGCTGAGGGCTTGTCAGCAAACCTGCCAATCTTGATTCAAACTCTGGCAGATGTCTTAGAAAACGCCACTTTCCCCGCCGACCAATTAGAACTCAGTCGCCAAAGGGCACTGACAAGTTTAAAAGTCCAGCTAGATGACCCCACAGGACTGGGACGACGGGTATTTCAACAGGCAATTTACCCAGAAGATCATCCGTTTCATAGCTTTCCCACAGAAGAAAGTTTAAAAAACATTACTCGTGATGATTTGCTTGGTTTCTATCAAAAACATTATCGACCGGATACCACAGCGATCGCAATAGTTGGAGACTTCGATCCAGCTAAGCTAAAAACTTTGCTGAATGAGAAATTTGGTAAATGGCAAGCCACAGGTAAACCACCTGTTCTCAAAGTTCCGTCCGTGTCATTGCCGCAAACTTTGAAACGTTTAAATCCAGTAATTCCCGGTAAAGCTGAAGCAGTGACCTACATCGGCTACAACGGAATTTCCAGGAGAGACAAGCGTTTCTATGCAGCATTGGTGCTGAATCAAATTTTGGGTGGTGATACCTTATCGAGCCGCTTGGGTACGGAAGTGCGCGATCGCCAGGGTTTAACCTACGGTATTTACAGTGCATTTGCCGCCGGAATTAATCCCGGTCCCTTCTTAATTCAAATGCAGACTGCACCCGGAGATGCCCAAAAAGCGATCGCCAGTACTGTTGCTTTACTCAAACAATTACGCGAACAAGGAGTAACTGAGGCTGAATTAAACGCAGCAAAACGCTCAATTACTAACAGCTATCCTGTAGATTTAGCCAATCCCAGCAATGTATCTAGCATCATTTTAGATAATGCTGCCTTAGGACTTTCACGAGCAGAAATTCGAGAATTTCCTCAACAAATTCAGGCAGTTAATATGGCTCAAATCAAACAAGTAATTGAGGATTTAATTAAGCCGGAAAACTTGGTGATTGTCACCGCCGGTCCTGGAGAAACTGTGCCCAAAGGCGGCTAAGGTAACTTCAAAAAAAAGTTATCCGGACATTAGGAATACTAAGTACACGGGTAGGGGCACAACATGTTGTGCCCCTACAATTATCTATACTTCACGCCTGTTGCAATCTGCTCTACCTCTTTGGTGGTATGACAGTGCTGAAGAATACATCCATCAGTATATTGATTAGCTATTTATCTATCTAACGGAGGAATTGAGAAACATAATATCACGACAAAATAAACAGATATTCCGATCACCTGACGAACTTTAACTCCATATCCCCTATTTCTCTTGAGAAATGGGGAATTTTTTTCCAAAGCTACCAACATAGAATTTAAATCAGATATTTATCTGTCTTTAGGAGGAATAAGATAATGTTGATAAATAATAAAAACTTAAATAGCCCGATTACCCTACCGGACTTTAGTTTTAGCTCTCCCCTTGTTTTTATCTAACACCGTTTCACTTTAATTATGATACAAATACGTTGGTAGGCGCACGGCATTGTCGTGCCCCTACGCGAAATCTATATGTATCAGGGTTTTAGTGAAATGGTATTAACAGGGGGGAGTTTATTTAAAGAATTCAGAATTCAGAAGTCAGAATTGAATCAATCGATAATTTGTCTTGAAAAACTTTTATCAGAGTAAACCTCAACTCCAACTTTTCCCAAAATCCAAAATTCCCAAGTCCCATATTTTTACATATTATGTTGACTTATTACACAATTCTGACTCCTGAATTCTGACTCCTGAATTCTAACTACTCTTCTTCTTTATTGTCTTCAACATTACTTATTTTTGTATTTTGCATCAGAATATAGTTTTGTTGATTCTGTTGTTCTTCTTTCTTATCTTGTACAACTTGAGTGGCGTATACTTCCACATCTCGCTGAATAATATCTTCTACCTGACCAGCAAACAAATTAAATGCCTGTTCGTGACTTGTATAATTACGATAAGGGCCTGTTAACTGAGAAAATTGCCATCCTTGGGTTTTCAAAGATTCTACCGTGCGGCGATAGTGTCGCCAGCGTTCTCCATAGTGAAAAAATTCTTCAATGGCAGCACTAATAGCAACTAATTGACTAATAACAAAAGTTGAACCGATAAGAAAATTTTTTTGAAGCTTAGTTTCAGCAGAAGTAGTATTAATATTTAGAGTGATTAATGCCGGGAGAATTACGCCACCAATAATTGTTGTTAGCCGCCAAAAATAATAACGATCGCGTGAAAAATTCGCCTTACCTTCCATCCAAAGTACTTGGTCTAACCAGCGCGATCGCAAAAAATGTCTTTGGACATCGCCTAACTGCATCCCTGCAAATAATTTGTTAAAATCTTCCTTTAAAAATTCTTGATAACTATCTTTTTTCGCCATTATTTACTCCTTGTTAGAAAGCAAACCCTGAATTATTTTGCCTAAATTATCAACTCCCTTCTCCATATCGATCAAGTCGATATACTGCAATTTACCAGATTTCGCTAACTCTTTGGCGCGATCGTCCGTGGCGTTTCCAACCAAAGCACCAACAAGTATATCTGCGGTTCTACCACTACCAGCGATCGCTACAACTAACCTACCAGTATTCACGCTAGAAAACGCATCCTTAAAGGTAACTTCACCACCGTTCAAAAGTACAGTTACCGAAGGTGCGCCACCAGCTAACACCGTTGCAACATCAGATATCCAAGGAGATTCATCGCCCCAATTACTACCAGGAACTAGCACAAAATGGGTATGATTTGACTCTAACGGCGTTAAATCAGCAACTTTTAATTCATTGGGTAAAGCCACTTTGCTTTTAGGTGCCACACCAACCAAAGCAAACTTAGCACCTATTTGGGTACGAGCCACACCCATTAATCGCATAACTCCCGCATCCGTACCCCCATCGACGACATAAGCGCCCAAAGTTTCGGCGATGGGGGCTAAAATTTCTACAAACAACCGTTGAATGCGGAGAAAGTCGGCTTCACTGATGTTACTTGCACCGCCCACCACTACTAAAACAGGACGTGAATCGCTAAGTCCTATTTGTTTTAGAGTATTTGGCAATTCTGCTTGCTGATTAACTCGAATAGCTAATGCTGTTTGTCCGCTGTCGAAGGTAAGTTTTAAGCGATTTTTCATTTGTCCAAAATGCTGACTGCTTAAGTTTTCCAGGGTAGGGCTTTGCAGTCATCTTCGGCAAGCGTTGGATTACGCACAGTAGTGAATTGATTATGTTTCTTTGACATACTCACTGCCCTTGAAGGGCAGTGATTCTTGACAGTTCACAGTAACTAGCTGCTTGGTACAGTCTTACAGTCACTCCCTGCCCGTTTAAGGTCGTGCCGATGCCCCATGCCGACCATTTCTATATTTCTAGATGCGTTGTGATCCCTTTCCTGCTCAGTCC
>NZ_JACJRQ010000023.1 GCF_014697355.1 Nostoc calcicola FACHB-3891 | reverse complement strand
GAAGACCCAGAGTTTGAAACTTTCTATACCAAAAACATTTTGCTGAATGAGGGTATCCGCGCTTGGATGGCTCCTCAAGATCAAATCCACGAACAATTTGTATTCCCTGAGGAGGTATTACCACGTGGTAACGCTCTCTAATAGACCAAATATTTTAGGCGGCGCAGGACGCGACCAAGAATCTACCGGCTTTGCCTGGTGGTCTGGTAACGCCCGTTTAATCAACCTGTCTGGCAAACTGCTGGGCGCTCATGTTGCCCACGCTGGTTTGATTGTATTCTGGGCTGGAGCGATGACTTTGTTTGAAGTCGCTCACTTCATTCCTGAAAAGCCCATGTATGAGCAAGGCTTTATCCTCCTACCTCACCTCGCAACCCAGGGTTGGGGTGTTGGTGCTGGTGGTGAAGTCATCGATACCTTCCCCTACTTTGTTGTTGGTGTACTCCACCTGATTTCCTCAGCCGTACTAGGATTTGGCGGTATCTATCATGCCGTCCGTGGTCCAGAAACCTTAGAAGAATATTCCTCATTCTTTGGTTACGACTGGAAAGACAAAAACAAGATGACCAACATCATCGGCTTCCACCTGATTATTTTAGGAATCGGTGCGCTGCTGTTGGTGCTGAAGGCAATGTTCTTTGGTGGTTTGTATGACACCTGGGCACCAGGCGGTGGTGATGTTCGTGTTATTACCAATCCGACACTGAACCCAGCGGTTATCTTCGGTTATCTGATCAAGTCTCCCTTCGGTGGCGAAGGCTGGATTATCAGCGTCGATAACTTGGAAGATGTTGTCGGCGGTCACATCTGGATTGCCTTTATCTTAATTGCTGGGGGTATCTGGCACATCTTCACCAAGCCTTTTGCTTGGTCACGTCGCGCATCCATCTGGTCTGGTGAAGCTTACCTCTCCTACAGCTTGGGCGCTCTTTCCTTGATGGGCTTCATTGCCTCGATCTTTGTTTGGTTCAACAACACTGTTTACCCCAGTGAATTCTACGGTCCTACTGGTCCTGAAGCTTCTCAAGCTCAAGCCATGACCTTCTTGATTCGTGACCAACGCTTGGGTGCTAACGTCGGTTCTGCACAAGGTCCCACCGGTTTGGGTAAATACCTGATGCGCTCTCCAACTGGTGAAATCATCTTCGGTGGTGAAACCATGCGCTTCTGGGATTTCCGTGGCCCTTGGCTGGAGCCTCTGCGTGGTCCTAACGGTTTAGACCTCGACAAAATCAAGAATGATATTCAGCCTTGGCAAGCTCGTCGCGCTGCTGAATACATGACCCACGCTCCTCTGGGTTCTCTGAACTCTGTAGGTGGTGTGGCAACCGAAATCAACTCCTTCAACTATGTATCTCCTCGTGCGTGGTTGGCTACTTCTCACTTCGTATTAGGATTCTTCTTCCTAATTGGTCACTTGTGGCACGCTGGTCGCGCTCGTGCAGCCGCTGGTGGCTTTGAAAAAGGTATTAACCGTGATACTGAGCCAGTAATGTCGATGGACTACCTCGACTAGGTTACAAAGTTTCTTTCATCACTGACAATCAATTAGTTTACAGACTCTTGCATCAAAGCAAGAGTTTTTTTTGACTTTTAACTTCCCCGAACGCGAGTGCGTCTCGCTCCAGAAGGGGCTGACGCTCCCCTGCCTAATACCGTTTCACTTTAAAATTGATACAAATAGGCAGCAGGGGAGCAGGGGGCAGTTCTTGCTGGGGGAAAGAATTAGAGACTAATCATTTGTATCAAGTATTTCGTGAAATGGTATAAAGGGGAGGTAATTCTAGCCTCAACCTAGTTACATTTAACGTGAGTCTCCAACGGAGTCGCACCTACGGGAAGGACGAAAGAAATTCTCAATCCAAAATTTTATCGAAACAGAATAGAGGCGTCAGTCGCCAAAATTCAGCAATGTTTTTTGTGCGACTGGTGGATAGCGCAGCGTTAGCGAGTACTCGATAGCGGAGCGTTAGCGAGTACTCGAGCGTCGCGTCTGAATCCAGGGGTTTAAGACCCCCAGCATATTTAGTGGTGCAACAATTCAGTGGTGGGTCTGAATCCCCCACTGATAGCGTAGCGTTAGCGAGTCCGCGATAGCGCAGCGTTAGCGAGTCTTCTCCCAAAGGGAGACGCCAAGGGCGAACGAGCGTCGCGTCTTCATTCTGACTCCTGAATTCTGACTTCTGAATTCTTCTTCAAAATCTACCGAGGTCATTAATACTATGAGCGATTCAAATTTTATCGATGCTTTGCATTGGACAGATGAAGCTAAAGAAAAGTTGCAAAATATTCCCTTTTTTGTCCGTCCTCAAGCGAAAGCTCGAATTGAGGCATTAGCTCGTCAAGCTCAACAAGAGGTTGTTACAGGTGATTTGGTAGAACAGGCTAGGCTTGAGTTTGGACAATAAAAAATTTTGGTTTTTGGATTGGCTTGATACATCAATCTAGATAGCAAAGAAAACTGATCTTTCAGACGCGATTCATCGCGTCTCTACATGAATACTTTTAGGTTGAAACCAAGGGTATTGATTTTTTATGCATAAATCAATTTCAAGAAATTAAGACTTTAGTTGACATTTTAAATTTTGACTTAATTCAATCCAAAATCTAAAATCCAAAATCTAAAATTCAGTCAGCTTCCTCCCACATTCATTGCTGCTAAAACAGCTTTTTGACTGACATGTGTGTAAACCGCATTCAAATACTTCATTACCAGATCGCTGGAAGTTGAATTTACTAAATTTTCCTCTTCTTTCGCTAGAGGAATTGCTCCTAATACATCTAATACTGTCTCGCTACTGGAGGGTGCAATTACTACTAAAGATGACTCTAGTGGCTCATTATATTGCCAGAAAGAATCAATTTTTACTGAGTATTTGTTGTCAGGAATTGACTGTTGAACATCAGGTGTTTCTGAGGTGTTGGCTTGAATCTTGCCACTACGTAGCTGCCGTAAATCGCTGATAATTTGCTCTTTGGTGCGTCCGCGTAATTGAAATAGTACAAAAGGATCTTCACTAAAGCGATCGCCTAACTGATAGTATATCGCACCAATATGCTTACAGGGATTGGCTTTATCAGGACAAGAGCATTTACTGTGGACATCAGAAAGGGTAAAGGGAAATAAAGAAAGACCATTAGCTGTGAACACTTCTGCTATATTTTGTGGCATTTCCCCTGCCAACAATTTGGCAGCGAAAATTGCCTTTTGAGACATAGTTTCAATTACATAACCCCATTGCTCATCGCTAAAAGGTTCCAGGGAAAGAGAAACTTTATAAGGTTCCACTTCACTACCTTGTACCTTAGCCAATACTTTTGCACCCTTAAACTCAATACTTAATACATTTCCTTGACGCGCGTAGTTTCTAGCACGTTCCAAACGCTTTTTAAAGCGATAGGAATCTAGCAAATCTAGCCATTGCTGTGACCACCATTCTCGACTTGCCTGAAGGGTATCATTGGTCATGGTTACTTCGCTCAAAGTAAAAAAAACTGAGAATTGAGGATTGGTTAAAAAATCCGTAGGCACAGTCCAACCCAGGCATCGCACTTCTTAGAGAACAATTATTACTTTACCGTGCTTTTATCAAGTAAGGCAGAGGACACAGGGCAGAAGGAATTTATCCATCAAATGCGAGATGCTAAAAATAGCACCTCGCAAATAGTACCGCTTGCTGATGGCACAGTGCGATAAGGATTAAACAATCACAAAATTGTCTTTGGTTAGTGACAATCCAGCACTTAGTTGTGCAAATTTTACCTGAGTAAATCCAGATGTACTACCATCAAGGTCAAAGAACAGTCCACCTGTAGCGCTGTTGTAGATAAATCGCTGAGTGCTAGTGGTTGCAGATGTTCCGATGCTAAACTGACTAACTAAAAGTGAAGGTGTTGATAATCCACCACCAAAACCAGCAGCCGATACCCGAATCAAGTCATCAGTGGTCTTGAAGTCAGAAATAGTGTCAATACCTTCATTGAAACTATTGAAAGCAAAGGTATCGCTACCAGCTCCTCCATAGAGGGTATGATTACCATTGCCACCTGTGAGGTAGTCATTGCCATTACCACCTTTGAGGGTGTTATTACCGGTACCAAAGCCTGTGAGAGTATCATTGCCATCGCCTCCATCTAGGAGATTATCACCTGTTGAACCGCTAGCATCCAAGCGATCGTTACCTGCACCTCCGTTGAGGGTGTTATTCCCCGACGAGCTAGAATCAGAGTATTGGATAATGCCGTTCTCGTAGTCGCTGTAGTCGTTGAATTTGCCAGAGATGGAGAGAGAATCATTGCCATCATCCCCAGAGAGTAAGTTATTGCCTGCTGAACCGCTAGCACTCAAGCTATCGTCACCAGCGCCACCCTTGAGGGTGTTATTGCCCCAGGAGCGAGAGTCAGAGTATTGCCTGTAGGCGTACTGGCCGTCCTCGTAGTTGCTGTAGTCGCCAGAGACAGAGAGAGAATCATTGCCATCGTCCCCATAGAGTAAGTTATTCCCTTTTGAACCGCTAGCACTCAAGCTATCGTCACCAGTGCCACCCTTGAGGGTGTTATTGTTCAAGGAGCGAGAGTCAGAGTAGTCGTATTCTTCAATGGAGTCATTTTTGGTGGAGTTCTGTGAGCCAGAGACGGAGAGAGAATCATTGCCATCGTCCCCATAGAGTAAGTTATTCCCTTTTGAACCGCTAGCACTTAAGGTATCGTTACCTGCACCTCCGCTAAGGGTGTTATTGCCCAAGGAGCGAGAGTCATAGTAGTTGTAGTATCTGAAGCCACTGCTGGTGGATTCTGAGCCAGAGACATCAAGATAATCATCGTCATTGCCTCCAGAGAGCAGGTTATTGCCTTTTGAACCGTCACCACTCAAGGTATCTTTACCTACACCTCCGTTAAGGGTGCTATTGCCTGTTGAACCGCTAGCAATCAAGCTATCGTCACCAGTACCACCCTCAAGGGTATCATCTCCCCCACCGCCATAGAGAACATCATTTCCGACATCGCCAATGAGAGTATCATTTCCGGCAGCACCGTTAAGGGTATCATTTCCGACACCACCGTTAAGGGTATCATTTCCTGCACCGCCATAGAGATTATCATTTCCAGCATCACCAACGAGAGTATCATTTCCCGAACCCCCGTCTAGGGTATCATTTCCGACACCGCCAATGAGAGTATCATTTCCCGCACCACCTCTCAAAAGGTCATTACCACTCAAACCCTTGATAATGTCATTACCCCCCTGACCATTGACGACATCATCTGAGTTCTCAAAACCTGTAATGTTGTTGTTGAGGTCATTGAGGAAAGTCACCATATTCTTGGTAAACAAACTAGTTTGAGTTGAGTTAGCATCAAAAACATCAAAACTGTCGGTGATGCTAGTTTCTCCATAAAATAAAATATTGCCAATGGCTGGTCTGTTTCCAGAAGCTTTCAGGTTCTCCAAGTTTTCTAATTTGAAGTTTTGCAGAATGGCATTGGGGCTACCTACCCCTTCATAGGTGCCAAAGCTAATTTCCAGATTGTTGCCATTCTGGTTAAGCAGCAGACTTTTAGCAGTCACGCCCTCAAGTACGAGAATATCCACTTCGGCAATGACTGCTGCTGTCGGGTTTGCTCCTTTACCTACGCCACCGAAATCGGTGATAATATCGGTGCCGCTGCTCAAGAAAAATTTATCATTCCCGTTCCCACCTGTGAGGACATCATTACCATACCCAGCTTTGAAGGTATCATTGCCAAGGCCACCAATAAGTGTGTTATTGCCTAAAGCGCCATAGGCACTAAGAAAATTATTACCATTGCCCCCAGAGAGTAGATTATCGCCTCTTGAATCGTCAACACGCAATGTATCGTCACCAGCGCCACCAATGAGTGTGTTATCACCTGAGGCAGTATTACTGTAGTAGGTATCACCGAAGACACTAAGATAATCATTGCCATCACCTGCATCCATTAGATTGTTGCCTGTTGAATAGTCAGCAAGCAATGTATCGTCACCAGCGCCACCAATGAGTGTGTTATTGCCACTCCAGCCAGTATACGGTTCGCTAATGGCATAAATAAAATCATTGCCATCGTCACCATAGATTAGGTTATTGCCTGTTGAGTTGCGAATATCAAAGTTATCGTCGCCAGCGCCACCAATGAGTGTGTTATCGCCTGAGCTAAAAAATGCAGCGTAAGAATCATTGCCATCCTCGCCAGAGAGCAGATTATCACCTGTTAAATAGTAAGCAATCAATTCATCGTTACCAGCACCACCAGTGAGTGTGTTATTGCCAGAGTTGTAATCGACAAAGTAATAAAAATCATTGCCATCGCCACCAGAGAGCAGATTATTCCCTGCTGGAGAGTCAATATTAAAGCGATCGTCACCTGTACCACCAACGAGGGTGTTATTTCCCGCACCGCCAACCAGGGAGTCATCTCCCGCACCACCAACTAGGGAGTCATTACCTGTACCACCAACGAGGGTATCATTCCCCGCACCACCGATGAGAGTGTCATTTCCTGTACCACCCCGGAGCAAGTCGTTGGCACTTTTGCCGTCGATGATGTCATTCCCGCCTTGACCATTAACAACATCATCTGAATCGTCTAAACCCGTAATGTTGTTGTCGAGGTCATTGAGAAAGGTAACAGTGTTCTTAATGCCGATGCTGGTATCAGTAGAGTTGGCATCAAGGACATTAAAACTGTCGGTGATGCTAGTTTCTCCATTAAATAAAATATTGCCAATGGCTGGTCTTGCTCCAGAAGCTTTCAGGTTCTCTAAGTTTTCTAATTTGAAGTTTTGCAGGATGACTTTGGCGTCACTTTCTTCAAAGGTAATTTCTAGATTGCTGCCATTCTGAGTAAGCAGCAGATTTCTGGCAGTGAAGGGAAAGCCTTGGAATTTGATGGTATCCACTTCGGCAAGAACTGCTGTTGTTGGGTTGGTTCCTTTTCCCACGCCACCAAAATCAGTGATGATATCAGTACCGTCGCCCCAATTGTAAACAAATGTATCTTTGCCGCCACCACCAGTTAAGGTATCGTTGCCCTGGTTAGCTGTGATAATATCGTTGCCTGCTTTACCGTTAATCGTGTCTGTTAACTCAGTGCCGACTAAAGTATCATTTCCGTTGGTTCCAATGATATTTGCCATAACTTTTACCTACCTAAATCGATTTTTTCAGTAATTTAAGTTCTCAAGGTTGCAATTAGTGCTGTTTTCGGACACAGACAAACTGGCCAAATTGACGTTTTCGCCATACTTATACGTCACGCTTAAGTAACACTAAGCTGTTACGCATTTAATTTGTATATTTAATGTCAGGGTTGTCATTGGTCATTGGTCATTAGTCATTTGTATTTCAAAGTCCAGATGACCAATGACAAAGGACGGTCTGAATGCAAAAATTGCCAAAAAGCTTAATTTATCAAACCGCCTTCGCGCTTCGCGTCTCGTAGAGAAGACACGAAGAACGTTAAGGATTTGTACAGTGTGCGTAAGTCCTGGATTCATCCAAAGAATGGCTTCTATAGCAAAGTGCTGAGTAAAAATTCAGTTGAAATTAGGGAATAGGGATGATTAAACCAAGTCACAATTACGTTTTGTAAGGGAGATTTTAATTAGGCATCAAAAGCTGCCGCTTGTAAAGGCAGGGGAATTAAATCTTCAAATTTGTTAAAAAATCTGACAATTGAATACCTAAAATTCACACTCGATTTTTGGCTTCCTACCAGCGTCTAAATTTTACTAGAAGAGAAAATACTCAAGTGTTGTTCGGAAAAGATATTTTTATACCCTCCTTGTGGCTTCTGTGCGTAGATGTCTGACTTGAAAATAGGGAACATCTAAATAACCCAACACTGACCATATAGTATCGTATTTACTTAAATATCTTTGTTTAAAGACAAATCTTTGCATATTCTTCACATTATTTGCCGATAAATTTACGTAAAAATATTTTGTTTACAGCTATTTTCAGGTAAATAGACCACGCGGTAAGGGCACAGCAATGCTGTGCCCCTACGACAGATGTGGTTCAAATACGTGAAAACCGCTGTAAGTAATATTAAACTTTTGAAAGTCAATCTTACTGAAGGCTATTACGGATTGGTATATCTTTTTTGACACTCCCCATAGCTAAAGCTAGGGGCATTAGCTCGTTTTTTGGTAAGCAAGAAACCGCGATCGCAGATATTAGTACTTCTGGCTCCAAAGCGCCGATCGATCAATGGTATAACTTTTGACTTTATAGTTTGTACCTGATTACGAACTTATTCTGCATCCTCGTCGATTACTGCATTGCGATCGAGGATTAGTAAGTTACGAAGTTGATTTGTATCTAGTTCAGTCAACCATTCTTCACCAGCACCTACAACTTGTTCGGCTAGTTGTTTTTTACTTTCAATCATGTCATGAATTTTTTCTTCTAAAGTGCCAGTACAAACAAATTTATGTACTTGCACATTGCGGGTTTGACCAATCCGAAATACTCTGTCTGTAGCTTGGTTTTCTACAGCTGGATTCCACCATCTATCAAAATGGAATACATGATTGGCTCGTGTTAAATTCAATCCTACTCCACCGGCTTTTAAAGAAAGAATCATAATTGGTGGCCCCTGAGGATCGTGTTGGAAGCGATCGATCATTTCCTCGCGTTGTTTTTTGCTGGTACTGCCATATAAAAAGAATATTTCTCGCCCTAACTGTTTTTCTAGATAAGGTTTAAGTAACTTACCCCACTCAGCAAATTGGGTAAATATTAAAGCACGTCCTGCACCGGCAGCGCCGTAGGCATCACCTTCTGCTAAAACTTCTTCTAACATTTCTTCTAGCCGCAACAGTTTGGCTGAATGATGTTGCTCTAATGTGGCTTGTTTCAAATATTGCGCTGGGTGATTGCAGATTTGTTTGAGTTTGATTAGTAAAGCCAAAATCATCCCCCGACGTTGCAATCCTTCGGCAGATTCAATCTCTGCTAAAGAGGCTTCTACTACTTGTTGATAAAGTGCTGCTTGGTCGGCAGTCAAACCACAAAATACGGTCATTTCTTGCTTATCTGGCAAGTCTTGAATGATTTGGCGATCGCTTTTCAACCGCCGCAGTATAAATGGCTGGACTAATGAACGTAATTGGCTCAAAGAAGCTGTATCCCCATACTTTTCAATTGGCATGGCAAATCGCCGCTGGAAGAATTGCTTATTACCCAAATATCCAGGATTGAGAAAATCCAAAATCGACCACAATTCTTGCAATCTATTTTCTACTGGCGTCCCCGTCAACGCAATCCGAAACGTAGCTGGTAACTGCCGCACAGCTTTTGATTGCTTCGCTTCTGAATTTTTCACATTTTGCGCTTCATCTAAAACAATTATCTGCCAAGAAAGACTCTCCAATAACTTGATATCTCTATGAATAAGTGAGTAACTAGTGATGACTAAATCATGCTTTTTCACTGCTTCTACAAACGCCTTTCCTTTAGGACGTTTATCCCCGTGATATTGCAAAACTTTCAGATTTGGGGCGAATTTCTTGACTTCTCTTTCCCAGTTTCCTAAAACCGAAGTTGGACAAACTAGTAAAGTTGGATTTTCTAGTGCATCTTGTTCTTTGAGATGTAAGAGAAAAGCAATAAATTGGACAGTATTATGGCAAATAATATTGTTAGCCACAAAATTGTGATATTCGCTAACTTCAAAGTCATAAACCCATCCCTCGTAATCTATCTCCTCTATGGATTTAATCTGGCAATAAAATACCTCTTGGTCAAGCAAATTTTGCAAATTTTGCGTGGTTAAACTTAACTGTTTTACGTCCAGTTGAGCATAGGCTGTCAGTGTTCGAGTTGTCCACTTGGAAGTTTTTAGTAGCTGATACTGCTGTTGAGCTTCTCCACTAATAATGCGGTTCATCCCAGCTATGACTCGCTGCAAACTATCTTGGGAAAATTGCTGTGAGCCATTAATATAAACAGTGTTGTGCATTCCCAAATGCCGCAACGGTAACCCTGTTGTTGTGACTGCTTCGGCAACAATATCAGCAGCAGGAATTTCCTCAATATTAGTGTTGCTTACTGCTTGACAAATTTGTTCTAGTTTGCACTGTTTTTTTAGATTGCTAAAACCAATTGTTTGCAAAAATCTGCGTGCAGAATTTCCACCAATTACACCAATATAGTAGGTGCGTAGAGTACGAGTTCCATTAGTAGCACACTTCTGTTTAGGCGATATTCGTAACCAAATACCGAAGCGCCGCAAGAGTGTAGAAAGTTGCTGAATTAGTAAAGCTGAAGCTGTAGCAATCTCAATACTCCGCATACTCAAAACAACAGCAGACTCAGCATCGAAATAGTTTTGTAAAAAGATCCGCACACTATCTAAATCTGCCTGCATGATGAAGGGCGGAATAGATTTTTCTGCCGATAATTTACCCCAAACATAACCTTTAGTTTCTAAGAATCGGCGATAGCCTTGGCTGCTAACTCGAAGATAAGGAACTCTGTTAGGAAAGCTAGAGATATTAGGGCTATTAATTTTGAGGTTATAGCGTTTTTGAATGCGTTGGCAAGTTTGGAGTAGATCCTCTAGTACTCCGGTGTCTTTTTGAGATATTGTGACTCTTCCTGCATCAGGTAGTTCATGCCCTTCGGCAATTTGCCAAGCAAGAAACTTAACTAAGTCGGGGTCTTGCGATTGTCCATTCCAAAGCGTTTTACCTGGCACACAGACGTAATCACCCACTTGTAAATTATTTGTCCAACCTTTATTTGTCAGCAGTTTGTGACGATGAGTGATGGTGATATTGCTACCATCTTCTAGGGTGACTTTTCGTAATTTCTCGCGGACTTGCTGTCGATACAACCGTCTAACATTAGCCTGGACAATTTTGCCAGTTTTCTCATTTATGGAATTAACTAGTAACTGTTCAGTGGGGTTAGCCCAAAATCCTTCGCCGTCAAACTCTGTTTCTGCTGCATGAGTTGTCCAGATTTTCTCGGCTGTACGTAACAGCCCATTTACATTTATTAATGTATTAGATGCTACGCATTTTCCCAGGCCCATATCGTCCGCCAGACAGGCACCCAAGCCCCAGCGTTCTAAGAAGGACAGCCAAGCAGCACCTCGTTCTTGATAAGGTCGCAACTGTCCTTGAAAGCCTGTTGGTGTGGGCAAAGGTTCTATGGCCTGATTATTGGTTAGCGCCCCAATCAACTCTTGCAATGTGCCAGAGGCTTCAAAGCTGACCACTGGTAATTTTTCAATTACTTGGGTATCGCCTGTACTCAGACGCAAAGCATCTTCTAAAGAAAGTGCCATTTGGTCTTTGCGGGAAGCGAAAAAGGTTTGGGCTGTCTTGATGTCTTGGGGTCGCAATTCCACCCACTCGCCATTAATTTCTACCAAGGGGCTATTTAAAGCCACAAGTTTATCAAATTCGGCTTTGGAAATAATCTGTCCACCGATCGCCAATTGCCATTGGAAATTTAATAAACTCTGCAATCCCAAACGTCCCTGCTTTGTCTTTGGGGTTTCGGCGGTAATTTTTAAACCCAAACGGTTTGCCCATCCTTCACGGTTCGTCAAACTCGGAGGTAAAATCACTCCCAAACCGCTATCTTCAAACCTCCAAGCCACAGACTTGATAAACTCGTATGCTTGGATGGGGTTGAGGCGAAAAGATTGGGGATATTCTGTTTCTAGACTGGGTGCAAGGACTGGATACAATCGGGAAGCTAATCCCAAACCCCGCAAAAATGTTTCTTGTGGTTGGTCAATTGTACGATTTTCATATACCAGTCTTTCAACTGGATGATTCCAAATTATTGCCGCATCCACCAAATACTCTGGATTGTCAGCCGCTTGCAAGAAATACGCCAATGTCCAATGTGTTTGGCCAGACTCCGGAGAACGCAGTTGAAAACAAGTACGAAACAGCGTTTTCAGAGTTAGCTGGTATTGTAGCGGCATAGTCCAAGCCTTGAGTGCGGCTTCGAGTCGTTCCACTTCAATTGCTTCTGCATTGACTCTACCAGATGCATTAGTTAAAGCTGGCAACCACTCTCGCACCGCCGCTGGTAAAGAGGCGATCGCCTTGGCTTCCATCGGCGATTGGAAACCCATCATCTCTCGCACTTGGGCGTTGATCGTACTATTCAGAAATCCTAGTAACAATTCTTGAGGTTCTGTGGGGAAGTCTACACACAGTAGAGATTGCGAAAACTCCTCCCCAGTCCCCAGTCCCCAGTCCCCAATCCCCAGCCTTTCTTGATAAGTGCGACAAACCAACGGCATGTTTGCAGAAAATTTTTCGAGGCGGGTTCCGTCTACAGCACTGTCTAAGAGTACTTGCCAGGTAGTGGAAAATGCGCCATCTGATTGTCGTGCAATTTTTGGTAAAAACTTACACCGGGAGATTAAATCGAGACTCCAACGGGCAATCTGCGACCAAAAGCGTAAATCTCCCCCCAAAAAAGAATCTTCCCCTTTAGTGGCATTGAGGGGAACAGTAGCAAGAAATTTTACTGCTTGGGCAGGGTTGAGACAAAAACCCTCAACTCGCCAGGGTTGTAAATATTGCGGTGAGTCTGTTTCCGTCCCGAAACTCCCAGAATGCACGGGGAAAATCGCTGCTGTTTCTTTAGCAGTGTTTTCTGGTATATAAGTTGGTAGGGCAATTATTTGGGAGTGGGTTGGCAAAGAAATCTCAGTGGTACTCGTTGCTTTGCGTGTCCGCCCAGTAGTAGCTACTGGAATTTGGGGTTGCTGGATGAAGTTGGCAATTGGCATGTTCTGCGATCGCAACCACTCGCTTAACTCAACCGATGTCATTGCCAATGGATGTAGCAGTATTTCTTCAAATTCACCCGACTCCAAATTTACTCGTGGCGATCGCCACGTTTCTCCCCAAATAAATAAGCAACCATTTTGATTTTTTACTAACCAATTTCCGTGTAAAATCGCCATTTGTAACTACTCAAATTATCGTAAAATTAAAGAACTTCAATTAAGATGATTTTATTTTCTACATTTTTGCCACAATAATTATTAATCAAGCATATATTGTATTACAATTATCGCTAATAGTTTATTATCTATGAAAAACAATATTTATTAATCATGGATTTTCCTCTGAGTCAAGTTTTAAAAAATGGCATAAAAGTCGAAATTGATTATATACATCCTGAAGAAAAGGAGGCGGTGAGGGCATTATTAAATACTGTAATTATTGAAGGTAAAACTTATCCTCAAAAGCAACCTCTATCTCAAGCAGAATTTTCAAGTTACTGGTTAAGCAAGGATGCCTTTGTTGTTAGGGCATCAGTTGTGGATACTACACATAAACTAAAAGAAATATTAGGGGCATTTTATTTAAAGCCAAACTTTCCTGGTCGGTGTAGCCATATTTGCAATGCTGGTTTTATTGTACAACCCAGATTGCGGGGTCAGGGTATAGGGCGGTTCATGGGAGAGGCGATGCTCTCGATCGCAGCGAACCTGGGCTACGAGGCAGTAATGTTCAATTTGGTCTTTGAAACTAATATAGCTTCAATTACACTTTGGCAGTCGTTAGGATTTGAGATTATTGGGCGGATTCCCCGTGCCGCGAAGCTTGAAAATGAGCAAGTGGTAGAGGCGCTGATCTTGTATCGCACTTTGCATTGAACGACTTGTTTATCTGGCGTTGCTGAACCAAGGGATGATTGCAACTTCTAAAATTCTCCCCCTGCATCCCCTGCCTCCCCATCTGAGCCCAATTTATCCTACTGTTATGCAACGCTGTTTATCTTTGTATGTACCAGAAGTCAGCCATAGTGCATAAATGTTAGGATTGCCACAGAAAGAGAATAGCGAAAGAGAAGGAAAAAAAACTGAATGGCTGAAGTTGATAAGTCAATATCCTTCGATGGACGGGATATTCGACTGAAAGTAGGCCTACTAGCTCCCCAGGCTGGTGGGTCGGTTTTGATAGAATCAGGGGATACAGCTGTTTTGGTGACGGCTACGCGATCGCAAGCCAGAGAAGGCATTGATTTTCTTCCCCTCACAGTAGATTACGAAGAAAGGCTATATGCCGCTGGTAGAATTCCCGGAGGAATTATGCGGCGCGAAGGTCGCCCACCAGAAAAAACAATTCTTACCAGCCGTCTGATAGATCGTCCCCTGCGTCCTTTATTTCCTTCATGGTTACGGGATGACCTGCAAATTGTCGCCTTAACACTGTCAATGGACGAGTTAGTGCCACCCGATGTGCTAGCAGTTACAGGTGCTTCAATTGCCACCCTGATTGCTCAGATCCCTTTTAACGGGCCAATGGCAGCTGTACGGGTTGGTTTAGTGGGAGATGATTTTATCATTAATCCGACTTATGCAGAAATTGAAGCTGGAGATTTGGATCTCGTAGTAGCAGGTTCACCGCATGGTGTGATTATGGTGGAGGCGGGAGCCAATCAACTGCCAGAACGAGATATTATCGAGGCAATTGACTTTGGTTATGAAGCGGTGCGGGACTTAATCAAAGCCCAGGAAGATTTAGTCGCAGAACTCGGTTTACAACTAGTGCAAGAAGCACCACCAGAAGTAGACCCGACGCTGGAAAACTATATCCGCGATCGCGCCAATGACGAAATTAAAAAAATCCTGTCGCAATTTGATTTGGGTAAAACCGAACGTGATGCCGCTTTAGATGTCGTCAAAGAAAAAATTCAAATTGCGATCGCCGAACTGCCAGAAGAAGACCCAATTCGAGTTGCCGCAACTGCAAACTCTAAGGCACTTGGTAACACGTTTAAAGACATCACTAAATACTTCATGCGCCGTCAAATCGTGGAAGATAACGTCCGCGTCGATGGTCGCAAACTCGATGAAGTACGTCCGGTTTCTTGTCAAGTTGACCTTTTACCAAAGCGAGTCCACGGTAGCGGTTTATTTAATCGGGGGTTAACCCAGGTATTATCTGCTTGTACCCTTGGTACACCAGGAGATGCCCAAAACCTCAACGACGATTTGCAAATAGATCAACACAAGCGTTATTTGCACCATTACAACTTTCCGCCTTTCTCTGTCGGGGAAACCAAACCCATGCGTGCGCCGGGAAGACGTGAAATCGGTCATGGTGCCTTAGCGGAGCGATCGCTGTTGCCTGTGCTACCAACAAAAGAACAATTCCCTTACGTGATTCGCGTCGTATCGGAAGTACTTTCCTCCAACGGTTCCACCTCAATGGGTTCAGTCTGCGGTTCCACCCTCGCCCTCATGGATGCTGGTGTGCCAATTCTCAAACCCGTCAGTGGCGCGGCAATGGGTTTGATTAAGGAAGGAGACGAAGTACGTGTCCTCACTGACATTCAAGGCATTGAAGACTTTTTGGGCGACATGGACTTCAAAGTTGCCGGGACGGACACCGGGATTACCGCCCTGCAAATGGATATGAAAATCTCCGGTTTGTCTTTAGACGTTATTGCCCAAGCCGTCCACCAAGCTAAATCAGCCCGGTTGCACATTCTGGAAAAAATGCTGGCTTGCATTGGTGAACCGCGCACCGAAACCTCACCCTACGCCCCACGTCTGTTAACAATCAAGATTGATTCAGACATGATTGGTCTAGTCATTGGCCCTGGAGGCAAGACTATTAAGGGGATCACAGAGGAAACTGGTGCAAAAATTGACATCGAAGATGATGGCACCGTGACAATTTCCGCTGTGGATGAAAGCAAGGCTAAGAAAGCTAGGAACATCATCCAAGGCATGACCCGCAAACTGCACGAAGGGGATGTCTACGTAGGTCGCGTAACTCGGATTATACCCATAGGTGCATTTGTGGAATTTCTGCCTGGAAAAGAAGGCATGATTCACATTTCTCAACTAGCCGACTACCGCGTTGGCAAAGTTGAAGATGAAGTCGCAGTGGGCGATGAAGTGATTATCAAAGTGCGCGAAATTGATAACAAAGGCCGGATTAATCTCACACGCTTGGGTATCCACCCAGATCAAGCAGCAGCAGCCAGGGAAGCTGCGGCGCTAAATCGTTAAATCGATTTGGGATTTTAGATCGATCAAATCTAAAATCCGCGATGCCTACTGTGAAGGCATCGCCGTATGCTTCTCTAACTATCAAAACAAAAAACTAGTGTTGGTTTGGCGATCGCTACTCAACGTACTAGCGCCTCTTATTTTTAACTTAACTGCAAGTAAAACTGCACAAATAAAGCTAGCTAATGAAATTTATTATTTGTTATATCATGTCCGCCTAATCACTTACAGCAGATTGCAAGTTGGTGAGGTACAGATAATCGTAGGGGCGCACAGCTGTGCATTGGTGTCAACTTAACGCAAAACCGATGTCCCGCAAGGAACTAAAGTTCCTTGCTAATAGCAAAAGTCATCTAAAGATGACTAAATATAGCCAAAAATCTTTAGTCATCTTTCAGATGACTTTTGCTATTAGCCTGGGAATTTATTCCCAGGCGGGTGACGAAGCCAACAGTTAAGCCATTTTTAGCTTAAGTTGACACCAATGACAGCTGTGCGCCCCTACTCGTGTACCTCATTTACCTGAAATATGCTGTATAATTCCCGAATCTATGCAGAAAACCCGAAAACCCTGCACCTCTGCCCCTCTGCGGTCTTAATGATAAGTCTTTAACCGGACATGATATTATTTGTCATTTATGCTTGGTAAAGTTTTCAACAGTCTTTACTTTTAGTAATATAGTTCTGTTTATTCTCACCTACTGAATTATCGCTATTTAATTACTCTGGGTAAAAAAAATCAGTCAACTTTATAAACATTAGACAGCTATTTTCTTTGTAGCTTTATTTGATATGATTATGATGCAATCGCGTCTCTTGCCCAAAATTATTGCTGAGCAAGGTTAACTATTTTTCTCTGAAAAGAGAAAGAGAAATTGCTATTGCCTCATAATTAAATTATTGAATAAATATTAAATTAGTTAAACGTGCCATAAACAACACTAATCCGATTGACTTTTAGTAGATAAACAATTATTAACCTATTTGAAAATAAGACTTGCTATTGAATTCTAAATCTGCAATATTTAAGGATTAAATGTAGAAATCAAGATATTGACAGAATGTTAACAACATCTCTAAAAATTCTGAATGAGCATTATCAAACTCTCAACAATGAGGGACAAGATGTCATTCAAGGATTAACTCGAACCCCAAAAAGCTTACCCCCAAAATATTTTTACGACGATCGCGGTTCAGAATTGTTTGAACAAATATGTGAATTACCAGAATATTACCCAACACGAACAGAAGCATGGATTTTGGCTCAATATGCCAATGAAATCGCCCAGATAACAGGTGTTTGTGAACTTGTAGAATTAGGTAGTGGTAGTTCCACAAAAACTCTATTTTTGTTAGATGCTTACGAAAGACTTGCTCGTTACTGTAGATATATACCGATTGATGTTAGTCGGGGAATTCTTCAATCTAGCGTACTAAAGCTACAACAAAAATATCCAGCTTTTTTTATCGAGGGATTAATTGGAACCTACGAACAAGCCTTAGCAAAACTAGAATCAACTTTTGCATCATCACGGATGATTTTTTTCTTGGGCAGTTCTCTGGGTAATTTTAATCCCCAAGAATGTAATATCTTTTTAAGAAAAATTGCCAAAACTTTACAAGCAGGGGATTACTTTTTGTTGGGGATTGATTTACAAAAACCCAAGGAGATTTTAGAGCCAGCTTATAACGATAGTCAAGGAGTAACGGCTGCTTTCAACTTGAATATGCTTTCCCATTTAAATTGGCGTTTTAAAGGAAATTTTGACCTGAATTTATTCACTCATCAAGCTATTTATAATCAAGCTGATGCTCAAATTGAGATGTATCTGCATTGCCAAAAGAGTCATCAAGTATCTCTAGAAGCGCTAGGTTTAGAAGTTTGCTTGGCAGATGGAGAAAGCATTCTCACCGAAATTTCCCGCAAGTTTGATTTAGCAAATATGCAAAAACAACTGGAGGTACACGGACTTAAAACCTTAAAAATTTGGACAGATCCCAAGCAGTGGTTTGGATTAATTCTTTGTCAAGCTTAAATCTTGCTTTCTCAAAGTTTAATCCAATAGAGAACTCTGAAATTAGCTCCCCTGAAAAAACGGCACAACCGTCATCAAAGTACTCTTTAAAAAAAGAGTCAAAATTAATAATTCTTATCGTATCGGAACTTTGACTACCAACAAAAAGATTTTGAAAGGATTTTAAAACAGAATTGAGAATTCTGAATTCAGCAATCTTTTTAGTGGGGGATTTAGACCCGCCACTAATTGTAGACCACCAAATTTTTAATTTGGTGGGGGACTTAAACCCACTTATTCAAACGCTCCTGCGTCGTTCTAAGCGAACGCGAGTGCGTCTCTAAGAGTTGCTATGCCGTAGGCTTTACGCTGCGCTATCCACCAGTCATACAGAAAACGTTGCTGTTAGCGGATAGCTAAGGTTTAGCCCATTCTGACTCCTGACTCCTGAATTCTTTCTTGTTAAAAACAATTTCTTAGCTCGACTTTATCCATTTTTTGGCAACGCTAAAGCTGACGCTGAAACCTATGTGGGACTGTCGTTGCACTTTCTCGATTTCACCGATAATCAGTGACATGGAAAAAGTTTTTGCCAAAAAGCCAGGGTTATTACCATATAAAAAGAACCAAGTTCTTAATTTTTGGATAAAGTCGAGATCGGAACTCTTCACTGAAAGTTATCTGTATTGTTCTTCATCAAATACCCAACTACCTTGTTAGTTAATGTTTAATCAATCTATGGAAGCCGTTTGGAACACGGTAAAAAATATCAATTATTCTGGCATCCCCGTCAGTAAAATTGTAGCTGTGCTTGCGATCTTAACCCTGACACAGGTATTGAGACGGTTGTTTATTGCTGCGATCATTAAAAACATCGAGCGTTTGACTAGCAAAACTAAAAGTACACTTGATGATGAATTGGTTGCAGTTCTCAAACCTTCCTTAGGCTGGCTAATTTTGATTGGCGGAATATGGTTATCAAAAGTCATTTTGGTAGATCAGTTGGGACCTCAGTTGAATGAAGCAATAGGGAAGACGCTCAACTTCACAGTCGTTTTTATTGTCGCCTATGTTGTATACCGAGGTTCTTCTATCTTTGGGCAGATAATTGCTAATGTACTGCTGCACACAGAGACTGAACTTGACGAGTTACTCCGCCCCTTAATGCCAAAGGTTTTTCAATCAGTAGCAATTATTGTCCTGGCAATTAAAGTCAGTGAAATATTTTTAGGACAATCAGCAGCTGCATTAGTTGGGTTATTAGGTGGTGCTGGTATTACCTTAGGTTTGCTGTTAAAAGACATTGTTTATGACTGGTTTTGTACATTGATTATCTACTCTGATAATCTCTATCGAGAAGGCGACTGGGTGGGAGTATCGGGATTAGAAGGCTTTGTCCAGGTATTAAATATCGGGTTCAGAACTACAACCCTACATGTAACAAAATGGGGTTCCATCATCAAAATGCCCAATTCTCGAATGATTACTGGAATCGTGGAAAATTGGTCACAAAATCCGGGGAAAGAATTAAAGTGGGGGATTAATTTAATTCTCAAAATTGATGGAATTTCAGCGCGGCAAACAGCTAGAATTTGTGCTGCTATTCAGGAAATGCCAAAATCTATTCCAGGCTTTTCTCCATCATGTACAGTGCGGTTTAAAAAAATTGAAGAAAATGCCCGTGTCATTGAACTTATAGCATTTGTGAATGATGATAATCTCTACTATGAGGCTGAGAAAAACTTAAATCTAGCAATATTAGAATTGCTGGAGCAAGAAGAAATTGATTCCCTATATGTGAAATTAGAAACCAGCCCAGAAAAGTTTAAACAGAGTCAGAATGCCATAAACAACTAAATCTTGGATAGGATCTGATTAATAGACCTGCCTTGAAAATAGGGATTAGGGAATAGGGAGTGGGGAGTAGGGAATACAAATTTTCATTGTTTCTTGTGAGTGCAACTTATGGAGTCTCTGGTAAAAGTCCTTCTTTATTCCATTAATTCCTAGCGAATTCTCTGCGTACCTCTGCACCACTACCCTGGGAGAATGCAAAGCACCTATGCGTTTAAATTTCAGCTCTCAATTCGCCATTATTTTAGGCAAAGCTGTACTTAGTTGTTCACAAATCAAATAGGAGTTCTATAGAAATATTGTTTGAGAGCGATCGCCTGCAATTCTCTGGACTCAAAAGTAAAAAAACAATCAAAATTTATGCGTACTATGCGTACTTTGCCTTACTTAGCACTAACGATTATCACGGCCGGATTCGCCACCTGTCTGTCGGCTCGATCGGTTTCCTTAGCCAGCGCTAAAGAAGGCGAGGGAACCCGCCCCCTAGAAATGTTCCAGAAAGTAGATAAAGACAAGGGAACCCGACCCCTAGAAATGTTCCAGAAAGGAGATAAAGAGAAACCCTGTTACGATCGCAGCACTGAGCCAAAGACTGCGGTTACAGACCTGCATCTGCATCCTCAACCCTTCGGTGGATCGAGCATCCCATACCAAGAGTTGATGAGCTACCTCGACAAAAACAAAGTCCGATTCGTCTTGTTGTACGGAATCGGTCAGACGCTGCCTTACGACAGCAAATGTACTTATTACCTCGACTGTATTGGGACAAATGCTTCACCAGGCATCAAAAATGACTTTGAAAACGCCGCCAATTACATCGAGTTTCCCCAAGATAAAATTCACGTTGCCCTATCGATGACCTTTCCCGATTTGGCGAATCCCAAAAACATCGTCGCCGGAATTAAACTCTTGGATGCTGAATACCCCGGTCTATTTCAATGGATGGGCGAGGTTAACCTACATAAAGAGGCATTGCGACGCAACGGCCACGAGCCAGCAAGTATTGAAGATATCGCTCAATGGAAAGATTTCATGGTCATTCTCCAGAAGCGCGGTATCCCGATCTCACTCCACTCCGATCTCGGCGACGATAACAACCCCACCAAAAATCTCGCTCTGATGCGGGAAGTTCTGCGGGTGTACCCCAACAACAAAATCGTCTGGATGCACATGGGACTCTCCCGCGAGTTAACCAAGATGAAGCCGAAAGAACACATCAAGCTAATGTCTGAGTTCCTCGACAAAAATCCCAATCTATACCTAGATATCTCCTGGACTGCGATCGCCGAAGCCTACTTCGACACCCCCGAAAAGCGAGCTCTCTACGTGAAATTTTTCAACCGCTACCCGACTCGCATCCTTGCTGGAACAGATTTCGTAGCCTCAGGTAACAAGAATCTGGAAATCTATACAAAGGAAGCCAACGTTACTGGAAGCATTTTAGCCGACTTGAGTGATGAGGCATTTCGTGCGATCGCCTTGGGACAGAATTATTTCGATCTAGCACCGAACCTGAGTAATAAGTTCGAGGCTCCGAAAATTTGCTCGCGCTAGAAGTTGAGTACGTAAATAAATGAAAATCCTCCAATCTATTCATCCTCCAAAACTTGATATTTGCAATAACCAAATTATCCTTGATTACTTTCAGAATGCTTGGCAACTGGAAGATATGTTATTGAAAAGTCTGGTTGGAGAAGATACATTCTATATCAATCCCGACCCTCTGAGAAATCCTCTGATTTTTTATCTGGGACATTCGGCTGTTTTCTACATCAATAAATTAATTAGTGTTGGATTATTAGAAAAACGGCTGAATCCAGACTATGAAATTTTGTTTGAAATTGGAGTCGATCCAGAAAATACAGAGCAATTGAATGCAGCGATCGCTCATTTGAATTGGCCGTCTGTTGCCGAAACTTGGGAGTATCGCCAACTTGCATATTCTGTAATTTCCGAAGTAATTCAAACAACGCCAATTACTCTACCAATCCATCCCCATCATTCCCTTTGGGCATTAATGATGGGAATTGAACACCAGCGTATTCACATTGAAACTTCTTCGATGTTAATTCGCCAACTACCAATTGCAAGAGTCAAACGTCCCCCAAACTGGAAATATGCTGCTTTTAATGGTTACACTCCTGGGAATGAAACGATCGAAGTTCCGGGAGGGGTAGTAAAACTCGGCAAAGCCTTTGACGATCCGACTTTCGGATGGGATATTGATTATGGCGATCGCACTGTGGAAGTCAAGTCCTTTTTAGCCAGTAAATATCTCATTACCAATGGCGAATTTCTCTATTTTGTCAAAGCTGGTGGCTACGAAAATCAAGCTTACTGGGATGAAGAATCCTGGGATTGGAAAACTCAAAATCACATCAAACATCCCAAATTTTGGCTGCCTGAAAATGGTAATTACAAATATCGCGCCATGTTTGATGAAATAGAATTGCCGTTAGATTGGCCAGTGGAAGTCAATCACTATGAAGCAATGGCTTATTGTCGTTGGCAAGGAAAAGATACTCGCTTGATGAGCGAATCAGAATACCATTTAGCAACTTATAGCAACACCTTATCAGAAGATATAGACAATTACAATCTCAATTTAAAATTTGGTTCACCTAGTCCCGTGGGGATGTTAGAAACAGCCAAAAGTAAGTCTGGATTGTACGATTTACGGGGGAATGTTTGGGAATGGTTGAGTGATAATTTAAATCCCCTTTCCGGATATCAACCTCATTTTCTCTACGAAGAAAATTCTGCTATATTTTTTGACAGCAAACATTATATGATGTTAGGAGGTTGTTGGATAACTAACGGTACAGAAGCTTTAAAATATTATCGCAATTGGTTCCGTCCCAATTTTTATCAACACGCCGGTTTTAGAATTGTTCAAAATATCAAGCATTAACACCAACATGATGTTTTACACAAATAATTTGTGCCGAATACTAATAGTTACAGGCATAGCGGTTTTTACATCCTCCATTTATCCCTGTAATGCTCAGGCTCAATCTTTAACTGAGAAACAAAACATATTACTAGCCCAAAATTTAGGCGGAATAGTCCGAAAAATTCCCCTAGAAGAAGTACCAACACCGGCTATATCTGCTGCCAAAACAGTAACCAATGCTGAATTCAATCAAGCCCGAATTGAAATGAAGTCAGATGGTTCATTAATATATATAGTCAGGGGAAAAAATCAACAAGGCTTTGAAGTTGAAGCACAAGTTACTCCTAATGGCACTATTACACAAGTTGACGAGCAAATAGACGCTAGTGGAGTTCCAGAAGTTGCTGTGAAATCTTTCAAACGATGGGCACCAAATGATCAATTAGTAAGCATTTGGCGGAGTACCCGTCTGGGAGAATTTTATTATCAATTTGTCATTCAGGATTTTTGGTTAGAAGTTGCTCCTGATGGCAATAAGGTGATGATTTACCGCAAAAAACTTAATCTGAGTTAGAGGATGTGTTTGAGAATTTAGATTTGGATATTTTCCAATCTAAATTCTAAAATTGATGCTTTTTTTAAAAAAATACTCGTGAAAAAGTTGAAAATCAGTAAGTATCAACAAATTTTTACTGCCACATTAGTAGCTGCCACCACAATTAATTTCACCACGAATGCTGCTTCTGCTCAATTACTCAGAGGTGCTGGTGATTCTTTTGCCCAACCTCTGATAGAACGCTACAGCCAAGAATACGAAAAAGAAACACGGGAAAAATTTAAATATAGCGCCGTTGGCAGTGGTGGTGGTATTCGGCTATTTATGAAAAACTCTGTAGACTTTGGCGCTACTACTTTAATTCCCACCCCCATTGAAATCAATCAAATGGAAGATGGGTTGTTAACGGTGCCAATAGCTGGAGGCGCAGTAGCTATTGTTTATCACCTCAAAGAAGTGAGTAGTGATGTCAAGTTATCTCGCCAGCAATTAGCAAAAATATTCACAGGTCAAATTAGCAACTGGCAACAAATTAATTCCCGGTTTCCTAATAAAAGAATCCAAGTTGTAGTTAACTCGGAAAATTCCGGTACTAGCTTTATTCTCACAAAATATTTGCAGAAAATTACCGGGGGTAAAATTCTAGCTAGTAGAAAACCAGATTGGGGATTTAAGGTATTTGCTGCTCTGAGTCAAGATAGTGAAATCGCCGGAGAAGTACGAAGAATCGATGGTGCCATTGGCTATGTGCAAACAAATGTTGCCCTGAGTAACAAACTAGCGATCGCCACTATTGAAAATCAAGCTGGTAATTATATCAAACCAACTTTAGAACAAACCAAAAAAGCTTTAGCAAATATCAAATTTCAAGAGGATTTTACAACAGAAGATATCCAAGATCCCAAAAATGGCTATCCCTTAGTAAGTTTAACTTGGCTGTTGGTGCATAAAAACTATCCCAACCAAGATATTCTGCAAAAAACTCAAAATTTGCTGACATGGATTTTGACTAAAGGACAAAGTTTTAATGAGGATTTGGGATATACCACAGTTCCTGAGGATGTTAGTCCCAAATTAATTGAAGCTGTCAAGAATGAAGTGAAGCTCCGCCCTTTTTAAAGGGAAGAATTCAGAATTTTATATTCTGAATCGATACAATAGACCTCTTGCATAAATATGAATTTGTATCACGCAGAGGCGCAGAGGCAAGGCAGCGCGGTCTTGGGGGTTTCCCCCATGAGCGACTGCCGCGCAGAGAAGAGAACGCAAAGAAGGACTTTTGCAAGAGGTCTAATTTAAAATTTGTCGGGTGTGTCAGTTAGACAAAAACTTTGAATATCAAGGGATTATTGCTCATAATGCACCCTAAAAATGTGACCTTTTTGATTTATAAATCTCTTATTTAGAGCATTTTTTGTGTGAGGATGATTCAGAGAAAAATAATGAAAAAATTGGATGTGTCCGTTACTCTTAGTTCAGTAATTCTCAGTGGGAATTTACTAACTTCATTGCCAGTATTAGCGCAAATACCTTTAAATTCAAATTCGCTTAAACAAGAGTATTTAAATAATACTAAGGATTTTCAACCAGCATCTAAAAATCAATTAACCTTAGTCAATTCTGATTCCAAACCTGAAAATGCAGAAATTCCGGTAGCCCAAAGCGAACAACTATATAGCAATGCTCCTCCGGAATTAGATGAAATCGTCAATGTCAATCAATTACAAGATATAAACCCCGAACATTGGGCTTATGAAGCGCTGCGTAACTTAGTAGAAAAATACCAATGTATTAGTGCCGATGGTGAGGGCAATTTTAATGGTAATCGGGCGATGAGCCGTTATGAATTTGCCGCCGTCCTAGACAATTGCTTGCTAAAAGTTACGCGCTCCATTTCCAGTTTAAACAATAAATTTGCTAGTCAAGAAGACTTAGCGACTTTCCAAAGATTGCAAGAAGAATTTGCTAAAGAACTGCAAAACATTAATGCCAAAATAGACAAATTAGAACAAAAGACAGCATTAATCGAACAGCGTCAATTTAGCACCACTACAGTTTTCAGGGGTGCAGTAGTCTTGAATGTAGTTAGTGGTTTTGGTGACAACAAAGCAGCTCCTCCTGGTAGTAACTCAACAGAAAAATTAAATGCAAATACTACCTTCTCAGCACTAGCAAATTTGACTTTTGATACCAGCTTTACAGGGAAAGATAGATTACGAACCCAACTTTTAGCAGGGAATATTAATGGTTTTGACAGTGATGTCACTGGCACCAGTATGACTAGTTTAACAGGTGCAGTCAACACTGGTAATAATGTCGTATTAAGCTCGCTATTTTATGAATTTCCCATTGGCGATCGCGGCATTATAGCTATTGCTCCAGTAGCAGACTTTCCCACTCGCATTTTTCCGGCTCTGAATCCTGTTAGCTCAATTTCCACCTTTGGTGCAGAAAGTCCTATCTACTCCTTTGCTTTTGGTGGTGGTGCTGTAGCTTACTATCAATTCACAGACACAATAGCCGCAGGTATTAGTTATTTAAGTAGTTCTGCTAACGCTGCCGATCGAGGATTATTTAGTGGTCAATATACTGCTTTAACTCAAGTAACCTATACTCCATCAAATAAAATCGGGATTGCTTTTACCTACGGTCACTACTACGCTCCAGAACCTGGTGCAACTATCAATATAACTGGGAGTAAAGGTAGTCAATTTGCTCAATTACCATTTGGCGGAAATACACCAACTTCCTCCAATGCTTTCGGTTTGCAATTTACATACAAATTGACCGATAAATTAACTTTAGGTGGTTGGACTAGCTACTTTAACGCTCTAGCTGAGGGTTCACCTACTGTGAGTAATTTCAATGGTTCCAAAGGTGCTGATGCAGATATTTGGAGTTGGGCTGTTACCGCATCATTAACAGATTTGGGTAAATTAGGCAGTCAATTAAGTTTTGTCTTTGGGATGCCTCCGAAAGTGACCAGCAATGATATTATCGAACGGCGCGATCGAGATACTTCATTACATTTGGAATTATCTTACCGCTACCCAATAACTGACAAAATTTTGATTACTCCGGGTTTTTTAATGATTACAAATCCCGAACATAACTCAGCAAACGATACAATTTGGGTTGGATTGCTGCGAACAGCATTTTTGTTTTGAAAACAATTCATACTCCTGAGTGACAGTTGATTCATCCGCCCAATACACTGCCTCCTCTGGAGTGCTGAATTCTGTTGAAGAAGAATTCAGGAATCAGAATTCAGGAGTCAGAATCAATCAATCCGGAGTAGCACCCAGGACTGATTGAAGACCACTAAATTTTCAATTTAGTGGGGGTCTTAAACCCGATTATTCAGACGCTTGCGGACTCGCTAACGCTGCGCTATCCGCTTTTTCGTTCAGAAAACATTGCTGTTAGCGGATAGCTAAGGTTTAGCCCATTCTGACTTCTGACTCCTGAATTCTGTTCGAGAAAATGTCAAATTTTAAGAGAATCTAGTTATGACATTAGTAGCAAAAAAAGTTCCGACAATTGGACTTGTAGAAGTGCCCGCCTTAGGGTTATACGATCCAGAGGGAAACAATTGGACTGCCTTATACAGACGCAACACTTTGCTCAGCAAACAGGTTTTAATATCCGATCTGCAAGCGGGCGGTTTTGATGCTCGATTGGTAAACCTCAAAGATGGCGATTGTCAAGAACCTTTCGGAGAGGTGGCTTGGAAAGGCATGAATCTCACCAAAGCTTATGTTGGGCAGAGGATTTTCGATATTGACCCTGAAGCTTACGATGCTTGGGGGGTAACAGTAAACTACACCCAAGAACGGCAAGTAACCTGTATGACGATCGCTCATCTTGCCAGTAAAGGCAAGCCAGTGGTAGTTGGCGGTTCCGATGCCATTGCTGAACCCCGTCATTACCTCGATGCAGGTGCAACAGCCATAGTCATAGATAAATCGGGTGCAGCCAATTGGCCGATTTTTGACCATGTACTCGGCAAAACTCCACGAGAAAAACTCACCGGCGTTATCTTGGCTGATGGTAGTTATCATCCAACCCGCACTAAAGCTATGAGTCCAGATGAGTGGGCGTTACCATCAGTGGAAGTAGCCAAGCAATGTTTAGGTACAGAATACTCAGAAGAACCTTTTATACAAGAACTTGTACCTATAGGGTCGGTATATCCTGACATTGGGTGCGATCGCAAATGTGACTTTTGCCAAACTCCAACTTACACATCAGGCTATCGTCGGATGTCACCCCAAACTACCCTCAATTGGATTGCTCGTCAGAAGGAAGCAGGAGCAAGTTGCACAGTCATGGGTTCCGATCAATTTCTCGGTCGGGTGTTGTTTCCAGGGGGGCGAGAAGAGGTTTTGGAAATAACCAAAGGCGCAAGAGAGATGGGAATGCCGCTTTTGTGGCCTAATGGTTTGGAACTAAGGAAAGCAACCTTGGGAAAAGGACGCAACTACGACCATACAGACCTGACACCTGACGAAGAACTCATTGAGGCACTTTGGGGATGGGATGGCAAAGTTGGTGGCTTTTTGGGTTACATTCCCGCTGAACGTCCGGTTTTTGGTAGAGAATCCTATAGCAAGCTTCTCCCCTGGCAACAGCATTGTGAGATGATGCAAGCGATCGTCAGAGTAGGGCTTCCCGTGATTGTCTATGGTCTAATTATTGGCTTTCCCGATGACACCCACGAAAGTTTACTCCGCCTTGAAGAAGCAGTCTCAGAACTGCATCAAAAACTCAGAGAAATTAATCCAGATTTGGAATTTCAAGTCGCCTCCTATGCCATTTCTCCCATACCAGGAACGCCTCAAGGGGAAAACATCCGCAAATCAGGACTGTTGCGCTTTGACGATCCATCCATTGTTGGCGGCTTATGGACACCGAGTTGTGACACCAACCACCTCAGCTACGAAGATATTTCTGATTGGCAGTTTCGTTTAACTAGAATTGGTAAAGCAGAGTCTAAATTGATTAACTATCATGGAGGACTTACAAAGATGTCTGCTGACAGTAAATCAAATAACTAGAACTGAATATAGGAATCCGCGTAGGCAAGAGGGTTATAAAAGATTAAAGTGTACGGAATTTTGTTCAAAAATCAACTAGGATTCCTATATATTAAATATGGCGATCGCATTCAGTCATGGAGGTGATCGCCATATTGCTAAAAATTTGTAGTTTCAAGATAGTCTATCGCTCAAATCAGGGATTTTACATTGTCAATATTAGAACTAAGTAGAAAAATAGTTTTCTGATTTGAGATGAAATTCAAAAGTCTATCATCATTCTGATTAAAAATATTACAAGACATTTATGATGAGACCAAATCCTATTCCCCCACAACCCGGTCAAGAATCAGTCTGGGATTATCCGCGTCCGGCTGTTTTAGAAGATACTAATAAACATCTGCGGGTAATTTGTAATGGTATTGTTTTGGCAGAAACCAACAAAGGTAAAAGAGTTTTAGAAACAAGTCATCCTCCTACCTATTACTTCCCTGCTGAAGACATTAAACTAGAACATCTAATCGAAACACCGAAAAAAGGTTTGTGTGAATGGAAAGGTCGATATGAATATTATGATGTCAAAGTTGGTGATAAGTATATAAAATATGCTGCTTGGCGATATTTTGACCCCACCCCTGATTTTGTTCCCATTGAAAATTCCTATGGTTTTATTGCCGATTTAATGGATGCTTGCTATGTCAATGATGAGCTAGTAACACCTCAACCTGGTGATTTTTACGGAGGATGGATTACTGCTGATATTGTCGGGCCATTTAAAGGCAGTCCTGGAACAATGTGGTGGTAATCCCAATACCAAAAATTTTTTAGTTTTAATCAAAAATCTCAATTCATATCGTAAATGGAGCAACGCCAAAAGTTAGAACCAATACTTGGGATATGTTCTTTCCTGTGCCAGATTATTGAACACCACAGCACAGAGTACCAAAATTATCGAACCTTCTAAGGCAGGAGTTAAAAGAAATTGCCAGGATGCTTTCGTCATCATCACAACTAATGCAACTGCTCCCGAAGGAGGGTGTAAAGTTGCAGTAAGTTGCATCATACCAATGGCAGTAGCTACTGCCATTCCCATTGCCCAAGGTTCTGAACCGAAAAGATGCAGAATAGTCAGGCTAACTAATGCCGCCACAAGATTACCACCAATTACATTCCGGGGTTGGGCTAAAGGACTCTCAGGTATACCAAAGATTAATACGCTAGTAGCGCCAAAGGGAGCCATCAGCAAAGGAGAATTAGTTTTTACAGAAAGGTAAGCCGTTGCTGCTATTCCAATAAAACTACCGCACCAACTCCAAAAGATGTGTCTGTGGTGGGGTCTATCTAAACAAAATGAACGCCTAGTTCCACGTATTTTAAAGCAGTAGTTTTTCCATTTATCCTGAACATTTTGATAATTCAACCTGGCTAGATAGGTTGAATAAATCCGCCCTTTGGGTAAATAATCTTTCATAATTCTCCAGAGCAATTACAAACAACAGTCCTCAACACCAGAAGATTTTCTGTATTTACTGCCTTAGCTAAAAAAATACCGAAACTCTGTCAATCAACGGAATTTTAAATTAGAGTTATGAGCTAATATTCCCATTTGATGAACAGAATGTTTCAACCATAAATCAGTATTTTTATCGGTACAAAATTCCAATTCATCCAAGAAGGGAACAGGGAACAGTTTTTCCTATTTCCTGTCCCTGGAGGGAGTAACAGATCCCTACAACTATCAAGTAGCAAGTTATGTGTTGGTTTTAAATCCCCATACATTACATTCTGTTCCCTCTTCCCCGTTAAGAGTTCCCTCTTTAATGATTTAAAAAGTTTGGTTACTGAAAATGTCAAAATTTCATGACATATAAGTTCCAGAATATCCTTTGAACCTGACCAAGGAAATACAAAACTTATATAAATAACTAATAAGGCTTATAAGATTTATTTATGCAGTGTTGAAAGCGGCTCATCAAATCCTGAGCGTAACTTTCAGTATCACTGTTCATTTCACCCGATATTTTAAGCGTTGCAGCGATTATTTATCGTCAATTAATGACTGGTAAAACTACAGCAGAAGCTCTACGCCTTGCTCAGCTAATGGGACTTCCAGAAAATAAGCTATCCCGAATTATTTGTACATTTTTCGGGTAGCACAGATGTGCTACCCTACTATGGAATATTTTTTTCCTTGTAAGTCTCTAAAACTACTGTCTGGTTCTGAATATACTCGTCCTAGATATTGGGCATCCTATGTTTTAGTTGGCAATTGATTGTAGAGATTTACAGCAGAATTCAGAATTATGAATTATGAATGAAAATACGCTCTGAGTCTAGCTACCAGAACTAAATAGTATACTTCATTAACTTGAAATCTGCTGTAATTACTACTGTACTTGATTTAGTCAATCCTAAACATTTAAAAAACTGGTTTATTCCCTGCTGTTACTGTACTTCATAAATTTGTTATCTGCTGGATCATCGATTAGCACATCCCAGCTTCTTTTCCCACCTTCTATTTAGTTCCTGGACAACATTAGCAGCCTTATTATTGTATAAAACTGGCTCTTGCCAAAAATCAACAGCCACAAAATTTGGCAGCTGCTTTGTTGTCTTCTCTTTAGGCAGAAATGCTGAATTACAACAACGGTTCTCTATTCTGTCCATTATTTTGTCATAGGTGTTATCAAGTGCTGCGGTTATCCTAGTAGGGACATTTCTAAAATGGTTAAAAAGGAATAATGCTGATTTTTTCTCAACTACTTTAGGATGTAATTGTGGATCTGCATATTTCCACTGGCTAGACGGCGTTCCTTCTCGCACTGCTTGATAATGGTATCCGTCACGCCATCTTGACTGACAATCCCAGTCTGTACCACCATCGCCAAGACTCCAATAATTTTGTAGTATGTAATTGCGATCGTAAGCTACTCCAATTTTTGTAGTTAAATTCTTGTGGTTTTTATCACTGAAAATAATTAAGCGCTTATTCCATTCGATCATTTCGGATAGTAAAGGCCATTCTCCTGTGACTTGGACGCTCCAATTTGAATTGTTATCCGGATCGTAGATTAACTCTTTCAAGCCTGCAACTTTGTCAAGCTCTTCTTTTAACCTATTAGTGTTAGGGTAAACGTAATCTTCCAAGAAAATAGTTACTACTTCGTTGCGATTATTTTTGAGAAAAGTCACTACCTCATTTAATATATGAGGCAGGAATTTTAAGCCTATCTCTAACCCATGCTTTAAATATAATAAATCTTTTTCAGGATTATAATATATGTCCAGCATCAGCGATCTAACGCCATCATTAAGTTGCTTAGTAATAGTGTTAAATTGGTTCGGAGCAAGCCAACCATCGTCAGAATTAGCAAAAGAATTATGGGTACATAAAAAGGAGTATTCGTTATATCTGCGTCCACTAGACACAAGGTAAGATGGCAACTTTGGTCTTGATGCAGGGTTATCTAAAATAGATTTTACCCTTTTAATGAGAGGGAAACCGCTTTGAAATTGGTCTAAACCGATCGCCCAAATCATCGCGCCACCGAGTTTTTTCTCAATCAAATAACTGGTTTTATAACCGATTGACTCAGTATCGTCATAACTTACCCACTCACTAGTTTGGCTATTGTAGGCGTAGGGAGTCAGAGTTGGTTCATGCCACCGTCGTGTCAGAGAACCGCTTGATATCCGGTTTTGAATTTCGTAGTATGAGAGGACTCCTGAAGTCACAGTTGATATCCCCGCAGGACCGGCACTACTATAAGACTTTCCTGGGCCATTATCGCTTAAAGTCAGTGGGCTGGATACTTTGAACGTCCGCCCGTATGTTGGTATACCCATAACGATTTTGCTATTGGGAATCCCCGCCGCTAGGTAAGCTTCAATAGTATTTTTGACACTGAATGGCCCTTTGGGCGTAGAGTCTTGGGGTAGCGGTGCGTTCATCCCTGTTACTTTATCGTCAGGAAATGCACCGTGATAGTCGTAGGACATGACGTTGAGCCAATCTAAATATTGAGCACACTGAGCCAGCCATTGAAAGTAAGATCCTGGATTGGAGCGATATCGATCTGGTACGCCTGTTGGGACTATGGCAGATGAGGCGATGGTTAAAAGAAAGTTTCTTCCAGAGATGGCACTACGGAACTCCCGCAGTAGAGCAAGGAAATTTGCGAAATCTTCTGGTCTACCTCCTCTACCCTTATAACCAGGATATTCCCAATCCAGGTCAATTCCATCGAATTTATATTTTTGAGCATATTCGATCGCAGAATAGATAAACTGTTGCCTTCCTGCTGCCGAAGCTGCCATTTGGCTGAAAAGATTATAAGTATAAGTGCCTATTTTAATCGGATCTTGGAGGTCATTAAAGCCCCATCCACCAATTGATAATAACGTCTTAAGATTAGGATTCTTTTGCTTGAGTTTTTGGATTTCCGGATAGAGTACCGTCTGATCGTTCCACTCTATGGGTTGAATTCTATAGTCACCAGTAAGGCGTGGGTTATTTGGCGCAATGCCTTTGGTGATATAGCCGAAAATGCCAAAAGCAAAGTTTATGTGTGTATACAGTGATGGATCGATCTGTGCTGGCAAAAACTTTCCGCCTCCTTGGCGGTATTGAGACCAGTTTTCAAAATAACCAACAACTTTATATCCTCCAGAGTTTTGGGCATTAGCTGCAAGCAAGTTAACTAAAGGCGCACTTCCTACTGCTGCGCTTCCAGCTACAACACCACCTGCAAATTTTACAAATTGCCGTCGAGAAAAGCGATTGGACATAACATTACTCCCAAAAATTGAAAATTGATAGTGTAAAACTTGAAAGATACCTTGGAAGATTCTCTCTGTTCCCTGTTTGCTAGATTCCCAGGTTTCTTAATTTCATTAAGTTAAGCATTAAGAAACTTGGCTCCTATATTTTTATAGGTATGAATCAGATGAAGGTATTCACTGGTGCGATCGAGATTGCCCAAAATATCTGCAAATCGCTTACAGAATCAACCAAAGTAGTGCTTAACGAATACTATTCTGCATCTATGCATTCACCAAAATGTCTTGAAACTATGCACATAAATAGTCATTTGTAAAGCGAAGTATCCCAATTTTACAAAAAGAGGGGAGAAGCCAAGAATATTCGGGAGGATTAAGACTTTGTTGGCGAATTTATAAGCCGCAATTTGTGGGGTGAGGAGCTACAACATCTCAAGGCTTTGAGGATAGCGATCGCAATTCGCCAACAGAGTCAGCATCTTGGCTCAATCCATATTTTGTATTTCCTGTCAATGGGTAAGTCCTAGATTTGTCACCAAAAATATCAGACGCTACTTGTAAACGATTATTAAGGTCTGGATTGAGGTTTTCATAGTTGTATTAACATCATATCAACCATATTTTTAATGATGCATCGATGCAAAGTGGTTTGTGATTAGACATTGCCACATTGCTAATCTTTATCTTTCTTTAGAAATAGCGTTTCAAGACTGAATCTGTTTTATCTAACAAGGAGAAGGTTCTGATGAGAACTCCCAGAGAGACTTTCAGTAAAGCTTTTGAAAAAGCAACACACCGTATCCAAGAGTCTTTTAAAAAACCAAATAACCTAAATTTAAATACAACTGGCTCAAGATCGGTAGAAGCATGGTTTTTAGGGCCCAGAGCAGAAAATGCCGAACTGCTCAAAAGCTTGATATTACAGGCAATTGACTCCCAGGCTGAGTGGAGAAATAGTTACTTTCCTGACGATCCTTGTCATATTACAGAAGAAATCAAGCGATCGCCAGACTACCAACGAGCGGTTCATCTCATTGAAGAAGGTTATCATGACTTATTAGAAGAACTCAAGAAATCGGTTCCCTTTTTCAGCCTGCGCTATCAAGGACACATGGGTTGGGATTCAACAATTCCTTCCGTGATTGGCTACTTTGCAGGAATGTTGTACAACGCCAATAATGTGGCTTTTGAAGCTTCCACTGTCACCACAAAACTAGAAATTCAGGTAGGTGACGATCTTTGCCGAATGCTAGGATACCACGTTCCACCACAGGAAAATGAAACTGATGAGCTGCGAGCCTGGGGACACGTCACTTGTGGGGGAACTGTTGCAAACATAGAGGCTATTTGGTCAGCGAGAAATCTCAAATTTTATCCGATTTCGATCAAAGAAGCTTTGTTAAACGACGGAAACTTGGTGAAGGTAGCAGAAAAAATTAAGATTAATGCCTACTCGCCAACTTCTAAAACTTGGACAGAACAACAATTAATCAAGCTCGACACTTGGCAACTGTTAAACCTTAAAGTTGACGATATCCTAGCCTTATCTGTGCAAATCACCAATCAATTAGCCAGCCAAGGCGTTGACGAAAGTAAAGCCTCTAGCATTTTATCTGCGGCTTTATCTAAGTATTCGCTCCAAGATTTGGGCATACAAGAATTTTCCAAACGTTATTTACAAGAAATTGTATCTCCCGTCTTTTTCGTACCAGGAACTAAACATTACTCATTCCCCAAAGCAGCTGCTATTTTAGGAATCGGAGCCTCCCACATGATTGATGTGGAGGTAGACGAACATGGCAGAATGAGAATTGAACCTCTTAAACTTCCTAAAGCTGAACCAATACAAGATGGACTCAAAGGCTATAATCTCCGAGAAGATTTACAATATTGCCTAGACAACAAAATTCCTGTTTATACCGTCGTTGCAGTTATTGGTACCACTGAAGAAAGTGCGGTCGATCCCCTCAAGAAAATTCTGGAACTACGAGAAGAATTCAACCAAAAAGGATTGCAATTTACGGTTCATGCTGATGCTGCTTGGGGGGGATATTTCGCTACCCTATTACGTACTGACGCAGACTTTTATTTACCCTCTCCCAAAGATGCAGACCTCTCAATTTGTCCCTTGAGTGCTTACGTAGAGGAGCAATTCGCTGCGCTTCCCCAGGCTGACTCCATTACCGTCGATCCCCATAAATCAGGTTACATCCCCTATCCAGGGGGAGCATTGTGCTATCGCAACTCAGCGATGCGGAATTTAGTTACCTTCGTTGCTCCCTACGTTTTTCATGGAGAAGCAGAGCCAACCATTGGTATTTATGGAATTGAGGGTTCTAAACCAGGTGCAGCTCCGGCGGCGATATATTTGAGCCATCGCATCATTCGACCCACCAAAGATGGCTATGGTAGAATTTTGAGTCAGGCTCTCTTCAGTGGTGATAAACTCTATGCTCGACTGTTGTGCATGGCCAAAGAGGAAGATCCTTTTACTATTGTTCCTCTGACTTTAATTCCAGATTCTATTCCCGGAAATACAGAAGCAGAAAAAATTAAATTCATTCGGGAAAGAGTTGATGGTAGAACCAATGAAGAGGTTCAGCAAGATGAAGAAGCTATGGCCGCACTTGAAGAACTAGGGCCTGATTTAAACATCTTGATTTACGCTTTCAACTTCAAGATTAATGGTAAACTCAATACCAGTTTAAAGAATGCTAACCTTCTCAATAAACGGTATTATGAAAACCTGAGTATTGATGAAGGAGATGATATTAACAATTATCCGATGATTGTTAGTACCACAGATTTCAACGCTGAAGCTTATGGTTCTTATTTCATTGAACACTACAAACAGCGTTTAGGCGTGACTGGTGACCCGGATGAACCAATTACTGTCATTCGTACCGTAGTCCAAGATCCCTGGACGACTGAAACGGCTGAAGGTTCGTTTATCGATGTCCTGGAGGGAATAATTCGGGAATCGATTTTAAAGGTGATTGACGATATTCAAGACGAAATAGAGTAGCATTTTGGCTGGGAAAATTTAGGATGATTGCAGCAGCGATCGCTTTTACTGATTTAATATTGGTAGGAGCGATCGCTACTTATTAACAGGGGTTTAAAAAACTAATGAAAATAGAAGTTATTAAAATAGATGAACTGCTAATCCACGAACATCATCTAGACATAATATACAGTGCAGATAAATTTAAATTTTCCACAAAAGTTTTCTATCACGATATATCTTTTACAGCACTTCAGGAAAAATATTCTCAACAATTAATAGAACGCATTGCTGCTCATATTGCCTTATTTGAAGGCATGAAATTATGTTCGTTATTCCCTAAATACTATGATATTTCTAGAATTGCTGAATATTTAGCAAAGCCAGTTTTGGATTTATTTGTCAAAATATACCAAGGCGTATTTGCTCAACATTGGTATGAAAATCAAATTACCGATTATCAGCAACCAGAAATTATCTATTCACAGCCGAGTTTAGCCGCAAGTAATCCTGTTCCCATATTAGGAGATAATTCTACCATCCTCGCTGGTTGTGGCGGAGGCAAAGATAGTATTCTCGCCATGAAAATCTTAGAAGAATCAGGTATTGCTTTTGCCTCAATGCAATATTCTCATAGTGTTTATGGTAAAGCTGATATTCAGCATAATTTAATTAGTAAAGTCCTACAACACGTTCATGCAGTTAAAAATTATAAAATCTCGATTTACGATGACTTTATTGACTATTCCTTTCTCCAACTATATTTTCCCGAAAATTCAGGAATAACCGCACCAGAAACTCCGGTTTCTATCTTTGAATCTTTATTTATCATGCTCGATGGCGGATACAATTACTTATCTTTAGCTCATGAAAAAAGCGCCAATACTGGAAATTTGTTTTGGGAAGATTTAGGTAGAGAAGTTAACCATCAATGGGGTAAAGGTTTTGAGGCTGAACAAATTTTAGACACATTTATTCGAGAAAATCTCTTATCTAACTTTAAATATTTTAGTCTCTTACAACCCATCTACGACTATCGCATCTTTAAAAACTTTAGTAAATATCCCGAAGTCCTACCAAAAATTCATTCCTGTAATATTCAAAAACCTTGGTGTAAAAAATGTCCGAAATGCGCCTATGTTTGGTTAGGCTTAATGGCTTTTTTCAAACCGAATATTGTCGATGCAGTTTTTCAAGTAAATTTATTTGATGATGCAGATTTACTACCTATTTTTCGAGAAATGCTTGGCTTGTCTCAGCATACACCTTTTGAATGTATTGGCGAAATTGATGAAAGCCGTTTGATGATGAAAAAATGTTTCGAGAAAAACTTATCGGGTAAAGCCTTGGATATATTTGCTCAAGAAATTTTGTCAGACACTGCAATTGATTGGCAAAAAATAGAGGAAAAATATAATTATGTTTACGACAAAGAACATGCCATTCCCGATTGGGTATTTGAGCAGATTCAGGAAAAATTATGATCGATTAGTGACATTAATGGGTGGCAAATTCAGTAAATTGGCGCATATAAGGGGAGTGAAACGCCAATACTATATCTTCTCTGGGTACACCTTGTTCCAACAGTAGTGTAGCAATGCCGACTTCAGTACCATCATGCTGTATCCTTTAGTCTAAAAAAACAAACGGAGAAGTCTTACGTTCCCATTTTATTTGTCAGTTTCTTAGACTTTAGCCAATCACGAACAACTTGCTCAACAGGAACAGATTGATTATCCACTTGATAATTCATCTTTTGGATTTCTTCAGTTGAAATTAAACCAGCTAGTTGACTAATAGCTGCTCTTAGTTCTGGATATTTTTTCAGTGTTGCTTCATTGAACACAGGGACAGCTTCATAGGGAGGAAAATATTGCTTGTCATCTTCCAAAATAACTAACTTAAGAACAGGAATCAAGGCATCAGTAGAATTTGCGGCGATTATATCTACTTTTTTTTCCGCTAAGGATTTATACATTAATCCTAACTCCATTTGTTGAGGAGGATTACTAAACTTGAAACCATAAGTCTTAGCTAAACCTGGGTAGCCATCTTCTCGTGCGATAAATTCATACCCAAATCCTGCTCGCCATTGGGGAGTATATTTAGCTGCTTCAGAAAGAGTTTTGATTTGCAAACGTTTAGCATCTTCACCTCGAATAATCATGGCATAGGTACTGTTCACTCCCAAAGGCTGCATGACTTCTAATTTAAATTTCTGGTCGTAATCTTGTTTAACTTTTTGATAGACTATTTGAGGATTGCTAATAGGTTTTTGTTTTAAAATAGATGTGAAACTCGTTCCAGTATATTCTACATATCCAGCAATTTGCCCTGCTTTTACGGCTTCATGACAAATAAAAGTCCCACCTAAATTTAAACGCCTATCAACCCTTAATTTAGTATGGGATTCAATTTGTTGAGCCAGTAATTCTCCTAAAATAACTTGCTCAGTGAAATTTTTAGAACCAATAATAATTGTTGGTGGTGTCAGCCAATAGGTAAAACCAATTAATCCGCCAATTAGTAACGTTAATATAGCCAAATAAACGGCTATTTTCCGATTGATTGTGATACTTTTTTCTCTTTGCGGTGTCAGATTTTTTTCTAACCATCCCAAGGTGAAATCTGCACTTAACGCAATTAAAGCGGCGGGTATCGCTCCAGCTAAAATTAGCTGATTATTCAGGGTAGAAATTCCCCGAAAAATAAACACCCCCAAACCACCACCGCCAATAGCTGCTGCAATAGTAGCAATTCCCACACAAATAACTGTTGCTACCCTAACTCCTGCCAAAATCACGCCTAAAGCTAGAGGAATTTCTACTTGAAATAGCAATTGCCGGTCTGTCATCCCCATCCCCCGTCCCGCTTCTCGAATTGCTGGCTCAACACTATTAATGCCGATATAAGTGTTGCGAATTACTGGGAGCAAAGCATAAAGAATCAAGGTGACGATAGCAGGAATTTTGCCAATTCCTCCGATGAATGGCACCGAAATCAGAAAGCCAAAGATAGCTAAACTGGGAGTAGTTTGAATAGCGTTAGCTAGACCGATAATAGGTTGAGCTAGTCTCGGTTGGCGAGTGATGAAAATGCCTAAAGGAATGCCAATGGAAACGGCCACCACCATTGCAATTACAACTAATATTAAATGTTCTCCAGTGCGGAGGATAATTTCTAAGAAATATCGGTTGAAAAACAAGGTTATCTCCAAATACGGTTCAGTTATTTTAAGTAGGTATATTTATTATCATTACTTATATTAAATAAATTTATCAACGAGGTTTATAAATAATGTATCATATCAAAATAATACAGTTTTTTAGAAAGAGTCAGATTTCCAGATATCCATCACAGAGCTATACCTTCTCTACGAGATGCTCTTGCTAGCTTGCTTCCCCTTCGCCCTTGGCGTCCCTTAGGGAAGGATACCTTAACGCAAAAGTTTTTGGTCTACTGAACATTTAGAATTATTTTATCGCTAGCTACTTACTGACTGAATTTTTGTGACTCTGGGATTTTTATTGATTACAAATCTTAAAATAACACAGCGAATGGTACAATCTGGATTGGATTAATGCGAACTTTCTTTACCTTTTAATTGCAGTGTGGAAAAATACATGAAATTACGAAACTCAAATTAAGTAATTAGGCGAGAATAAACCAAAGTAAATTAAGTAATGTAAAAAATCTTGAGATTATTTTGTAGTGAGCGGCTCCAGCCATCAAATGAGGACTTTAGTCCTCTCTACGTTTACCTTGTTTGCTGGATTAATTGTCGCCATTGGTGCTCAAAACGCCTACGTTTTGCGTCAAGGTCTCAAGCGCGAACATGTTTTCGCTACTGCAAGCATCTGCTTCCTATGTGACGCCACTCTAATTATCATCGGTACTCTAGGGTTTGGTACACTAAGCTCGAATATTCCAGAACTAACTAATATAGCTCTATGGGCTGGCGTGGTGTTTCTTTTATTTTATGGCTTATATTCATTTAAATCTGCTTTTGCTCCAGCAGCGATCGATATAAATAAACTGGATATTCAACCAACAAGTCTTTGGAGCAATGTTTTGACGACGCTGGCACTTAGCCTCCTAAACCCACACGTCTATCTTGACACTGTGGTACTGGTTGGTGGTTTGGCAGCTCAATACACGGTGAGTCAACGCATTTTTTTCGCACTTGGCGCAATTCTTGCTTCCTTTATCTGGTTTTTCGGACTTGCGTATGGCGCTGTTTGGCTAACGCCATTTTTTCAACGTCCATCTGCGTGGCGAATTCTTGACATTATTATTGGCTGCATTATGTGGTTTATAGCTGCATTGCTAATTTCTCCTACGCTTAACTTTAATCAACTTTGGGCGTTTTAGCCTTTTATCCTGTAATGCTTCATATACGCACTTACCATTTACGTCGAAACACTGGAGATATGAACAAATCCGCCGATAAACCAGCGTAAAAGTTTTCGGTCTACTGATTGTTGTTATCTTGGTTGAAATAGCAAGGAGCGTTCTTCATGGCGATAAATGTTTGTTTAGCTGGTGCAACGGGATGGGTAGGACAATCCTTGGTAAAAGCGATTGACGCTCTCGAAGACCTGAATCTCGTGGGAGCCGTTTCAAGAACCCATGCAGGTAAGAAATTAAGTGAAGTGCTGACGGATACCTCATTAGATTTGACCATCAGCAGTTCCGTCAAAGAAGCTTTGAGAAATCAGTGTAATGTTTTAGTTGATTACACCAAACCGGATGTAGTGAAAAGTAACGTTCTAGAAGCCATCCAGAACGGAGTGCATGTAGTCATTGGTACTTCAGGACTTACAGATGAAGACTTCGTGCAAATACATGAACAAGCCATGAAGCATCAGGTAGGAGTTTTAGCATCTGGCAACTTTGCCATCACGGCGGTACTTCTGCAACGCTTTGCTGAGATAGCAGCTAAGTACACGTCTTACTGGGAGATTTTGGATTATGCTAGCGAAAAGAAAGTGGATGTTCCGAGTGGAACAGCAAGGGAATTGGCTTCGCGGCTAGGACAGGTTAAACAGCCAATTCCATACCATTCCCTAGATAAAATTCATGGTCCAAAAGAAAGTAGGGGTGCTACACTCAACGGGACGCAAGTTCACTCGTTACGTTTGCCTGGTTACACTCTGTCAGTGGAAGCCATATTTGGTCTTGCGGACGAAAAGCTGATAATTCGGCATGAAGCTGGAAGTAGTGCCGAACCATATGTAAAAGGAACTTTGTTAGCAATTCGCAAAGTGAGTTCCTTTGTAGGACTAAAAAGGGGTCTTGATAGCATCTTGGAATTATAGGTTTTTGGTAAAGGGTAAGGGAAAATTTTATCCTTTTCACCTTTCCCCCTTAACCTTTTACCTACTATTACAAGAACTCTAAACCATTCATTGTGTATTTAGCCTAATGAAGGCACAACTTCAGTGTTTAAGCCTTTTTTAACCAGCTAAACATGGCGCGTAAATCTTTACCAACTTCTTCAATTTTGTGTTCAGATTCTTTGCGACGCATGGCGGTAAATCCTGGTTTACCAGATTGGTTTTCGAGAACAAATTCTCGTGCAAATTGCCCAGATTGAATTTCGCCCAGAATCTTCTGCATTTCAGCTTTGGTTTGTTCGGTGACAATCCGCGGCCCACGGGTATAATCGCCATATTCAGCGGTGTTAGAAATGCTGTCGCGCATTTTGGCTAAACCACCTTCTACAACCAAGTCAACAATCAGCTTGACTTCATGCAGACATTCAAAATAAGCCAATTCTGGTTGATAGCCAGCTTCTACCAAAGTTTCAAATCCGGCTTTGATTAAAGCACTCAAACCACCGCACAATACTGCTTGTTCGCCAAATAAATCGGTTTCAGTTTCTTCGCGGAAAGTAGTTTCGAGAACACCGGCGCGAGTACCACCGATACCTTTAGCATAAGACATGGCGCGATCGCGTGCCTGACCACTGGCATCTTGATAAACTGCAAACAGCGCTGGTACACCTTCACCACTTTCATAAGTCCGTCGTACTAAGTGCCCCGGTCCTTTTGGTGCTACCATCACCACATCTACATTCGCCGGTGGTACAACTTGCCCAAAGTGAATATTGAAGCCGTGGGCAAAGGCTAACACATTCCCTTCTTCTAAATTCGGTTCAATCTCGTTTTTGTAAATCGTTTTTTGGACTTCATCAGGTAACAAAATCATAATGAAGTCAGCAGCATTGGCAGCATCGGCGACATTTTTCACAGTCAACCCAGCTGCTTCAGCTTTCGCCACTGACTTACTACCCGGATATAGTCCCACAATCACATTCAAACCACTATCTTTTAAATTGAGAGCGTGGGCATGACCTTGGGAACCATAGCCGATGATAGCAATAGTTTTTCCAGCCAAAAGGTCTAAATTGGCATCTTCGTCATAATACATCCGGGCCATAGAAGCATCTCCTGTCAGCAAGCGTCATTAATTGGCAGGCTTCTGATTTTACCCCAAATTGAGTAACACAGATGAACTGTCAATCATTCAATTTGAGGACTGGGGATTGGAGACAAATGACAAATGACTAACCGTGTTACATAAATCGCAACAATAGAGGCTTTGAGTTTTTCTTCAGTAATACTGAGGTTAACTTCATCCATCTGGGGGTAGATTATGTACGCTTCGACTAAATTACCGCGCACATCTGCTTTGGTTATAAGTGCGTTATTAGGAGGGGTGATTTTTACGAGTTGCGCCTCTGCCGATCGCTCAACAAATAAGGCTTTACCTCCAATGGCAGCCGATAGTGCGGGAAATTCGGCATCTGCACCTGCTCGTGAAAGCAGTATTTCCCAAAAGGCGGAACCTACAGCAATAGCCCGTTCTCGTCCCCAACTCATTAAGAAGGCAGCAATCTCTCTGACTGTGAACTCTGTAGATCGGACTGTTGATGCTGTTTCGCAAATTATCAATAAACAGCAAGGGGATTTAATCGGGTTGAAAGAACAACAACCCAAAAACGAGAATTCGCGTCACACAGCAACAATACAACTGCGGATACCAGAAAACCTGCTGGAACCTACCCTAGAAGAACTGGCTAAATTGGGCACTGTCGAAAGTCGCAATATCACTGCCGAAGATGTGGGCGATCGCCTCGTAGATTTCCAAGCTAGATTAACTAATTTGCAAAAAACTGAAGCCAATTTGCAAAAAATTATGGATCGGGCGGGTTCTGTTAGAGATGTGCTAAGTGTTGCCCAAGAACTGAGTAATGTCCGACAAACAATAGAACAAATTAATGCCCAACTCAAAAGCCTACAAAATCAAGTTGCTTATTCCACTATTACGCTCAACCTAGAAGCAGCAGTTTCTAGCACCAGTCCACAACCTGCCTTGGGTTTGCAAGTTCAGGAAACTTGGAACAACTCTACCCATTCTTTGAGTGCATTTTCTGTTGGCTTACTCAAACTGGGTATTTGGTTAATTGTTTACAGCCCCTATTTGTTAATTTTTGCTGCTCTTATCTATGGCTTTAGCCGTTGGCGGCGAACTCATTCACCACGTTTGACACAAACACCAGAGTCAACTAGTTCTGAGTAAAATTGGGTAAATACTACATCTCGCTTTGATAAATTTACATAAGTAAAGAGCAATTTAAATATTCCCAACTCTTCTTGTCTGAGGCTCGTGTTGAAAAGTTCTGTTTTTCGTGTAGTTTTGATTCCTGATTCAAATGTAAAAAGGAATACAAAATATATGATGACAAGTTTGATACAAATTTGTTAAGAATAGTAACAATAGTCGGCATACAGGATAATATTTCTTATGGTAAACTCACTTGACAATAATCCACCTCATCAAGTTGTTATTGTTGGCGGTGGTTTTGGTGGACTATATGCAGCAAAAACACTCGCCAAGGCAGCAGTAAACGTTACTCTCATCGATAAACGCAACTTTCATCTATTTCAACCCCTGCTGTACCAAGTCGCCACAGGTGCTTTATCTCCCGCTGATATTTCGTCACCATTGCGTTCTGTACTCAGTAAAAGCAAGAATACAAAAGTGCTGCTGGGAGAGGTGAATAATATCGATGCAGAAGCACAAAAAGTAATTGTGGGCGACGAAGCAATAGCTTACGATACGTTAATTGTTGCCACAGGTGCCAAGCATTCCTATTTTGGCAAAGACAACTGGGAAGAATTCGCCCCAGGCTTGAAAACTGTAGAAGATGCAATAGAAATGCGTCGGCGGATTTTTACAGCATTTGAAGCAGCAGAAAAAGAAACCGACCCAGTAAAACGCCGTGCTTGGTTAACTTTTGTGATTGTTGGTGGTGGCCCTACTGGTGTAGAATTAGCTGGGGCGATCGCAGAACTCGCAAACCAAACCCTTAAAGAAGATTTCCGCAACATCGACACCTCAGAAGCTCAGATTTTGCTCTTAGAAGGACTCGATCGCATTCTGCCACCTTTTGCGCCAGAGTTATCACAAGAAGCCGAAGCATCTCTGACGCGGTTGGGAGTGGTTGTCCAGACAAAAACATTAGTAACTAATATTGAAAATGATATTGTTACCCTCAAACAAGGGGATGAAGTCAAAGAGATTGCCTCAAAAACAATATTATGGGCGGCAGGTGTCAAAGCTTCGGCAATGGGAAAAGTGCTAACAGAACGCACAGGTGCCGAATGCGATCGCGCTGGACGCGTTATCGTTGAATCTGACTTGAGTATTAAAGGATACCCGAATATTTTTGTAATCGGCGACTTGGCGAATTTTTCCCATCAAAACGGTAAACCACTACCCGGTGTTGCACCTGTAGCCAAGCAACAAGGAGAATATGTTGGAGAATTAATTCAACAGCGACTAGCAGCTAAAACTTTGCCAGCCTTTGCTTATGTCGATCGGGGTAGTTTAGCGATGATTGGGCAAAATTTGGCTGTGGTAGATTTGGGTTTTATCAAATTGAAAGGATTCTTTGCATGGGTGTTTTGGTTATTAATTCACATTTATTTCTTAATAGAATTTGACAACAAATTAGTAGTAATAATTCAATGGGCATGGAACTATTTCACCCGTAATCGTGGAGCTAGATTAATTACAGGTAAAGAATCAGTGACGGAGTTAGGAATTAGCGATCGCAACACTTACAGCAGATTGCAGGTGAATGAGGTGCATTGACCGAACAATTCGCAATTCGCAGTTCGCAATTCGCAATTGCGGACAAAATTGTAAATTGATTATCCTTCGAGTCAAAGCCCGCACTGAAATCAAAGATTTCAGTGGACTCAAATCAGTGGTGGGATTCAAGCCCCCACTGAAGGAACTTGCGAATTGCGTTAGCAAAGCGGGGCGTTATACCATTCACAATTGCGAATTGGTTTGACACTCCGCGAATTTCTAATTCGGGGATTCTTGCTTCATATCATGTCCGCCTAATCACCGATCAAAAAAAATCTCCGCGTAAGAGCGTCTTGGTGTTTCCACGTCAGTCTACATGATAAGTATTCAACCGGACATGGTATTACCGATCGTTAATGTGTATTACCCCTTGCTCTTGCATCTTGACTGTGTGCCCCACGGCTACAGCCGTGGGGAAGTTTTACAGCAGATTTCAAGTTAATAGACCTCTTGCAAAAGTGCTTTTTGCAAGAGGTGGGAAAAGGGAAAAGGTTAAAGGGGAAAGGGAAAATACCAAACCTTTCCCCCTTTCCCCTTCCCCTTTTCCCGACTTATGCAAGAAGTCTAATGAAGTACACCATCAATACTACTCGCTTTGTGCATTTTGAACTCAGAATTTGGTTTGGGGAAAAGGTTAAAGGGGTTCGGTTAAAGGTTTTTTCTTTCCCTTTTCCCCCGCCCCTTATCCCCAGAGGGGACTCCACCTTCCCCTTTTCCCCAAAACCCGACAAGTATTGAGTACACCATTTAAGTCTCAAAACTAGGTACAGAGCCTATTCTAATTCTGAATTCTGACTCCGGAATTCTCAATTCTGCTGTATATACGAGAAGCAATTTGTTTAGCGATTAATCCAACGGCTGACTGCTGGTAATTGTGCAGAGAACCAGAGCGCACCTAATATAATCAGACTACCACAGACAATTAAGGCATTAGTCGCACCAAAATTATGTGCCAAAGTTCCAGCTAACAGATTGCCAAAGGGCATTGTACCCACCATTGCTAGGGCATAAAAACTCATCACCCGTCCGCGCTTATCCTCTGGAACTAGGGTTTGGATAATCATATTACTACTCGTAATTTCGAGGATGGTAAAGCAGCCTACAAATACCAGTATGATTATGGACAGCCAAACTTGACGCGATAGTGAGAAGAATATCAAACTCATACCGATCGAGACTTGAGCGACTACAATCAAACGCTCTAAACCTGCAATCCCTCGCCTGACACTCAGATACAAACAAGCAAATAACGATCCAATTGGTGCTGAGGTGGTGAGGTGAGCCATTGTAGTTGCATCACCATTTAAAATATTAGACGCAAACACGGGCATGAGGGCGATATGACACATCCCGACTGAACCCTGTAACGCCAGTATTAATAAAATTGCTCTAATGGGCTGGAATTTGGAGACATATTCCAAGCCTTCCCACAATTTCTGCAAGGTATCGCTAAGGCTGGTAATAGTCTGCGTCGATCTGACTTGAAGCTGCATTGCTAGCAGGGTAAAGATCGCAGGGATGTAGCTGAGGGTATCGTAGAGAAAGCAATATTTCACCCCTAGCGTCGCAATCAAAATCCCGCCCATAGCCGGTCCCAATACCAGAGAGGAACTTAACATCACTGAATTCAAGGCGATCGCATTGCTCCAATCAGCGCGATCGTCTACGGTTTCGGTGACGATTGTATGACGCACGGGCATATCTAATCCCTTGAGCAAACCATTGAGAACACTCAGTATCAAGAGGATAGGAAACGTAATCCAATTCGTAAAGGTAAGAATCGTTAAAGCGAGGGAAACGCTAATTCCCAATATCTGCACCAGCATTAACAAGTCACGACGACTCCAGCGATCGGACAACACGCCCGAAAAGGGAATCAGTACTAACGTAGGTAAAAATTGTACAAACCCTGCAACTCCCAACAACCAAGCCGATTTAGTCAAATCGTATACCAGCCAAGGAATAGTTAACTGCTGGGTCATAAATGTCCCAGACATTGATAGTAACTGTCCCCCAAAAAACAGGCGAAAATTACGCCAGCGCAAGGCGGGTAAATAGTGGTAAATGATCTTACTTACGCGATCGCCTAGTTGTCTATTCCAAATTTTCATGAGGAGAGCTTTAATATGTCTTGCTAACAATTAGCTTAGCTAACAATTATACGAGAATCGCGATCGCTTACATAACATTGCAATACTACTCGCTTTGTGCATTTTGAACTCAGAATTTGGTTTGGGGAAAAGGTTAAAGGGTAAGGGTTAAAGGTTTTTTCTTTCCCCTTCCCCTTTTCCCCAAAACCCGACAGGTATTACATAACATTGGGAGTGCGGGTGGGGTGAAATTCTTTCCCTATCTCCTCCACTCGCCACTCAAAAGTTATCGCCCAGATAAATTAGCAGTAAGCTGTTTTAGGGCGTTTTTTCATAATTGACTATGGCAAGTATTAACGACAACTACCTGAAACTGAAAGCGGGTTACCTGTTTCCAGAAATTGCTCGGCGGGTGAATGCCTTTGCAGAAGCGAACAGTAATGCTAAAATCATCAGACTGGGCATTGGCGATGTTACTGAACCTCTGCCGGAAGCTTGTCGGACAGCGATGATTAAAGCTGTCGAAGAAATGGGCGATCGCAATACCTTCAAAGGCTACGGTCCAGAACAAGGCTACGCTTGGTTGCGGGAGAAAATTGCTACTCACGATTTCCAAGCACGAGGAGCCGAAATCGATGCCTCAGAAATCTTTATTTCCGATGGTTCTAAATGTGACACGGGTAATATTCTGGAAATCTTTGGTCATGACAACACTATAGCGGTTACCGATCCTGTATACCCAGTATATGTAGATACAAATGTTATGGCGGGAAATACAGGAGATGCCAACGATCAAGGCGAGTTTGAAGGCTTAGTTTATCTACCGATTTCAGCTGATAACAACTTCACTGCTGAGATTCCCTCAAAGAAAGTCGATTTAATTTATCTGTGCTTTCCCAATAACCCCACTGGCGCAACTGCTACCAAGGAATATTTAAAGGCATGGGTGGATTATGCTAAGGCTAATAACTCGATTATTTTCTTTGATGCAGCCTACGAAGCTTACATTACTGATGCATCGATTCCCCATTCAATTTATGAAATTGAAGGTGCCAGAGAAGTTGCGATCGAATTTCGGTCTTTTTCCAAAAATGCAGGTTTTACAGGAACTCGCTGTGCGTTAACTGTGGTGCCCAAGACACTCACAGCAAAAGCCGCTGATGGTTCCGACGTGGAACTGTGGAAACTGTGGAATCGTCGCCAGTCTACTAAATTTAATGGCGTTTCTTACATCGTTCAACGGGGAGCCGAGGCGGTTTATTCTGAAGAAGGACAAGCACAAATCAAAGGATTGGTTAGTTTCTATTTAGAAAACGCCAAAATTATCCGCGAGAAACTCACGGCCGCCGGATTATCAGTTTATGGAGGAGTGAATGCGCCTTACGTTTGGGTAAAAACCCCTAATAATTTATCTAGTTGGGAATTCTTTGATAAATTGCTGCAAACCGTCAACGTTGTGGGAACACCTGGTTCTGGGTTTGGTGCTGCGGGTGAAGGTTACTTCCGAATTTCGGCCTTTAATAGTCGGGAGAATGTGGAAGAGGCGATGAAGCGGATTACTGAGAAGTTTAGAGTGTAGAGCGATCGCTTTTATAGCATTTCTCGCTTTCCTAATATACAAGGTAAGGGCGCATAGCTATGCGCCCCTACAAATTTTTGTACTTCATGTAATTGTTAACTGCTATATTCAGCTTCCGCAACAGCTAATCTACTTCATACCTCTGTTTATGTCTAGCCAAAAGCTGGAGATATTTTTCATTTGTTTTTGCTTGCATCCATTTGATTTTAAATATAGCCGCTGATTCAGCTTTTATGGGATCTACTTCATAAGGTAAGATCTCTTTTTGCGAATCTTTTTTATATTTTCTGCCGCTTTTATGATTTGCATAACGACGGGAGCGAGTATAACCCATTTGGATAAACTTTCGCGCCATATCTGCTCCGACAAAATCATCTTGTTCTAGATAAGCCAGAAACATTTCGTAGATTTTTTCGCTCGATTCTCTAGCAATTTCAGGAGTTTTGAACCTCCAGTAAGGAAGAATTTCCGATTTGTATGGTTCTACCAAAAGTACACCTTGCTCACCCTTACCAACACGATATAGTTCAGGATGTTGTCGAAAATTGATATTTTCAAAGTCTAAAGAATAATCAAAAGGCATGATAGATTTTTATCGAACAGAATTCAGGAGTCAAGAGTCAGAATTCAGTTGGGTATTATGACCGAAAAAGCGGATAGTATAGGCGTTAGCGAGTACTCGAACGTCTGAATAATCGGCGTTTTTGCACCCCCACCAAATCGTAGATTTGTTGGTCTTCAATCAGTGGTGAGTCTAAATCCCGGACTGATAGCGTAGCGTTAGCGAGTCCGCGAGCGTCTTAATTCTGAATTCTGAATTCTGCATTCTTCTTCAATAAAATAGTAAACTTTAAAAAAAAGTTCAGCTTCTATCTTTGTAGAGAAATTTTGTTTACTATGCTATCTAGCACCGAATCTGTGAATAGTGTCCTTGCTCCAGGGAATTTGCGTAAAGTGCATCACATTGCGCTCAACGTCAAAGATATGCAAGCTTCCCGACATTTTTATGGGACTATCCTGGGTTTGCATGAACTTACAGGCGACGAAGTACCCGCAACCTTGGTGGAACTTGTCGCATCTGGAAAAGTAGCCAATTTCGTCACCCCAGATGGTACAATTTTAGATTTATTTTGGGAACCAGAACTATCACCACCAGATCCCAATCCAGAAAAGACTTTCACTAGAGCATACCATTTGGCTTTTGATATCGAGCCGGAGTTATTCGATCGCGCCGTGTCAGTAATCAGAGAAAATAAAATAGCGATCGCTCATGGTCCAGTCACTCGTCCTACTGGTAGAGGTGTGTATTTCTACGATCCAGATGGCTTTATGATTGAAATTCGTTGCGATCCAGAAGCTAGTTAACTTAGGGGTAATAACAAAAGTATCTACTATGACTGCGAAACTCACGGAAATATTTAAAGTAATTGAAGAGACAATCACAAAACCGCCAATTCCACACGAACCATACAAGCAATCATTGAAAGCTTGGGCAATGTATTGTTTGCGAGACAAAGGTTTTATAGTCGTTTATGCTCAAAATGCCGACTTTGCCATTGAAAGAAAACGTGAAGAAAAGCTATATTTTAAAGTTTCAAATAGTCCCGATGATTTAGATAATTCTCTTAGCTGGATAGTTTGGGATAGTGCAACCAAAAGCGCCAGTTTCATTCCCCAAAAAATAGATTGATGGGAAAATATTCATCAAATATTTTCCTGATTATTTAACTATTCTGAATCATGAATTCTGACTAGACAACTGCTGCACAAATATTTGATGTTCTGGCGAATTTAACCCAGACTGCAACACAGCCAATACTTGCTGCATATTACCAGCAAGTAAATCTGACATTGACAACCACAAACCAGGAAATATGTGACTTTTAATAATTCCATCTGCATCGACTTCTAAGGATATATATTCTCCTTGTTGCAGACGAAACCAATCTAATTTATTTTCAAATACTTGCCAGATAATATATTCTTTTACCCCATTGCGACAATAAACTTTTTTCTTATCATGTAAATCAATAGCAGCACTGCTAGCTGCGATTTCTACTACAAGTTCTGGCGCACCTTCTAGATAATCATCATCGCCCAAACGAGATTGTCCTTTAGCTGTCGGTGTGATTAATAGCACCCCATCTGGCTGCGGTTCATTATCTGAATCTAAGCGGACTGTTGGCTCAATTCCCAATCTCACACCAGGGGTTGATGCTTGATAAACTCCCAGCCAAGTGATTGTACGGCTATGTGGTTCAGCATGACTTTCAAAACGTAATGGGGATGCCAAGTAAACAACTCCTTCAATTAATTCTGCTTTTTGATGACGGGGCATTGCTTGATAGCGTCGCTCAAATTCGTAGCGAGTGAGGCGATCGCCATTTTCTAAAAAAGGAATTCGCTGCTTGATCGCTAAGTTTACCATGATTATCGGCTCTGGCAAGGGATATTATTTTATTATGACTTGGTGCATATCTTCTTGTGATATAGCAATCCTAAATGAGTTCTGAAAATCTCCGATTCCTCTCTCTGCCTTCTCTGCGCCTCTGCGGCTAAATTATTTTTACAAATGATTTGGGACTGCTATATGCTGCCCATGCTTCATCTTGCCAAAAAATTCCGAGAATCAGGTTTCTCAAACACCATTAAATGCTGTTGGGGTAACAAATTTTTAGTTTCATGCCAAACTAAACCAACAGCTTGCATTTCTTTACGGACTTGTTTTTGAGTCATTTTGTGCAAACCTTTGATCGCAATAAAAGGATTTTCACCCCGATACTCAACTAGCACCACCTTACCACTAGGTTTCAGTGCTTTGACAATTTTTTGCATCACTTCTTTGGGATACTCCAATTCATGATAAGCATCTACCATCAACGCCAAATCGATACTTTCAGATGGGAGATTTGGGTCAGAAAGAGTTGCTAAAACAGGTTCAATATTGGTGATATTTTTCTCTTTTTTGAACAATTCAATAATCTCCAACATTTCTGGCTGCACATCTACAGCCAATACCTTACCTGTTGTTAATAGCGGCGCAATACGAAAGCTTAAGTAACCTGTACCAGCGCCAATATCGGCCACTACATCGTTAGGTTTTAGATTGAGGAGACTGACTATTTTACTTGGCTGTTCTTCCACCTCTCGGCTTTGTCGTTCTAGCCAGCCAGCACCTGTATATCCCATAACTTTGGCAATTTCTCGTCCCATGTAGTATTTACCTATACCATCTGGATTATGAATTACCCGTTGTTCGTAAACTTTAGTAGAAGGGAAATCTGCTCTTGCTATGCCGACTGGATTCAGCAACATGACTAGAATTATTAGTATAAAAGTTAATAAATTAGACTTATGGTGATGACTCATATCAAATATTTAACGTAGGATTAGCGCCCTATATTAGAGTACTATGACTATGCTTGCCACTTCCAATTCAAAGAGTTATGGATGCTTACAAACAGCAGGTAATAAAGTTGTACAAAGCTAAAATTGAAAAACTAGCAACTGTTCAAAGTATTTGGGAAGAAACTGTAAATTTCTAAATTTGCACTCGAAAATAAGTTGATAAGCAAAGCTTTGCTCCTAATTTGGTAGCTTCGGGCGATCGCAATCGTCTTGCTGTTAATAATCACAATGACACTTTCATATCATGTCCGGCTATCTTTGCCTCCCCTTCCGTGTCTTTGCCCCAGCCTCAATAATTAAGTCTTTTAACAGACACGATACAATCTCCTAGACCGATGCGGAAGTAAACATTTTCAGAATTTACTTGAACAGCCCCTTGAAAAATTTGTAATCCAACCTTTGGACACTTCTATGCAAAACCTGTCCCTAATGTTAGTGCCTGTACTCGCTGCACAGAAAGTAGCAGGTGACGGTTTAATTAAACCTCTCGGTCATCATGAGCTGCTGTTGGTGCTGGTACAAGTGTCACTATTGCTTCTCGTAGCGCGGGGATTAGGTGAATTCATGCGTCGGATTAACCTACCGCCTGTTGTTGGGGAATTACTGGCGGGTGTGCTGCTTGGCCCTTCTCTATTTGGTTTGCTTCTTCCTGATTTACAGGCACACATCTTTCCCAAAAGTCAAGAACAATCTAATTTACTTTCAGTGATTTCTTGGTTAGGCGTATTATTTTTGCTGATTGTAACTGGCTTAGAGACGGATCTAAAACTGATTCTTCGTAAGGGTAAAACGGCTCTACTCATTTCACTGGGCGGAATTATTGTCCCGTTTATCACAGGATTTGGACTTGGCTGGCTATTGCCAGATAGTTTTTTAGCCGACCCAGAAAAGCGACTGGTATTCAGCCTGTTTATCGCCACAGCAATGAGCATTTCAGCAGTACCAGTGATTGCTAAAGTGCTGATGGATTTGAACCTGATTCGCCGTGACATTGGTCAAGTCACCTTAGCAGCCGGCATGACCGACGACACCATTGGCTGGATTTTACTTTCTGTGGTTTCAGGTCTAGCTAGTAGCGGCAAATTTGACTTTGGGACAATTTTCCACTCTGTAACCGCAGCTATATTGTTTCTAGCCATTGCCTTTACAATTGGGCGTACCATCGTAGACCAGATTTTGCGGTGGGTTGATGACTACGTTGGCGGAATCGCCGCTAGTATGTCGGTTGTGCTGATTCTTTCGCTCTCAGCAGCAGCATTTACCCATGCGTTAGGTTTGGAAGCAGCCTTAGGTGCTTTTGTATTGGGAATTCTGGCAGGTCAATCCCGCCGCTTTAGCAATGAAGCTGGACATATGCTAGAAGTATTCACAGCAAGCTTTCTAGCGCCAATTTTCTTCGCGTCAGCTGGCTTGAAAGTTAACTTGCTAACTCTGTTAGTCCCCCAAACGTTGATATTTGGCTTGATTGTTCTCGCTGTCGCCTGTGTTGGCAAATTTACAGGTGCTTACATTGGTTCTCGCGTCGGCGGCTTGAGCCATTGGGAAGGTTTGGCCATGGGTTCTGGGATGAATGCTCGCGGGGCGATGGAAATTGTCGTTGCCACCATTGGTTTATCTTTGGGAGTCCTGAACCCACAGATGTACTCGATTATTGTGATGGTAGCGATCGTCACTTCTTTAATGGCTCCACCCCTTTTGCGCTGGTCTTTATCAAAGGTGGTTATGGGTGAAGAGGAAGCTAGACGTTTAGAACAAGAAGACCAGGATAGCCGCAGCTTTGTCAAGCAGATTCACCGGATCTTACTTCCGACAAGTGGTGGCCCCAACATCCAACTGGCGGCGCAACTAGTTGGCCACATGGCTCACCAAAACTCCATAGAAGTCACAGCTTTATATGCCCTGAGTGACAAGCAACCCCAAAACAAAGCACGCCGGACGGCAACTCAAGTTAAAGATACAGCTGCCGAACAAGCTCTTGCTTCTGTCAGTGAGGAAATGCAATTACCTGCTGATACTACCCTGCAAACAAAAACGGAATCTGGGCGTAGTAAAGCGGAGGTAATTCTAAATGAAGCGAACAAAAGCTATGACTTAATCGTATTGGGAGCCTCGGAACAGATACGCCCCCAAAAAGCATTGTTCAATTTGCTGGTTGACCGAGTAGTACAAGAAGCGCCTTGTGCAACGATGGTGGTGAAGTCGCACCTACCGCAACCGAAAGGCGAGATATGCAAAATCGCTCAACAACAGCTCAACACAATTCTAGTGCCAACGGTGGGGACAGAATACAGTAAAAATGCCGTAGAGGTAGCAAGTACGATCGCTGCTCAAACAGGAGCATTAGTTACGATCGTTAACGTGATTAATTTGCCACAGGTTGAGTATATTCTTTACGAACAGCGATCGCTAGCTCCAGTCAAAGAAATTGCTCACGATTTGCTCGAACAGCAAGCAGCAATTGGCCGCAATCTCGGTGCTGATGTTAAAACCTATGTTCTTCAAGGAACTAGCCCAGAAAGGGAAATCCTCAAGTTTGCCCAAACCAAAGAAGTTGACTTAATTATTTTAGGGAGTAATATCCGAATGATTACGGGTCGCGTTTTCTTCGGTCACAGAGTAGACGCAATTCTGAGTAAAGCACATTGCCCAGTGGCAGTGATTACAGCGCCGCAGTCGTTATGGTAGCAACAAGTACCCTTGGCTATTTAAATCACAAATGGTTCAAGTTCAGTGTTATACCATTCTTCCTCAAAACGTTCAGTAACCAGTGGTCTAACGATAAACTTCGGTGGACGACCGTCTAAAACATCAATCCGCACGCATGAATAAGGCAGTCGTTTCTGGAAATTGTCGTTATGGCGACCGACAAAAAGCATTGAATCAGCAACTTTACGAGAGGATTTACCTGTAATTTCCGTAAAAGTCTCCATCAATTCAGTCCCCTCTTGTCGTTGATAACGGGGACGATGACCACTACCACCAGAAATAATACAGTTAATGTGAGAATCAGCAAATCCGGTATCAGTTGTACGGAGATATTCCAAACAGTGAGCGTGACCGTTTAAAATCAAATCTACTATGGGACGCTCTTTAATTAAAGAACCAAGAGTTTCAGCTACTTGTTCAAACACCCAGCGCAAGCGGTGGCGAACCGCCAAAGTTTGTGCTTGATGCCATTTACTAGCTTCTGTAACATAGGGTGGATGGTGGAAAAAGATGACACGTCCCCGTACCTCGGAACTATTCCAAGATTCGATGAGTCTGCTTCGTAACCATTCAAGTTGTTCAAAATCGATCGCAGGCATTTTCTGAGATGCCAATTGTTTTTCAATATCGATTTTGATTTCGTTAATTTGGTCTAATTTGGCACTCAGTTCATCAAGTTTTTCCGCTTCAGCCGATTTATCTGGGTTGAGTCCATCGCAGATTTTCAAAATTTGCAATTCTTCTCGGTCTATTTCATGGCGACGCTTTTGCAATTCCCGACGGTAAATTTCCCCCTCCTGAGTTACAGGTAAAGGTGATGGTGTATTAAAGGTATTAGAATCCAGTGCGAAAAAGTCAATCCCGCCGTAACGAAAAGTGTAATACCGATTAGGTAAGCGCGTGAACTGTCCAGGTTCATAACGCAAACAGCGTCCTGTGTCAGTTTTAGCAGTATAGTGCCGATCTAAATGACGTTCTAACTCTTGAGAAGATATCGCCGCCGTATAATCCATAAACGCCTGTGCGTAGGCATTACCTTGATACGAACCGTGCCAGCCAATCTCAGTATCTTTGTAGCCCAACAGCCGACGTAATGACGATGTTGCGCCAGTAAATAAACGGTACATCAACGGTACATCGTAGTAATCATGATTACCAAGCACTGGCAGGAACGGCAAATTAAACACCATGTGGTCATAGGAAATGTTTCTTGGATTATTACCACCTACAAGAAACTCCCGGTAAGGCTCAATAAAGTTTGTTGAGTAATACTCCTGAGAACCCACCACATAGATTACATCTCCCGTGTGCAACACAAAACTGCAATCCTCGCGGTGAGGAAGCATCAGTTCGGCAACTTTTCGTTGGGGGTGGTGTGGAGAATGGGATTTAGTACCAGAATCACCGATGACCATAAAGGAAAATTCTGGACTATCACTATTGCGATCGTCAATAACCAAGCTGGTTTGGTCAATTCCCCGTTGCACAAAACTCGGATGCATCCACCGCACCCGTTCCTTCATCTTTTGAATTTTCACAGGAATCGGTGGATCGAAAATCAAATTCATGGCTGATAACTCTTGAATGCCTAACGCACAAGCCGATTGTAACGAAATAATAACATCGAGCATTGGTCATAGGGCATTGGGTATGGGGAAAGGGAAAGGGGTAAGGGGGAAAGGGGAAAGATTATATTTATCCCTTTTCCCTTTAACCTTTTCCCCTGCTCCCCATACCCAATGCCCAACCCTTACGGCAAATTTTCTCGCAATAATGCTCGAAACCCTGCTTGTTGAAAATGCTCGTCAGCAGTTAAGGCTTCAGTGATTCCGCTATATTCCATCACAATAAAAGACACGCAATCGACAAATCCCCATTCTTTCTCAGTTCGATCGCAATAAAGTTGAAAAGCACGTTCGTAGAGTTCTTGGGAAAGGGGCACAATTTCTACCTTGGAGTCTGCTACCAGAGAATTCAATAATACGATCGCCGCCTGACGATAAGGTAGTTGGGATAAGGCATTGCCAATTTCCAACATAATGGCCTGTGTTGTAACTAAACGAGTTTCTGCGGCTTGTAACATTTTAGCCAGATGTAAAGCTCGGTGATGCAAGCGATCGCTTGGTGCAGATAAGGCAATGGCAAATGATGTATCAAGAAAGACTTCAGAATGCATGAAAAGTTTATTTAGGGTACAAATATTTATCTATATTGGCAGACCAGTCAGGCGACCCTTCGAGATTGAGCGATCGCGCCGTTTGCAAAAATGATACTGTTTCATGTTCACCAGGCGGTAAAATTTCAACACTGATTCGCACACGGGTATTAATTGGCAGTGCGATCGGTTCAGACGGATAGAACACTTTGCCATTAAACACAGCTGTGATTTTTTCTACCATTTTCCTCAAAAAATTCTTTTAGTCCATCCTAAGCTGGTTGTGGAAATACGGGTAGGTTAAACGACGCAATTACTACTCAAGAGTGCTGACTTCTTTCCGTTACCTGTGCGTAAGTCCTGAAACGATTACCACTGACTCTTTGCCAATCCAAAATCCAAAATCTAAAATCCAAAATAGCAAGTCTCCACAGACACTAATTCAGATCGCATCCCTCAGAGGAGAGAGCTTGCAGCCTAAACCCTGTTGTAAAATAGACATAAGAAGGATTCGGGGGACCATTTAACTGGTCAGAAACGCCTATAGAGACTATCTTTGGAAATCTCCAAGGTCTAAAGACCAGCCAGCTGAAACAACTACAGCGGCTTTATCACCAGCGTATACCAGGCGATCGCATCACCACGCCTGAGTTTTCCCAGCGTCTGGCAGCAATTAGCACAGAACTCAATCAGCCCGTGTGTACTTACCTCAACCGTCGCGGACAAGTGATTCGCGTGGGGGTAGGCACACCGCGTCAAACGCAAATTCCACCTTTGGAATTGCCTCGTTACGGTGCGGAACGACTCAGTGGTATTCGTTGTATCGCCACTAATTTAAAGCCAGAACCGCCCAATGAAGCCGCGCTCACAGCTATGGCATTACAACGCTTAGATGCCTTAGTTGTACTAAATATTACTGGAACGGGATTTACACGGCGGGGAGGCGGTGCAACTGGGTATGTCAAAGAAGCTTATCTAGCTCATTTGATACCCCAAGAGTCTCGCACCCTGATAACTAGTCCTGCTGGATTCAAGCTAGACGAGAGCCAAATCCAATCCCCAAGTTGGAATATATCGCCACCTCTAAACTTGGACGATCTGGCAGAGCAGGATTTAGTGGACTTGGTGGAAAATCTGGAAGCCGAATTCCAGCGGGAATTTATCGCCCAGGAAGTAGATGCTGACCACGATCGCGTGTTAATTGTGGGGTTAATGACAGAGGAAATCACTCCTCTACAATTCCAAGACACCCTAACGGAATTGGCACGTTTAGTTGATACTGCTGGGGGAGATGTATTGCAGACAATACAACAAAAGCGATCGCGCATTCATCCCCAAACAGTAGTCGGCGAAGGTAAGGTGCAAGAAATTGCCCTCACAGCCCAAACACTGGGAGTAAATCTCGTCGTTTTTGACCGCGACCTCTCACCCTCCCAAGTCCGCAACCTGGAAGCCCAAATTGGTGTCCGCGTAGTTGACCGCACCGAAGTCATTTTGGATATCTTCGCCCAACGCGCTCAGTCCCGTGCTGGTAAATTGCAAGTAGAACTAGCACAATTAGAATATATGCAGCCGCGACTGTCTGGTAGAGGTCGCACCATGTCACGATTAGGTGGTGGTATTGGTACTCGTGGTCCTGGTGAAACTAAACTGGAAACTGAACGACGTGCCATTGGGCAACGTATTTCCCGACTGCAAAAAGAAGTCAACCAATTACAAGCACATCGTTCGCGCTTACGACAGCGACGACAGCATCGAGAAGTTCCCTCAGTAGCTTTGGTTGGGTATACCAACGCTGGTAAATCTACGTTGTTGAATGCTCTGACCAACGCAGAAGTTTATACAGCAGACCAGCTATTTGCCACCCTCGATCCTACTACCCGCCGCTTAGTAATTCCTCATGGCGAAGCTGATGAACCTCAAGAAATTCTGATCACAGATACAGTAGGGTTCATACACGAACTGCCTCCATCCTTAATGGATGCCTTCCGCGCCACCTTAGAGGAAGTCACAGAAGCCGATGCCTTGCTGCATTTGGTAGATTTGTCTCACCCGGCTTGGTTGCGACATATTCGTTCAGTCAGGGAAATCCTCGCACAAATGCCAGTCACTCCTGGTCCGGCGCTAGTTGTTTTTAACAAGATAGATCGAGCTAATAGTGAGACATTGGCTTTGGCTAGAGAAGAATTTCCCCTAGCGGTATTTATTTCTGCGAGTCAGCGCTTGGGATTAGAAACCCTACGTCAGCGCCTTGCCCAGTTGATTGAATATGCCGTTGACTCTGGTTAAAACTTAAGTACCGAATTCAGTATCAGCATCTTAATACTACCGTCCTAAATTTTGAACTTTGGGGAAGGCAAAATCGCCTTCCCTTCTTTATTTCATCTTCATAAAATCTCGTGGTATGTGTGGAAAAGTATCGGTTTTTATCCCTGAAGTGAATTACCAATGTTCCATAAAAATTGATTGATTAAGCAAAATTATTGAGAAATAGAAGCTTATCTAATTAAGCTGATTCTGCATCATTTACCGATCAAAAGAAAGTACTCAGTGTAAATGCTGAAAATACTCAATCAATTTGTAAAAAATATATTAATTATTCGCAATTTAAAGTTTTAGTTAATCTTAATACATAACGTAGACAAATAATATTTTTGTATGCCAATTTATACATGAGTGATTTTCATAAAAATTTCTCTTGAGACGTTTTAAATGTCCTCAATAGAAGCCAAAGGAGTTTTAAGCAAGTGTCTCAACTATATTCAAAGAAGATAGTAGGTTATGCAGCCTACTGTATATCAACATTAGCTCTGGTTACGGTTTCGCAAATCCCAAGAGCAGATGCAGCCTCCATGAGTTTTTCAGCCACAGGTACTAACCCAATATCAGGTGGAAGCAGTAATGCTCTTTCGGCGACAGCTGTCTTTGATGATTCAGTAGCAGGGAAGTTGACACTGACCCTTACTAATACAGGTCCAGGTGCGTCAGCCCCTTCTGATGTTCTAACAGGAATCTTTTGGGATTATGCTGGATCTCCCTTAACAAACTTAACGTTGTCTTCAGCCAAAGCTCCAACCGTAATTACGAATAATGTAACTACCGGAACTAATGTCGATCTCACGAAGGTTGGAGGAAATAAAGTTGAATGGGGTTTTGCTAAGACTACCGCTAGCACTGGACTTGGTGGTGCTGCTGGCGTATCTAGCCCAGTAACTCAGCACTACGGTATTGGTACAGCAGGTTTTGGTATATCACCTGGTTTCGGTCTTTCGGGTGGACAGCAATTCAATTACGGTATTATTACTGGTTACGATAGTGCAAATCCAGCAGTAAGTGGGGGGACTTTTGTTAAGAACTCTGCCACATTCGTTTTTACAGGGCTACCTACTGGCTTTGATTTAACGAAGATTGGGAATATTCGTTTTCAGTATGGTACTGCTTTAAATGAGCCTAGTACTTATTATATTGCTCCGCCACCTCCACCTAAAAAAGTACCTGAGCCTAGTGCAACATTTGCTCTTGGTTTATTTGTCGCAGGTGGGCTAAAGGTTGCCAAGAAAAAGCCTCTAGTCTCAGCTTAAATGACAACTTAATATAGAGTTGCGCCTTATAAGCCATTCTCACAATGAGATAAAACCACTCTGCTTTTTAATAAATTTGTATAGGTATAATATCTTAGTCAAGAGTCCAAATATTATTTCTTGGCTAACTTTTTTTATATAAACCCAGTCAGATGCTTATAAGGATTAATACAAAACTAAAAATGAATTTAAAAAAATATTTTTCATATTCATAATTATTGAATTATTTGTTTAATTACAAAAATCAAGGTCTTGCGTAATTTTACAACTTATTGATTAGCAATAACATGCCATTGTAAAAATACTGAAAAATTCCAATTATTTTAAAAACAATATTTTTATACCTTTAAATTAAAAATTTGATAAATATGTCAATAAAGCCTAGATTATCGGTGTGAACGTGTATAAAACTATATATACGCACTAAGAGATAAAAATCAGTCTCTAAGAATTCAGATGCACATCACACCAGTTGGCACTACCTAATGATTAGAAATAGCCAATAACTAAACTAGTTTTGCTGACATTAATTTATATAGCTTACCAATCAAGACAAATTTTGAGAAAGCTATATAGCAAATTTGTTTGTCTAGTTTACTATTCTGATTTCAAATATCTTGAGCCAACTTGAGATGCAGTCATTTAATTGATTATTCAATAACAAAGGGGTTTAGACCAAATGTCTCAAATATATTCGCAGAAAGTAATAGGTTATATAACCTGTAGTTTATCATCAATAGCTTTAGTAATAGGCTCACAAGTTTATCGAGCAGAAGCTATTACCTTTGCAGGTTCATCCGGCGATCTGTCTGCATCAGCAGATTTTCAGCTTAACGGCGATATCTTAACTCTCAAGCTAACCAACACTAGTTCAAAAAATGTTTTAGCTCCCGCAGATTTATTAACAGGAGTTTTCTTTAATGCATCTAAATCTCTAAATCTCGTGAGTGCAACATTAGGTCTTGGTTCCAAGGTCTACCAAAATGGTTATGCATCTCTTCTGCAACCTATTAATTTATCAGTTGCTAGCTTAAACGGTGGTTGGCAGTATAAGTCCAACATTAGTGATTCAAATTTAGAAGGTATCAATCAAGGTATTGGTACTGCTGGCTTTGGAATTTTCAACGGTAACTTAACAGGTAACGGTAACCAATTTGATTACGGACTCTTGAGCGCCAGTTCAAATTTGACTGCAAATGCTAATAAACCAGTAAAAGAGACTTCTTTAATTGAAAATTCCCTTGTATTCACATTTTTGGGAGCTTCTGGTTTAACTGAATCTAGCTTCAATAACGTTATTTTCCAGTACGGTACAAACCTTAGCGAACCTCAGTTTGCTGGGAAAACCCCAACAGATACAAAAGCGCCGATTAGTACGGCGACAAATACAGTTGACACAACATTAAAACAACTGGCTGACAAACTAGCAGCTGACAAACTAGCGCAAGACGCAGTAAATACAGCCACAGATCAAATAACAACGGCTGACAAAGTAGCAAAAGCAGCGAAAGAAGTATCTGATAAAGCAGCTATTGAGTTGACTAACGCAGAAGAAGTAGTAAAAGCTCTAAAACTAGAAGCTGACAAAGCTCAGACAGATGCTAGCACCAAGAAAGCTGATGCTGATAAAGCTCAGACAGACGCTAGCACCAAGAAAGCTGATGCTGATAAAGCTCAAACAGACGCTAACAACAAGAAAGCTGATGCTGACAAAGCTCAGACAGACGTTAACACCAAGAAAGCTGATGCTGACAAAGCTCAGACAGATGCTAACACCAAGAAAGCTGATGCTGATAAAGCTCAGGCAGACGTTAACACCAAGAAAGCTGATGCTGATAAAGCTCAGACAAACGCTAACAACAAGAAAGCTGATGCTGACAAAGCTCAGACAGACGCTAACAACAAGAAATCTGATTGCGATCAAGCTCAGAAAATAGCTGACCAAGCCCAGAAAGATGCTGACAAAGCTCAGAAAGACGCTGACAAAGCTTCTGGTTTAGATAAGACCATCAAACAGACAATAGCTGACATCAAGAAAGCTGATGCTATCAAAGCTTTGACAGATGCTAACAACAAGAAAGCTGATGCTGACAAAGCTCAAACAGATGCTAACAACAAGAAAGCTGATGCTGATAAAGCTCAGACAGATGCTAACAGCAAGAAAGCTGATTGTGATAAAGCTCAAACAGACGCTAACAACAAGAAAGCTGATGCTGACAAAGCTCAAACAGACGCTAACAACAAGAAAGCTGATTGTGATAAAGCTCAAACAGATGCTAACAACAAGAAAGCCGATGCTGACAAAGCTCAAACAGACGCTAACAACAAGAAAGCTGATTGTGATAAAGCTCAGACAGATGCTAACAACAAAAAAGCTGATGCTGACAAAGCTCAGACAGACGCTAACAACAAGAAAGCTGATTGTGATAAAGCTCAGACAGATGCTAACAACAAAAAAGCTGAGGCTGATAACAAAAAAACAGAATGTGATAAAGCCACAAAAGATTTAGCTGATAAACAGGCAGCCCAAAAAGCGGCACAAGAGAAAGCAGAAGCAGCGGCTAAGGAAACCAAGGAAGCTGTTGATAAGGCTGAGAAGGAAAAAGCTGACAAGGAAGCTGCTGCTAAGGCTGAGAAGGAAAAAGCTGACAAGGAAGCTGCTGCTAAGGCTGAGAAGGAAAAAGCTGACAAGGAAGCTGCTGATAAGGCTGAGAAGGAAAAAGCTGACAAGGAAGCTGTTGATAAGGCTGAGAAGGAAAAAGCTGACAAGGAAGCTGCTGCTAAGGCTGAGAAGGAAAAAGCTGACCAGGAAGCTGCTGCTAAGGCTGAGAAGGAAAAAGCTGACAAGGAAGCTGCTGCTAAGGCTGAGAAGGAAAAAGCTGACAAGGAAGCTGCTGCTAAGGCTGAGAAGGAAAAAGCTGACCAGGAAGCTGCTGATAAGGCTGAGAAGGAAAAAGCTGACAAGGAAGCTGCTGCTAAGGCTGAGAAGGAAAAAGCTGACAAGGAAGCTGCTGATAAGGCTGAGAAGGAAAAAGCTGACAAGGAAGCTGCTGATAAGGCTGAGAAGGAGAAAGCTGACAAGGAAGCTGCTGATAAAGGCTCAACTTCAACCAGACCCTTACCAATTATCAATTTCAACCTTAGTGATATTGGTAAAAAGTTCCAATTTAACTTTGATGGCAGCGTAGCGACACAAAATGTCTCTGGACTAACATCTACAGCATGGTTTACTTTGACGAGCTTCACTGGTGAGGCAGCCACTTTTGATGTCGCTTTAGATAACACCTCTACTAATGGCATCAACTCTAGAACTTCTGGTTTGGGTTTTAATGTATATACTGACCTTCTGTCTACCAACAAACTTGATTTAGCTTCTGGAAAAACAAATGTGTCGGGGCTTTTTAATAACGCTGTTCTCAACGGCGCTTTCCCGAATCAATTTGGTGATATAGATGTATGCTTCACCGACGGTAACACTTGTCAAGGAGGACAGAATGGTGGTGTGAAGACAGAAGATAGTCTTAAAAACTTCTCTTTCTCTCTTGCTTTCGGTAAGACGGTTGATTCATTCGCTCTAGGTAACTTTGGGGTACGCTATCAAAGTATCGAAGGAACTAATCTGGGTACTAGTGGAACAGGCCAAGGAAGTTATTATCAGCCTAAGGCTCAGGAACCCTCACCCAAACGAGTACCTGAGCCTGGTACATCTGGAGCTTTAGGTTTATTTGCTGTAGCTGCGCTGAGACTACTAAAGAAAAAGCCTTTAGTTTAATTCAAAATTAAGGTCTTGTAGTGGTTAACACTTTGATGCAGTAAAAGCAAAGTATAAGTTAAGACGAAAATTCATAGGTTGCCACTAAAAGATTTTCGTTACACAGAGTCAAGTGCATTTGCTAAAATCCTTGAAAAATTGACCTATTAGTTATAGATAGCGGTGCTTATTTTGATAAGCAATGCCAAACCAAAAGGCTCCGCTATTTTTTAATATGTTTAGCAATCAAAAAATCTATGCCATCTCGTGATAGTATATTTACTTAATAATATTGATTATTTAATACTATAAAATCTTTGTATGTCTGAGATTACGGCACAATAGAGCCGCTACAGCCAGCGGCAAAGTTCTAAAATTAAGAAGTATTAAATCATTTTGAGGACTTTATGGCTGCAAAAGTAGAAATTTACACTTGGAGGACTTGCCCGTTTTGCATTCGTGCCAAAAGTTTGCTGAAAAATAAAGGGGTTGAATTTATCGAATACAGCATTGACGGAGATGAGGCAGCTAGAAATAAAATGGCTCAAAGAGCAAATGGACGCCGTTCTTTACCGCAAATTTTCATTAATGACGAGCATATTGGTGGTTGTGATGATATCCACGCTTTAGACAATCAAGGCAAGCTGGATGAGCTACTAGCTTCTAACAGTAGCATTTAGATTCAGAAGGTATTGCAAACTCTGGCGACAAGCCGCTGAACCACACGGCAGTCGCTACAACTCAAAGAAAAGCTACGCACTGCACAAGCAGTGTCTATGAAAATATTAGCTTCCAAGTTATCCTGAGCAATATGGCTATATGTCAATTGGTGAGAACATCGGGAGATAATGATTGAATAACCATTTAATTTTCTGGTGATTGAGGTAGACAGGGTGAAACTGGCTTTTATCATTGATCCCATCCATCAACTTGACCCGTGTCATGATACCAGCGTTGCCCTGATGGAAGCAGCGCAAATTCTGGGACACGAAGTTTGGGTAACTCAGGCAAATCTGCTGAGTGTCGTGGAGGGCAAAGCTTGGGCTGTCCTACAGCAAGTTGAACTTGTACCAGTGCAGTTGGTGGAGGGACGCTGGGTAGCAGCGAATCCTTGGTACAAGTTGAGCGAACGTTCTTTAACTTCCCTGGAAACAATGGACGCCGTATTTATGCGGACAGATCCACCAGTCAATGATTCCTACCTTTATGCGACCTATATTCTGGATTACATCGACCAAAATAAAACTTTGGTGATTAACAGTCCTAGTGGTATCCGAGGGGCAAATGAAAAAATGTACGCCCTGCAATTTACCAAAGCGATTCCAGAAACAATTGTTAGTGCTGATAAGCAGTTTATCCGGCAATTTGTGGAAGCAAAGGGGACTGCGGTTCTCAAACCATTAGGTAACAAAGCTGGGGAAGGAATTTTGATTTTGCAATCTGGCGATCGCAATTTCAATTCGATTATCGAACTCAGTACCCTCCAAGGTAAAGTACCAGTAATGGTGCAGACCTATTTACCCCAAGCAAAAGAAGGAGATAAGCGAATCATCCTCCTCAATGGCGAACCGATTGGTGCGCTTAATCGCCTCTCCAGCGGAACTGATTTTCGCAATAACATGGCAACTGGCGGTACAGTCGCTCAAACCGAAATTACTCCTAGAGAGCATGAAATCTGCATCCAAATAGCTGAACGTTTACGCCAAGACAGCTTAATTTTTGTAGGTATTGACGTTATCGGTGGCTACCTAACTGAAGTTAACGTCACCAGTCCAACGGGAATTCGTGAGATTGACCGCCTAGATGGTACTCGCTTGGGTCATCAGGTTATTCAATGGATTGAACAGACTCTTAATAAAAATAGGGAGTAAGGAGTGGGGAGTGGAGAAAGAAGGTGTTTTTTTATCCATAACGGATGGGGGTTGCCGTCAGTGAGTTGCTTTTAGATAGCTACACGAATGTTACAGTCTAAACTTCAACTAAATATATTTACTAATAGTCGAGCAAGTGTTCCTGTTTTTTTGTGACCAAAGCACAGCCAAACATGGGAATCAGCAGACTCCAGCCCAAGTTCATTCTGTAAATAGCCTTGAGAAGTTTCCTTACTTATTAGCAAAATTGGGGATGGCAACGCAATTGCTTACCCCTGCTCTTGGTAAAATCCTGGAAATAGCAGATTTTATACAGCACTCAGCCCGATCTGATACTGGTAAGTTAATCTAAAATCTCAAATCCAAAATTTCTTAGTTCCGTGGTGTACGTCGGTTTTTTAGAAAATCAGGTATATCTAGTCCCAGTTTTTCTTTTGGTTCTGGAATTGGAGTTGGGGTTGGGGTTGGAGGATTAACTGTGGGTTGCTGTGTTGCTGGTCGCTTGGGAGTATTAGGTGCTACTCGAACGTTAGCTACGCTTTGTTGTGGTGCTGTTTGTACTTCACCTGTAAATCCGGTAGCAATTACGGTAATTCTGACTTCACCTTGGAGCCTGTCATCAATTACAGCACCAAAAATAATGTTAGCGTTGGGATCGACTACTTCATAGATTGCTTCTGCGGCAGCATTCACTTCATGTAAAGTCAGGTCAGTACCACCAGTAATATTAAAGACAACCCCTCTGGCGCCTTCAATGGAACATTCTAGTAAAGGCGAAGAAATAGCTGCGATCGCCGCTTCTCTGGCTCTAGATTTCCCAGAGCTAACGCCAATTCCCATCAATGCCGATCCAGCATCTGCCATCACAGCTCGGACATCGGCAAAGTCAACGTTTACCAATCCGGGGATCGTGATGATATCAGAAATTCCTTGTACCCCTTGACGCAGCACATCATCTGCATAACGAAAAGCTTCTTGTACCGGGGTTTGTTCGGGGATCACTTCCAGCAGTTTGTTATTGGGGATAATAATCAGTGTATCTACTCTACTTTTTAGTCCTTCAATACCTTGTTCTGCTTGGCTAGTACGGCGGCGTCCCTCAAAAACAAATGGACGTGTAACCACACCAACAGTCAGAGCGCCCATTTCTTTGGCGACTTCTGCCACAATCGGAGCTGCACCAGTCCCGGTACCGCCCCCCATCCCAGCGGTGATAAATACTAGGTCTGCACCCTCTAGAGCCGTGGCAATTTCGTCTCGTGATTCTTCAGCTGCCTTTTGACCAATGGCAGGATTACCACCTGCTCCCAAACCCCGCGTTAGCTTCTGTCCAATTTGTAATCGACTGGGAGCGCCAGCTAAAGTCAGAGCCTGGGCATCAGTGTTAATTGACCAAAACTCTACACCAGAGACATCAGACTCAATCATGCGGTTAACAGCATTGCCACCACCGCCACCAACACCAATCACTTTAATGTTGGCAACCCGACCAGGAACAATCTCACCAATTCGGCTATTTTCCGGAGAAATCTTTTTATTATCGTGATTTTGTCCGAAGTTTAGACCAGAGTTATTAAAGGGATTGGTCGAGTTAACTGCCAGAGAGAACCCCGGCTGTCCTGTAGATTGGGAATCTTTATAGGTAAGTCCTTGGTTATTATCAAGTGTCATTGGATTTGTCAGAGGTAGATAAACGACTTTTTGGGGGTGTTATTCAACTAGGAGTCAACTATAGTTTGACATTGCCATAATATTCTGGCAGTGTTTTTTATTGTTTTCACTACTGCCAAGCCTAACAGAATTGGTGGTGCGAAAATTTACTCTCTTATAAGCTTTTAACGCAGGCGATCGCACAGCTAATTCTACAAAAGTATAATTCCATCTTACGTAGTCAAATATAGCCGGACTACTGCACATAGATTTGAGCGACACCAATTTCTGCATAATTACGTTGGCTATATTTAAATACTTACATGTATCTAAAAGTATTTTGTATAACTTCAACCAGACATTAATCTCTTCATTTTCCTTAGAGGATGGCATATGCAAGGACAGACCACAGCGGGTCTTATCTGGCTTCATAATATTGTTAATAGATTTCACCATTGGGATGATTGCAATTTAAGACACAAAATTTACCTGATACTTACTTATCCTGGAGATGGAAGTAAGGAATAATTTGCTTGTCAGACTATACCTGATTAATTTGTTATTTGGGGAGTCTTAATGGACACTTTGTTGCAGCAATACTCTATCCTCTGAGAATCCTCACTGATGCCCTCAACAAACTCAGATTTCCTAAAAGGTTTTGTAACTTAATAGGGATTAAGGCACAGAGTAGTTCATAACTGATTGCCCAAAAGCAACCCTTAGGCAACTTTGAGTACCATTTTTACAGATTGAAACTTTGGTTAACTGTCTTTGGAAGTGTCCTTAACAGACCAAAGTCAGACTGTTTTTGGCTCTGCACTTGAATGGCGGCGTCAACCGCTCTGGGAGGGTGTTTTCTGTTTGTGAGTCAGATTTTAACGAAAAATTCAAACATTTTTCTCCTTTCCGCGCTGGGTTCAGTCGAAGAATGTATGGGCAGAAGTCCTTTTGTACACCATACGCCATCATTAGATTGTCTGGCATCTTGCACCCCACCACATAGATGTTAGGGTGACAATTGGGGGTCTTTAACTCCCAATGGAGATTTTATAGTCGATCTTCTCATTTTAATTAGAAGTTAATGCCGATTTTCCTGCGATTAGCGAGAAAACTAAAAATAATAAATATCATTTATCAGCATAAAGCTTCTTAATTTACAAAGAGCGCTCAATACACAAGATACCTTAAATGTTTCGAGGGATTTTGGAAGTTAATTTGGGATTTTCTTGGTTCATTTGTACTAATGGAGATTCGGGATTTTTCAAATCAATATACTCTATTTGGCCAGAATTGAGTTTTGCTTTTAAATGCCGCATTTGGGCTAGTACCTTAATTTGTTCAGATAACTGGGGGCCTGGAGCGCCAAGATGAACATTTCCTAATTCTGTTTTTAAAATTAAATTCGTTGGATTTTGGCAATCAATTTCCATCACTTTTACTGGACTTTGGTTGATAGCTTGATGAAGTTGAGTCCAATAGAGGCAGTACTGTTTCGGCAATCCAATAACTCTGAGATTGGGTAATTTTTTGCTGGGATTGAGTGATGTGTATTTTTCTAAAGGCATCCAAACTCCACTTGCATCTAAGAGGCCAATTGTTACTTTTTTATTACTAGTGGCTTGATTTTGGACTGTTGGTGTTTGAGTAACTGCTACAGGTACTCGTTCTTGGATATCGATGATTAAACCAGGAGGAAATAGGCGGCGTCTGACGATCGCATTGGCAATAGTTGGTTGTTTCTTCAAAGAGTTGGCGATCGCCGACGGTTCAATCCGCCACAAGGACTGGGGATAAGATAGCACCAACAGCGATCGAGTTGTCTCATCCGATAGTAATTTATTGCCTGATTTCATCACTATTTGTTTAGGAGCTTTGAGCATCCACACTGGTTGGACTGCCACCCACAGCAATCCACTTGCCAAACTGGTAATAGCAAAGGTTCGCCAAATAGCCTGAATAATTTTCATCTGCCGTTGCCGACGCAATTTTTTACGCCGCTGGGCTAGATCCGTGCGGGAAACTGATATTATGCCAGCCATTCAAACCCCTTTTTCCTTGCAGTCCAAATTCCTTGATGTGTTTGTATCATTATTAATTTCAGTAAACACTGTCGGTATCTGTTAGCCGCGCTCCTCAAGACTTTTTTTATTTTTAGTAACACTTTACAGTAACTACACAAAAATCATGGCGCTAGTTATTGCTGTTATTAAAGTTTCCGGTGTCCATTTTTAACTGACTGTAGTCTTTTTGACAAGTTTTCATCGAAGTTTTTTCTCTAAATGATTACAAAATATTAATTTAGATATTTATGATTTTGTTTTATTGACAAATACAATGTGAAATGATAAACAAGTATTCCTGAATATCTGTGTACCTTGCTATAATTCATACCAGTCCTACCTCATCAGCCATACAAATTGAGAATCATCTAGTTTAGTAGTTTTTTTACTTACCAAGTTAGGCACAGAGATTTGATTTGTGCCAGGTCAATGAAGAGGACAAGGCGACAAAGGAAAAAAGGGAAAAACCTCTTACTGCATTTATCTCCAAGTCTTCCCCTCCTTTTGTCTTCTTCCGATCGAGTAAAAGCTATAGATTGTCAAAACCTCAATAGCAGGTGTAAAAAGGACAGATATGCTTAACGTTATTAGGGTCAATTAAATCTCTACCATATACTCACAGTTACCCGTTGCAGGATCGCTACGAGTGCTGTCTGTTGCAAGACACTACCAACTTGCAAACCAAGCCTGTGCCTAAATGTAGGCTAGAGATTACTTGTATAAAAAATACGAATTAAACTGCATCTACATACACATCTACATACACCTCAACATACATGAGAACGACATTAAATTTGTCACGTTTTTATAAAGCATGTAATCCAAGTTACACCCTAAATATAGGCAACGTAATAGATCGGCAATACTACATAGATTTTGCTGATGTACGTGGTTGCAAGATTGTGGAAGAATTACAACGGACAATCTGTCGTATTTCTCCGGATGAGCCAACCTGTCAGTTATTTACCGGTCACATTGGCTGTGGTAAATCTACAGAATTGCAGCGGCTGAAAACAGAACTAGAATTGGCGGGATTTCATGTAGTTTATTTTGAGTCCAGTCAAGATTTAGACATGGCCGATATTGATGTCAGCGATATTTTGCTGAGTGTAGCCCGTCAAGTCAGTGTTAGCTTAGAAGGCATTGGCATCAAACTCAAACCTGGTTATTTTAGCAATTTGTTTAAAGAAGTAGGCGATTTTTTGCAAAGTCCCATAGAGCTTTCAGCAGAAGCAGAGTTGTCCTTGGGAATTGCCAAAATTACTGCCAAAACTAAAGATAGCAACCAATTGCGTAATCAACTGAGGCAATACCTGGAACCACGCACCAACAGTATTTTGCAAGCGATTAACGAAGAAATTTTAGAAAAAGCCGTTAATCAACTAAAGCTGCGGGGTCAAAAAGGACTGGTAGTGATTGTAGATAACTTAGATCGAGTGGATATGCGTCCCTTAGCATCGGGGCGATCGCAACCAGAGTATCTTTTCATCGACCGAGGCGAACAGTTACGCCGACTCAAATGCCACCTAGTTTACACAATTCCCCTAGCATTAATTTTTTCTAATGAATACGAGACACTGAAAAATCGCTTGGGGGGAGGAATTGCACCTAAGGTACTGCCGATGGTGCTGGTGCGCCAAAGAGATGGTAGTGACTACGAACCAGGGATGTCACTGGTGCGCCAGTTAGTCTTAGCAAGAGCTTTTCCAGAAGTTCCTTTGAATGGAAGACTGTCACTAATTACAGAATTATTCGATAACTCCCAAACCTTAAATCGGTTATGTCGCGTTAGTGGTGGTCACATTCGTAACTTATTGGGTTTACTTTATAGTTGCTTGCAACGACAAGATCCACCTTTTTCTAGTGACTGCTTAGAAGCCGTGATTAAGGACTACCGTGACGACTTGCTATTAGCTATTGACGAATCCCAATGGGAATTATTGTTTGAAGTAGTGCAACAGCAGAGAGTTAAAGGTGAATCTGACTACCAAAGCTTACTACGAAGCATGTATCTGTTTGAATATCGCGATCCTCTAGGGCGCTGGTTTGGCATCAGTCCAGCCTTAGCAGAAACAGAAAAAGTTTTAGCTTGGCAACAAAACAAATAACAGTGCTGGGTAAGTTAATTGTCATTAGTCATTTGTCCTTTGCAAACAACAAATGACTAATGCCCCATGCCCAATGCCCCATGCCCCATGCCCAATGCCCCATGCCCAATGACCATAGAAAATCAGCATACTTTGCAAAGATTGATTAGAGCGATCGCCCTTTCCGAAGGTCAATTTGCTCTGATTTTAGTTCGGTGTAACTATGGGCAATTACGGGAGCAAATGTTAGAAAATATTCGCTCCATTACCAAAGACATCAATCTCAGAGAAATCATTCTCAATCCATCAACTACTTCCTTACACAACACAATAGTTTCAGAACTATTTCTCGATAATTCTCTTGTTGTGACAGATTCTTTACCATCGGCTGTAATGGTTTTTGGTATTGAGTCAATTATCAACCTGGAAAACTTACTTACAGGCATCAACCAAGCACGAGATATCTATGCTGCAACTTTTACATTTCCAGTAGTATTGTGGCTACAAGATGAAGTGGCGTCGTTGCTTTCTAGATTAGCCCCTGATTTCAAAAGCTGGGCTGCAACCACTATTAAATTTGAAATGGCAAAAGTAGATTTAATTGCTTTGATTCATCAAGAAGCAGAATCTCTATTTGCCAAAGTTTTAGAAGCAGGTGCTGAAACATTTTTATCTAATGCTTTTCTAGATTTAGATCCCAAGTCCCAACACCGCCACGAAATAGAATCAGCGCGTAATGATTTACTGCGCTTGTATGGCATTCAATTAACACCAGGATTAGAAGCAAGTTTAGAGTTTGTTTTGGGGCGAGATAAATATGCTAACGATCAAATTAATGCTGCTTTAGCTAATTATCAAAGAAGCCTAGCATTGTGGCAACAGGAAACAAGAAGAGTCGCAAAATTAGAAAGTGGGAAAGTGGGGAAAATCAGTGAACAATTACTCTTATCTCCCTCATGTCCCTCATCTCCGTCATCTTTACTCAAGCAAGCAATAGTACTATTCCATCTGGGACTATGTTATCGCCGAATGGGAGACTTAAACCACAGTGCTAATAGTAGCTATTGCCAACATGCCCTTTTATGGTTTAAACAATGCCTGGAAATATTGGAAGAGGTAGAAAGAGAAGATTTAGTTGCTAAATTTATTTCACCTGTTTGTGAAATGCTGCAACGTTTACAAGCTTGGGATGAATTAAAAGAATTAGCTCAAAAGTCATTAATTCTACAGAAAAGCTATGGAAATTCGGCACAGATTGCTCAAAATTATGGTTTTTTAGCAAATGTAGCAACATCTGAGTCTAATTGGGTACTGGCTCATGAATTAGCAAATACAGCACTTTCTATCTGTGAAGCAGCAACAGAAGTTTCTCGAAGACAAGAAAGTTGGTATCTTCTCTTACTAGCACGTACACAAAAGTATTTAGGTGAGTGGGAAGAAGCAATCAATAACTTAGAATGGGCGAGGGTAGTTTGTGAGCTACAATATCAGCCATCACTTTACTTAGAGATTTTAGAGGAATTGCGATCGCTTTACTTTTTTGAGCGTCATGACTATACAGAAGCCTTTAAGCTCAAACAAGAAAAAATTCAAATAGAACACCAATATGGGTTTCGTGCTTTCATTGGTGCAAGTCAATTACAGCCGCAACGCTGCAAAATTAACCCAGTATTAGAATCTGAAAAAATACCGTTTATTCCTGAGGAAGTTGCCCAAGAAATATCTGCTTCTGGACGGCAACAAGATGTCAATCGTCTGATTGAAAGAATTGCTCGTACTGACTATAAACTCACAGTCATTTATGGACAATCAGGTGTAGGAAAGAGTTCAATTATCAAAGCTGGTTTAGTACCAGCACTAAGGGGAAAAGTTATCGGTGAACGCATTCCCGTACCTATTGTTTTGTCTGTTTATACTGATTGGGTTACAGTTTTAGTAACCAGTGTTAACCAAGCCTTAGCACACACAGGAATATCAGTTAATCTTGACTATACACCTATGGTACTGCTCGAAAATATTCGATTAGTAACTGAGCGCAATCATACAATAATTTTGATATTAGATCAGTTTGAAGAATTTTTCTTCGTTAGTAACCCTAGTACACAAAGAATAGAGTTTTACAAATTTTTTAGTGAGTGTCTAAATATTCCATTTGTGAAAATTATTCTCTCATTGAGAGAAGACTATTTACATTATTTATTAGAATTGGAACGTTTTAGTCAGAAAAGTACGACTGGGCTATATGATTTAGGAGTAATTAATCAAAATATTCTCGATAAGGATATTCGCTACTATTTAGGAAAATTTTCTAGCCAAGATGCCAAGGCTATAATTTATAGACTGACGCAACGTTCACATTATGAACTGAGTGATGAATTAATTAATCGATTAGTGCAGGATTTGACAGGAGAACTAGAAGAAGTACATCCAATTGAATTACAAATAGTCGGCGCTCAACTGGAAATAGAAAACATTACCACACTCGGACAATATAAGCTTTGCGGTGGTTGGACAAAATTGGTAGAACGCTGGCTTGGAGAAGTTATCAAAGACTGCGGTTCAGAAAACGAAAAATTAAGTTGGAAATTATTATTTGAGTTAACTGATGAAAAAGGGACGCGACCGTTAAAAACTAAAGCTGATTTAGCAACTGCATTAGTTAATAATCATTATATCCAGGCGATATCAGGTTTTGACATAGTTGGGGAACTGATTTTAGAAATATTGGTAGGTTCGGGGTTGGTGTTGCGCGTCAGAGAAGAATTAGGCGATCGCTACCAGCTAGTTCACGATTATTTAGTTGAACCAATTCGCCAAAAAAACAATTATGGTATTGTCGCCGAATTAGAAAAAATCAAACTCGAAAAAACTAAAGCGGAAGTAGCCCAAAAACTTAGTCAACAGCAACTCAATTTAGTTTTGCAAAGGCGGTTAAGGGAAGCACGGATGGCAGGTGTAATACTGTCAATCATGGGGGGGATAATAGCAGCACTATGGTGGCAAGCTGATTTACAGAAAAGAGCAGCAATTAGCCAAACTTTACGAGCTGAACGCAGTGAAAGCAACTTGAAAATTAGTGCGATCGCTGCTGCTAGCGAAGCTTTATTTGCCTCTAATAAAGAATTTGATGCCTTATTAGAAAGTTTACGGGCTTGGAGACGACTTAAAAAGGTAGAGATCGTCCAACCAGACACCCGAATGCGGGTAGTGACAGCCCTGCAACAAGCAGTTTATGGAGTAACCGAGGTCAATCGCTTAGAAGGGCACACTGATATTGTCTGGGGAGTAACTTTCAGCCCAGATGGTCAGTTGCTAGCATCAGGGAGTCGGGATCGGACAGTGAAACTTTGGCGTCCTGACGGTACTTTACTCCAAACCCTCAAAGGTCATACTGATGCGGTTACCGCCATCAGTTTCAGCCCTGATGGACAAACCCTAGCCTCCGCCAGTCTCGACAAAACAGTGCAAATCTGGCGTCAAAACCCGATTACAGGTGAATTTTACCCCCGTCCAGATAAAACCTTAAAAGGACATGGAGATTGGGTTTACAGCGTTAATTTCAGTCCCGATGGCGAATTATTAGCTACTGGTAGTAAAGATGCAACGATCAAACTTTGGCGTAAAGACGGTAGCTTAGTAAAAATACTCAGGGGACATGGCGGCTGGGTTAACTGGGTTAGCTTCAGTCCTGATAGTCAATTCATTGCCTCGGCGAGTGATGATAAAACAGTAAAAATCTGGAGACGGGATGGCAGCCTGGTTAGAACTTTGCAGGGTCATCACGAGGGTGTAACCGTGGTTGGTTTCAGCCCTGACGGTAAACTGTTGGCATCCGCAGGTCGAGACAAAACAGTGAAACTTTGGCGGCGAGAGGAAAACACCAATACAAAAGGTTTTGACTTTCTTCCTTACAAAACTTTACAGCAGGATACCAGCACAATATGGAGTTTAAGCTTTAGTTTCGATGGTAAAAAGTTAGCTTCTGGAAGTGAAGATAACACCATAAACCTCTGGAGTAGTACTGGCAGCTTACTGAAAACTTTTAAAGGACACAACGATGCTGTTGCTAGCGTAGCTTTCAGTCCCAATAATAAATTACTGGCTTCCGGAAGCTTTGACAAAAACGTGAAACTGTGGAGAATAGATGCCCCAACACCATCTATTCTCCAAGGACATCAGAATCGAGTTTTGAGCGTTGCTTGGAGTCCTCATGGCCAGATGTTAGCTTCTGGTAGTAGCGATCGCACTGTCAAACTCTGGCGAAGAGACACCAGTAGTGGTGAGGTCAAAACCAAACTATACAAAACTTTGATGGGGCATACAGATAAAGTTCCTAGTGTCAGTTTTGACCCCAGAGGTGAAATGCTAGCTTCCGGAAGTTATGACAAAACCGTCAAACTTTGGCGGCTTGACGGTAGTTTAATCGTGACTCTCCACGGACATAGCGATAGTGTGATGAGCGTGAATTTCAGCCCAGATGGCGAGTTGTTGGCATCAGCTAGCAAAGATAAAACAATAAAACTCTGGAATCGTCAAGGCAAGTTGCTCAAAACCTTAGTGGGACATCAAGGTTGGGTGAATAGCGTGAATTTCAGCCCTGATAATCAGGTTTTAGCCTCTGCCAGTGATGACCAAACAGTGAAACTCTGGGGGCGAGATGGTACTTTACTCAAAACTTTCTCCCCCCATGACAGTTGGGTATTGGGTGTTAGCTTTAGTCCTACTGATGAGTTGTTAGCTTCTGCCAGCTGGGACAACACCGTAAAACTCTGGCGACGGGATGGTACATTGCTAAAAACCTTATTAAAAGGCTACAGCGATAGCGTTAATGCCGTAACTTTTAGTCCGAATGGTAAATTACTCGCCGCCGCTGGTTGGGACGGTACAGTGAAGCTCTGGAGCCGTGAAGGCAAATTAATTAAAAGTCTCAACGGGCATCGCGCTCCGGTATTAAGTGTCAGTTTTAGCCCAGATGGTCAAACACTAGCATCAGCTAGTGATGACAACACGATAATTCTCTGGAATTTAGATCTTGATGATTTAGTTGTTCGTGGTTGCCAGTGGGTGGATGATTACCTCAAACACAACCGCAATCTTGAACAAAGCGATCGTCATCTTTGTGATGGCATACTCTAGGCAGAGGGATGAGGGGAATAGGGAGATGGGGAGATGGGGAGGCAGGGGGAGAATAACTCCTAACTCCTAACTCCTAACTCCTAACTCACCACTCACCACTCACCACTCTCATTGACCAATAACTTTTGACTTTTGACTTCCCCGAACGCGAGTGCGTCTCGCTCCAGAAGGGACTGACTCTTGATTTAAGAGCTGATTTCGACTTGATTAGCCAAAAGAGCGATCGCTCTCCAAAACCTCAGGGCTATTTTCTTGAGTGTTTTCTTGTGGCAAGTTCGCTAAAAAAGCTTGTAATTTCATGCGCTCAATATAAGGCCAGCCTCCCTCAGATTCAATATCTTTGAGCAGTGAGTAGAGTTGGCGACGGTTGACAGGCAAACTCTCTTGAAACACTCCATCTCGGATTTCTCGGTGTAACTGCTCTAATTCTCGCAGCAAAGCTAAAAGGGCTACAGTATCGCCTTGACAGCATTCAACTGTATCATGTACCACAGTTGCGATCGCTTGCAGTTTAGAAGACAAATTTTCTGATTCAATAGTTTTGTTGTTCATCCCACCTTTTTGGGTAAATGAGGCCAACTCAAATTTACCGGAGATTTTTAATTTTCCCTAGTTTGCCAGCATTGATTCATCATCTGTCACTTTACCCAAGGAGACCAACCTGCTGTACAGTTTGCCAGAAGTTTTTTTTAAACTCTCCGCGTCCTCGTGTAAGAGCGTCCCCCACTCCCCACTCCCTTAATCACGGCTGAGTATAACTAGATTTGTATCTTTATGAAAAGCAATTGCGATCGCTTCTAAAACAGCGTAGTAGTGTTTAGCATAGCCTTTACGGGAGCTAGAGGGGATCAGAATATTCTTGCTTGGGACTAGAGTACTTTGATTTTGAGTTAAAAAAAATCGTATGATCTGGCTGATTTACCCATCAAACAATAGGCGTATGTAGTGGCGTCACATACATAACACAGTTCGATGCAGTTTTACAACTTAGATATTAATTTTTGAGATTGAGGTTGACCATGAGGTATCGCGCTTTAATTGTTGCATTCTTGGCTTTGTGCCTGGGGCTAATAACTGCTTGTAGTGATGCTCCTGCTACCAGTAGTGGTAGGGATGTACTTACTTACGAACAAATTCGAGGCACTGGCTTGGCTAACAAGTGCCCTCAACTATCAGAAACAAGTCGTGGTTCCATTCCCCTTGATTCTAGCCAGTCATACACCATCAAAGAACTTTGCTTAGAACCGACTAGTTACTTCGTCAAAGAAGAACCCGCTAATAAACGGCAAGAAGCAGAATTCGTTGCTGGCAAATTGTTGACTAGATACACTTCCACCATTGACCAAGTACAAGGCAATCTGAAAATCAACTCAGATAATAGCCTGACTTTTGTGGAAACTGATGGTCTTGACTTCCAAGCCATTACCGTGCAACTTCCTGGTGGTGAGCGAGTACCTTTCCTCTTCACCATCAAAAACTTAGTTGCTCAAACCCAACCCAGTTTGACCAGTATTAATACCTCCACCGACTTTGAAGGCACTTTCAAAGTTCCTTCCTATCGTGGTGCTGCTTTCCTAGACCCCAAAGGTCGTGGTGTCGTTAGTGGCTATGATAACGCTGTGGCTCTACCTGCCCAAGCGGATGATGAAGAACTCACCCGCACTAACGTCAAGCGTGCTGAAAATCTCAACGGCAAGATTTCTCTGCAAATAGCTAAGGTAGATAGCGGTAGTGGTGAAATTGCTGGTACTTTCGAGAGCGAACAGCCATCTGATACCGATTTAGGTGCTGGTGAACCTAAAGAAGTTAAGATTCGCGGTATATTTTACGGTCGGGTTGAATCCAAATCATAGCTAAATCCTCTTGAGTTAGGTAACTGACTGGTATTCAGAACCACAATTCTGTGAGCATTAAGTTTCATCACAAGAGTTAACCCCTTACCCCTTTTTATTTCGGGGGTAAGTGGGTTTTTGCGAAATCGCTATAGATTAACTACAACTTGGGGCATCTTGCCCTTTTTTTATTACTTGCGTAAATATACATACTATTTTTGAAATTTTATTTAATAATTTTTGAATAGTAAATGAATTTCTTTAAGTCTATATGTAATTTTACTGTAAATTAAATTTACGCCGTTCCCATCAAGTTTTAACTTTTATAGCTTTGCTTATAGAACTTAATTTCAGCATTAATTAATGAAGTTAAGTACAATCTCGGTTTGATATTTAGTAACTAATTATATATTTTATTTCTATGTAGTTATTCAATCAAAACTACAGGTAATACCAAAATTAATTGAACAATAATTCTCCAAGCCAAAATATAGGAGCGTCTTTGGCTCTGGTCTTGACTCGTGAATTATTTGTGGACAACAAACTCAATTCGACGGATTTCGCCCGTTTAAATATTGCTCAATTGTCAAGTTAACTATGGAAAATTTCTAGAAAAATTTGTTATTTACCATAGATTTACTAGGGCATACAGCACGATATTTTATTTGATGTCGTGTGCGATTGCAGCTGAGTTTAAGCGCGAGTTATTAATTCTTTATTTGCTCAATAAACCCGGTGCTATGCCTACCACAGTCACCAATGAACTAAAGCACGAAATTTGGCAGTTATTGCGAGAATATCAGCAATCCCGCTGCGAAAATGTTCGCAATCAACTGGTAAAACTCAATTTTGGACTCGTGAGAAAAGAAGCTCACTACTGGACAAATCAATGTCATGAAACCTATGATGATTTGCTCCAGGTTGGATGTTTGGGTTTAATTAGGGCTATTGAAAGATTTGAACTTTCCAAGGGACATGCCTTTAGTTCCTATGCTCTTCCCTATATTCGAGGCGAAATTCAACACTATCTGCGAGATAAAGGCGTCACCGTGCGAATTCCTCGGAGATGGTTAGCGCTGCAACAGCAAGCAATAGGAGTTTCACGTTCTTGGCGTGAAACGCATAATCGCCAACCAACAGATTCGGAATTAGCAGCAGCACTGAAAATTTCTCCAAACGAATGGCAAGAAATTAAATTAGCGTGGGTGAATCGCGCTCCTCTAAGTTTAGATGTGCCAATCCAGGATGGAGAAGAAGGTTCTACTTGTTTGGGAGAATTAGTTCCAGATCCTCACTATCGCAGCTTTCAACTGGCACAAGAAGACCAACTTCGCTTGCAACAAGCATTGGTTCAGCTAGAACAACGTACCCGCGATGTCTTAGAGTGCGTGTTTTTGCAAGATTTGACACAAAAACAAGTAGCAGAACATCTGGGCATCAGTGTAGTAACTGTTTCTCGTAGAGTCAAGAAAGGCTTGGATTTAATGAAACAGCTGATGGGTGTAGCAGAGGATTAACTGCCAACAAACTAAACCCGCAGTTATGCTGGGCTAGTGGTGCGAAAAATAACTCTTGAAAATCAGAAAATTAGGTTATAACGGGAACAGACTTTGCCTTGAATAGAAATTTTAGGCATGTTGATTTCCAGTTTTCAATTCTCCAATCGCTTTTGAGAAAGACTCATGGGCAGAAATTTAACAATTACAATTGCAGCTATTTTAAGCTTGGCGATCGCTGGATGTGCTTCTGAAGATGCACCACAAGCTGTAGATCCAGCACCGATTCTTAAAATAGCAAAAAAGTCCCAAGCAGCGGTTCAATCCTTTAAGAATCCAGTCGTACCTGCCAAACAGGTTTCACAAGTTTCTTCTGCAAGTCTTAACTTAATTCAATCTACTAATGCTACAGAACGGGCACGATTAGTTTTGGTATCAAAAAACCGCACTGACCCGTTTGCCCAAATTTTTGGGCAGACGGTTGGTGGAGTGCCTAAAACAATAGGAAGACCTATTCCCGTGTTACCTAAGCTACCTACCGCATCAACCCCAGTACGAAAACTGCCGACAACTACCATAGCTTTAAATCAAAAGAAAAATAACATTGCTGCTGTACCAAAAAAAGTCAATACTACTTTGACTTCAGTCTTGCCTAAGGTTTTGCCTCAAGTTGTGCCCAACCCGACTTTAGTATCTGTGTTGCCACCAGCACCACAACCTGATTTAGCAAGGGCAGTGGTTGTGACTGGTGTAGTTCTTATTAGTAAGGAACCCCAGGCAATTATCAAAGTCCCGGATGAGCCGACGAGTCGCTATGTGCAGGCGGGACAGCGATTAGCCAACGGCGTGCTAGTTAAACGTATTGAAATGAATGGAGGTTCCAACCCGATTGTGATTTTGGAACAATATGGTATAGAAGTTGCCAAAATGGTAGGGGAAGGGCCTGTCAACTCAACGCCATCAGCTTCAGCAGCTACTGGCAATCCTATTTTAGGGACAACGCCCCCTCAAAATCCAATTAATGTGGGAGCTTCATAAAAGATGGAGACTAAGGAAAAAATTGAATTCCCTGGTTTGCCTTTAGCAGTTTATCAAGAAATCGCAGCGCATTTATGTCAAGTGGAAGGGGTAGAAGTAGATTTAATTCCCCAGTCATCCCAAGAGTTTGATTACAATCAAAGTCAAATTGGTGGCTTAAGGCTTACGCGCTCAGCAAACTCTGACTCAGAAAGTCGGCAAAGAGTTAACCAGATTTTGGCTTATTATCAAGATCGCTATATGAATCATATTTGATTTGTGAAAATCCCAAGCGTGAGACTCCTGATTTCTCTAAGAATTCGGGAGTCTTGTTATTTGATTTAAGATTGCTATGGTGTATGACGAGTTCAGTCGCTTACGATCGCATATTCCCAGACCTGAGGCTCAAGCACTTGGCTTTCTCTGGCTTTTTGCATCATAGAACAGCGATCGCACAAAACTTCAATTAACCCCGGATCAAAAAGCAACGTTATGATTGTTAATGCATTAATCGAGCTTGAGTCTAATAATAAATAAGTTGGCACAACCTCCATACATACTACGGAGACGATTAATCGCCTCTCGATAGCAGTCAAAAACCATTGAACTACTTTGAGCTATGGACACGTGACTGTTATTTAGCTGCTGATACAACTAAAATCAGCCGTTGTACAAATTTCCATAAGGATAATTGAAGTGACTAAGACTAATTCAGATTTTCTCACCTCCAGCGATCCGGCGATCGCGGAATTAATCAATGACGAACTAGGGCGTCAGCGAGACCATTTGGAGTTGATTGCTAGTGAAAACTTTACTTCGCCTGCTGTACTAGCGGCTCAAGGCTCAGTACTGACAAATAAATACGCCGAGGGATTACCTAGTAAACGTTACTATGGCGGTTGTGAATTTGTTGACAAAATTGAGCAACTGGCGATCGACCGCGCTAAACAGCTGTTTGGCGCTGCTCATGCCAATGTGCAACCCCATTCTGGCGCACAAGCGAATTTTGCTGTGTTTCTGACCCTGCTGGAACCAGGAGACAAAATTATGGGGATGGATTTGTCTCATGGCGGACATCTCACCCACGGTTCCCCTGTAAATGTGTCAGGTAAGTGGTTTAAAGTTAGCCACTACGGTGTCAGCGAACAAACAGAACAACTTGACTATGACCAAATTCGGGAGCTGGCGCTAAGGGAGCGTCCTAAGCTGCTGATTTGTGGTTATTCAGCTTATCCCCGGATAATTGATTTTGAAAAATTCCGTAGTATTGCTGATGAAGTCGGCGCTTATTTACTTGCCGATATCGCTCACATTGCCGGTTTAGTTGCCACCGGTCTTCACCCCGACCCGATTCCTCATTGTCATGTGGTAACAACAACTACCCATAAAACTCTACGCGGCCCCAGAAGTGGTTTAATTTTGACTGGCGACCCAGAACTGGGTAAAAAGCTAGATAAATCCGTTTTTCCTGGCAGCCAGGGCGGGCCATTGGAACATGTGATTGCTGGTAAAGCAGTAGCTTTTGGAGAAGCCCTCAAGCCAGAGTTTAAAGCTTATTCTGCCCAAGTGATTGAAAATGCTCGTGCCTTGGCAGGACAATTACAAAATCGCGGCTTAAAGCTAGTGTCTGATGGTACTGATAACCATTTAATGCTAGTGGATTTACGTTCTATTGGCATGACCGGTAAGCGAGCAGATCAGCTAGTCAGCACAGTAAATATTACTGCTAACAAAAATACTGTTCCCTTCGATCCACAGTCGCCATTTGTGACCAGTGGTCTGAGGTTAGGTTCCCCAGCAATGACAACACGGGGCTTAGGAGTAGCAGAATTTACTGAGATAGCAAATATTATTGCCGATCGCCTGCTTTCTCCAGATTCCGAAGAAGTCACCCAAGATTGTAAACGACGGGTGGCTGTATTGTGCGATCGCTTCCCTTTATACCCCCACCTGGAAATTCCTGTACCAGCACTAGCCTGAAATCATAGTTAGGAGTTAAGAGTTAGGAGTGATGAGTTTTCAGTTTTCAACTCCTAACTCGTAGCAGCCATAGCCTGAGATGATAATTAGAGAGTTAAAAGTGATAAGTTTAAGTTTTCAACTCCTAACTCCTAACTCCTAACTCCTAACTCTTAACCATTCCTTCCAATGAGCGCAGAAATTATTTGTGTCGGTACAGAATTGCTACTAGGAGATATCCTCAACGGCAATGCTCAATTTTTGGCGCAACAATTAGCGCAGTTAGGTATTCCCCATTACTATCAAACCGTGGTTGGCGATAATCCAGAACGGTTGAAGCAAGTTATAGAAATTGCTATTTCCAGGGCGCAAATTCTCATTTTCACTGGTGGTCTTGGCCCCACGCCAGATGACCTCACTTGTGAAACTATCGCCGATTTTTTTCAAGCCCCCTTGGTAGAACACCCAGAAGTCATCGAAGATATAACCCAGAAATTCGCCCAACGCGGTCGGGTGATGTCACCAAGTAACCGCAAACAGGCTTTAATTCCCCAAGGTGCAGACATTCTACCCAACCCCACTGGAACTGCACCCGGTATTATTTGGCAACCTCGTCCTGAAATTACGATTTTCACCTTTCCCGGTGTTCCCAGTGAAATGCACCCGATGTGGAAAGAAACAGCCGTCCCATTTCTCAAAAGTCAAGGTTGGGGTAAGGATACTATTTACAGCCGGAGTTTAAAGTTTTGGGGTATTGGTGAATCTGTTTTGGCGGAAAAGGTTGCTTCTTATTTAAATTTGCCAAATCCCACCGTAGCCCCTTATGCAGGTAAAGGGGAAGTAAGATTGCGAGTTTCTGCAAAAGCAAATTCAGAAGCAGCAGCAGAAGCTTTGATTGCGCCTGTTGAAAAACAAATTAAAGAAATCGCTGGGCTGGATTTTTACGGTATTAATGATGATACTCCTGCTTCCGTTGTCGGTGAGTTGTTACGCGCATCAAAAGAAACGCTTTCGGTGGCAGAATCTTGCACTGGTGGTGGACTAGGGCAAATGTTAACTGAAATTTCTGGGAGTTCTGATTACTTTTGGGGTGGAGTAATTTCTTATGACAACTCAGTTAAGGTTAGGCTGCTAGGAGTTAATCAAGAAGATTTAGATAAATTTGGCGCGGTCAGTGCTACTGTTGCAGAACAAATGGCAATTGGAGTCAAAACCCGACTCGCAACAACTTGGGGATTGAGCATCACTGGTATTGCTGGGCCAACTGGGGGGACGGATACTAAACCAGTGGGTTTGGTTTATGTCGGTTTGGCTGGGCCAAAAGATGAAGTGGCCAGTTTTGAGTATCATTTCGGTGCCGCGCGAGGACGTTCTCTAATTCGTCATGTCAGTGCAAATGCAGCGTTGGATAATTTGCGAAGGAAGTTGTTGACGAGGTAGCAGATATGTTATTTTGTCATACAGTTGTATGACAAAAATTCATAAAAATGCGAATTAATGCCCGATTAGATGACGAGTATGCTGACAAGCTAGCCTATATTCAACAACAGACTAATCAAGCAGTAACAGATGTGATTAAGTCTGCCCTGGAATTGTACTACCAACAACTTCAGCAGCAGCAAAAGAATGCTTTCTCGATGCTCACCCAAACAGGCTTTATTGGTTGCGGTGAGGCACATCCGAATCTGTCTGTAAATTACAAGTCAATTTTGAAAGATGGCTTAAAAGCTAAGTATGATTATCGTTGATACTGGCTTTTGGTTAGCATTGGCAAATCGCAATGACTCGTACCACACTCAAGCAATCACGGTACTTGCTAATCTCAATGAACCTCTAATTACGACTTGGGCTGTCGTTACAGAAACTTGCTATCTACTCTTAACAACTATAGGCAATCATGCCCAAGTAAGTTTTATTAATAACTTATTTTTAGGAGTATTTACGGTTTTTGATTTGCAACCCCATCATGGTAAGCGCATTTGTGAACTGATGGAAAAATATGCGGATTTACCAATGGATCTTGCTGATGCTTCGCTAGTGGTTTTGGCAGAACACTTGGGGCATGGAAGAATTTTGTCAATAGATTTTAGAGATTTTAATGCTTATCGTTGGAAAAATCAGCATCCATTTGAAAATTTGATGCTATGTTAAAAAACTTAATTACGAATTACGAATTACGAATTATGCAGCTATGAGCAAAATTCCTATTCTCCAACCAAATGAGTCATACACTTTCAGAAACTATTTTGAGATGTCATTCGAGCCAGAAGACATACTCGCTGAATTTGGTTATTGTTTAAAACGTTCTTCTCTCAATCTACAAAAGTCCAGCATTGAATTAGATAGATATGCAAATCTCAAATCTAGAATTGAAGAGAGTTTGCCATATATTAGTTTGACTAGTGAAGCAGCACGCAGAGAGTTACTAATTGCACCAATTTTACTGGATGTTATTCACTACACCCGCGCTCAACTGAGAATTGAATATCCTTTAATTGTGACAGAACAATTAAAAGGTTCCCTTGACTATTATTTGCACGCAGACCGGAAACTCTTAATTGTAGAAGCCCAAAATGCTGATTTGGCGAGAGGTTTTACTCAGCTTGCTGTCGAATTAATTGCTATTGATGCGTGGACTGACTCTCAAGAGTCAAATTTACAGGGCGTTGTTTCTACAGGGGATATTTGGCAATTTGGCTTATTGAATCGAGAAGATAAACAAATAACTCAAGACCTGAATTTATATCGTGTTCCTGCTGATATAGAAGATTTACTGCGTATTTTGGTGGCGATACTGGATTGCTGAGAAATATGCCGATATCTTCACAGGAATAGGGTGTAGAAATGTCGAAAAAGCGTAAATTGTTGGAGAAAGTCCTTTCTGGTTCCAGAAATATTCAATTTCATGAACTGGTTGCTTTGGTTGAGGCATTTGGGTTTTCTCTATCACGGATTAATGGTAGTCACCACATTTTTACTCATCCAAATATTAATGAGCTTGTGAACCTGCAAAATCGAAACGGGAAAGCTATTCCTTATCAAGTCCGCCAAGTTTTGACTTTGGTTGAAGAATATGCACTCACTTTGGAGGATGAACAATGAAAAACTATCATATTAATATCTTCTACAGTGAAGAAGATAATGGCTACATTGCTGATATTCCTGATTTGAAATACTGTTCAGCATTTGGTTTAACAGAAGAAGAAGCGCTTCGTGAAGTTTTGCAAGCAAAAGTCGCATGGTTAGATGCTGCCAAAATAGAAGGTAAACCAATTCCTGAACCGAGATATAGACCTGCAATTTACCAGATAGTTTTATGATTAATGGATGTGGTGCGATCGCATTTTTTATTGAAGTGGCGATCGCCTTTGGCACAACAGTAATTTTTACCTTATTTAATTGCGACTAAATCATATTGTAACTTTTTATTAATTGTTTCTAACACCCTAGCTTCTTCTGGCGTGATTACTCCATCTAGATGAGCAATTTTTTGACATTGAGTTAGTAGGGGTACGGCAAAGTCGGTATTAATTTGCTGAAGTAAGGTTTCCAAAGATGGTGGAGATTTGATATGAGAAGCAATGGCATCGATTGAGGCAGGACTAAGATTAGCAGCTTGTAATTCTGGCAAAATATCTTCCCAAGATTTATTGGGATTACCCGCTAAGACAATATGAACCAAAATTTGATCCATAATCTTTTCTTGAGAAATAGCAGCTTCTAGATATTGTTCACTCTCTACCTGAACATCTATTAAAGTTGCCTCTAAAGTTAATGGATTCTGCTTTGCTTCATAAAACTGACAAGCTGCATAGCCTAATGCGTAAATCATGACTGCATTTGAACTAGCACCAATGACGGCTCCCGCTACTGGTACAATTCGTAGTAAACCCAAACCTGCTTTGATTGCTGTTTTTCCACCTAGCCCTAAACCAAAAATTGCTAATGCTTCCCCTTTACGTTCTGGATCTTTTAAATCCATCCCATAGGCAGCAGCAATTTGATAAACTAACTCCACTGATAATGCAGATGTAGCAGCCCAATCAACAGCAAATGTTACGACAGCTTGTCCTGGTACAGCACTAGTAGTAAACCCTGTTACTCCTGCCAAGACAGCTTTCTCTAACATCAGATGATGGGCAATTACAGATGGTTGTTCATTTGGATGTTGTAGCTCTAATTTTTTAACAACAGCCTCAGCCTTAACTATATCAACTTGTTGAATTAAGGGATTCAACCAGTCTTTATTTAAAGATTTGATTCCTGATTGTAGAGAAGGATTATTACCAACTATTGCTAGTGCCTGTCCTGCTATTTGTGTTGCCTGTAAAGCTGCACCACCAATTGTACCACCAATGCCAACTGCTGCTCCTGCAACTGCTTGTCCTGCTTGAACAGCAGCATTACCAACTGCTCCTGCTGTTCCTGCTACTGCATCAAATAGCGAACCAAAAAAAGACGGTTGTTGTAAGGATAATTCACTATCTGCTGTTGTTTTGGTTATTGCACTAGAGGATTCAAGATTAACGTCTGTTTGATATATTAATAAAGGTGAATTTGGTTCTAGTTCTAGCTCAAACTCTTGTTGCCAATCTGGAAAATCTTCACCTGTTTCTCGTCCATATATCTTAACTTTTTTTACAGATGTAATACTTAAACTAATCAATCCATTATGAATTAATGGGACTAATGATTGTTGTTCTGGTACTTTGTCGGATTCCAGCATTACCTGTAAGCAATCTTGTTTAAAAGTCGTTTTTGTCGTAATACTAGGTAAGCCTAACCACTCATTCACCAGAGTATTAATCGCACTTATATCACCCTGTTTAGCAAGTTCTAGAATATTTGACTGTGCCATTGTTAGTAATAGTGGGAAACTTGTATTTTGTTCTAGTATTCCCATCAACTAATAAGTAATAACGCTTTGAGCATCTGCTGTCTTAGTTGTCTTAACTTGAAATACCATATTTCTGCTGCATTTCTCGTTTAAATTCTTCAATAGGTCTTGTCTTACCTGCGTCTACATCCTCTAGTCCCTTCCTGATTCCCGCAATTGTTTCCAACTGTTCCAAAAGTTCTAAAAGTTTCTGATAAGATTCAGCATCCTGAACAACTAGCTCTGCTTTGCCATTTAAGGTTAACACCACAGGTTGTCCAGTTTCCTTCATTTGCTGAATAAATTCAGAAGTATTGCGCTTGAAGTTTGAGAGGGAATGAATATCTCTAATAATGTTCAGCATGGCTTTAATTATGCATTTAATTTGCATTAGATTTAATGTTAACAAATATAAATAAGTAATATTTGATACATTTTGCTTGCTAACATCAGCCATCCTGAGCTTGCTCATTGGAAGAATCAATCATGAGATCGCTTGCTCTATTGTTCACGATTTGTTACAAAAGTACAAAGAACTTCTAGAGACTAAAAACCACATGTTCGGCGGACTTACTGGTTTACAAAATCCTAAGGGCACAGATTGGGGAGAGCAGATGCTCAACACGGTCGCTAGCCAAACGATTCGCCACTTGTTTACTCAAAGCGAGTCAGTAGAAGTCTTTGTGCGCTGCTATCCCTCCAGCAAACTGTTGCAAGGCAGCATTGATAGCTTCAAAATGAGCGGTCGTGGCTTGGTAATCCGCAGAGATTTTGCGGTGGAGGAGATGTCATTTGAAACCGATGCAGTGGCTATTGACTTCGGCTCGGTTTTAAGCGGCAAACTTAGTCTTAAGCAACCTACTCAAGCGATCGCTCAAGTTATTCTATCAGAAGCGGGTATCAACCAGTCCTTCAATGCTGAACTAGTGAAAAAGCGCCTCCTTAACCTCTCCGTACCAGCTTTAACGGCATTATCTGGCGGTGAACCAGTCTCTTTTACGGAAGTCAGGGTACAGCTATTGCCTGAAAATCAGTTGCAGCTTGAAGCCAAAGCAGATTTAAATAATGGCGAACTTGTGCCCCTAAATATGACTCTAACCATAGGCATTGAAAGGCGGCGGCGAGTTTCTTTCAAAGACCCGAAAATTAAAGTTGACCAAGTCCCAGAAGCACAACGGGAAATTTCGCAGACCTTGAGCGTGGCACTGGTAGAAATTTTAGATAATATGGTTGATTTAGATCGATTTGACCTTGATGGAGTGAAGATGCGACTCAACCGATTAGAAACCGAAGGTCAAAAATTAATTTTCAGTGGATATGCTGAAATCGAGAGAATTCCACGTAACTCTTGAGTTCATTATTTACAGTCTGATATCCAAAATATTTATAGCAGAATTCAGAATTCAGAATTCAGTAGTGAAAAATAATAGGGTCACAACATTGTTATGACCCTACTTCATTAAAGAAAGCTAGAAATTTGAAATTCAATCTCGCTAATTCTGAATTCTGACTCCTACCAAAATCATCTATCTTCCAACGCCTACATATTGGAATCCAGCCCGCACCATTGCTTCGGGGTCGAGGAAGTTACGACCATCAATAATCACAGGGTGGGTCATCAATTTTGCCATTTTCAAGTAGTCGAGAGTCTTGAACTGTTGCCATTCGGTGACGAGTACCAAAGCATCGCAGCCATCAGCTAATCTTTCGGCATCGGTTTCTACTAGCACACCAGAAAGACCATGACGCATACCTGTTTGGGAAACAATGGGGTCGTAGGCTTTAACTTTGGCTCCTAGTCGGTTGAGCTGTTCAATTAAGTTGAGTGCTGGAGCATCGCGCATATCATCGGTATCAGGCTTAAAGGTGAGACCGAGTAGCCCAACAGTTTTGCCTTTGAGGATTTTCAGGACTTGTTGGAGTTTTTCCAGAGCAATTAAACGTTGGCGGTCGTTGACGTTGACGGCGGCTTTGAGTAATTCAGCTTCATAGCCATAGTCATCAGCAGTGTGAATGAGGGCGGAGACATCTTTGGGGAAGCAAGAACCACCCCAACCAATACCTGCTTGTAAGAATTTGTTACCAATACGGGAGTCTAGACCAATACCTTTAGCTACTTGGGTAACATCAGCACCAACGCGATCGCAAATATTAGCAACTTCATTGATAAAACTAATCTTAGTGGCTAAAAAGGCATTAGCGGCGTATTTGATCATTTCCGCCGAACTGAGGTCTGTTGCCAGAATTGGTACTGGGGGTAAAGATGGATCGGCTGCGTACTTGCGTTCTACGATTGGGGCATACAGTTGTTCCATTAAGGCTATTGCCCTGGGACTATTGCCTCCTAATACAATGCGGTCGGGGTTGAAGGTGTCGTAAACTGCTGAACCTTCGCGCAAAAATTCTGGATTGCTGACTACATCAAACTCGGCTACAAACTCAGGTAATTTTTCATCACTCGATACGCCACCTGCGGGTACCAAAGTTTTCTGCCGTTCACCGATACCATCTAGAACAATCATCCGCACCCAGTCACCTGAGCCAATGGGTACTGTAGATTTATTGACGATGACTTTATAACCACCGTTGAGATTTTCTCCAATGCCACGGGCTACGGCTTCAACATAACGAGTATCACTTTCACCAGTTGGTAAAGGTGGTGTTCCTACGGCAATAAACAGAATTTCTCCGTGGGCGACTCCAGCAGCGAGGTCACTTGTGAAATGAATTTTTTCTGTTTGAATGGCAGACTGCATGATTTCTGAGAGTCCCGGTTCAAAAATTGGAGACTGCCCAGATTTCATTAGTTTGACTTTTTCTTCGTTGTTGTCTACGCAAATGACATCATGTCCAATATGAGCTAAGCAAGCACCTGTAACTAAACCGACGTAACCAGTACCAATTACGCAAACACGCATTTTTAACTCCTCGCTTGATTGAGCGTTAGTTTAAAAAAGAAATTGTCAAGATGACACTTATACACCGAGAGGAAACACAGCCACTAAAGTACCGGCTAGGATGAGCTTGCACGAAAGTTGAGAGCGGGGCTAGGCACTGCTCAGGAGGCTGAATTTTTGGCATCGCTGTTCATGCGATCGCGGAAATCTTCTATTGTTAGTTTTAACCCCTCTTGCAGAGGAATGGTAGGTTCCCAATTTAACCAAGTTTTTGCTTTTGTGATATCAGGCTGGCGACGCCGGGGATCGTCCGAAGGTAGTGGCTCGAATTTAATCTCTGCATCTGGATTAATCATGTTTTGCACAGCTTGTGCCAATTGTAAAATCGTATATTCACCAGGATTACCCAGATTTACTGGCCCGACGTAATCGCCATTCATCAGGCGGATAAATCCTTCTACCAAATCGGAAACGTAGCAGAAACTCCGAGTTTGGGAGCCATCACCGTACACCGTTAAAGGAGTACCCCGCAAGGCTTGAACTATAAAGTTACTCACTACCCGGCCATCGTTCTCTAACATTCTCGGCCCGTATGTATTGAAAATCCGAGCAACTCGGATGTCAACTTTATTTTGCCTGTAGTAATCAAATGCCAGAGTTTCAGCGATTCTTTTGCCTTCGTCGTAGCATGAACGTATGCCAATGGGATTGACGCTACCTCTATACTCTTCGGTTTGGGGATGAATTTCTGGATCTCCGTATACTTCGCTAGTTGAAGCCAAGAAAAACCTAGCTTTCACACGCTTGGCCAGCCCCAACATATTCAGTGTTCCCATCACGTTAGTTTTAACGGTTTTTACTGGGTTGTATTGGTAATGTACTGGAGAAGCAGGACAAGCTAAATGATAAATTTGATCCACTTCTAACCGAATTGGCTCAGTAATATCGTGGCGGATTAATTCAAAGTACGGATGGCCTAACCATTTAAGAATGTTACGTTTATGACCTGTGTAAAAATTATCCAAGCATATTATTTCATGCCCTTCGTTCATTAGTCGGTCGATGAGATGGGAACCAATAAACCCAGCACCGCCCGTCACCAAAATTCTCATAATTTCCCAATTACTTACAAATATTTTCAGTAGCTATTGCACTTCTCTTTTAGGTTACCCAGCTTGGGTACAAAAATACAGAACTAAAAATGAATAAGGCTTAATCAAAAAGTGTTTACAGTTGTAGTTTTGTGATGTTTTTACCTGGTTTCTTAACAATTTAACTAGAAAAATAACAAACATTGTCTAAAGATTGTCAGTCTTTTACCTAAAGTTCATCAAATCTTCAACAATATAAAGTGTTTTTACTGTAACCCCTAGAGCCGATTCATTTGTTGTCAAAATTTTTTTATGTGATGCCTCCGTCGGGCTACGTCAACGCAGCAGCATATATTATACAGCAGATGTAATGCTATTAGCTGCGTCAGAGATAACCACATTTGTTTGAGTGCGTTGTGGTTCTCCAAGCATAACGATGGAACAGGTGAGTTGTCTGGCTAACTCAGTTGTGACATCGCTAATAGCTAACCCTCCAGGACTAGTACGATTGCGTATAAAAGGTAAAATGACTAAATCATATAACCGTGCTGCTTGCAAAATTGCTTGAGCTACATTTTCATGAGCGATGATTTGAATTTCTGGGGTATTGGGCAGAGCTAATTTAGATACTAATAGGGAGAGGTGCGATCGCCTCCAAGCAATTTTACTGGAACTAGTGCGGCGATCGCACACATTCAGTACAGTAATGTGGCTCTGATTTGTTTGTGCCAACATTTGAGCAAATTGTACAGGCTGCAATATCGGTGCTGCTAAATTTTCTACTGGTACTAAGATGCGCTGAATTTTTTTTGGTGATTCGACCAAACGTGTTACTGCTACAGGACAGTGGGCTGCCCAAAGTACACCATCAACGACATTACCAAATAATAGCGCTCGCAACCCAGTACGTTTACCCCAACCCATAACAATTAAACTAGCTTTTTGTTCGCGGGCAGCTCTGCTAATTCCCTGAGCAAAAGCATCATCAATTCGCAGCACTGATTCTGCGGCTACACCTAATACTCGACTTTGGGCGGTGGCTTTTGTTAACAACCGCTCACTGCGTTCAACAGAAGCTTCTAACTGGGGTGCATCCATGTGAGCAGCAGCAGTAGCGATCGCTAGCGGTACAATTTTACCCTTTGACTGATGCGCTAATAACGCTGCCATTTCAATCAAATACTGCTGGGTCTGAGGATTATAAACAGGTACAACTATAGTCAAAGCACTGTCTGTTTCTGGTGCATCCCCATCGGGTACAGTAGTTGGAGGTAGGTCTGGGGCTGGCGAGGAAGTCAAACCAACAGCTATTCGAGCAGTCATGAACGGCCCCAAGGTTGATGTGAACACCATTAAAAAAATAATGCTGTGTAATATTTCTGATGAGAGTAATCCAGCCCGATATCCTACTAACGTTGTTGCTAAGGTTGTGCTTACCTGGGGAAGTGATAGCGACCACATTGTGAGCATTTCTCGCCAGTTATAGCGGTAAACCAGTTTTGTCAACAAAGCAGCGATGAATTTACTGACAATCAAACCGACTATAATCAACAGCGTTAACTTGAGAGCGTTCAGGTTGCTCAAAAAGGCAGGTAAATCGATCAGTAAACCAAGGTCAACAAAGAAAATCGGAATGAACAATACACTGCCAATAAACACCACCTTTTCTTTGACTGGGCCTTCACCCACAGCTTCATTTACCGCCAAACCCACTAAAAAAGCACCAACAATTTTGTCTACTCCAATCAATTGAGCGCCCACAGCAGCAAGAAACACAGAAAGCAACACAAACAAAAACTTGTTTCCTTCATCGTCTCCTGAACGGCGAAAAAACTCTTTACCTGCCCAATCAAATCCTGCAACAACAGCAACAGAGTAAATGGTTAACCAACCCGACAAGGTGAGTAGCCCAGCCAAGCTGAATGCTTGATTACGAGCGATAGCTACACAAATCCCTAATATTAGGACTGCACCAATATCTGTAAAAATTGTCGCTCCAATGGTAACAGTAACTGCTTCATTATTTACCACTCCCAAACGAGTGATTATGGGATATGCCAAAAGAGTATAGGAAGCGAATAAAGAGCCAATTAAAATTGAAGTAGTCCAGCCATAGCCTAAAATCAGACCTAGTAAGGTTCCCACAATTAAAGGTACACTGAAAGTCAAGCTAGCAAACCCAAAGGCACGACTTTTCCTCTTGCGGAACTGTTCTAGATCGACTTCTAGCCCTGCGACAAATAGCAAGTATATTAACCCAATATCTGATAGTAGGTTAATCATCGACGAGTCAGACTGAAATAGATGCCAGCCCGAAGGACCAAGTACTAGTCCAGAGAAAACCAAACCCACTAATCCTGGTAATCTTAGTCGCTCAAAGATGATAGGTATAACTAAGATGACCACGAGCAGAATAGCAAAGGAAACAATTGGTTCCTTGCCAAGAACTTGGGAAGTTGGTTCCAGAGCAAGAACTTGTGATATTAGTTCCATAGGTAGGAATTGAAGAGGCTATGGTAAAACTGCGATCGCCTTTGAGCATCGCTTGATTGATATAAATGAATGTAGAAGCCACCTGACGAAAAATCAAAAATCTTAACTTACACTAAACTAGACAATTGTCTTGGAACTAACTACCTACGGGTGGATTTGACTCAAAATGAACCGCAAGCGATCGTAGTCGTCTTTAAGTAACACACTCAGACTTCGCCCAGCTTTAATTAGCCATTCTCGGTCAGCTTTGCGTAACTGATATACATCTCGAATGGCAGCTGCGGTCAAAGCGTCTACTGGCGCACCATTGATACAAAGGAGTGTCCGTAAAAAATCTAGTTCTTCAGTAAATTTAACGATCGCTTCTGGTTCGCACCGATAAACAGCTTGATGAATTTGCGGGGGACGGGGTGGTAGATACTGATATACTCTTCGGTTATAACTTGGATTTTGTGAAGATAGTTCAAATCCAACGATCGCAGCTCGAAATTCTGTTCTGAGCATGGCAAATATCTGGGGTTGTTCCTCGCGTAAGTCTTGCAATGACAACCCCAAAGCTCTAGCTCGGTGTACGGAATCTATGGGCATAGTTGTGGCATAATACACCACCGCATAAACCAGATTGCCAGATTCTTCATCCACAGCACAAACCCAACTACCAAAAGGTGGCATCGAGGGAAAACTTAAATCTTCCGGTTCCAAACACTGTGCCAAAAATTCAGTAGTAGTAGTTTCAATCACCTCCGCAAAGTGATTGGGATGGCGATCGCTTGTGTCAAACTGTGGTAGTGGAAGGCGCATGGGAGTGCTGAGTTATGAGTTAAGAGTTAGGAGTTGAACAATAATATAGCGGTTCTCGTTTACGTGAGGTACACCCGTAGGGGCACGGCACTGCCGTGCCCTTACACCTTGCAATCTAATGTTGTACCGCATCTGAATGGGAACCGCTATAACTCCTAACTCCTAACTCCTAACTTCTAACTAATTTATTTTCCTTTTTTCCGTCCGGCTGTGGTTTCTACGAGTTCTAATTCCTTCAGGCGGAAGGTAATTAATTTATCCCAGTTCCCACCTTCAAACAGTACGGCTACCTTGCCATCACTCACCCGTTGCACGAGTCCTTCAGAGCGATAATAGGTATCTGCGGGATTATTGACACGAACAGTTGCTCCAGGCAGAATCATCTTTTTAGCCTCGCTTGTTTCCTGTTATTAGCTTAATACTTCTTAATAGTCATTGGTCATTGGTCATTGGTTTTCGTTAACTAACAAATGACAAATGACAACTGACAAATGACAAATGACAAATGACGAATCAATAATACTTCTGTCGTTGGCGAAAATTTGCTACCGATTCTACTATTCCCAAGGAAATGAAGTTAGTCAGCATGGCAGAACGTCCGTAACTCATCCAAGGTAAGGGAATTCCGGCTACAGGTGCTAAGCCGACAGTCATGCCAACGTTGACAATTAACTGAAATACAATCATGGACAAAACGCCAATAGCCAACAACGAACCAAAATTGTCTGTGGCGGTTTGAGCAACATGCAGTAAGCGCAAACAAATTAAGCAAAAGACAAATAATACTACCAAACAACCAACAAAACCGAATTCTTCACCAACTGCTGAAAAAATAAAGTCTGTATGCTGTTCTGGGACGAAATTCAGTTGCGTCATTGGGCCTTTGAATAGACCCCATCCCCAAATTTCACCAGCACCGATAGCAATGCGAGATTGAATGAGGTGATATCCAGCACCCAGAGGATCGTGATCGGGGTCCATGAATACAGTTAGCCGGTCTTTTTGATAGGGTTTCAAAATATGATTCCAGGCAAAAACTCCTAATTCGCCACCGAGTATATTGAGACTCCACGCACCGATAGTACCCAAACCGAATCGCCGCCAGGGTAGAGTTCGCCAGCCCACAATAGCCATAGCCACTGACCAAACTATGCCCAACGGGCCAAAAGATAGCTCTTTAAGTAAAACTACTGGCTCTGCTAAAGGCCAAGATATACTAAACAAAATCGCAGCAACCACAGGAGAAATCATCAGAATTAACCAGCCTGGGTTAGCATTAGCCCAGTAGAGCATTCCCAAGACGATCGCTCCAAATACCATTGATGTTGCTAAATCTGGCTGTAAAAATACTAGTCCCCAAGGTATAGCGGTGATTGCCAGTACACGGAAAACACTTTCGAGTTTAGAAGCAGTCCGCTTGTGTAACAAGGCTGCTAAGGTAATAATCATGCCGACTTTGGCAAACTCTGAGGGTTGCACGTTAAAGCCAGCGATACTAATCCACCGCTGTGCCCCTTTAGCGCTAGTACCAGCAATCATCACGGCGATTAAGCTGAAATTCGTCAGTGTGTAGGTTACCCAGTGATACTGCATCAAGATTTCGTAACGGACACGAGCCAAAAACAGCGCTATTAGCACACCGATACCAGCTACCAACCAGTGCCACCACCAATCAGTTACTGGCTGCTTGAGTTCCGTACTGAGGATCATCACGCCGCCAAAAATGCTGACAGCAACCGGTAAACAAAATAGTAACCAATCTACATATTGCCAGGGCTTAACCCAAGACTTCCAGCGAACTTTGGGGAGCGATCGTTTTAATAACATTGTGTCAGTTTAGACTTTAGATTTAAGTTGTGCATTGGGGATTGGGTACTGGGTACTCGGTATTGGGCAAATTCTTCCCTAATCCCCAGTCCCCAATTCCCAGTCCCTAGTATTCCCAATAGCCCACGAAGCAGATACAAATTAAAATTTATTATGTCAAAGCTGCGACTGATACTTTGCCAGCAATGGTAAGAGCGATCGCTTTTAATGCTTTTGCTGAAGCTGAATCTGGATCGCCAACGACTATTGGTACACCGCTATCACCGCCAACTCGCGTGGAAATTTCTAGTGGTACACAGCCCAAAAGTGGCACTTCCAATTCAGCAGCCGTTTTGGAACCACCACCGGAACCAAAGATGTCATACTGCTTATCTGGCATATCTGGTGGGATAAAATAACTCATATTTTCCACAATCCCCAATACCGGGACGTTCATCTGCTGGAACATCCGTAATCCCTTACGAGAATCTAACAGCGCTACATTTTGCGGTGTGGTGACAATTACTGCCCCTGCCATCGGCACTGCTTGGGTTAAAGTTAGCTGAGCATCTCCCGTTCCCGGTGGCATATCTACAATCAAGTAGTCTAATTCTCCCCACTCAACTTGATAGAGAAACTGGCGAATTACACCATTTAGCATTGGTCCCCGCCAAATTACTGGTTGATCTCGGTCAATCAAAAAGCCCATTGAAACCAATTTGACGCCGTGATTAAAAGCAGGTTCGAGGATCTCACCTTTTTCAGTCGAACGCACAGCGATTTCGGCATCGGCTAGCCCCAGCATGGTAGGGTCATTAGGCCCGTAAATATCAGCATCTAGTAAGCCGACTTTCGCCCCAGTTTGGGCTAAAGCCACTGCGACATTTACCGCCACAGTACTTTTACCAACACCACCTTTGCCGCTGGAAACAGCAATGATATTTTTTACCCCAGAAATGCCAGTGCGGTCAGGTAAACTTTTTTGTTGGGGCGTTTCTGCTGTGACTTCTATGCTGACATCTGTAACGCCTGGTAGTTTTTTAACAGCTTTCTGACAGTCTTCAACGATAAATTCACGTAAAGGACAAGCAGGAGTAGTTAACACTAAAGTGAAACTAACCTTGCCACCATCAATTTTGACATTGCGAATCATATTGAGTTCTACCAGACTTTTGCGAAGTTCTGGGTCTTGCACTGGTCGCAACACTTCTAAGACAGAGCGGGAATCAAGGACATCGTACATAAAAAATTCAAAATTCAAAATTTACCGAAGTTCTGATTTAAGGAAGGCAGAAGCTCCTGACTTCTGTTGAAAATGAAGAAATACGATCGTAGTCAGCATCTTAGCTATTAACTTGATGCAAATAAAAGCAAGAGCAGATTGGTGTTTTCACTATCACTGCCGTAATAAAACTTAGGAAATTGGATTATTACCTAATAGAATCTTAACTTTGTTTAGCGATCGGGGATTGGGGGCTGGGTATTGGGTATTGGGAAGAAATTTTCCCAGTCCTCAGTCCCCAGTCGCCAATCACATGCCTAAAAATCAAAACAACTGTCATTTAGGGATTTTTTCTTAGTTGATACTGCTGGTAATGCCGTCTTTTCTACTGCTTCAACTAAAGAGCGTGCAACACGGTCTACATAAGGACGAGATAAAGACCAAACTAGGGGCGACAACCAACCACGTAGTGTTACAGAATAAGATAAACAAGTACCACAAACCGTTGATTCTACTTGATAAGTTACCCGTTCTTCTATGCCAGGAATTGCCATAACTCGGATACTCAGCATTTCTCTGGGATTGACACGTTCGACAAAAATCCGGATCGGAATCGGCGAAAAGCGTGTTACAGCCTGAAAAATTAATCCTGGTTGGGGTACTAATCCGTAGGGCACATTAGTACTTTTAAGTAGCGGATGCCAGGAAACATCTGTTAAATCAACCACTTTTTGCCACAGTTCATCTACAGAAGCGGAACTAATCTCTCGATAAGTCCGCACCAGAGAAGCGCAAAACCGACGACGTTTGCGGTGGATGAATTTGGATAACCAACCTTGCATTTTCCTAATCCTCCTCCTCGCTAGACACTTTTTGGTAACTCTGGTGTTTTGGGCAACTAAGCTTAGCCCCATTCTGTTAATAATTTCAAAAAAAACTCACTCAATATACAAGCCTATACGCATTTGAGGGAAAATAACTCTAGTGATGCCCATCAATCCCATAAACGCTTGACCAGTGAGAAAAAAGCAGGTTGGGCAAATAAAGCTTGATTGCTGGCGCGTGTTTTCCCCAAATTTTAAGATGAGAAATTTGTGGCTTTCAGGAAATTGTAATTTAGGTTCGGGAATCTATGTTGACCAACTCGCAAACACCAACTCTAGCAGCAGAATCATTGAAGTCTTTGCCACCATCTGACGCTCAGACTAGGGTCAGTCAGTTTATGAAACGGCTGCAAGACGAAATTACGCAAGCTTTAACACAACTGGATGGTGTGGGCACGTTTCTTGAAGATAGTTGGGAACGCCCAGAAGGAGGTGGAGGGCGATCGCGTGTCCTACGCGATGGTGCAATATTTGAACAAGGTGGTGTCAATTTTTCTGAAGTTTGGGGTTCCCATTTGCCGCCCTCAATTTTAGCTCAACGCCCAGAAGCCGCAGGGCACGGCTTTTATGCCACGGGAACTTCAATGGTGTTACATCCGCGTAATCCCTACGTGCCTACAGTCCATCTCAATTATCGCTACTTTGAAGCCGGGCCAGTGTGGTGGTTTGGCGGTGGTCTGGATTTGACTCCTTATTACCCCTTTGCCGAAGATGCAACACATTTACATAAAACTTTAAAACAAGCTTGCGATCAGCACCATCCGGAGTATTACCCAGTATTTAAGCGTTGGTGTGACGAATATTTCTACCTGAAGCATCGCGGTGAAACAAGGGGCGTGGGCGGTCTATTTTTTGATTACCAAGACGGCCGGGGTACTTTATACCGTGGTCCCGATGCCAATGGAGGAGCAGCTATTCATAGCAACGAAGTGGGAGAGCTAGCACCACGCAGTTGGGAAGATTTATTTGCCTTTGTGCAAGACTGTGGTAGAGCATTTTTACCAGCCTACGTACCAATTGTAGAACGGCGACATGGGATTGAGTATGGCGATCGCCAGCGAAATTTCCAACTCTATCGCCGGGGACGATATGTAGAATTTAACTTGGTTTACGACCGAGGTACCATTTTTGGTCTGCAAACCAACGGACGCACCGAATCAATTCTCATGTCCCTACCACCTTTGGTGCGTTGGGAATACGGCTATCAGCCAGAACCCAATTCCCCCGAAGCCGAGTTGTATGAAATCTTCTTGAAACCTCAAGATTGGATTAATTGGAAATAGTGGGGAGGTAGGGAAAAGGTTAAAGGTTAAAGGGAAAAGGAATAAATTTAATCTTTCCCTTTTTCCCCTTACCCCTTTCCCTTTCCCCATGCCCTGTTTGCCCTATGCCCCATTTCAAATTGCTACTCAGCACTGTTTTGGTGAGTTAAACTACTAAAGATAAGCACTTAGCATAAAAAAGTGACAATTTTAGCTGTAGCTTGTTAATCTCAAGTGGCAGCATCATAACGGTTCTGTAAGTAGTCAATTTAAAAGGAATGCCACGGGGAGGGCTTTAGTGATCCATATAGACCAAAAAACTTATACAACCCAAGACGGAAACACCGTTATTGTCTTGACACCAGCAGGTCGCCTAGACATCACCACCGCTTGGCAATTTCGCTTAAAGTTACAAGAGTGTATTTCTAAACTCAGTCGCCATGTGGTTGTGAATCTGGGTCAGGTCAATTTTATTGATAGTTCTGGTCTCACGTCTTTGGTAGCTGGAATGCGTGATGCAGATAAAGTCAAGGGTAGTTTCCGCATCTGTAACGTACATCCAGAAGCCAAACTCGTGTTTGAAGTGACAATGATGGATACTGTGTTTGAAATCTTTGAAACCGAAGAGGAAGCTTTAGAAGGTGTACCTCGTAGCATTGCTAGCTAAGAAAAGAGTTAGGAGTAGAGACGCGATTAATCGCGTCTGTACAAGAGTAAGGAATTAATTCATAACTCATAACTCATAACTCGATCTTACTCAATACTGATTTCGCTTGGTGTAGCGATAAGGTCCCATAATTGCTCCCCAAGTTGCTTGTCCAGTTGCGGGGTTAATTCCTTTGTCGTAGCTGTGAAATTCTGCTGCTGTGGCTTCAAACCCCAAGGAAACTTGGACAGTATTGCCAAGATAAGTGAAGGTGCAACGAGTTTCTGGTAATGGGGTAGCGGTAAACTTATAGCAATCGCCACCTAGTGTTTCGTGAGTAACTGCGAGGATACAACCTGGTAGTAAATCTAATTGATTGGGTGAGAGTGTATTTAGTAGGGCAGAATTATCACCTGCACCTTTTAATGCTTCTGGATTTTTCAGCATGTAATATTGCACTTCCAGAGGCGCACGAGAATCGCTTCCCTGACGCAACCGCAGAATTCGCTGGCGGTAAGGTCGATCTAGGTTAATGATATTAGCCTGTTCGGCAAATAGGGTGATGCTATCTTCTGCGAACAGATTAACTGGTCTTTGCCACAGGCGCAGGTGGACATACCAAATTGGTTCTCCTATGGCTTGTTCCCGATTATCAAATTCACCAGCTAGGTACTCACCTAAAGCAATTAACTGTGGCGACAAGTTCATAAATGGGATCGATGAATTTTTAAAGGTGATAATTTTGGTTATTTCTTTAGCGGGAAACGTTCTTAGCCCCTGTGGCTAACTAATTCCAAACTATTTTTGATTTGTCTATTGTGCCTATATTGTAAATGAAACCGTCACCAGCCAAAACCTAAACTTGGCAAAGTAGCCTTTAAGCGTGAAAATAAGAATACGTCGCCCTTAACATTTTCTTTGTGAATAACGTCCGTACTGTCTCTGATACAAAGCGAACTTTCTATAATCTGCATACCCGTCCGATCAACACTATTTACCGTCGGGTAGTAGAAGAATTGATGGTGGAAATGCATCTGCTGTCAGTAAATATTGATTTCAGCTACAATCCAATTTATGCCTTGGGCGTCGTCACTACTTTTGACCGCTTCATGGAAGGCTATCAACCAGAACGAGATCGAGAATCAATTTTTAACGCCCTATGTCAGGCTATAGAACAAGACCCGCAACGCTATCGACAGGATGCCGAAAGATTGCGGGCTTTAGGTAAAAGTTTGCCAGTTAAAGATTTAATTGCGTGGCTGAGTCAAACTACTAACTTAGATCGAGATGCTGATTTCCAAGGGCAATTGCAAGCGATCGCCAACAATCCTAACTTTAAATACAACCGTTTGTTTGCAATTGGTGTATTTTCATTATTGGAATTGTCAGATCCGGAATTAGTCAAAGACGAAAAGCAACTCACAGAAGCACTCAAAGCGATCGCTGCTGGCTTGCACTTGTCTGATGACAAATTCAGCAAGGATTTGGAACTATACCGTTCCAACCTAGACAAAATGGCGCAAGCACTGATAGTGATGGCAGATATGCTCTCAGCCGATCGCAAAAAACGCGAACAACGTAAACAACAATCAACTACTCAAGTTGCTCCTCCAGCTGCCAATGAATAGTTAGGAGTCAGGAGTGAGGAGTTAAAAGTTGTCAATAACTCCTAACTCCTAACTCCTAACTTTTAACTCTTAACTCTATAAATTTATACACCCAATATTTTGTAGATTAAGCTGTTAATTAAAGTGAGGGCAAATGCTCCAATAACAGCACTCCAAACACCGTAGCGTAAACGAAAGCCTTCGACTAACCAAGCAGCAATACTAAAACAAACTACAGCAATCATAAATGTGAAAATGCTGGATAGTAAGTCTAACGTCAGTAAATTTGGAACTGCAAAAACGAGTCCTAAAATTGGTCTGACTATTGCTGTAACAATCCCAAGTACTGCTGCGGAGAAGAAGGCTTTACCTGGAGTATCAATTTCAACTCCTAAAGGCAATTTACTAATTATTAACAAGCTGATAGCTGTTACTATCCAAACAATTAAAAGCGTCACAATATTCATGCCACAACCCCTGAAACGTGAATGGCAATTGGTGTTGAAGAAGAATTCAGAAGTCAGAATTCAGAAGTCAGAATCAATTAGTGGGAGATTCAGACCCGCCACTAATTTAAGACCACCAAATTGAAAATTTGGTAGGGGTCTTAAACCCGTTTATTTATCCGCCAGTTGCACAAAATTCATACTGAATTCTGGCTCCTGACTTCTGAATTCTGTTTTGATAAAGTACTTAGCCTACCTATGGAAAAATCTTTCAAACTCAACCAATTATTTGTAAATTAGCAGAATTTTTTTCTCTAACCAAATTTTATTCTGGATATCTTTAGGTTTGGGAAAAAGTTTCAGGGGGAGTGGGGAGGCTCTTGAGGCAGGAAGCAGGGAGCAGGGAGCAGGGAGCAGAGGGGAAAGAGGTAATTTTTCATTCTCCCCCTTGCCCCCTACCCCCTGCCCCTCTGCCTCTTCCCCATGCCCCATGCCCCTATCTCACCTTTTTGGAGTAGATTGGCTTTGTTTCGGTGCTACAGGTGCTGGGGCTGCTGGTGGGTTGGAAATATCAGGATTGATTGGACTGATACCTTGCCCAGGCGCTGAGGGAAATCTGGGGGTAAGACTGCCTTCGGGGTTGATGCCTGGAAATGGTGCTTCACCAGGATTAGTTGGGAAAGAAGGCACAGGAGGCTGATTGAGTGAGTTTGTGGGTGATTGAGATGGCCCGGGAATAATTCCCAAAGAAACGCGATCGCCTCCTACTTGGCGCAGCAAGTCTAATGTCTCAATCACATCATTGTAAGTTGCCGTGCGTGAAGCATTCAGCACCACAACGGCATTAGGATTTGCTTGGAGATACAGTTTTAACCTTTGTGCCAAATCCTCACGTTTTACAGGCTGTTTTTCTATGTAAGTGTTACCAACAGCATCGATAGTTACAATCTGACTGCCACTTTGTGACGTTATCCCAGATACGGTTTTGGCGCTAGCTTTGGGCAAATCAACATTTATTGCCTGTTGGCGCGTAAATTGCAGTGCCGCTAACAAAAAAAACGTCAGAATACAAAAAACAACATCAATTAAAGGAATGATTTGAATTTGGACTTCTTCAATTGGAGTATGTAGATTAACTTTCATTTTCTCAATTTAATCGCCTGGTTTAGGGGTTGAATTTTTGACTATTACTAAGGTAGGATTGGCGGCTCAGGAGGATCGGAAAACCTGTTTTTCCCTTGTTTGCGGGGTGGTGTCAAATTATCCCGTGCAATTGGTGATGTAGCATTACTAAAATCCGGGGGAGATTGGCGGTAGAGTAATTCCAACTCATTCCCCGCTTTGCGAAAAACTTTGACTTGGTTAACTACAAAACTTTGGAATAGGCGGTAGAATACCAAACTAATGATTGCAACTATTAGTCCTGCTGCTGTACTAATCAACGATTCACCAATACCAGTAGTCACCCCAGCAGTAGATTCAGTTCCCAAATCGCCAATGCGAATTGAGCGCAGAGAATGGATTAGACCTAAAACCGTACCCAATAATCCCAGCAGTGGCGCTAGCGCAATTACGGCTTCTAAAAGTTTTTCGCCCCGCCGCATTCCAGCCAATTCATCTTCGGCTGTGGATTCCAGGGCTAGACGAAAGGTTTCCGCATCACATTTGCCTAAGTGTAAAGGCGCATAGAGAAAACGTCCCACAGGCTGATGGCTTGCAAGTCTAGCGATATCGGCAGCGACTTGCCAATCATCATGGGCAGCATCTAGGACGCGATCGACTATTTGCTTTTCTTGAGTTAAAATTCGTAGCCAGAACCATAAACGCTCGAAAATTACACTCAAAGATAAAATTGACAGAACAAGCAACGGCCACATGGCTGGCCCGCCCTTGTAAAACAAATCTAAAATATCCACTGTTTAAATTTCCTCCCTCCAGAACTAAAGCAACTATCCCCAAGCATTATTAATTTTAGAGATTAATGGGCATAGGGCATAGGGCATGGGCTATGGGGAAAGGGAAAGGGGTAAGGGGAAAAGGGGAAAGATTAAATTTATTCCTTTTCCCTTTAACCTTTAACCTTTTCCCCTGCCTCCCCTGCCCTCATTTCCCCACTCCCTTTTAATTGGTAGCGTCTTCCAGACTAATTGGGGCGGTTATTCCCACCGGGAATTTAAAAGATTATTTGTCAAAATTAAAAATAACTGGAGGTTCAAAACATGAAATTTTCAATTCAATCAGTTTATACCTGGTATCGTGATTTGCTTCGTAACCCCAAATACCGCTGGTGGGTGATTTTAGGAACATTAGTTTATTTGGTTAGCCCAATTGATTTTCTCCCAGACGTTTTCCCCGTCGTCGGACAGATTGATGATGTTTTCCTTTTGACCTTGCTAGTAGGTGAGGTGTCTGGGTTAGTGATTGAAGGCTGGAAAGCTCGTAAAGGTGATATGAATACCGAAGCATCGAATACCACTGAGGGTTCTACCTCCACTGCAAGCACAATTGATGTCGATGCTGTTTCTGTCAAGTAGTTTTAACAAAAAAATAAAATTTCACAAACCCCTACTTTTGGCGTCTGAAGTAGGGGATATTTTTTTTGTCAATGATTAACAGTCAGTGAACTAAAGTATAGCGGTTCCCATTCAGATTCAGCACAACATCATATCGCAAGGTGTTAGGGCACGGCAGCGCCGTGCCCTTACGGGTGTACTTGTGGGGAAACGCTATACTGCCGAATGTCTTGTGCGATCGCAATTCAAGTAAAAACCACGAGGCGATCGCTAAAAATTTACAAAAATTTTAATGAAATATACATGTTATTACCTGTATTATGGCTATAAAGCTAAATTCTTAGATTTTCCATATATAAAAAGCACATATATAGAAAAATTACATAGAAAGAAATAATTAAATAAAAGTTTGATTTTTTCACTATTAACAAGCAAGCTCTAACAACAAGCCCCATAGTCTCTATGTCGGTCGCATAGAGGTAGTCGCCAAGAACCTGAAACGACTGAATTTTCTGAATACACACAACCGTTAATTGGAGAACTAGGGCGTGGAAAACTTGAATGATTTATTCCCCATATCAGGTTGTGACAACCTGCAAAAGATCGGGGACGTAATTTTTGTTCACGGATTGATGGGTCATTACCGAGAGACTTGGCATCCGTTGGGTAAGCGTAATGGTGATGATTTCTGGCCGGCTTGGTTGGGTAGGGATTTGCCAAATATTGGTATTTGGTCACTGGGGTACGAGGTGGAACCTTTCGCTTGGAGAGGAAATACAATGCCATTGGTGGATCGAGCTACCAATTCCTTGGCGCTTTTAGATACATATGATATTGGCGATCGCCCTCTGATTTTCATTACCCATAGCATGGGCGGGCTTTTAGTCAAGCAAATGCTTCGCCATGCCAATGATTTCGGGACTCCAAGATGGAAAGCGATCGTGCAACAGACCAAAGGAATCGTTTTTCTCTCCACTCCTCATTCGGGTTCCGATCTTGCTAATTGGATTAAATATATAGGTGGTCTTCTGAGAACCACAGTCAGCGTTGATGAACTAAAAGCTCACGATTCTCGTTTACGTGAACTAAACCTTTTATATCGGAATCACGAACACCTGAGCGAAATTCCAATGGAAGTTTACTGCGAGAAGTATCAAACCAACGGAATTTTAGTTGTGAATGAAACCAGTGCCGACCCTGGCATTCGAGGTGTAATTCCAATACCAATGGATGAAAATCATATTTCAATTTGTAGACCAGAATCGGATAAAAAACCAATTTATACTCGGGTCAAGAGATTTATTCGTGACAACTTAAATACCCCTTTAAAGCCTATTCAACTTGAATCTAAGAGTAATGAAATTGAAAAAATAACAATAGATCGACGCAGTGGTGGTGTTTATTTTGGAACTGGATCGGTTCATATTAAAGGGGATGTAGTTGGAGGTAATCAGGAAAAAAATGACAAGTAAAACTGATATTTTTTTCTGAACAAATATCTGCAAAGCTCTCTTCACCTCCTGAATGTAGGTTATGTCTAATTTATTCTTTTTGAGAAGCAAGGAGTAAGTTAAGTCAGTGAGTGATGATTCTGACCAAAATCCATCATCTGGGCAGCAGAATGCTGAAAACCCAGAGCAGCCTAAGAAAGATGAGGGTGCTGAACCAGCGAATCATACCAATCCAGAAGAAGAATTCATTAAGAATTTTGTTGGGAAAGATACAGCTAAAAATATCAATGAGTTTTTGCAATGGCAGGGAGCGGCAAACGTTTTTATTGATGCCCGTAGTGGCGGTGCTTATTTTGCCAACCAAGTAGATATCACGGGAGATGTTGTAGGAGGAAATCAGACGAAATCGACTAAACGCAGTTATGTAAAAGAGATAGCTGGTTTGGTATTAACTGCTGATATTGAAAAAGTACGCAGTGTCTATATTGAAACTACTAGATATCAACAAGCAAAAAGCATTTTAAAAAAGAAGCGGGTTTTACTCCTCTGGGGTGATTCTAAAATTGGCAAACAAACTACTGCAATTCATCTGCTTTTGCACTCACAGAATCAAGAGATTTTTGAAATTGACCCGGCTGTAGAAGACCTCAGTTCATTTCAATGTGAAGCGAAGCAAGTTTATGTAATTGATACCCTAGTAACCGATAGTGCCGGCAAACTAAATAGTTATCTACTCAAAGGTCTGAATCAGAAACTTAGCCAACAAGATAGTTATCTGGTGATCACTGTAGACAGTCGTGTGCGTCTATCGCCAGAAGCTTTACAGGAATACATCCTTCATTGGAGTGAACTACCAACGAGTGAGGAACTTTTAGAAAAACATCTTGCATGGTACTTAAAAGACCAAGCCATGCTTGAGGTTGGTCGTTCCTTAATTTACTCAGACTCAGTACGTCAGCTACTCAAAAATAATTTATTACCTGGGGATGTAGATCGGTTGGCTGAACTTCTGGCCAAGGTTGTGAGGAAGGAACTTGAGCTTGAGGAAGCGCTAGCAGGCTTTAGTGTTCGTGTTCGGGAGCAAGTTGAATCTTGGTTCGAGAAAGAAGAAAATCAACACCTGAGTAAATATGTCTTCATGATTACTCTGGCCGTTCTCAGTGGAAGTAGCTATCAAGCAGTTCTAGATGCTAGTAAGCGTTTACAATTTCTGAGCAAATCTCCATCAGCACAGAAAGAGGTCACTAATGCTGAGCCACTTTTCAACAGAAGACGCAGCCAGTGGTTAAAAGAAGTTTGCGCTCATTCAAGCGAGGGATATGAAAATACGGAATTTGGGCGCAGTCCAGTTGAGCTAATTGAACTAGATAATCCCAGATTTCAGCCAGCTGTTCTACATTATGTTTGGAAAGAGTACGACCACTTACGCGAACCGCTGCTTTTATGGTTGTATGAGCTGGGATCGCACCCTAGCTTTGAGGTGAGGATTAGAGCAGCAGCAGCAGTTGGTGAACTAAGTAAGTATGCTTTTGGTTTTGTTCTGCAAAAAGTGCTGCGACCTTGGGCGAATTCTGACGATCGCCATTTGCAGAGATTAGCCGCACAAGCCCTCAGTATACCAGTATTTGAAAGCGATTTGGCTCCACAAGTTATGGGTTTGCTACATCATTGGAGTACAGTGAACAATCCTAACTTACGCTGGACAGCCACGGCGACTTATGGAGGCTATGTAGGATTGCGCTTTCCTGATATTGCACTGCGGGATCTGTTGGCGATCGCCAAATCTGGAGACAGACAATTATTTTCAGTACTAGCCGAAAGTGTAGTTATCCTCTTCAAGGCTGGACAGTTTTTACCAGGTCAATATTTTACAGTACTCAACACGTTGCAAATATGGACACAGCAGCCTCAGACAAACATGGTAAACCATTTGAGTTTGGCAATATTTTTGCTGCTGATGGGTCAGACAAAAGTTTCCGCAGACTCTAACAATAGTCATTTGCCTATATTATTGTCGCTTCTACTAGAAGAAGATCAACTTGTTAAAGAAAATCTCAAAACTGAGCGTACATACGAAAAAATTATCACTGGTCTATTGCGGAATGCTTTCAATCTAAAGTTGACTCGCAAACTTATGTTAGATGAACTCCACAATTGGCTCAAGCTGGCAGATTTTGACCATCGTCTGCTTCCAATCCTTTGGCGAATTATATATTTACTTGTGGATTTAGGAACCCAACGAGAGAAAGACCGTATTTTGAAATATCTTCAAAGATGGGCAGATGTTGAACAACCTAATGCTGCCGGCAAAATACTATCAAAAATTCAAAAGTATTTCAATATCTGATCGAAGAGGTAAAACAATGGCAAACACATACAATCCTATTTTCAGCAAAGAAACACTTCGTTGGGGATTACTTCAGCGCCGCCCAGTTCCTGAACCAGGAATCGCCTTAGTTTTTTCCGGTGATGGGCAACCCTTATTAACTATTACACAGGGTGTAAGGGGACCGACTAAAGGAGAAATGGTTTTGGGCAAATATAATATGCTTTACAAGGTAGATATAACTGAACATCCATTGAGTTTTCGGTGTGACTTACCTTGTAAAAGTGACGCTTTTGATTTTCATGCTGAGGTCAAGTTCAATTGCTCAGTACATGACCCAGAAATAATTGTTCGACGCAATGTAACTGACGTTTATGAAGTACTAGAACCTTTAATTGTTGAGGTCATGCGAAGCATGAGCCGTAACTATGAATTTAAAGACGTTGGCATTGCAGAGGGTGAGATTGGCGACAGGGTAAAACAAGAAATATACGATGCGGGATTTCAACTTAATCGCTTTGTATTGAAACTATCTTTAGAACAAGAAGTGCGAGAGCGAATTCGCAGAAAGACAAATATTCAGGAAGAAGTTGAAGTTGATATTACAAGTATTAAAGGAAAAAGTGAAGTCGAAAAAACAGCGATCGAGGAACAGAACAAGCTCGAAAGGCTCAAAATAGAAAGCGATAAATTAGAGATTGAGCGCTTGAAAATCCGCATGGATTTTTACAATGAAATTATCCAGACTGGTAGCTTGCAATTGCTGGTATTACAACTTGCTAAAAACCCTAATGATGTCATGGCAGTTGCTCAAATGCTCAATCAACAGCGTCAACTTGCTGTTGATAACGAAGTCAAACTGCTAGAAGTTTTGTTAAAAGAAGATGCTATTGAAGGCTCTCAATTTGATGATGCAGGTAAACATATAGTACAGAGATTGATGGGTCTGATTGAACGTCCAGCACCTGCTTTGAAAGCCAATCCAATCAACAATACAGAAAATCAAAAACCTCTAGCAGAAACAGATGAAACTAATAATACTGCCCAATCTGTAGTTCCTGAAGTTAGCTGGGAAGAAGATGAAGAAGATGACTAATTCGTGAGAATAAAAGGCAAAAATTTATCGTGATTGAGTTCCTGCAAAGCATTATTCGAGCATTTTGGGAACTGCTACTAATTATACCAATTCCGTGGCGGTTGCTGATTGTTTTACTTTTGTTCATGCTTGTTTTTCCCTGGTTTGTATGGAGAGCATTCCCTTGGCTATTTTTTATATTTTCGCACTTAGTTCTTATTTGCGGGAAAGCATTAGCATATGTTCTACTATCCATAGAATATTTCGTAACGCAATATATCCGACAACAAGGTTCTCAACCGCCAATCTTTATTTATACCTTTGGTGACTTACTAAGTGATATAGTAAGGACTTTTGATGAAGTCACACAAAAATCAAAGAAAATACTTGACTATGCCTTGAAAAAGCAATGGCTGCTTCATAGAGGATGGTTTGTAATATCGGCGATCGTATTTACTTTAACTTGGTATTTTCGTCCGGTTTTTGGAGAAAATACCATTGCTCAATTTATCGATCGCTCAGTAATGTCGTGGTACTCCATTGAAGGATGGGGGCTTTATTCTAGGCGTTCACTATCTTCTGCTTTAAGTAGCCCTGCACCAACAAAATTTGTCCAAGCTTACTATTTAGCCATTAATGAACGTCAATATCCAGAAGCATGGAATTGTCTATCTCCCAAATTTCAAAGCAAGAACTCAAATTTATCCGGTGGTTTTATTTCCTATGTAAATTGGTGGGAAACAGTTGAGCAAGTAAATGTGAATGAAATTATTTTGGAACAACAAGATAGTAACTCTGCTAGAGTAAAAATTACTTTACGACATTTGATGAAAAAAAATCAAAGCTTATCTCAACCAGAGTCTGTACGTTTATCGTTAGTGCGGGATGCCAAAACAAATAAATGGATGATTAACTCTTCAAAGCCTCTGTCTTGATGTATTTTTTCTAGCATCCTGTTTACAGGATGCTAGACGTTAATTAAGCTGCACTGACTTCGCCAAATTTCGTTAAGAAACGCAAGGCTTTGAGGATATAACTGGCACAATCTGTAGGAGAAGTGTTGTAAAACGATCGCCATGCATTCGCCTTATCTTCATCATAGCGATCGCCTCTATTTGGATCGTTTGTTTTCAAGCTACAATTCTCCAGCAAGACGTAGAGCATTCTGGACTAAAGGCTCTGCAATCCGAAAATCTGCTGCTTCCAAAGCAGTTAGTAATGGTTTAATCTCAGGAATTACATTCTTTTGTTTGGCACGTAGCAGCATTCCCACTGTTCCAATAACTTTTAAGCTAAGTTGTTGAGCAATGCGCCGAGCATTTCGATCATCAAGAATGATGAAAACATCTTCTAGTTCCATTGCAAGCGCTATTGCTTCTGCTTCCCCAGCATCAATTTGAGTTTTCAAAGTTGCAACCACGGCTAAATTTTTGACTGCTTGAACTGTTAACCACTCTGCTGATAACCCAACTTCAGCCTGTACTGCTAAAGGTATAGTCACTGGGAAAAATACTTGAGGCAATATATCTAATCTTCCAATACGTTCTAAACCAATTAAACAGGTACTGTTAGTAACCGTTGGTACGCTCAAAGGTTAATCTCCTGTTCTAATTCCTCGGCTAGATAATTAATTACCGGAATTTCCATTTTTCCCAACAATTCTATAAATGTTGGTTTGGAATAACCTGCTAGTTTTGCAGATTTTCCTAGTGATAACTTTCCAGTTTCAAATAGTTTAGCTGCCAGTAGTAATCGTGCTTCGTCTGTAGAAATATATGGGGGTAATTCTACTGTTAGTTGACTCATATTATTGCCTCTGCAAAAGAATTGGTATTAGCTGAATTTTAGATTTTAAATTTTGGATTTTATATTAAAAAGTCAAAATTTAAAAATGTCTGCTTGCGTGGCGTTTGGCAAAGTGACCCTTGAATTTACTTCACTCGAACAAAGCTACGCACTCATTAAGCTACGCTGACTTCGCCAAATTGTGTTAAGAAACGCAAGGCTTTAAGGATATAACTGGCACAATCTGTAGGAGAAGTGTTGTAAAACGATCGCCATGCATTCGCCTTATCTTCATCATAGCGATCGCTTCTCTCCAAATGCTGTTCTAACCATGCCAATCGCACTGCATGGCCAATTAACACATCTAATACTATATATTCTTCGATTTGTAGTTTGGGGTTATTCGCGGCGATCGCGGCTAATTCAATTAGTGCTTCAATATTAACTTGGCGGTACTCTGGAGCTTCGATTTTATTCAGCAAATGCTCGACTAACAAAGCAAAATTTCTTTCTCCTGCTGTCATTTCTGACAACATTAATTCACTATCTAAACGATTGCGGCGCTCTAATTTATCGCCAATTACCAAGCCTTTGCAATGTTGCATTAATAGCCAAACTTGCTTAAAAAAGTCTTTTGGTACTCGTCCCGTCACCCCTTCGCTTTGGCGAAACCGCCGCCAACCACCCGAAGGAACTTGGATTTCTTCTGAAATTGCTGGTGACACCACCCAAGCAATATCACTTTCTTTTTGCTTGACGTGCAATGATTCTTGCTGGCGCAACAGGTTACTCATACCGGTATATCCAGTTAATACTTGACGCAAGCGCATTTTCACTTCAAAGGGTGAAAGTTGCATTAAGTAATCGTATCCTTCATCTTGAGTGACATGTAATTCCTGGGCTAGTTCGCTGGTAATCAATAAAATGAGATAGCCGACTCTCAGCGTCAGTAGTCCCTGAAATAGTTCAGGTTCGGATTTGATTAAGATTCCCAGATAGATTAAAATTTCTTGGGTGAGGACGCGATCGCGTATATCTTCACGACAAAAATGGCTAATCTTATCAGCAATTTCATGGTGAGACATCGGTACGGTAATTAAGGACGCTTCACTGTAAGCTTTACCCACAGCGATTTGCTTACCTTGCACCAAAATACTTGTAACTGCATCTGATAGGCTAATATCAACCATTTGGCGCAACCCCGCAGCCCGACGTACCACCGCCCAAATGCCTAAATCTCCAGCCTTGGTGTAAACTTCATCTAGTAAATCATCTACGGTAACAGCATATCCCGGCCCGCCATATCCTGTATCAAAATCCATTCCTTGCAAGCGAATCAAAGTTTGTAATAACTCAATTTGTTCGTAAAGATTTTCTGATGAGCGCAAATAAGAAAGCAACAACCCCAAGTTGGTTTCACACTCCATCTGGAATTCTTGGGTATGTCCTAAGCGCCAGTTTTTCTCAGGATGATAAGCCAGGAAATAGCAACGTAGTCCAGCATTTTTGACTGGCGATCGGGAAAATTCAGCATCTTGGAGAAAATCAATTCTTTGGATTCCAGCTGTCAGCATTAACTGATTTAGCCGCCCTAATTTCACCCGCACGCCGTTACAAATACCATCTTTGAGTTCTTGCATCAATTCTAGTAATGTCTCAGAACCGATTTCTAACATGGTATGGGTTAACATTAAAGTCAAGGTAGGACGCCCTAAATCACTCCAATATTTTTGAATGTAAGCTAATTCACTTCTAATTTGATCCAGCAAAAAATGGTAATCAAGGGTTAAGTAAAACTGTTGAGAATCTAGAAATGATGGCAAAAATACAATTGTTTGATTGCGAATCCGAAATATTCTCGATGTTGTTAAACTTCGTAAACGCCGCACTGGACGCCCAGTTAAACCAAGTTTATTGTTACGTCCAATTTGGGTATAAATAGCTGAAAGTTCTCCAGCTTTTCTTACCTGAATTGGTTCTAATTGGGTGGGTGTTTGTGCTTCAATTCCGTGAACTTGTAGTTTGGCTTGTAAATCTTCATCTTCTGCTAACAAGGCAATTTGTACTGATATTTCGCGTTGTTTGCCAACACACAAATGTCTACCCAATGGGTCGATATCACCAACTGCTATTAACCCTTCACTCAACATTTGCCCAAGCACATATAAACTCTGTGCCCACACCAAAGGAATATTTTCATTGGGTAAACGTGGTTGAGTTTGAGGTGCTAATTTTTCGGCTTCTACGTTTTTGGAGGGAACATAATAAAGTTCTGGCAACAAATGTAAACCATTCTGTTCTATGAGTAATGCTTTTAAAAGTTCTTGGTATTTTTTAACTTGTTCTTGGTTGCCACAAAATAATCCATCTAAAATTAAATAAGTGAAAAATAACGGCCACTCGCATTCAATATGTTCAAATTGCTTGAGTTCCCAAGGTTCGTAGTGCAAGCGTTGATTGTCTTCTAAAACGGTTTGGTGTCCATCACGTAGAAAGCGTTTGCAGCCGTATTTACCTGCGAGTTTGTTGATAATATCGTTTAAAGTGCGATCGCGCACTTCCAAATCTTCCACTGCAAAGGCAGGATAACTAATAATACTCAACAAGGCCGCATCGATTTCTTTGGAACCAGATTCCCTCGGTAATAGTGATTCTAAAGTAATTCGGGCGCGGGCAATTTCATCTGGCAGCACATGAATTACTGATGCTTGACTACCACTTACACCGAACAAATCCAGTCCATTGATAGCTTCTAAAGCAGCCTTTGCCATACCTACGGAACTGGCATTTAACTCAGCATTACCACGATTAATTTTATTACCACGTTCCCAAATACCATAGTCTGGTGTGCGGTAAGCTCGTCCAATGTAGTAAACCAAATTTTGAACGAAATTAACTTCATCAATCGTATAAATTATTTGCAATCCTGTAGCGGTCATTTGTGCCAATATCAGTAAAAATAAAGATGTGGCATCCAGTTGCAAATGTCCCCATTCGTCATCACCAACAACGATGTCGCCGGTGGTGGTATTGTATTTCGCGTGCAGCCCATCGAGTAGCGATTGAGTATGTTTAAATGTTTCTACTTTCTGAGCCTGTCGCATCATCGCAAACAGTAACCCACGCATCAGCTTGATGACACTATGTTCTAGTTCATAAGTGTGTCCTTCATGGTCATCAATCTTGCGGTATGCAAGTGCTAAACCCCAAACTGCCAAAATACTGTAAACATTGTCTCTTACCCAAGCATCAGTATAATCGCCGTGGGCTGTAATTGCTGTACTCGCAGGTAGCAAACCTGTGATTGGATTTTGACGAGCGAGGATGACGATCTTGATTTGCTGGTAGTAATCCTCTAGGCGAGTTAGCAATTCGGTAGATGTTTTCATAATTTGGTTGGGAACAGCTTGCAAAGTTTGAGCCTGTGACTGTGAAGTGAACGATCTAAACCTAACCAGAATAAGTTCTGTAATCGGTGATGGAACAATAGCCCAGGATGGTGTGAGTTTATTATTATCTCGTGTTACTAGGCCTCTAGATACTGAATTTTAGTCAAGTCGGACTAAAACACAACATTTGTTCAAATCTTTACCAATACTTGGATAAGTTTATACTTAGCTTTAAATTGTTTTTGATAATTTTGAAATAGGCAACACTAACCAAAAACACATTCAGTAAATAGTTAGGTATCAAAACCTTTTAACACAATAAAAGCCTGTATAAAAGGAGATTAATTATGTCTCTGCGTTACAATGAAAATCATGCTCAGTTAGTGAAAGTAGTTTATTCTCAAGTAAAAGTTAATGGCAAAATTGAGCTAGTACCACTAGAGTTATACGCTGATGGTTCACTTAAGCGGTCTATTAGTTAAGTAAAAGTTAAAAATTGTTTCTGGCCAGTTATTTCTAGTTTTAGCAAACTCAGTACTGATTTGCCGAAAGTCACATTTTAAAACGGTACATATACTTAAAATCCTATCATTTGCAGATTGTTTTGTCAAAATCTGAATTTTTATCAAACAGCTACAAATGAATGATGATAAGTAATTTGCGCTTTTTATCATCTATGTGGGGCGATCGAAGAGTTTAAGCTTAACCTGAGCTTATTGATAATAGTGTCAATAAGCTCAATTTGAGTACTAGCTTATTTTGCGATCGCAGAATGTAGAATTGAGTTTCAATGGCTGAAAATGTTGTCTTAATTAGGTTGTGCAAAATCCGCAAATTTCCAAATTAACCTGCACAATGTGTGATATGGAGAACTCGTATTTGATTTGTGAACTGAGTCTTGTTCATAAATCAGAAAGGAGTTCTATGTTATGTGGTATATTTTGCATGTTTGTATGAGATAGTCAGCAAGTAATTGCAATAGAGAAAGGGAGGCTAGGATCAACCCAATGAGCCTTGGTCGAATAATTCAGTCTTTTTGTAGTTTGTATACTACTTGACTCTATAAAAACGCATTCAAAATATTTTCTGAGTAATCATTTCAGTAAATAATTTTACATAACATAGTATTAAAAATAAGTCAATAATACAAAAGCCAGAAGGGATAAAATACAGTGTCAGTCCCGCACTGATTACAACCAACTAAAGCTGTAAATTTGATGGTGGACTTAAACCCTTACTGACAAGAGGTCGCCAAAAGTGATAGTCAAAGACATATGAGCTTTATTACCTTGGATTTGTGTATTTATTGTTAAACTTTTTATTTAGAATGGTGTTGGATAAAAAAAACTAACACTTGGCATTGCAGATATTACTGTTGTTCTAAATTAGTCACGTAGTCACAATTTTATACACGGTTTCACGTGAAACCGAGACGCGAATGTCTAGCAACCTTAAGAGTTTTTTACCCAATATCTCGTTCATTTTTTGGAAAGACAAAGACTAAATTTAAATTAGGAGTAACACCATGAAAACAGTTGGTATGTATCGCCGAGCTTATCCAAGAGTCTCAGAAACTTTTATTGGAGAGCAAGCTCATAATTTACAAACATACAAGCCGTTATTTATTAGTTGTCAAATATTAGAAGAAATTCCTTTTGAACATATTTCTGTAAGTAATGATTTTTGGAAAATAAAGCAGTTATTTCATATACTTACTGCTTCACCAGATATGTTTGAAAGAACTATTGATTTAGAAAATTTAAAATTAATTCATGCCCATTTTGGGCCAGATGGTGTTTATGCAATGCGATTAGCAGAAAAATTAAAAATTCCTTTCATAGTTACATTTTATGGTTATGACATCACAGTTTCGCGTAAATTAATGTGGCTGTCGGGTAACCCAGCGTTTTATCAATTTCTGTTGTATGAAGAAGAATTGAAGCAAAAAGCATCCCGATTCATTGCTTTTTCTAGTTTTTTGTATAAAAAGATGATTGAATCGGGCTATCCAGAAGATAAAATTATTAAACTCAATAGTGGTATAGATTTAGAAAAGTTTGCTCCCAAGACTGAATCAGCAGATGAGAGATATATCCTATGTGTAGGAAGACATACTGAGAAAAAAGGAATTGATACTCTAATAAAAGCTTTTGCCCAGATTGCAAGCAAGCATCCAAATGTATCACTTTTCCAGTTGGGAAGTGGTTCAATGACTGAAAAACTAAAAACTTTAGCAAGTGAGCTTGGTGTTAGTGACAGAGTAAATTTTTTGGGCGCACAACCTTATGAGGTAGTTCAAAAAATAGTGCGAGGTGCAGAAATATTTTCTCTACCCAGTCAGACAGCAAAGAACGGCGACAGTGAAGGTTTACCGCTTTCTATTTTGGAAGCTGCTGCTTGTGCTTTGCCGATAGCTTCTACCTGGCACAGTGCTATTCCTGATGCGGTTTTAGATGGAGAAACCGGCTTTTTAGTTGATGAAAAAGACGATCGCGCTCTGGCAGAAAAATTAGATATTCTCTTGTCTGACCGTGCTTTGGCTAAAAATATGGGTATTAAAGGACGAGAGTTTATTTGCGAAAATTTTGATATTCGCAAGCAAACTGCTAAGTTAGAAGCTATTTATGATTTGGTAACCAGTTGATGAGAGTCAAGCAAAAAGATCTCTATTTCAGTAGACCGAAAAGAGCAGTCCCTCTTCTGGTAGGAGAGGGATTTCCAAGCAGCTTCTAAATCCGGCGATCGCTAATCAAGAAAAATACTAAGTGATGGGGGAAGGGGAAAGGTTAAATTTATCCCTTTACCCTTTACCCTTTAACCTTTACCCCTGTTTTTAATTCTTACCCTTTACCCTTTAACCTTTACCCCTGTTTTTAATTCTTACCCTTTACCCTTTAACCTTTACCCCTGTTTTTAATTCTTATCCTTTACCCCTTACCCTTTCCCCTTTCCCCCTTCTCGGTAATAATATTGATAATTTGTAGTGAATGGGATTTATTGTAGACAGAATAACCCAGGAACTACCGGAAATGGCGATTCCGGGTTACGATGATGACTAGCGATGACCTGATTGGATATCGATATTGAATTTTTGAGATTTTATGGACCAAAGTCCACAAGATGGCAGTATCAACCTCCTCTAAGCTGGTGAGGCAATCTCCCAGCGCGGGGGAGATATTAGGAGGTATGTATCATGCTCACACAGGATATTCGGGATGCACTGATTGATGCTACCGATTTAAATCAGTTGAAATGGGATTTAAATCAGTTACAACCCGTAGATGTAGGAGAATTCATTACACAATTGCCTGAAAAACAACGAGCGATCGCATTTCGTTTACTCAACAAAAATCAGGCAATTGATGTATTTGAATATGTGCCAACAGAGGTACAGGAAGAACTAATTAATTCCCTACATGATGTGCAAGTAGCGCAACTTGTAGAAGCCATGAGTCCTGATGAACGAGCAGAATTGTTTGATGAATTACCTGCTGGAGTAATCAAACGGTTGTTAAAGGAATTGAGTCCAGAACAAAGGCAAGCCACAGCAACAATTCTTGGTTATCCGGAAGGCACCGCTGGGCGAGTGATGACCACCGAATATGTCCGATTAAGAGAAGGATTGACAGTCGGTGAAGCCCTAAGTAAAATCCGCCGTCAAGACGAAGACAAAGAATCGATTTACTACGCCTACGTCACAGACGACAACCGGACACTGGTGAGAGTGGTTTCACTGCGCCAGCTGTTGTTTACCTTTCCCGATGTTTTCATCAGAGATATTGCCAGCGATCGCGTCATTAAGGTGAGAACCGAAACTTCCCAAGAAGAAGTCGCCCAAATTATGAAACGCTATGACTTAATTGCGATTCCTGTAGTTGACCGGGAAGACCGATTGGTTGGCATTGTCACCATTGATGATGTGATGGATATTTTGGAAGAAGAAGCCACAGAAGATATCCAAAAACTCGCAGGTGTGAGTGGTGATGAAGCTGCTTTATCTTCTCCTCTACTCACCATCCGCAACCGCTTGCCTTGGCTGTTGGGCATCATGGCTTTGTATATTGGTGCAGCCAGTGCGATCGCCCCTTTTCAATCTGTAATTGCCGCAGTCCCAGTTCTCGCAGTGATCATGCCGATTTTTTCCAATACTGGTGGTACTGTAGGAATTCAAGCATTAACAGTGACAATCCGAGGCTTGGGGGTGGGTGAGGTAACACCCAAAGACACTGTGAAAATTCTCCGCAAAGAAATTTTCGCCGGTTTAGGTACAGCCCTAGCTTTAGCTACAACCATGATTCTGCTTTCCTTAATTTGGGCGCGACCCCAAGAACGATGGGTGGCTTTAATTGCCGGCATGGTCATGGCAACTAATACAATAGTCGCGGTGACTCTTGGTACCTTACTGCCAATGGGTTTGAAACGCTTGAAGCTCGACCCTGCCTTGGTTAGTGGCCCGTTAGTGACTACAATGCTAGATACAATTGGGTTTTTAACATTCCTGAGCCTAATTTCTCTAGCTTTAAACGTTTTTCACTTATCAACTTGAAGGGATTAAGGAGTGCTGAGTGAGGAGTTAGGAGTGAGGAGTTAGGAGTTAAGAGTTATTCTCCCTCATCTCCCCCACTCCCCAAATATGCCTACAACCACCTGGAATCGTCATCACGTTCTATCTCTGTCGGACTTTACAGCGCCTGAATACAATACTGTTTTGCAAACTGCTGCTTCTTTTCAAGAAGTGCTATCGCGGCGGACAAAGAAAGTACCAACATTGCAGGGACAGGTGGTGGCGAATTTATTTTTTGAACCTTCTACCCGCACCCGTAGCAGTTTTGAACTTGCTGCTAAACGCTTAAGTGCGGATACATTGAACTTCGCCGCCGCCTCGTCTTCGATGACCAAGGGAGAAACAATTCTCGACACAGCGAAGACCTATTTGGCCATGGGAACTGATATTATGGTGGTCCGGCATCGAGAGGCGGGAGTACCAAATGCGATCGCCCAAGAAATGGATCGTTTAGGTGTACGAGTTAGTGTCCTGAATGCAGGTGATGGTCAACACGAACATCCTTCCCAAGCACTGCTAGACTTATTTACTATTTGTACTTTAATTGACCCCAATCATCCGCAACTGGAACTTTTAAAGGGCAAAAAGATTGCCATTGTTGGGGATATTTTGCATTCTCGTGTAGCGCGATCGAATATCTGGAGTTTCATCGCCAGCGGTGCCCAAGTACATCTCGCAGCACCACCCACCCTGTTACCCAAGTTATTTGCCGAGTACATCTTGGAAGAGTCAGAACTCAGAACTCAGAACTCAGAATTCAGAACTCAGGAGTTTATTATCTCGGCATCCCCCTTATCTCCCTCATCCCCCTCATCTCCCTCATCCCGCCAACTATTCCTTCATTGGCAGCTAGAACCAGCTTTGCAGGATGCCGATTTTGTGATGACTTTGCGCTTGCAAAAGGAACGGATGACGGCTCATTTACTGCCAAGTTTGCGAGAATATCACCAGCTGTTTGGCATTACACGCACAAAACTGCAACTTTGTAAACCGAATGTCAAAGTTTTGCATCCAGGCCCCGTAAATCGTGGTGTCGAAATTAGTTCTGAGTTGATGGATGACCCAGAATTTAGTCTCATTCAGTCGCAAGTTACCAGCGGTGTGGCTGTTCGTATGGCGTTGCTGTATTTATTAGGAAGCAGTAAAGTTTAATATAATCTACGTTGGAATATTTGTATTACGGGTAGTAGAAGTTGGCTATCTTTGCAAGGAAGCGTCAGTTCACACCCAATACGGTTCGGTTAAGGTTTTTTGATTAAAATTCAAAATTGTAGAGACGGCGATTTATCGCGTCTGATGCCTTAGAGGATGTTTTAAAAGTCCTCTTGTCGGTAACAAAACGTTTTAGATCCCCCTAAATCCCCCTTGAAAAGGGGGACTTTGATTCTGCTTCCCCCCTTGAAAAGGGGGGTTAGGGGGGATCTAAACGTGTCCAAAATCACAGCAAAACACTTTTAAAACAACCTCTTAACCGAACAGTATTGAGTTCACACCAGTTAATCAGTTGAAATTTTGCGTATTTACGTATTTATATGTCTAAAGTTATTGCTAACAATCCTTAAATTTTAAGACCATAGGACTATCTTAAGGAAAAATACTTAATCTCAGAGAAATTATCTATTCTTCCCATCGTATGAGGACACAACTCTATGATTTTGGGACACTGTAACTATAGAAGTCAAGAATTTCATGACTTTTAGAAGTGTCGGAGGTAAATAAATATGAAACCAATATTTTTGACGGCAGCAGCCTTACTCACTACGCTATCTTTAGCTGCTCCTATTCCCGTCAAAGCTGAAAACTCCGCCCCTGTCAGGCGTTTACTGGAAACTAGAGAATGTTTTGGATGTGATTTAACAGGAGCAAATCTCAAAGGCGCTCATTTAATCGGTGTTGACCTGAGAAATGCAAATTTGAAAGGTGCTAACTTAGAAGGCGCTAATTTGGAAGGTGCTGATTTAACTGGTGCTAATTTGAAGTCTGCTAATCTCACAGAAGCATTTGTTAGTGATACCACCTTAAATAATGCTAATCTCACCAACGTTAATTTGAGTAATGCCCGTTTATATAATAGTGACGTAGATGGCGCTGTTATGGCTAATATCGATTTAAGCGGCGCTGATGTGTTTAATACTGCTATTAGTGTTGGTGGTGAATATTAATCAATTTTCAATTTTAGATTGAAGCAATTCATAAAATCATGAATTTGTCAAATAATTTTGGATTTTGAACCTTTAATCCAAAATCCAAAATTTAAAATCTAAAATTTTTACTCCCCAGTAATCGATAATTCATTAACCCAGATTCTGGGACAAACTCCTCCTGGCGTTAATTCCACCTCTTTTTCTACATAAATAATTGATTTCAAGAGTTCCAAGAAATCCCCTGCAACGGTTGCTGACTCAATACTCGTCTTCACACCTTTGTTAACTAGCCAACCATCAAACGGTAAAGAGAACGAACCTTGTAAAGATTTAACTCCTGCATGGAGAGCGCGTAAATCATCAATAAGAATCACGTTTTCTACAGTTTCTAAGCTAAATTCCTGCTCAGGGGTTGCTGTTGTAAAAACGTGATAAAAATTGGGACTAACGCTGACTTTTGCCCCAATACTCGCATTACCTGTAGGTTGAGCATTTAGCCTTTTGGCAGTGCCGGCACTATGAAGAAAACTTTTTAAAACGCCATTTTCAATTAGCGAAATTTGACGAGTGGGAGTTCCTTCACCATCAAAAGATTCTGCGCCTACATTAGCTGGGTGCAGTGCATCATCATAAACTGAAAGCAGAGGGGAAGCAATTTGCTTACCTAAATCATCAGGAGTAGATAAACTCTGATTATCCAAAATACTTTGGGCATTGAACAAGTTAGAAAAAGCGCCCAACAGACTTAAGAAAGCTTCAGCCGAGAAAACTACTCGATATTTGCCAGTTTGAATTTTTTCATAATTCAAGTGGCTAATATTTTTGTCTGCGGTTTCTTTGATGCAACCATTAATGTCTAGATTATCTAAACTGTGATTGATTCTAAAAGCGCCTCCACTGCGAGGTTTTTTGCCTTCTTCCTCACTTTTGCTGTAAAGATAAATTGATGCTAAGGAGTGAGATTCAGTTCTCAGGGCACCGTCGCTATTGAGATAAAATCTGTCAATATCTCTTTGAGCTAAGCTATTGTATGGTACACCTTTAATTGCTGGATGTGCTGCTAGTAATTCTTTTTCAGCTACCAATAGTTTTTCTATCAGTTCAGCAACAGGTGCTTGGGGCGCCTTCTCCTCATGTTTATTGGGGATAGGAATAGTAGCTTCGGGACTAAAATCAGGAACATTTTCTTTAACACCAAAAAAACTGGCTTCGTAGGCAGTTTTCAAAGCTAATTCTAATCCTTTGGGATCTACATCTGTGGTGCTGGTGACCCCCATTGTATTATCTTCGTTCCAGACACGAACAGTAACACCAGAGCGATTTGAAGCTTTGACTTGTTTTGGCTCTCCTCGATCTACTTGCACGCTAGTATCATCTACTGTTGAGCCATAAATGTCAAATTTTTTGATGCCAAGCTTATTAGCATTGTCCTTGGCGGAATTTGCAATTTCATTGATATTCGGCATGATCAATTTTAGATTTGGGATTTTAGATTTGGGATTAGCAGCTATTTGATTTTGGATATTAGATTTGGGATTTTGGATGTTAAGTTATTCCACATTAAAGTTTCATATCTTGGGCGGGCGAGACGCCCACCCCACAAGAAATGTATAGTTTAATAGTTATGCAAATTAAATGTGGTTTCAGCTCGTTTCAAATCCAAAATCTAAAATCTAATATCCAAAATTCTCATCGTCCACCCACAGTAATAGAATCAACTTTGATGTGTGGTTGTCCGACTGTGGTGTAAATACTGCCGCTGACGGAACCACAAAAACCTGGGGCAATTTCTAAATCTTGGGAACACATGGAAATTTTGTTCATAATTTCCGTGGCTTCACCAATCAGAATTGCTCCTTTTAATGGTTTGGTGATTTTGCCATTTTCAATCAAATAAGCTTCATCAACACCAAAGTTAAATTGACCTGTAGCACCAACGCTACCGCCACCCATTTTTTTACAGTAAATGCCTTTATCAATAGAGGCAAATAAATCTTCAATGCTATAGTCGCCGGAATCAATATAAGTATTACGCATCCGGCTAGCGGCGGCAAAGGTGTAGTTTTGGCGGCGTCCGCTTCCAGTTCTGGGGTGTCCGGTGAGTATGGAACCTGTTCTATCTGCTAAGAAGTTTTTGAGAACGCCTTTTTCAATTAATAGGGTTCTTTGAGCCGGCATACCTTCGTCGTCCATATCAATTGTTCCGAAGGCATTTTCAGCACGTCCTTCATCCCAAGCTGTTAAACTTTCGTGGGCAATTTTTTCGCCTTTTTTGTTAGCAAAGGGAGAGGTATTGCGTTCAATTTGAGTGGTTTCTAGGAGGTGTCCGCAGGCTTCGTGGAAGATTACGCCGCCAAAATGATTGGCCATAATAATGGGGTAAGTACCTGATTCCACATAATCTGCGTAGAGCATTTTTCCAGCGGATTCTGATATTTTTTCGGCAGCTTGTTGATAATCCCAGGTTCTTAGGAAGTTGGCATCGCTAGTGTTACCAGCGCGATCGCCAATTGAGGTACGATTAGCACCATCGGCACACAACAAGTTAAATCCGACTGATTGGGTGAGCCTAATGTCACGGGCAAAAATGCCGTCACTGGCGGCGACTAAAACTTCTTGCCAATCTCGAAAATAACTAGCGCGACGGGATTGGACGTGGCTAGCTTTTTGTTTCAGGTAAGCACTACCATCGAGGAGGACTTCTCCCATTTCGCGGATGGAACTACACACTGGTAGCCATGCATCTTTGCCTCTTTTGGTGGCGTAGTCTCTAAGTAATTCGAGGTTGATTTCTGGGATAAAGGAACTAGGTGCGGGTAGTTGTAATCCCATAATCGAAAGACCTTTTTCTAAGGCTGCTTTCAAACCCGAAAAGGAAAGGTCATTAGTACTGACATAGCAATCAGCTTTACCGCGAAATACTCTGATTCCCGCGCCTGTAGACAGACTCGGTGAAATACTGGTGATGGTGTCGTCTTCTGCAAGACAACTGATGTAGTTACGACGTTCTAAGAACAATTCGATGAAGTCAGCACCAGCGGCGCGTCCTAGCCCCAAAAGGGTAGCCAGGGGGGCTTCCCAGGTTTCATCGAAACGCTCTGGGGTGGAAGAATATTCTAAGCTGGGAAGTTGATTCGAGAGAAGTAGCGTACTTGTAAGCATGGGTAGCCTCGTCTGCTGGCGTAATTCAGAGATTTGACTGAAAAATCCTGGTGTGTTCAGTCTAACAAATGAGTCAAAGCCACAGTTGGCAGAAAGGCAGTGTGGATTTCCCTCCCATTACAATACTGCTCGCTTTGTGGATTTTTAACTCGGAATTGGGTTTTGGGAAAAGGTTAAAGGTTTTTTCTTTCCCCTTTCCCCCGCCCCTTATCCCCAGAGGGGACCCCACCTTCCCCTTTTCCCCAAAACCCGACAAGTATTGCCTCCCGTTACAGTAATTTTGAGCTAATTAAATCATCAAGGGGCGCACAGGTGTACGCCCCTAAAGGAGATTATGGTTCAAATCAATGAGATGCACTTATATGTATTTAGGTTGCACTTTTGTTCGCCAAAAGGACTGCAAAATGCTTAACAGGTATGGGGTGATAATTACGAATTAGGAATTCTTATAACTCCTAGTAAATATGTAATTTTGTTTGCTGATGGGATGAATTTGAACCACACTCTCTTTGTTGGGTTTATTTACGATTTGCAATTTTCAGTGGAATTCTTGCTGTTTCTTGCTCGTTGAAGGTTCGATCTAAATTGGGAATTGGTCTTATGGACGATAGATTCTTAAACAAAAGCTTCAGTGTGCGAACAATAGTTTTGAGAATTTTCATTTTGCTGGCAGTGGGCTTTTGATCGTATCTCAAAACCATTGGTATTTCTACGATTCTGGGTTGGAATACTTTAGCTTTGAGCAGTAAATCTATCATGCAAGCAAATCCAGTTTCTGTGAAGAGATTGTCTCCATAATACATATCCAGTTTACTGAGGAAATTACGGTTATACAGCCTGTAACCACACGTATAATCTCTGACACCTGGGACGCGGGCTGCGATTCTAAATAGCCAACTTGCTCCGTAGCTCATAAACGCTCTAAATTTTGATAAGCCAACGACTTTAGAGCCTTTGCGATATCTAGATGCGATCGCAATATCATAACCACCAGCTATCATCGCATCATACATCTTGATTAACAGTTCTGGTGGTTGAGTATTATCGCAATCCATTGCGGCTAAAAAATCCCCTTCTTGAGAAATTTCCAAGAAAGTTGTGAAGCCTGTTTTAATTGCTTGACCTAAACCACCATTTTTGAGATGTTGTACTAATTTCAGCGATATACCCAGGGATTGAGATTGTTCTATGGCAGTTTCAGCAGTGCGATCGCTACTGCCATCATCAACCAAAATCAGTTCGATGTCCATCTGAGAAATTTGCTGCAATTGCTGAAATCTTTGGAACAACGGACGAATTGATTCTTCCTCGTTGTATGCGGGTAAAAGAATAAAAAGACTCATAAATGCCTCGTGTGATTTTGAAAATACCAGTACTCAAATTTCAAGAATTCAGTAATGTTGATTTTTTGAGAAATTCATCGACGTGTCTGACAACTGCGTTGTTATTGACGCTATCATTCACGAGCTGTGAGGTGTTGACAACAAAAAAATCAGCGTTTTCAGTACTCACTTTGGGAACAAGACTTGAATAGTCTAAAACTTGCAGTGGCTGTACTTTTATCGCTCGATTTATGTGTGCTGCCACAATGTCATCTTGTTTGAGTTCTGGGAACATCAAACGTATACCCTGAAAAAATACTTCCTGGAATTCCTCATCTGGCCGTTTTAACAACGGGTCAGTGGAAAGTATATATTTTGGTAGGAATGTCATGTGATATCCTGCTGTTTCTTCCAGAGAAACTAAGTTGCTCATACCAATAACTCCCGTAAACGGAATATTTCTATCGGCAATATTTACTACGTAATAAGGAACTAAAGCCTTGCGAGTAATCAGCACCATACAAATTACACCCAGGTACTCTACTGTTTCACGAGTCTGGGAAACTTTCACCAGTTCATTTGCAACAACCTGTTGCAGGATATTAACTGGCCCGGTAAAGATGACTTTATCGAAATGTTCCTTTTTCCCTTGAGATTCTACCCAAATTCCACCCTCTTGAGCAGGTGCGATATATTCCACCGCAGTACCTGTACGAATATCACCTCCAGCGGCATCAATTAATTTTTCTAACCTGTCTATTACAGTTTTGTAACCGCCAGAAACATAACCAAGTTGTTCTTTACTTGATGAAGAATCCCGCGCTGAAAATAGTCTTTTGATGTAAGCCCAAATAAAAACAGCCGATATTCGTTTATAGTTCTCTCCTAATTTAGATAGAAGCAATGGTTTCCAAAGCTTTTCGTATGTATTTCTACCACCGAGCTTTAATAGCCAATCTTCAACTAAAATCTTTTCCAAGCGCTGCCAATTATTCAGGCGTGAACCATATAAAAGAGTAAAAGCTAATCTAATTTTACCAATCAGCCCAAACAGAGGAAAGCGCAGAAACTCTATAGCGTTACTGATGGAATAAAATGTTTTATTGTCATAAAAACCTGTTAGGCTACGATGCCAACGCAGTTTATCTCCAAGCCCAATATCTCTAATAAAATTTATTAAGTGAGTATCAGATGGTAGGATAACGTGATAGAAGCGATCCCAGGTAAATAACCCGTAATCATGATAGGTGGTGAGTCCACCAAGCTGGTTATTGTTATCGAAAACAGTTACTATATTTCCTTGGTGTGAAAGACGTTGAGCTAATACCAGCCCAGTTATTCCTCCGCCAATGATGCCAATTTTCATAAACTTACATTTTTCTAGGGATCTTGTTCAAATTTATCTTCCGACTTTGTTAACATTCATAACTAGTTGAGCTATTAATGCCCAACAAGAATGACGCCAGTGATGATAATTGAAATTCCTAACCACTGGCTCAATACAACCTTCTCTTTGAGAAGATAGTGAGAAGCGATGGGTATAAGTGCATACATTAATCCTAGAACTGGAAATGCTTGACTCAAAGGAACTGTCCGCAACACATAAAGCCACAATAAAGTCATGAATGCATAACAAATAAACCAAATTACAAAATAACGAGAGAATAAGAGATTGCGGATGGATGCGCTTGCTTCGTTGCCAGGAGTAGAAATGTGAAGTCCATACTTTAGCGATAGGTTAGCTACCGTTCCAAACAAAACTACAAGTATTAAATTTAGCCAATTAATAATGTTCATCTGTTAAGTTATTTTGTTGAATTAACTCTAAGTTGATTTGGAATTTTTCAGGGGAATAACTACTAAAAGAACACCAACGAAAATAGTGAATACTCCCAATATTCGAGTTAGTGTAATCACTTCATTAAAAAAATAATATGAACCTAAAAGTATACCGACATAGTTTAAACTAGTTACTGGATAAGCAATACTCAATTTCACAGTTCGCAGAGCTAATATCCAAGTTACTATTGCTAAACAATAAACGGTAATAGATAGTGCCAACTGCTGAATAAATTCCCAAGTAAATAGTCCTTGATGACTATTACTCATGGTGTGTTTCATCAGCAATTGTCCAGAAATACTAAATAAAATACTGATAAGTAATACAATATATGATGTTATTTGAAAACGTGAAAGTTGTAACATAATTTTCATAGTTCATTTACCTCAATGGCAATAGTCGGTAAAAACCAGACAGTAACAACCTGTCGTTTTAAAACTTGTGGATTTCGGTCACACCTTATCAACAATTTGACCTCCCACTTCAGCAAATAGACAAGAAAATTAAGAAGGTTCACTTGAAGAAAGTGGGGTCAAAATGACCATAGAAGCTCATGTCCTAGAGTTAACAACTGAATATTATCGACTTTGGAAGCAGTGTAGTTGCTGTATCGTGCCAGCTTCCGATTTTTCCGCACCCACCCAGTTACATTTCAGAACTAATATTTAGACAAAGGTCATACAGGATGCAGGCATAGTAAAGGTTGAGAGCTTTGCTACAAATTCATCCTAAATAAAGTTTACCAATGCGCGATCGCTTAGTTTTAGAGAATATTCATTCTTAACATTTAAGCGAGTAGAAATGGATGCATAAAATTTTTATTAATCCATTCATTAGGTTTAATTAGTTGTACGTATCCTGCTGTAGAAATTTTGTTGAATACGCTACTGAACTTGTCAAGCCATTAACTCATATATCTAAAATTACCTAAATTAATAATTTTCCTCAATTTGTTAGAGGAAAGTTTATCAATTTATCGATGTGTATAAGGTTCCTTTTCACTCACAGACATATCTGTAAGCTGGGCTGAAAAATACGTCGCTACATTTGTTTGTGGACTAGCTCTCTTTAGACATGGGAACACAACGGCTAGCAAAATCTTCTTTACATCGGGTAGACCCTTGAAATAGATGAATTGCTTTACACTTTTAGGGAATCTTTACTCAATGTCCAAATCGAGCATTTGATGAGACTAACGTTAATCTAAAATAGCCTCGTCTGAAATAATCAAAGTTTGCAGCAATTAAATTTGATTCTAGTGTTTTTGCATTGTTAATGTTAAGCTTGGTTGATTTTTACGAATTGCATGTATTTTTGACTCGAGTTGTTTCTCAAAAGTTTTTCCTACATGTAATTACTTACTAGAATACCACGAGAAAAGCGTGTTGCAAATTTATCGTCGTACTTTATCAAAAATTTACTTTCCCAAAATCTCCTTAAACAAAAACTTCATAAAGTAAACAGTCTCTTTTATATAAAGTTTTATATATGAAAATTTGTATATAAAACTTTTATTTAATTTTTGAAAAAACTCCCTATATTTGCAAAAGACTGATTCTGTATTCCCTACTCCCTACCTATACAAATAAGTTCACAAATCAAAGCGGATTACTATATTGAGTCTGGGATGTTCAACTTTGAAAAATCACAATTTAACATCAGAAATTTGTTTAACCAAACTTGAAAATAGGGAGTAGTGAGTAGGGAGTAGGGAGTAGGGGAGGAAACCTTTTTATCTTTGGTTGTGAAAATCGAGAATAGACTTATGTGCTGTATGAAGTTTTATGACAAACCTATAGATTTATAAAGCACTTTTTCGGTACTAAACTTGCATAAGTAGGACTTTACCTTCAAAGTCTAAATAAATTATCAAGTCTAGAATTTACTTTGCTTAAGGAAAATTTCAACTTGAACAACAGCCCAAGCAATGGGTAACCGTAGCCCGAAAATATACCATTTTTAAAGCAGCAAACACAACGTGATTTGATACTGGAATTTATTGTCACTACAGTCTGAAAAATTGCAGTGCCTTACCCACCATCAGGTTAATGCCCTGAACGAGAAGATCGAGCTATTTTGTTAGGAAATTTTATATTTAAAAAGTAAGTTCAAAGCAATCAAAACCATACTCATAGGCAAAAAGCCCGTATTGACGGCTTTCTTCCATTAGCTGTCTGATAATTTCTAGCACTTTAAAGTTGAGAAAAATTTAATTCCTGGTGATTGAGATCATTTAGTTTCTCTAGGTGCTTTTCCTGTGACTTGAGTTTCTTTAGAGTCATTTTCTTGCAAAAGTTTGTTAGTAATCAGGAAGACAATGATTAATAATCCAAACTGAATCTGCCAGGGTGCTAATACTAAACTGAAAATCAAGCTAATAGCTGCAAAAACACCTGCCAGATATGCAATTTCATCAGTACTCTTTTTAAATAAGTAGCCAGTAGCTAAAGCAGTACACAGTGGTATCAGGAAAAACAAAGCCATTGCCAATCACCTATGGACTAAAAATTGTGGTGTTTATAAAAAAATTGAAATCGTTTTTGCAATTGTGGTTAATCTTACATCTAAGAAGGTTTTAGCTACAATACTCCATCGATATAAATCTTATAAAAAGTCAAAATGACGCAATTTTTCATTTTACACCTTGGGCGGAGGACAAAAAGCCAGACGCCAGTTGTTATCGTGGTTAGGGAGATGTGGGAGAAAATTCATGGTTGTGTTTGAGCGATCGCAGATTGTTAGAATTGGAAGTCTCAAAGTGTACTATGGCAGCTAAATTCTATGTAAGTAAGGAATTATCCGGGAAATTACCTTAAAACTTTGGGCTGGTGTCGGGAAAACGATCTAGCATATTACCTTTAGAAGTATGATTTTCACCTGAAATAGTCGATGCTGAACATTCCTCAATTACTGGCAACTGAATTAGACCTCAAACCACATCAGGTGCAAAATGCGCTAGAACTTTTGGCTGAGGGTGCAACGATTCCATTTATTGCACGTTACCGTAAAGAGCGCACCAACGAAATGAATGAAGTGCAACTTCGCAATCTGGCCGATAGATATACTTATTTAACAGAACTTGAAGAACGTAAATCTGTCATCTTAAATGCGATCGCCGAACAAGGTAAACTTACAGAGGAACTCAAAGCGAAAATCACATCTTTCTTACAAAAAACCGAACTTGAGGATCTATACTTACCCTATCGACCAAAGCGACGCACCCGCGCCACCATCGCCAGGGAAAAAGGACTCGAACCCCTAGCGGAGTTCATCAAGTCTTTAAATGTCAAAAATGCTACAACAGCTTCCTTAGAAGAAGCAGCAACTAAGTATATTTCTGAAACTAAGGGAGTAAAAACAGCAGAAGAAGCCCTCAAAGGTGCTGCTGACATCTTAGCGGAAGAAGTAGCTGAAAAAGCTCACCTACGCGCACATATCCGCGATTATTTCCTAGAAGAAGGGGTGTTTGTCTCCCGCATCAAAGATGATTACCCTGAAGGTACAACCAAATTTGAGATGTACCGTAACTATCAAATAAAGGTAAAAAATATTGCACCCCATAATATGCTGGCGTTGTGTCGGGGTGAAGCGGAGAAAGTATTAAGCTTTGAAATTGCTTTCGATGAAGATACGGTGCTTTATTATCTTGAGTCCCAAGAAATTAAAACCAAAGTCCGGACAATTCGGGATTTTTATCAGGCGATGTTGAAGGATGCATTCAACCGTTTAATGAAAGTCTCTCTAATGGGGGAGGTAATTTCCCAGAAAAAAGTTTATGCAGACATGGAATCAATCAAGACATTTGAAGCAAATCTGCGGGAGTTGCTGTTATCTGCACCAGCAGGGATGAAACCAACCCTAGCCATAGACCCTGGATTTAGAACTGGGTGTAAAGTTGTAGTACTCGACCAAACGGGGAAATTTTTGGAATACCAAGCGGTATTTCCCCACCAAGCCACTGAACAACGACTCAAAGCTGCACAAACAATCAAAAATCTGCTTGAAAAGTACAAAATTGAGTTAATCGCCATTGGTAACGGTACAGCGTCCCGCGAGACAGAGGAGTTTGTCTCACAAGTTTTACAAACCATAGAACGCAAACCAGTTAAGGTGATAGTCAACGAGTCTGGTGCATCTATATATTCTGCAAGTATTGTGGCGTTGGAAGAGTTTCCTGACTTAGATGTTACCGTGCGTGGCGCAATTAGTATCGGCCGGCGTTTGCAAGACCCCTTGGCGGAACTGGTGAAAATCGATCCTAAATCCATTGGTGTGGGACAATATCAGCACGATGTCGATCAGAAGTTGTTGAAAAAGAAATTGGATGAAACTGTAGAAAGCTGCGTTAATTACGTAGGTGTAGACTTAAACACCGCCTCCAAAGAACTTCTCACTTCTGTCTCTGGAATTACTCCAACAGTCGCCAATAATATTGTTGCCCATCGCAACCAGAATGGAGTCTTTAAAAATCGCCGCCAACTGTTGAAAGTTCCCAAATTGGGGCCAAAAGCCTTTGAACAAGCAGCGGGTTTTCTGCGAATTCGCGGTGGTGAGAACCCATTAGATAACACAGCAGTGCATCCAGAGAGTTATTCTGTAGTAGAAGCGATCGCATCTGATTTAAATGTGCCATTAAATCAGGTGACGCAAATTGCCGAAAAACTCAAAAAAACCAATCTGAAAAAATACGTAACCGATACCGTCGGCGAACCAACACTGCGCGACATCCTCAGCGAACTCGAAAAACCAGGTAGAGACCCCCGTGCTGAGTTTAAGTACGCCACCTTCAAAGAAGGAATTAAAGAAATTACCGACTTAAAGGAAGGAATGGAACTAGAGGGAATGATTACTAATGTCGCCAACTTCGGTGCATTTGTGGATATCGGCGTACATCAAGATGGTTTGGTGCATATTTCCCAACTTGCTGATAGATTCGTAGATGATCCTCAGAAAATTGTCAAGGTAGGACAAGTTGTCAAAGTCCGGGTACTAGAAGTCAACGAGAAATTAAAGCGAATTAGTTTGTCCATGAAAGCAGTTAAGCAATAATTTAGAAATAGCAGATGGCAGTTTATCAAGTGCGACTCATCAATGCTAGTCTGGGATTAGATTGCACCATTCAAGTACCAGACGATCAATATATTCTGGATATGGCGGAAGATGCTCATATCCGCCTCCCATCTGGGTGCAAACAAGGCGAATGTTCTGCCTGTATCGCCAAACTTGTCAGCGGTGAAATAGATCAAAGTGAGCAAAAATTTCTGCGTCCCAGTGAAATACAGGCTGGTTATGTAGTGACTTGTGTAACTTATCCCTTGTCTGATTGTATTTTAGAAACCCATCAAGAACAAGTCTTATATAAATCAGCCCTTTACTATAAACCTGAGTCGGGAAAATCTGAGTGATTGTTAGCTTGTGATATTAAATAAATCTTAAATTTTTCAGGTGTGTTCAAGAAATTTAACACTCCTTGAAAAACATTAGACAAAGTAGGGGCGCACAGCTGTGCGCCCCTACATGTTAGGTTACATATATATGAGAGGCGCTATAGTTTTTTCAATGTTCGACCTAACGATAGAAATCAATTCTATCTTTCAAGAGAGGTTAAAATCTAGCACCTAGTTGAAGATGAAATAAGAAGTTTCAAAGAAAAAATCTTTATTAGGTAAAAACAATGTTGACGCCATTTTTAACTGCCCTAGCTACAGCTTTAAGCTTGTTAATTGTCGATATAATTGTTCCAGATGTTGACATTGCTAATTTTCCCGCAGCTTTAATTGCCGCCTTCGTAATTGGTTTAATTAACGGTTCACTTAAGCCGATTCTTTCTACCCTTTCCCTACCACTCAACTTTTTAACATTTGGAGCATTTTCCCTCATCATCAACGGTTTTTGCTTCTGGTTAGCAGCGGCGCTAGTTCCTGGATTCTCAGTTCACGGACTTATCGGTTTTATTCTCGGTCCTGTAATTCTGTCTTTTGCTAACACCTTGATTAACAACTACTTTGTTGAAAGAAACCTTTTAACCGGCAGTGGAAGTGTAAAGAACCAAGGTGAATTACCCTCTAGATAAGTATTAGCCGGAGTAGAAACACCAATTCTAATTTTTCCACGTTTCTACTCCAAATCAAATATCAGAATTAAGATAACTCATTAGATGGATTTCTTAATGCAGTATCTTCCAGAGAATGTAAGTAAACAAATTCACACACTTGTAATAACATCATGAAATTAGTTCGTTATCTTCTAGGTTTGCTAGTGCCTCCTTTAGGCGTTTTCTTGACAGTTGGAGTTGGTCCAACATTGATTATTAACATTTTGCTCACACTTCTCGGTTGGCTTCCCGGTAGTATTCATGCAATTTGGGTTATTGCCAAGTATGACGAACAACTGAGTCGAGAAGGACGTATTTACTAACTAATACGCGAGATTAATTTTAGGCATCTGAAGTAGTGGACTGACACAGCTAAAATGTTGCATTAGAACTAACGGATTCCTCCTCCTCAAAAACTGGATAAAGATGTTGCAGTTTCACCCTGGCATCAAGAGTAGAAAACCGCCATATT
>NZ_JACJRQ010000022.1 GCF_014697355.1 Nostoc calcicola FACHB-3891 | reverse complement strand
AGCAACAACGATACTGACGAAAGCCCCTTTGACTTTGCCATCAGTGGCACAGTTAAACCTGCTCCCACTCCAGAAATTCAAGTTCTCAATGGCACTGTTGACATTACAGATGGTATGACCACCATTGACTTTGGCAACACCACTGTCGGTAAAACTTTGAGCGAAACGTTTACCATTCAGAACATCGGTACAGCTGCACTCAACTTGAGTAATCTTGAGCTTCCCGACGGCTTTAGTTTAGTGGGAACTTTGCCTACTAGTTTGGCTGTTAATGCTTCGACCACCATCACAGTTGCACTCAACACTACTACACTTGGCACTTATAGTGGCAACTTCAGTTTAAGCAACAACGATACTGACGAAAGCCCCTTTGACTTTGCCATTACTGGCACAGTTAAACCCAAAATTCAAGTTTTCAATGGCACAGATGGTAATGATACCTTTATTACTCAGCTAGACAATGGCAATGATATCATCACGAACTTTGGTGGTGTAGGTACTAGTTCAAACCCTTCAGCTGCGGTGATTGCCAAAATAGATACCTTGCAATTTATTGGGGCTGGCTTAACTGTAAGAAATCTGGAATTAACTCAAAATGGCGACAGTTTAGAAGTTACTTTTGAAGATGTGGCTGATACCAAAGTCACTCTGCAAAACTTTAAGTTAGAGAACCTCGAAAACGTAGCCGCATCAACAACAAGACCTGCCATCGGTAATATCATATTTGATGGAGAAACCGATGTTACCGATAGCTTTGATGTGATTAATGCTAACTCTACTCAAACTAGCATCTTCAACACAAACACTGTTACTTTCCTGAATGACCTAAACAATAACATCACAGGTTTTGACAACTCCAACGACGTGATTAATGGTCAAGGAGGTAATGATACTATCAATGGTAAGAGTGGCAATGATTTGTTACGGGGCGGTGCTGGCAATGATACTCTCATCGGTGGAGCAGGCAATGATATTCTCGTCGGTGGTGCAGGTGCTGATGCTTTCGTCTTCGATACGAATGCTGTTTTTAGCAGCGCTGCTCTGGGTATTGATACCATCGCTGACTTCAATGGTTCTGCTGGCGACAAGATTATCCTAGATAAGACCACCTTTAGTGCCATTACTTCTGTTGCGGGAACCGGTTTTAGTAAGGCCAGTGATTTTCAAATCACTACTTTAGGCGCACTTAGTAATGCTGCCATCGTCTACGATCCTGTGACTGGGCAGTTATTATACAACCAAAATGGTAGCGCTGCTGGTTTCGGCAGTGGTGGTCAATTTGCACAACTCACTGGTGCCCCCACTCTTAAACCCTCGGATTTCATCATTCAAGCATAGGTGGTTAATTATTCAATTGAGAGTGGGAGTTTAATGCAAACATGAATGCACTTTCAATGCAGTTTTCACTTAAATAGACCATACGCGTAGGGGCACAATAAATACATTGCGCCTCTACGATTTTGCAATTTAATGGCAAAGTTTTTAGTTATTATCGAAAATTTGGGTTTAAAACCCCGTTGATTAATAACTACTGATTTTGTTGCGATCGCCAATTTTCCAAGGCTAAGTGCAAATACTTTGTCCATTCTACCGCTAAAGGAATTTCTGTAAATGGAACGCGCACTGAGTCAGCCGATTGGGAAAATACAAACTCTAATTCTATAGAACGACCTTTATCCGGTGGATTTTCTAAATTTACCGATTTGCCATCTACCAAAAGAGATATTTCTTGAACATTAGCTAAAGAAAATGTTTCTAATTTAATCGGGCCTTGGGGTGTGGGTTTACCCCAGGTTATCGAGTTATCTTTTTGACCAATTACTGAATAAATATCATACTTAGCCCGTTCAAATTGTTCTGCCCAGACACGATAAGCTTCGACTTTTTGATACTCCTTTGAGCCTTGCCAAGCTAGCCAGAAAAACATTGCCAAGAGAGGTAACCACAAAAGACCATGTTCCATCGTTTCAACAGTCCCCAGTTATGAAGTGAAAGTAAACTAAAGTGCAAAATCCACCAACAAGGTATCAAGATAAGTTATGGTAGTGAGCAAACTGGCAAAAAGCGGTGATGAGTTAATATGAGAAAGCTTATATTATTGTGCTTGTTTGTCATTGGGATCTTAGCTGCCGTGTTTGGTTTCCTGAATTTCCAGGGGCTGGCAGTTAAAGGTGAGTTTGAGACGATTTTGCTTGATTTTCGGGAAGATATTCCATCAACTGTGGTGCAAGAGAATCTACAAGCGATCGCCAAACAATACAACGTTACACCCCAATTAGACAACAAGTTTTCCGAAAAAGACCATGTATATATTATCAAGGGCGATCGCCAACGACTGCAAGAACTGAAAAAATCTCAGTTTGCCCAAGCTACAGAATTTATTGAGCCAAATTATATCTACAGAAAGATTCCACAACCAGGTGAAGCTGCTTGGCTAGGAGAATTTTTGCGACCCCAAGAAAATGATGAGGTAAGTCTCTCCTTAACAGGTCCCAATGACCAATATTACAGCAAGCAGTGGAACTTGCACACAATTGGCATTGAGAGCGCATGGACTCAAACCAAAGGCAGCGGCATCACCGTTGCGGTAATTGACACTGGGGTTACTAAGGTGCGGGACTTGTATGAGACAAAATTCGCCAAAGGGTATGATTTTGTCAACGACACAGAAGAAGCCAAAGACGATAACGGTCACGGCACTCACGTTGCCGGAACCATTGCCCAAGCTACGAATAACAAATATGGTGTAGCTGGAATTGCCTATGAAGCTAGTTTGATGCCACTGAAGGTACTGAATTCATATGGTGGCGGTACCGTAGCCGATATTGCCGAAGCCATTAAATTTGCTGCTGATAAAGGCGCAGATGTGATTAATATGAGTTTGGGCGGTGGTGGTGAAAGCAAGTTGATGAAAGAAGCGATCGACTATGCCCATAGAAAAGGTGTAGTCATCGTTGCCGCAGCTGGCAATGAAAGCACCAATGGGGCAAGCTATCCAGCCCGCTATCCTCACGTCATTGGCGTTTCAGCAATCGGCCCAGACGGTGAAAAAGCGCCCTATTCCAACTTTGGTGCAGGGGTCGATATCTCTGCTCCTGGTGGTAGTGAAGCTGGTAAAATTCTCCAAGAAACTATCAATGAAAAAGGCGAAGGCGTATTTCTTGGCTTCCAAGGTACAAGCATGGCCTCTCCCCACGTTGCTGGTGTTGCGGCATTAATCAAAGCTACTGGTATTAAAGAACCAGATGAAATTTTAAAAATCCTCAAACAGTCGGCAAGAGTTATCCAGGATGATGGTTTGAACTATTATGGCGCTGGACATCTGAATGCAGAAGCAGCAGTCAAACTAGCTGTTCAAGGGCAAATCAATTTCCAAGATTTCTTTCGGTGGTTAAGGGATAACGGTTATCTTAATCCCGGTTTTTGGATTGACGGTGGTGCAATAGCACTGTTGCCTAAGATTTTAATGGTAATTGGTTCTTACTTGCTGGCTTGGTTTTTACGGGTTTATTTCCCCTTCACCTGGAGTTGGTCTTTATTTAGTGGTTTAATTGCTGGCAGTTCTGGGTTATTCTTCCTCAAGGGAATCTATATCTTTGATCTTCCCCAGTGGCCTTTTAGGGTTTTGGGCAGTTCAATTCCCGAACTCGGCAATACTCTCCAGGGAACTGATGCATTGAATCCTCTGTTTGCCAGCGTATTGATTCCCATTGTGTTAATGGCATTACTGTTAGGACATCCTAGTTGGAAATGGTTTGCTATTGGTTCAACACTAGGAGTAGCAGCTTGCTTGGCAGTAAGTGCTATTTACGATCCGGCAGTTTGGGGATTTGGAAATGTTAACTTAGCACGCCTGTTCCTGGTCGCCAACGCCATACTTTGTTATGGACTTGCTCGTTTAGCATTGCAAAACGAAGAAAAAGCAGCATAGAAGGGAAGTGGGGAGTGGGAATCAGGGAAGAAGTCTTATAATTCCCTATTCCCTACTCCCTACTCCCTACTCCCCACTCATTACTCAGCACTATATTATGAGCATTACACTTACAGGTACAGTTCAACACCGTGACATTGGTCCAGGCGCATGGGCATTAGTTACAGAAGAGGGCGTTACTTACGAAATCCTCAGAGGGGCTGATAAAGACTTACTCAAAGCTGGACAAAAAGCAAAGGTTAAAGGAAAGGTGCGTGAAGATGTTCTAACAGCAGCCATGATTGGCCCTGTCCTGGAGGTTAAATCTTTTGAGGTAATTAATTCTGACTAGATGTAGAATCTAGAACCTCTTGGAGACGGCTTCTAAATTCCCCTTTGGGATGACCTCCTTTTACCTCACCCACAATCTGAAATTCTCCTTCTGGAGAATTGCAAACGATGTAAGTAGGCCATCCCATTTCTGATTTGTCAGGATACTGAGTCAATAAAATCTTGCGATACTTGCGGTAAGCAGCTGTATCCTGCATTTTGACATCGATAAATTCTAAACCCAGTTCTTCAGCCACCTTTTTGTCATAAAAAGACATTTTGTGGCATATGCCGCACTCTTCAGAAGAAAACTTAATTACAGCTAAACTCATCGGTTGGCAACTCTTTGGTTTTAGGCTAGATATCCTAGCATAACGCCATGAAATATACCATATAGGGGGTTGCTAATGTCAACAAAAAGGGGATGAGGGGGATGAGGGAGTTTGGGGAGAGAGGGGGGAAAGATTTCTTCCCCATCCTCCCACACCTCCTATGCCCCCTGCCTCTTCCCATGCCTAATGCCCTACTCTCCACTCACTTTTTTTTCTCTTTTCCCAGACTTGGGACGAGTAGTTTTTGCTCCTGCTGACTTGTTTTGCAGAATTGCAATTTCCCTTTGGGCGTCTTGATAACTATCTTTTTCGTCTTGCTGTTGGAATAGTTTTCCAGCTTTTTTGAAATCTGCGATCGCTCCTTGTTTATTTTTCTGCTTGGCGCGAATTACGCCCCGATTATAATAGGCTAAGGCATTGTTAGGATCGATGGCGATCGCTTGTGAATAATCCTGATTTGCAGCTTTCTTATTTCCCAGTTCAAGATAAGCGTTACCACGGTTATTGTAAGCCGCTGCATCATTAGGATCTAGTTTTAGTGCTTCGGTGTAATCTTGAATAGCGCCTTTATAATCTCCAAAAGAAAAGCGGTGAATACCTCTGTGGATGTAAGCAGCAATAAATTTTGGATCGAGTTGTAAAATTTTGTTGTAATCTTCAGTAGCTTCTATTTTGTTTCCTAAATCGCTGTAAACATCACCACGATTCAGATAAGCTTCTATATATTTGGGATTGATGTTAATTGCATCTGAATAATCTTGAATGCCTGCATTTTTTTGCTTATTAATAACTTGAGTTAAACCCCTTTGATAATAGGCTTTGGCATCACTGGGATTAATCTTAATGATTGTATCAAAATCTTGGATTGCTGCTTGTCTGAGTCTGAGGCGACGGCGGAGAATACCTCGTTGTAAGTAGGCTTCGGTATATTGAGCTTTGATGGCGATCGCTTTGGTAAAATCTCCAAGTGCCCCTTTATTATCTTTAAGTTGAACGCGGGCTAATCCCCTGCCATAATAAGCGTATGCATCCTGAGAATTTAATTTAATCGCTTCGGTATAGTTTGCGATCGCTTCTTTATAGTTGCCTAATTCATACAAAGCAAATGCTCGGTCATAATACGCATTAGCATCTTGAGGATTGAGCAAAATTGCTTGACTAGAGTCTGCTTGTGCTTGCTCATAGTCTCCTAACCGATAATAAGCATCGCCTCGCTTATTATAAGCCAAAGCATTTTGCGGCTCTAATTCAATCAACTGACTAAAATCTTTTACTGCTGCTTCATAGTTTCCTGCATCATATTTATTTACTCCCTCTTGATATAATTTTTGTTGAGGATTACTTTCAGATTTTGGCAACTGGAAAAACCACGTCATAACACCAAGTGTGGCACAACTAGCTATCCCCGTCATCATTAAGAATAATTGTTTTTGATGCTGGTTTTGCTGTTGATATTCAATATTTGCCAACTTTTTCAAATCGTCTAAAACTTCAGTTGCATACTGATAGCGTTTTCGATAATCAACGCGTACCATTTTATTAATAATTTTTACTAGTTTCTTGTTAAATTTTAAAATTTTATTTTGCCAAATAATTTCACCTGTTAGCTGATTTTTCTGACTCCGCAGTTTAGATATTTCGTTTGTTGGTAAACCAAGAAGTGCGGCGATCGCAACTATACCTAACGCATAGATATCACTGTTGTATTTCAGGTTACCCTTAATCTGTTCTTCGGGTAGATATTCAATATTTTCAACGGTAGTATTGATGGCTTCATTCACAGTGTTAAAGTCAACCAAAACAAACTTTTTATCTGATTCTCGGCGAATAATATTTGCTGGTTTAATATTTTGATGAATCACACCATTGCTATGTATAAATACCAAAATTTCTAAGATTTCTGATAAAAGACTAATTACTTGGTCTTCTTTTAGAGGTTGTCCTGGTAAAATTTCATCAGTTAAAGGCAACCCAGGAATAAATTCTTTGATAATATAAAATTCTTCATTTTCTTCAAAACAAGCAATCAGTTTTTGGATTTGGTCGTGTTCCTGGGCTAGTTTTTGTAAAATTGCTGCTTTGGCGTTAAACAAGCGGGATAAAATTCTTAAATTTTGGGTATTGCTATTAGAATAACGTAACTGCTTGACGATAAATTTACTCTCAGGAAGATTCGCATCTTCAACTAGATGGGTTTTCGTTTTCTCCCGATCATTCAAAACTTTTAGTATTCGGTAGCTTCTGTCGCCAAAATGACTGTTCATCAATACAAATATAATATTATATTTAATTATTTGATTAAGGAAGTCGGCGCAATTACAGCTAACTAGTGGGGGCTGTCATCTCTTACAAAGTTCTGATGCTTCTAAACCTCTCTACTAGACACCTAAGGAACGTAAGAGAGTTTGCGCTTTTTCATTTTTCATCCTCCATTGGTAAGGGTTTTAAGTCTATTTACATTTTTTAACATAATTTTGTTCATTCCCACAGACCTACTTCCAGTGTAAGTGTTATTACTGGTTATTTTAAAATAAAACATTTGTCGAAAGAAAAAAGGTTAATGCCAAAATGGCATGTAAAGCTCTGTATATTACGCTAATAATACATATTGCTAATTTTATTTTTATCTCTCAAAAAACTATTAAACATTATTTACTGTTGTATATCACCAAATTTAAGTAACATTTTTACATTAAACTAAACTATGAACAATAAGTAAAGATATAAAGGGGTTACTTTAATGTTGATTCTTCAGCATTCACACTCATGACATCCGATCTGGAAGTGCGGTAATAAGTAGGTCGGTATGAGTATTCTCGTTGAGTTCGGGCAAAAGCTAGGAAGCAGGGGGGAAGAGGGTTTTAATTTAGTTCATTTTTCTTTACATACTTTGATTGTGGCAACTTACTTAAATGGCGAATTGAATTATCCATAACTCCATATAAAAGATTGAAAATCAACAAATTTGGTCAAAATAAAGATAGATTAGCTACTATAAAGCGTCAATTGCTCAAGGCGCTGAGTTATCGTGACATAGCTGCTATTACTAGCCTAATTACACAGTGGCAAACAGTTGTAGGAACAGAAAAGTTAACTAATTTGATTGTTAACGAGGTAATGCCAGAATGCGACTCTGACAGCCATCGTTGGTTTTGTCGAATTTTTCTTGGGCAAGCGCAATATGAACAGATGGAGGAAAAAGCCCAAAGTAACGTTTTTCAAATACTTTTAAGCGGTGGTTTAGAACCGGGCAAAGATTTCAGCTTTGGATCTGATGGCAGACTTATTATAGGCGATCGCGCCAAGGAAATCTTACTGTGCCAAGTGCCACAGGAACGTAAGTCCTTATTTGAAGCACAGTTAGAACCCTTGTTAGTCGAAGATCGAGTTATTGCTATTGAACAGCAGTTGGGGTGTGCGTTTTTTAGCAATTTGACTGAAATTGCCATCCAAAAGATGCAGGTATTCAGTAATTCTCAAGCAGCGGCTTATCTGGGAGTACTAGTGGCTGGGTTAGTGTCGCGTCATCCTCAACTTCAGGATGCAGACTTTCCTACACGATTTCTTGTGAGTATTCTCCAAGGATTACCCGAAGAACGAGCAATGTTAATCCTCAACGATCCAGAGGAAAATCCTCAGTTTGATGAGCTGATTATTTTTAAAGATTTATTAGCAGCAATGGGAGATACAAAATATCATCAAATTACTGATGAAGACGGTGGTATTAACCTTGAACAACTTAAAAAGCTTGATTTAGTTTGGCGTGGTGAACGGGAAATTTCGGAACTAATAGCCATGATAGAAAAATGGCATGTCAAAAATAAATAGGCGTTGTAGAAAAAGTAGATTGATTGCTAATTGAGTAAGTTTTATATAACGTCGATTAAGGGACTTCCAATGAAAAAAATATCCCATCTTAGGGTAGCATAGCTGTCATTGGTGTCAACTTAACGTGAAACTTAAGTAGGTTGGCGTAAATAATTATTGTTGGGGTAACGCAGTTCTTGCTGGGGGGAGGGGGCAGGGGGCAGGGAGCAGGGGGAGAAAGAGTTTAAGCCTGATTTACTTTTCTTTACACAGTTTGGTTTTATTGCACCGACTTACTTATGTCCCGCAAGGAACTGAAGTTCCTTGCTCATAGCAAAAGTCATCTTCAGATGACTAAAATATCTCCAAAAATTTTTAGTCTACTTTAGTAGACTTGAGCTAAAAGCCAAGAAATTTATTTCTTGGCGGGTTATAAAGCCAACAGTGAAGCTATTTGCAGCTTAAGTTGACACCAATGACAACTGTGCTTCCCTGGAAATGTACAAATAATTTGGAATGATTTATTTTTTGGAAGCCCCTAAGCGAACTTGATATTACTTCAGAATTCTCAATTCTGCTGTGTGTGCAGTTGAAGACTTGGCATTGATTACGCTGGGACAACAAATTTCTCACTACCAGCCAGTCCAAAGGCGTTATGAATAGCTTGTAAAGCTTTAACACCTCGATCTTGTGCCACGACACAGCTAATTTTGATTTCTGAAGTGGCAATCATTTGAATATTGATTTGTTGTTGGGCTAAGGCTTCAAACATTTTAGCGGCAACGCCTGGTTGTCCTACCATACCTGTACCGACAATACTCACTTTAGCGATCGCACTATCTAAAACAACTTCACCCCATCCCAATTCTGCTGCTACTTGAGTGAGCAGTTTTTTTGCATTTTCTCCATCGATCCGCGAAACTGTAAAAGCAATATCCCGCCGGGGAACACCATCAATTACCCGACAACGCTGAGATTGAATAATCATATCAACGCTGATGTTGTGCTGCGCTAATAATCCAAACAACTTTGCCGCCATTCCTGGACGATCTGGTAATTGGCGAATAGCAAGACGCGCTTGGTTTAAGTCCAAGGCGACGCCGCGAACGGGAGGGTGATGGGGGGATGAGGGGGATGAGGGGGATAAGAGAATTAATTTGTCTCTTCCTACTCCCTCATCTCCCCTTGCTTCCTCATCTCCCTCATCTCTTTTTGCTTCTCCTGCTTCAATCTCAAAGGCGCTACGAAGTGCAGTAACGGCGCGATCGCATTCTCCTGCATCGACTACACAACTTACTTTGACTTCGCTGGTGGAAATCATTTGAATATTCACGCCAGCTTCGGCTAAGGTGGCGAACATCTTGGCAGCTACACCGGGACGCCCAATCATACCTGCGCCTGCGATGCTGACTTTGGCAATGTTACGTTCTACCATTACCTCAGCTTCGTCAGATTTGGGGTTGGATGGATTCCTCAGGGCTGGGGCGATCGCTGCTGCTACTGCTTCGGCTCGTTTTAAAATCGGTGTGGTCACGGTAAATGCAATGTCATTACTATTACCTTCGTGAATTGACTGAATAATCAAATCTACATCTACTTTTTGGCGAGCAATTTCGCTAAATAACCTTGCTGCTACACCTGGTTTATCGGGTACGCGCAACAAAGCAACCTTTGCTTGGTCTGTGTCAAATTCTACATGATCTACTGGACGGGCAATTTCGAGATTGATGAGCGATCGCCCTTGGGGTTTAGCTGATGTCACCCAAGTACCTGGCTGATCTGTCCAGCTAGATCTGACTACAAGGGGAACACCGTAATTACGAGCAATTTCCACAGCTCGCGGATGCAACACTTTTGCCCCCAAGCTAGCTAGTTCTAGCATTTCATTGCAGGTGATGGCATCCATCAACTGAGCTTCGGGAACCAAGCGGGGGTCTGTAGTTAAAATCCCTGGAACGTCTGTATAAATTTCACAAAAATTTGCTTGTAATGCTGCTGCTAGAGCTACTGCTGAAGTGTCAGAACCACCACGCCCCAAAGTCGTAATTTCCATTTCTCCAGCGCTGGATATGCCTTGAAAACCAGCTACTACAACTACTTTACCTGCTTTGATGTGGCGAGTTAGGCGAGTAGTTTCAATATGCAAAATCCGAGCGCGGCTGTGTTCTGCTTCGGTAACAATTCCTACCTGAGCGCCAGTCATGGAAATTGCTGGTTGTCCGAGTTCCTGCAACGCCATACTGAGTAAAGCAATGGTGACTTGTTCGCCGGTGGAAAGTAGCATATCCATTTCCCGGCGGCTAGGATTTGGCGAAATCTCATTAGCTAGTTTTACGAGTCCATCAGTGGTTTTGCCCATTGCCGAAACCACTACAACTACAGAGTTTCCAGCTTTGACAGTTTTGCAGACGCGCACTGCAACAGCTTGAATGCGTTCGACTGAACCGACAGATGTACCACCGAATTTCTGAACTATGAGCGCCATAACTTTTAGTCAATCAATTGTGTCTGTTTTGCTCAATGCCCCCGCCGGGTTAGGAAGCGTTGAAGGTATTAATAGATATTTAGTTTACAAGTATTTAGAGCAGAAGTTGATTATTCAAAAACGACATCTTCGTAAAGTGCTGCCATTGTTTCCTGAAAATCCACGCTGTTGAGTCGAAATGATTTGTCTTCTGCTGTGTAGGATTGCAAAACCCACAATCCTTCATCGTTGCGGCGAAAACACTCGACTCGCTGACGTTTTGTATTAATTAAAACATCTTCTTGCAGACTTTCCAGTGTTTGATAGTCGGCAAACTTGTCGCCGCGGTCAAAGGCTTCGGTAAAATTAGATAAAACTTCGACAATTAAACAAGGAAATCTTTTATAAGCTGGTGTTTCTTGGTCTCGTCCATCGCAAGTAACCATGACATCAGGATAATAAAAGCGATTCAGAGATTCAATTCGGGCTTTCATGTCGGCAATGTAAACACGACAACCAGAACCGCGTACATGATTACGGAGGAGAGCAAACAGGTTTCCCGCAATGGTAACGTGTGGATCGAGCGCTCCAGCCATTGCATAGATGTAACCGTCGATGTATTCATGTTTGACAGGGTTTTGTTCCTCTAGTTGGAGGTACTCTTGAGGGGTAAGGTAGTTTTGTTGGGCTATCATATTTCAAACTTCAAGGTTTGAGCAATATTTATTGATGGCAAGTATACTTTATAATCAAGTAAGGAACTTATGTAAGGAACGTGGATAATGGCTAGTGCGACCATCACCACCAAAGGACAAGTAACTATTCCTAAAGAAATTAGGGATTATCTTAACCTTGATACAGGTAGTAAGGTTGATTTTGTCATTGATGAAAATGGAACAGTCAAACTAATTCCCCTGAATGTCCCTATCCAAAGTTTATCGGGAATTTTACACCGTCCGGGGATGAAAAGCGCAACTTTAGAAGAAATGGAAGCGGCAATTCAAGAAGGCTCAAGTGATTGGACTTGATACAAATATTTTGGTGCGCTACCTGACAAAAGATGATGAAAACCAGTGGATGCAAGCTGCTGAAATCATAGAAAGGGGAGAGCAATGTTTTGTTGCTAATATAGTTCTCTGTGAGTTAGTTTGGGTTTTGCGGGGAAACCCTTATCAATTTAGTAGGAAAGAAATTAGCAACACTATAGAATTGATGCTGCAATGTTCGGTGTTTGAGTTAGAAAATCGCTCTTTAGTCTATCAAGCATTACAAAGATTTAAGCAGGGAAATGCAGATTTTTCTGATTATTTAATTGGTGCGATCGCTCAATATTGTGGTTGTAGTTCAATAGCGACTTTTGACAGAAAATTGAGAAACGAAAAGGGATTTGATTTGCTTGAGTAATGCTCATCTTAAAATGCAGGTATCGCTCTCCATCATTCACAACCATATAAGAGCGATCGCCAGTTGATTTACACTTCTTTTCTAGAGCGATGTCTCCGAAAAGCTCGCCTATGCCAGCTTTCGGCTCAATGGTATACCAAAATGAATGCGTGAATTACTTAAATGAGAAAGCAAACTGGGGTTTGAGAAAGTAAAAGCTGATTTTACTTGCGGAAAACACTAAAATGAGAAAGCAAACTGGGGTTTGAGTAAGTAAAAGCTGCTTTTGCTTGCGGAAAACACTAAAATGAGAAAGCAAACTGGGGTTTGAGAAAGTAAAAGCTGATTTTACTTGCGGAAAACACTAAAATGAGAAAGCAAACTGGGGTTTGAGAAAGTAAAAGCTCATTTTGAGAAAGTCAAATGTCATTTTGAGAAAGCAATCAGCTATTTTGAGTTAATCGAATATGAATTTTAGTTTAGCCGATACCTTCGGTGAGCTTCGCTAACGCACTTTTCAGTTTCATCGCGGTACGCTTTGCACAAAACTAGCTTATTCTTGATTTGGGGGGAGGCGATCGCAGCTGCTGTCAGTGATACTCGCTCCATAAATTAGCCAAAATATACGAAATTTTACTTATGGTTCTCAGTCTAACAGTCTCTAAACAGGTAATAAAGAACAAATAACAGAAGAAATGTTGAAGAAGAATTCAGGAGTCAGAATTCAGGAGTCAGAATCAAGAGCATCCGGCTTTGTTCCTGACTCCTAAATTGTGTTTTCATAAACAATTTAAGGGACGACTCCCACAGGTGAAATCGTCCCTCGCAATTTATAAAAGTTAAATACAGCAGTTTGCAACTGAGTGAAGTACAGAATCTAGCTTTGGTAGCCAAATATGAAGGCTGTTTTACTCCTGAATTCTGACTTCTGAATTCTGACTTCTGATTTGTGACTTCTGTTGTATTCCCTATCTGCTTAACCGTGCAGGTTCAACCCACTCATCCCAAGAATCATCGTAGCCATCATAAGTAATTTTATAAAGATTATCACTCACATCTAAAACTCGCCCTTCATACCATTTACCCTTCCAGAGAATTCGCACCGCATCTCCAACTGCAAATGCTGCCCGAAAGCGTGAAGAATCAACCCATTCATTCCAAGAACTATCATAACCATCGTAGGTAATATAGCACCGATCGTCATTAACATCTAAAACTGTTGCTGGATACCATGTATCTTTCCAAAGAACTTCTGCTTTTTGTCCCACAGAACAAGGTGAAGCAGCAAAAGCGCTGGGGATTAATGCTCCTACCCAAGTTGCGATAAAAACGCCAGCAAACAATAGTTTATTTTTCATTATTTTCTCTCTACTCAATCATTAAAACCTAATTTTGATGATTTCTCTAAATCTCATCAAAATTTGGAACTATCTGTCACTATTGTTGTAGGATTAAATTGGCGATCGCCTCAGCAAAACTTAGGAATTTACGCCGCAGTTTGTGAAGATATTGCTAAAAACCTCTGTCTTGAAAAGCTTCGATCGCCGGAAGCCAGCGCTCAAACTTTTCGCTGCGTACCTCTGCGCTTAACTCTGCGTACCTTTGCGTTTAAAAAATCTTATTCCTTCCGAACTTAATCTCATATATCCCTAACAAACCTGCCGCAACCAGCAAAGGTAAAAAATAGTATACACCGCGATAAGCTAACAGTGAACCCAAAACTGCCGCTGCCGAAATTTTTGATGAGAGAAACAGCAACACCACAGTTTCAAAGACACCCAAACCGCCAGGAATATTACTAACTACACCTGCAAACATTCCTAACAAATAAATTCCTAAAAAATCAAGAAAAGACAAAGCTGTATTACTAGGAAGCACTGCAAAAAGAACCGCAGCAGCCAGAATCCAATCAAGGCTAGAAATGGCAATTTGAGCTAAGGATATTGGTAAGGAAGGAAAACGAAATTCTTGCTGACGAATAATTAATGGTTGTTTAATTAAAATACTTCCCAACACATATATAGCAACCAACAACAGAAAAATCACACCGATGGGACGTACTGTTGCAAAAGGCAAATGTAGTTGTGGGGGAATTGTCAAAGGGTTGGTAATAAATATTAATCCTGCAATGGCAAACATCCCCAGCCAAAAGGTGAAATTAGCAAAAGCAATAACTTGAGCGATCGCCACTGCTGACACTCCCCAATTAGCATAAAATCGATAACGGATAGCACTACCAGTCAGCAAAGCAAAACCTATTGTATTGCTAAATGTAGAGCTAATAAAGTTAGTGAAAGCTATCTTGTTCCAGCTTAGGGAACGATTAATGTAGTTAAAACCCAAAATATCATAGCCAATCATCACTAAATAGCCCAAAGCTGTCAGCCAAATTGCCCAGCTTAAGCGACTTTTGGGAATTGCTACTAGTGAGTTGAGGATATCACGATAATTATACTCATGCAATTCGTGAGCGATCGCCCACAAAGAAAGCACCAGCAGCAACAAGCCAAAAAAAGAACTGAAATTAAGTCGCAGCTTTTTTACCATTGCGAAGAAACTTATCCTAAGGGACTTCCAACGAAAAAAATATTCCATAGTAGGGTAGCACTGCTGTGCGCCCCTACAAATGTACAAATAATTTGGGATAATTTATTTTCTGGAAGTCCCTAATTCTCGATTTTTAACTCAATACGGTTCGGTTAAAGGTTATTTGTGTGGATAATTGCTCTAAATCAGATGCGATAAATCGCGTCTCTACATGAGGGTTTTGGGTTTATCTGAACTGTATTAATTTTTAATTTACAAGCAGTCGTAAAGTTTCCATCGTCTTGACACAGCATTGACAAATTACTTGCGTAAACTTTTGGTTGCTAGCATAAATTGACCAATGCCCTTTAAAGATGAACTACAAAAAATCGAAAATTTTCTTGCTGATTTCAGCATTTACCCTAGTTGGCTGTCATTTCTCCCAAAGTGTTGTCGCAAAACCACCGCAACAGCAGGGCTTACAAACAACACCTTCCCCTCTTCCATCCCAGCCTAACGCTAGCGACTTAGCTACTCCCCTCAGCTATAAGATTGAAACTTACAATAGTCAAGTTATGGGCGCAAGTCGTACCTACGGCGTTTCTTTACCCCCTGATTATGAGCAAAACCCAAAACGAAGCTATCCTGTAATCTTTCTTCTTCACGGTGGCCATGGCGATCCCACTGCTTGGTTTAGTCAAGATAAGGGACAAGCTCTCAAAACTCTCAAACAACTTTATATTACAGGTAAGTTGCCGCCCAGCATCATTATTACACCAGATGGGAATGACAAACGCGGCTCTAGTCCTTACCGTGACCCTGAATATATCGATGGTCCTAACGGTAATGTCTCCACAGCCGTGGGGGATGAATTAGTAAAAGTTGTACAAAGCCGTTATCGTACACTAAAAAATCCAGATTTTTGGGCAATAGGTGGTTTATCTTCTGGCGGCTGGGGTGCAGTTAATGTGGGATTACACAATTTGGATCGGTTTTCAATTTTATTTAGTCATAGTGGTTATTTTGAAGATAAAAGCGGGCCAAGAAATAGCCCAATAATTTATATCAAAACTATTCCTCTACAAGCCCAAAAACGGTTGAGAATCTACCTTGATTCTGGGAGATCGGATACTGAAGAAATCGACGAAGCCGAACAATTTACTAAAGTCCTGAATAAACTAAAAATTTATTATCTATTTCGTCAGTTTCCTGGCAGTCATACTTGGCAATATTGGCGGGAACATTTAGCCGATTCTTTGACATTTGTGGGCGAACAATTCAAAATAGCGGAGATAGCACATAAGACCGATCGTCAAAGTTTTAATCTCAAAAAATAGCATAAAGGAGAATTCAAAATTTAGGAGTCAGAATTCTGAAGAAAAATAGTAGACCTGTTGGATAAATATTTTTTTGTATCACGCAGAGGCGCAGAGTCGCAGAGAGTAAGAGTTGAGAAGAGTTGATTTTTCAATTTGATATTCATATTCAGCAATGCCTTAAGTTCTAATGGAGGTGAATTTTTTACCCCTAAAAGTATATGAAGATTTCTAAATTTTTAATGAGTTTAGTAGGAGCGATCGCACTCCTCACCACTGCTGGTTATTATTATGTATTTATCTTAGGTGCGCCGCAACTAGACCCACCCCAAAAACAAGTAAATACTGGGCTAAAGTTTCAATTAGCAAGCTTCAACTCTCAAGCGATGAATGCAATCCGCAGCTATGGCGTGATTTTGCCTCCTGACTATAACAAAAACCAGCAAAAGCGCTACCCCGTGATATTTTTATTACATGGAGGACATGATAATGCTCGCGCTTTTGTTGATAAATATGCAGTTTTAGATGTGTTGCATGAACTTTATCAAAATAAAAAATTACCGCCATCGATTATAATTACACCTGATGGTAATGATAATCGCGGTTCTAGTCCTTTGTACGATCCTGATTATTTTGATGGGCCGAATGGCAAAGTCGGGACTTTAATTGGTTCGGAATTAGTGCAAGTTGTCAAGTCACGCTACCGCACTTTACAACAACCAGAATTTTGGGCGCTGGGAGGTCTATCTTCTGGGGGATGGGGAGCTTTTAATATCGGGTTACGCTATCTCAACAACTTCCATATTTTGTTTAGCCATAGCGGTTACTTTACTGATAGCAGCGGTTCACAAAATAGTCCTCAAGAAATTGTGCAACAGCTATCACCTGAAGACAGAAAGCAATTGCGTGTTTACCTAGATGCAGGTCTGAACGATATTAATTTACTAGCTTCCACCAAAGCCTTCAACGAAACCTTAAATAAATTAGGCATTGTTCATGTATTTTATGCTTTTCCTGGCGGTCATGGTTTATCTGGTGCCAATATTGGCTGGAACTACTTCCACAAACATCTCAAAGATTCCCTCTCCTATGTAGGAGAACAGTTTAAAGAGTTAGGAGTTAGGAGTTAGGAGTTAGGAGTTAGGAGTTAGGAGTTAAGAGTTTGGAGTTTGGAGTTTTAAGAGGTTGTTTGAAAAGAGATTGGCTGTGATTTTAATTGCGTTATTACCCCCCTTAATCCCCCCTTGTAAAGGGGGGAAACAAGAAAAATCCGGTTCCTTACCCAATACATACGAGGAGGGTTAGGATGGGGTAAAAAATATTTGATACATCAATCATGACTTTTCAAACATTCTTTAACACCAAAATTAATTACCAATGACCAATAATGACCAATGACAAATGATAAAAAATGACAAATAATTTAAAAACTCAAATTGGACTTTGGAGTGCAGCGTTCCTTACTGGTTTAGTCGGAGTAGTAAATTTATTATCAGCGGTGACACCTAATTTATACGGGCGAAATCACTGGTTAAAGGAATTTTTACCATTTGAAATTCGTGCTAGCGGTCATATTTTTGCAGCGCTAACTGGGTTTGTTTTACTCACGCTTGCTACTAATTTATTACGCAGAAAAAAAATAGCTTGGTTACTTACTATTAGTCTCTTAGTAATTTCTATTTTTAGCCACTTGCTGAAGGGATTAGACTATGAAGAAAGTCTTTTATCTGGAGTTTTGCTAATGCAATTAATTCTGATGCGCCATATTTTTACAGCGCAATCAGACCGTCCTTCCATTGCACGGGGAGTGCGAGTACTTATCGGAGCTTTATTATTTATCTTGGCATACGGAACTATTGGATTTTACTTGTTAGACGGCAAATTTTCCGAAAATTTCAATTGGCGTGAAGCTGTACTTCAGACTTTAGCGATGTTCTTCACCGAGGATAATTGGGGACTGCAACCAAAGAGTCGATTTGGTGATTTTTTTGCTAATTCTATCTATATTATTGCAGCAGTTACTATTACATATGCTGTGTTCATGCTGTTGCAACCTGTGTTTTGGCGTAATTTAGTAACTCCAAATGAGCAACAAAAAGCTAAAGAAATTGTCGAGCAATATGGATGTTCTTCTTTAGCAGCTTTGACACTTTTAAATGATAAAAGTTATTATTTCAGTCCCGCTGGTAAGAGTGTAATTGCTTATGTTCCCAAAGGACGAGGTGCGATCGCCTTAGGAGATCCCATAGGCCCGATTGAAGACCGCAAGGAGACAATTGTTGCTTTCTGGCAGTTTTGTCAACGCAATGATTGGTATCCTGCCTTTTACCAAACTTTACCCGATGATGTTGAACTTTACAAATCGTTAGGATTTCAGGTACTGAAGATTGGAGAAGAAGCGATCGTTGATTTGAAAAATTTTACATTACAAGGTAAAGCTGGTAAAAACTTTAGACCATCAATCAATCGTTTAACAAAATTAGGATACCGAATTAACTTTTATCAACCACCAATTGACAATGATTTATTGCACTTACTCAAACCTGTGAGTGATGAATGGCTAAAGATGGTAGAAGGTTCAGAAAAACACTTTTCTTTAGGTTGGTATGATGAAGCATATCTGCGAGAGTGCGAGCTTGTTGTAGTGCATAGTCCCGAAGGTCAGATCGGTGCTTTTGCTAATATTATCCCTGAGTATCAACTCAACGAAGCAACTATTGATATGATGCGACACCGAGCGTCTCTTGAAAATGGGATAATGGACTTTTTATTTATTTCCCTGCTCCAGCATTTTAAAGAATATGGTTACGATAGCTTTAATTTTGGTCTTTCTGCTTTAGCTGGAGTTGGAGATAATCCAGAATCACGGCGTTTAGAAAAAGTATTGCACTATCTTTACGAGCATTTAAATCGCTTCTACAACTTCCAGGGATTACACGCCTACAAAGAAAAGTTTCACCCCCGCTGGGAACCGCGTTATTTAGTTTATCCCAGTTTAGCTGCCTTACCAGATGTAGTTGTAGCATTAATTCGCGCTGATTCAGGCGATCGCCTCTTCGATTATTTCAAACCCGGAGCCTAAGCAGGGCAATGTCTACGATGGACTAGACCTACCCAACTTGACATTTATATAATACAAGTGTACTATATAAATATGAATATCCGCCATTGCTAAATTCCAGCATAAATATTTTCAAACTCTTTTACAAAAGAGAGAAAACTCAATCTTTCTCTCTGCGACTCTGCGTCTCTGCGTGAAATTTTCATACTTTTCAATTTTCCACGGTTCAGCAGCTTCTTGACCTTTATATAGAAGGTGGAAATATGACAAATAATAAAACAACTCTTGTAGAACTCATCGAAATTTTTGCACAATATCGCAATCATATCATCGTCAACATCAAGCACCTGCAAGAACATTATCAAAGAACAAGTATCAAGCGTGTAAAAGGCGTCAGAGACGAAAACGGAGAACTGCTCCAACCTTGGTTACAAACTGAAAATATAGACAATGCTGAGTATGTTGGCATGGGCGAATTTCACTTTAATCGCAATACCGCTACCATCAACATGCTGATTAAACGCAAAGTCAAACTTGCCAAATTAGCAGACCAAACCCCCACTCTGGAAGTAGCAGGTTTGCTAGTCAATGACCTCAATAGCTTTAACAATTACACCATTGTCAGTGACGGCAAAATCAACGTTAAATCCTTACAAGTCAAAATTAGTAGTAAAAAAGCTTTTGACTTGCTTAAAGAAAAAGGTGTGTTGGATGCCAAAGATTTTGACTTTCGTGCTGAATATACCATCCAGCTAGATAACTTGCCACTTGTAGCTGCTGATAGTCATTACAGCAGCATTGATGGACTATTTAATCAACTTGCAGAAATTAAAGTACTTATTAGTATTATTTCTGCTCATTTGAAAAAGGAGTCAGATGTATTTGTACCAGAACAAGTAGATGAATTTAAAAAGCACTATTTATCCAAGAATATTTACATCAATTTTCCAACAACTAATGAATACACAGACATTCATGAAGCTCTAGTTAATGGTACTCTGGAATCAAGATTGAGCTATAAAATTGATATTGGCAGTCAAGATATTCTGAACTTTAGCAAGTTTCCTTCTGCTAACAAATTTCTCAACAGAATGTATCGTCTTTATGATAAAGATACTGGAGAGATTATCGCCAAGGCGAGTTTTGAGATGGCGTTTAATGAGAATCTTGCTGTTAGGGAGAGGTTACTGTCATCACGCACCAAAATTACAAAAGTTGACGAGTTGATGAAACCAATTTTTGATGATTTTCTTGGGCTTGAGCAGAATGGCGTAGTTGTAGATATTCTCACAAAAGTTGGTGCTGATAGTTTGGCACAGTTATTGCAGGATAAACAAGCTAGCAAGCAAATCAATAAAGAAGAAATGGTTACAGCATTAACCGTTGCAAATGCCAAGTTAGAGCAATATGCAGAAAAAATTTACCAAGACAAGATTTCTCCCTTGGTATTTTATATTGGTTGTACTGGAGTATTGCCAGAAAAAATGCAAGCAAAAGCCATGACTGCTCAAGAAGCTGCTACCAAATATCCGAATTTACAATTTTCTAAAAATGAGCAACAAGGTACATTTTTTGCAGTTGGTGATAGTATTATCAGCATCTATGCAAAAACTGAATATTACAGCAAAAACTTGGCTATCCTCAATCATTCGTAAATAACAAGAACCCCGATTTCTCAAATAAATCGGGGTTCTGTGGCTTTCAATAGCTTATAATGACGAATTATCAATTACGAATTATTTTGACTTTGCCCAGTCAAAATCTCAAACCTAAAATCCAAAATGGTAGTTTATTGAGATGAACCACCTGCTGATAAGTTAACCTTTGGGTTTTGTTTTCGAGTCCGCGAAGGTTCTGGAGATATATTTGGCGATGTTTGGGTTGGGCTACGCCTACGCACAATGTTCTCAGATGAAATTCCTTTTAATTTACCTTGTTTGACTAAAGCTTGATGAATCATCGCCGCCACTTCAGCACGAGTTGCTACTTTATTAGGAGCAAGAATTTGGGGGTTTGGATAGTTAACTACAAGTCCATTGGCTGTAGCAGCAGCTATTCTACTGGTAGCATAAGCGGGAATATCTTTAGCATCTTGATAAATACTTAAAATCTGATTCGGCGAAGTAGGTGTTTTCAAATTCAACCCACTAGCAAGGGCAACTAAAACTTGTACTCGTGAAATATTTTCTTGTGGCTTGAAGTTATTTTTCGGGTAGCCTTTGAGAAATCCGCTACTGATGGCTTGGTTAATTGCTGGATTTGCCCAGAATTTTGCGGGTACATCTTGAAATCCGATCGCACTCTTAGACAGTTCTTGGTCAAAAGCTTTTTCCAGTATGGCAGCAAATTCAGCGCGGTTTACAGGTTGATTTGGTCTAAAAGAATAATCCGGAAATCCTTTGAGAATACCACGAGAAGAAAGAACATCTATAAAACGCCGACCCCAGAAGTTATTAGGCACATCGTTAAATGCAATTGGCGGCGGAATAACCGATTTTTGTTTTGCTGGAGTTACTAAAGGCAACGCTGATGATGTAATTGATGGCTCAAGCCCTAATGAAGAGGATACAGGTATCTGTGGTTGTGGGGATTGAGTCGGGGTTATTTTAGCAGGTGGTAACACTTCAGGGGAAGGAGTTACAGTATTAGCGGGCAGTGAAGGTGTCTTGGGTTCAACAGCTTCAGATTGAGATGAGTCGAATTTGGGGAATGTATTTGGTTCTACTTTGGGAGTAGGGGAGGGTAATACTTGATCCGGGTAAGCGCTACCAGACGAAGTGGAGGAAGGTGACAGCAAACTGTTGAAATTCCAACTAGAATCTCTGCGGGACAGTGACCAAAAAAGAATTGCTCCGATAGTGGTGAAAGCAACCAGAATGGCTATAAATTCATCAAAGCCAAGGGCAGTTCTTTGGGATGACTCAGGTTCGGAAGGAGGTCTATTTGTCATCGTGATTACCCTGGTAGCAGTAAAATCTGTGTCTAAAGAAATTAAGCCACAGATGACAATTTTACACCAGTCATTTTAAATTCATAATTCGTAGCAAAATATTAAGCTTCCGGTTCAAGACCATTTGTGAGGTTTGTTCTTTAGTTTAACAAGTACAGACGCAAAAATTTTGGTCTCATAATTTAGTGCTGAGTAGGGAGATGAGGGAGATGAGGGGGATGAGGGACATGAGGGAGATGAGGGGGTGTGGGGAGTGTGGGGGGAAAGAGAATTTATGCTTCCTCCCCTTCCTCTCACACCTCTCACACCTCCCACACCTCTTCCCCAGTCCCCCATACCCCAGTCCCAATTCTACGATTCCCGTCCAGAAGCCCAGGTATCACGCCATTTAACAGTGCCTTCTTTGGCAATCACCCAGCGGCGGTTAACGAGGTTTTCCCGGAGAGGCGATTGCCCTTCCCGCCACATAGCATATTTATAAGCAATCAACTTACCTGCACTCTCATTAAAGGGAATCTCCGCAAACCAAGTATTGGTATTGATGTATTCTAAGGGATAGGCTTTGCTAATATCCCAGTTGCCTAACTCTGGGCAGTCTCCAGTCACAACAATGGTTTCACCAGGTTGAGTTTGCACGCCATTGAGCTGCACGCGGACTATGGTTTGCGCTTTAATCCGTTCTCCAACGTGGCTGAAAACAATCACTCCCCGTTCTTGGAGTACTAAGTCGTAAATTTTACCGTCTTTTACCTCATACTTGTTGCGAGTCACGACGCAAGTATGTTCGCCATCAGGTAATTCTGTGTCTACTTCTGGTAAAGTAACTTCTCCTCCCCGGTTTAAAGCTACAAAACACAGTGAATCCCGATAGCGGCGGACGTAACAATAAACGTCTGCTGTTAAGTATTTTTGCCAGTGGCTACCCATTGAGACTGCGGGATTGAGTCGCCGTAAGCCAGACAATAACCTGATGTAGCGATATACCTCTGTATCTGTATCCCAACTTTCCATCATCGGGCGATTATATGGATCGTTACCGCCGTCAGTGTCGTTGTGTAGATACTGTTCTGTGCCGTAATATATACAGGGAATACCGCGAGATGTCATAATCAGGGCGATCGCCACCTTTAACATCGCTGGATCGGGATTCAGCGATTGGAACCGGGGCATATCGTGGTTATCGATAAAGGTGACTAACTCTGTAGCCCCACTGTAGCGATGATCTTGGTCAAAAATATATTGAATTGTCTGGAATCCGTTTTCGGAACCTTGCGCGAGTGCTGCCCGAATTGCCACACATAGCCCAAAGTCTAGCATGGTCATGCCTGACTGGTTGGCAAATTCCACGGAGCGATCGTCAGCAGGATTACTGTAAATCCACTCACCAAAAATAAATACATCTGGTTTGTGATTGGTGATATCGCCGGTGAACTCTTGCCAAAACCAAATCGGCATATGTTTTACAGTATCCACCCGCAGTGCATCTACACCCCGGTCTAGCCATTGTTTAATTGCTGACTTGATATACTGTCGGTAATCAGTATTGTTTTCATTAAAGGTTGCTAAACCGGCTAATTCACAGTTTTGCACTTGCCATTCGTCTTCCCAGTTTTGCACTTCGCCGTAGTGGTGATACCAGTGATTGACATCATCATTGAAGTCGGCAATTTTGACGCCATCATCATACAATTCACCTTTGCTACCGCTGGTATCAGGACTGCTATGGTTGCAGACAATATCTAACACCAGCTTCATATTGCGCTTGTGGAGTTCGGCAATTAAGCGATCGAAGGTTGTATTTTTTTCTTCTTGAGTAGCGTTTAAAGAAGGGTTCTCTCCGTCAGCAATATACCGAGGATTAATTCGCTTAAAGTCTTTTGTCCAATAGCCATGCATCGCCGCATTGCTAATAAATAACTCTTCCACCTGTTCAAACAACGGAGTTAGCCAAAGGGCGGTAACTCCCATATTTTTCAGATAGTCCAATTTGTCGATGACACCTTGCAAGTCCCCACCCCAGTACTTACCCCACTCTTGGCGAGTTGGATCGTACAATTCTGAGTTTGCACCTTCACTGTTATCTGGATCGCCATCATAAAAGCGATCGACTACAAGAAAGTAGATTGTTTCCTGACGAAATTCAATATCCCTAGTGTAGAGAAAGTCTAGGTCAATTTCAGTATCTGATACAGGCGCTTCTATCAAAGCTTCGACTTTTTCTGTTGCAGAATCAACTTTGTATTGATCTGGGGAAAATTGGGATGGAGGGGTTTTTACCATAAAAAAACTCAAAATCTTGCAGAATTTAGGTTTGTATACTCAAGAGTACGTGTTTTGAATATTTTGTGTAACTACAAACATCGGTATTGTGACATCCTGCCCACGGTGTAGGTATCTATCGCTAGCTAGTTTATAATTCTATCGATAGATATAATTCATCTGCTAGAGGATAAAAACAAAAAAATATAGCAGTTATCAATAGAAATTTCTTCTTAATAAAAAGTAATATTTCCAGAACATAGTCAAAAAATTACAGTAGCTACTGAGAATACCTTGTGTTTGAGTCCAGTAGACACATTACGACACATACTTATTGTTTTTTATACATCAAGTTAGTGTAATTAATCCTTTAAAAAATAACTAATAATCGTCGATATTTTTAAATAAAGTAATAAAGTCAATAAGAATTAATCAAATAAATTTGGTTCTCTGGGAATTCTGACAACACTAATTATTTAGTGGCAACAGCTAGGTCATCATCACAATTCAAACCCAAGTATTTCTTATCAAAATGGTAATCATGTATGACAGATAAACAAAAAAGGGTGAGATTGCTTAAAGGTCGCACAGCATTTTTATTCATCCACGGCATCGGCAACCAGAATCCTTTTGAGACTGTAGACTTTTTCACTCAAAATTTTCTTCAATACTTCGATAAGCAAAATTTAGCTTTCAACCTAGAACACCTAATTGCGAAGCGCAGACTATCAACCGGTTCTTTTTGGACAGAAAGCTTTATCAGATTGAAGCCAACTGATAACAATGAAGATTGGCTAATTGATATTCATGAATACTATTGGTCAGCTTATACAGAAAATAAAATCACTGTCCCTGAGATATTGCAATGGGCAGAACAGACACTTGACGGCACAATTAAGTTTTATAACCGTAAAGAGAATCAACCTCTATTAGATAATCTTTTGGCTAACAAAAATCGGAAAACTTTTTTTACATACCGACTGCGATCGCTCACTATATTGCTGCGGATATTTAACTTTTTATATCCAGTTTTGCGAATGGGTATTTGGTTAATTCTGTTGTTAGCAGGGCCATTTCTCAAAGGTCGTTTTTTACAATCAGCTTGGCAGTTAAGTAAACAACTTATAACTCCACCCATAGTTAGTTTTATTGGTGATATCACCATCTACTGCATCACTGACCAGAAATCACCCTATAAAATGATTCGTCAGCAAATACTCATAGAATCCTTAACATTACTGAAAGCAATTCTTGAAGATAAACAAGCAAATTACGACCAAGTAATAATAGCTGGACATTCTCTTGGTAGCTGTATTGCTTACGACACATTAAACCTGATGTGTGTTGAAGCAAGTCTTTCTCAAGACGAGAATCAAAGTCTGTTACTGGATAAAATTAAAGGATTAATTACCTTTGGTTCACCACTAGATAAAATCGCCTTTTTCTTCCGAGAGGTAGCACAGGAGGGACAGTATATTAGACAGCGGATTTTAGAACACCTCAATTCCTTCCGTGTGAAACAACAATTTACACAGAAAAATCAATACTCGATCAAAAACCCAGTTGAATGCAAACTCGATGGAGTTCGTTGGGTGAATTACTACCATCTCAAAGATCCAATCAGCGGTCACCTAGATTATTATGAAAACCTGGATAACGTTGAAATGAAATATCAAGCATCCTGGGGCGATGGAGGACACCAAGGTTACTGGTTCGATACCAGTTTTTACGAAAACATTGCCGATCGCTTCCTCTATGTCACGAATCAGGATGGGGAATGAAAAAGAAAGTGGGGAGTAGGGAATGGGGAGTAGGGAGTATTGGTAGTGGGATTTTCTCGCGATTGACTTTTTGGAAATTCGACTCAACAGCCTTTTGGTAAAGACTTTTAATTCCAAATCTCAAACCCAAAGTTGGTGTCAGCCACTACTAAAGTTTTTATTTTGGAGATTCACTCCATTGGTAAACTGACCATTGTCACTTTCAAACAGTTATTACTATAAACCAATTGATGCTGGTAACAATTATGAGCAAATATGACAAGATTTTTAACTCATCAGAGACATCAGAGGAATCGCTAAGTCCAGAGGAAGCCGTGGCGGCGATCGCAACTGTGACAGCGATCGCTGATTTATCCATTGAAGATGTCGATGCAGAAAGCTTAGCAGGTATTCTTTGGGAATTCGAGGTCTTTGAGGAATACTCAGAAGACGAAATTATCGAAATCGTAGATCGACTCATAGGTATTGCAGAAGACGAAGGACTTGGTGTCTTATTTAATACTGCTAAAATTTCTCTCTCCGATGAATTAGTACTCGATGGTTTTGCCGCTGGGGTGATAGTGCTTTTAGACGATGAACTTGCCATTCCCAAACAGAAACAAGCCTACCTCAAAAAGCTACAAACAGCCTTGGAACTTGAAGACGAAGAAGCAGACGAAATCATTAAGGAGGTAATTGCAGCCTTTCAAGAAGCAGAAGAGGAAGAATATACAGATGACGAAGATGAGACAGTAATTATAGAAGAGTATGCTCAAGAGGCATATCAATCCCCCTTAGGGAATTTTACAGTGCCGGTTCCAGTTGATCCCGAAAACGGCGGTAGAATTCAAAGTCAGGAAGGAGTAGTTGGCTTTTCCGATGACATCGGTACTTTGCTGAGAATCGATTATTATCCTTTTCCCGTGGAACAGTCAGAGGAACTCGAATCTCTTGGACAACAAAAATATTTACAATCAATCTTAGTAGACAAGTACGTGCCCCAAGCAATTTTGGCAAATGTACCAGATGCCACTGTAGAATATACTGAATACTTGGAAGATACTTTACAAGGATCTTACTACGTTTTAATCGATATGCCGAAAGGTTCGACGATTTCCAAGCAAGAAAATAATGGAACTGCCGTCAGATTAGATGCGTATCGAGGGCTACTCATATTTATCAGTGGTGAATTTTTGTATATAGTTAGCAGCCAGCACAGCTTTCTTAACGGCGAAACTCCCGATTCCATTGAAGAAGAAGCCGAATATATCAAGGAGAATATTTTAGAGTTTGTTGAGACTATCGAGTTTGCGTAGTTAGGGAGTTAGGAGTTAGGAGTTAGGAGTTAGGAGTTAGGAGTTAGGAGTTATTATTCTCCCCTCTGCCCCTGGAGCCTCTTGCCCCCAATCCCCTAACTTTCCCAAATGTGCTAACCTAGTATGGCTAACTAATCTCGCACATCTGAGAATTCGGGTGTTTCCTAATTGGGAAATACGCTTGGATGGAGGTTTAACCCGAATCGGAGTTAAAAAATATATGCCAGTTGTTTCATTGGCTCAAATGATGGAGTCAGGGGTTCACTTTGGGCATCAGACCCGGCGTTGGAACCCAAAAATGTCTCCTTACATTTACACTTCCCGCAATGGTGTACATATCATAGACTTGGTGCAGACTGCCCAGTTGATGGATAATGCTTATACTTATATGCGATCGCAGGCAGAGCAAGGAAAGAAATTTCTTTTTGTCGGCACTAAGCGGCAAGCTGCTGGAATTATTGCCCAAGAAGCCAGCCGTTGCGGTTCCCATTACATTAACCAACGCTGGTTGGGCGGCATGTTGACCAACTGGACAACTATTAAAACACGGGTAGACCGCCTCAAAGATTTGGAACGGCGGGAAGAAAGCGGCGCACTGGATTTATTGCCGAAAAAAGAAGCGTCGATGCTACGTCGGGAAATGGCGAAGCTGCAAAAATACTTGGGTGGCATTAAAACAATGCGAAAAGTGCCCGATATCGTGGTGATTGTAGACCAACGACGGGAATATAACGCTGTTCAAGAATGCCAAAAACTCAACATTCCCATTGTGTCCATGCTGGATACAAACTGCGACCCAGATGTAGTGGATATCCCCATCCCCGCAAACGACGATGCCATCAGGTCGATTAAGCTGATAGTCGGAAAATTGGCAGATGCCATTTATGAAGGTCGTCACGGTCAACTCGATGTTGAAGAGGATTACGAAGACTACGATGGCACTGAGTATGATGAAGACTACGAAGAAGGCGAGTATACTGACAGCCTGATTCCCGACGAAGAAGAAGAAGAATAGTGGTCACAAGAGGCAGGGGAGCAGGGAGCGGGGAGCAGGGGGGAAGACTGAAACGGAGCTTGTACTCCGCCTCCTCTTGAGCGCCCTTCCAGGGCGGGGCTTCATACCCATGTTCTGCAACGCTTGTCGCAGGGGGTAAGGGCTTGCTCCCCCTGCTCCCTGCCCCCTTCCCCCCTGCCTCTTCGGTGAGTGCTGAGTGCTGAGGAACCACTGCGGTCTTAGGGTCTCCCCAAGTGGAGCAAGTGGCATTGCTGAGTAAGATAGAAATACTCAGCAAATCGTATAGTGGTGAATCGTTGATTTTTGAAGTTGTAAGTTGTGAGTTGTCAAAATTGATAACTGAACACTCAAAACTCAGCACTCAGCACTAAATTAGGTGAGCGATTACAACTCGAGGTCAAGTTAGAAATTGAGGCAACATGGCGGAAATATCTGCAAAACTCGTCCAAGAGCTACGCCAAAAAACTGGTGCCGGCATGATGGACTGCAAAAAGGCGCTGAAAGAAACTGATGGCAACATAGAAGAAGCCGCAGACTGGCTACGGAAAAAGGGCATCACTTCGGCGGGTAAAAAAAGCGATCGCATTGCAGCAGAAGGTCTAGTAGACACCTACATTGAACCTGGTAGTCGAGTGGGTGTACTCATAGAAGTGAACTGCCAAACCGATTTTGTTGCTCGTAACGAAGCTTTTAAAGCTTTGGTTAAGAACCTAGCAAAGCAAGCAACAACTGCTGACAGTGTTGAGTCCTTGTTAGCTCAACCATATATTGAGAATGAAAGCGTCACTGTAGATGAATTTATCAAGCAAACTATTGCCACACTTGGTGAAAACATCCAACTACGTCGCTTTATCAAATTTGCACTAGCAGAAGACAAGCAAGGTGTAGTAGATAGCTACATTCACACTGGCGGTCGAGTTGGTGTATTGGTAGAGTTGGGTTCTCAAACCGACTCAGCTGCTGGTAAGGAAGAGTTCCAATCCTTGGCACGGAACGCTGCAATGCAAGTTGCGGCATGTCCCAATGTCGAGTATGTAAGTGTAGACCAAATTCCTACCGCGATCGCTCAAAAAGAAAAAGACATTGAAATGGGCAAGGATGATTTGGCCAACAAGCCAGATAACATCAAAGAAAAGATTGTTCAGGGACGGATTGACAAACGCCTCAAAGAATTGACTTTGCTAGATCAGCCTTACATCCGCGATCAAAGTATTTCTGTAGAAGAATTGTTGAAGCAAGTCAAGGGGCAAGTAGGCGAAGACATCCAAGTAAATCGCTTTGTCCGCTATGTACTGGGCGAAGGCATTGAAAAGCAAGAAAGTAACTTTGCTGAGGAAGTCGCTGCACAAATGGGCGGCAAGTAAGATTTAGTTAGGAGTTAGGAGTTTGGAGTTTGGAGTTTGGAGTTAAGAGTTAGGAGTTAGGAGTTAAGAGTTAGGAGTTAGGAGTTGGCTTGATAATTCATAACTCATAATTGATAACTCCTAACTTCTCAATTCATAACTCCTAACTTCTTTAAGGACAGGTCAAGCCAATAGCCTGACCTGTATTTTATTAATAGAGCAGCTAAATTTCGCATATAATTCAAAATTTAAAATGCTTAGGAAAGTTATAGCGATTTTCATTTGAATGAGGTACACCTGTAAGGGCACGGCAGTGCCGTGCCCCTACACCTTGCGATACGATGTTGTACTGCATCTGAATGGGAACCGCTATAATATCTTCAAATAAATAAGTATATTTGTACTATTAATGGTTGATATGGGTAAGAGCGAGAAGTTATGGCAAGAGCAATCGAGCGAATTGAGCGGGATATTGCAGCACTCAAAGAAGCGATTGGAGCGATCGCACTAGAATTACAAACCGCTTATGCTAGTTATCTAGCCACCTTGGGACTAGCTGTACAAAAACAGTTGATTCTAGCTACTTACCACCTTTGTACTCAAGGGTATCCTGAAAGCTTCCTGCATTTGTCATTGAATCAGCGCCAACAATTGCAACAAGCTGTCCGCAAGTTAGGCCAAGTGGCAGCTGAGCAGTTGGTTACTTATATTAAAAATGAGGGAGATGAGGGAGTAGGGGGAGATGAGGGAGATGAGGGAGATGAGGGAGTAGGGGAAGATGAAGAATTAGCACCAGATGAGGAAGAAAATACTTCTTTATCCCCCTCATCCCCCTCATCCCCCTCATCCTCCTTATCTCCAGACACCTCTAGTCCTATAGAACTGGGAAAATGGCAACAGAACTTAGAGGAGGTTACCCAAGAGATACTGAAAAAAGTTTCCCATGATGCTAATCTTTTATTACAAAAAGCCGGGATATTGCCCAAAAAATTACCAGAACCGATTTTAGCGGCTGCGGCTGCGGCTGCATCAGAAGCATCTGCCGAGATAATGCCAGGGCCACCCAATTTATTAAACTTAGTAATTGAAATTGAAAATGAGCAGCAGTCAGAAGATTCTAGTCTGACGCAGATTATGGCTATTAATTTGCGACTAGGGGAAATTGAATTTGCCGATCCTGCACTCTCATCTGAGCGTAGGCAAATCCGCGGTATCTTAGTTCAGCTAAACAAGCTAGAACGAGAGTATCAAAAGAAACTTCGAGAAAGAGCAGTTGCTGAAGCCGAAGCTGCATGGCGTGCTAGTTGGTTTGAATAAAGTTATGAGTTATGAGTTATGAGTTATGAATTATGAGTTATTTATCCTCACTCCTAACTTCTAACTCCTCACTCCTAACTCCTAACTCCTCACTCTGCTGACCAATGAGTAATGAAAAACCAGATTGGATACGATTGCATAAAGCCTTGGCAATAGAAGCCGAACGTGGCTTTACAGACTTGATGGGCAGGGAATACCGCTTCAGCGAATTCCTGAGCCTAACTTTGGGCAAATTTCCCACAGGTTTACCCCAAAGTGAACGCCGCCGTTGGCAAGGACTAGCGGTGCAATTTGCTAGTTATCCCCATCTAGCACTGGAGGAAAGGCAAAACTTGGTAGCAGAGACTCGTCGGTATCTTTATCAAATACAGCAGGAAGACGAGGGAGAGCAAGGGAGCAAGGGAGCAGGGGAGCAGAGGAGAACTTATCAATCCAAAAACCAAAATCCAACATCTCCAATTGTTGCTGAGGTGAGTCGGAGGCTTGCTCCAAAGATTGAGCAAAAACTGAGTGATTTACCGGAAATAGGCTTTAAAAGAGCTGATAATTTAGCGCGTCTTGGTTTACAAACCGTCCGCGATTTGCTTTTTTATTATCCCCGCGACCACATTGATTATGCGCGTCAGGTGAATATCCGCGAGTTACAGGCGGGTGAGACGGTAACAATAGTGGCGACGGTGAAGCGTTGTAACTGCTTTACTAGCCCCAAGAATCAGAAATTATCAATTTTAGAACTACTAGTAAAAGATAACAGCGGTCAACTTAAAATTGGGCGTTTTTACGCAGGTACACGCTTTAGTAGTCGTGGTTGGCAAGAAAGTTTAAAACGCCGTTATCCGGTAGGTAGTATTGTAGCGGCGTGTGGGTTGGTGAAAGAAAGTAAATACGGTTTGACACTGGATAATCCAGAATTAGAGGTTTTGGCAAATCCAGGAGATCCCATTGAGTCGCTGAATATTGGGCGTGTAGTGCCAATTTATGCATTGACTGAGGGAGTGGTGGCGAATTCAGTGCGACAAGCGGTAATTGCGGCTTTACCTGCTGCGGCTCAACTGAAAGATCCTTTGCCTAGTGGTTTGCGACAGAAATATGCTTTGATGGAATTGAAAGATGCGATCGCTAATATCCACTTTCCCAAGGACGGCGAAACTCTGCAAGTCGCCCGTCGTCGCCTAGTTTTTGATGAGTTTTTCTACCTGCAACTCGGTTTACTGCAACGTCAACAACAAGCAAAGGCAATTCAAACCAGCGCTATCCTCGCCCCACGCGGTCAACTGATAGAGAAATTCTACGAAATATTGCCTTTTAAACTCACTGGCGCACAGCAACGAGTTATCAACGATATCCTCAACGACTTGCAAAAACCCGCACCAATGAATCGTTTGGTACAGGGCGATGTCGGTTCCGGAAAAACAGTTGTTGCTGTACTGGCTATCCTTGCAGCAATTCAATCTGGCTACCAAGCTGCACTGATGGCTCCTACAGAAGTTTTGGCAGAACAGCATTATCGCAAGCTAGTTAGTTGGTTTAACCTGCTGCATTTACCAGTGGAATTACTGACCGGTTCTACTAAAACTGCTAAACGCAGACAAATACATTCTCAGTTAGAAACGGGTGAATTACCGCTGTTGGTGGGAACTCATGCCTTGATTCAAGACCCGGTGAATTTCCACCAATTAGGATTAGTAGTGATTGATGAACAGCATCGCTTTGGGGTAGAACAACGAGCGCGGTTACAGCAAAAAGGCCAGCAACCCCATGTGTTAACTATGACAGCTACTCCGATTCCGCGAACTTTAGCACTGACGATACACGGAGATTTAGATGTTAGCCAAATTGACGAGTTACCACCAGGACGGCAAAAGATTCAAACAACAGTGCTATCAGGTCAGCAACGCAACCATGCTTACGATCTGATGCGTCGAGAAGTTGTCCAAGGAAGACAAGTTTATGTAGTTTTGCCGTTGGTGGAAGAGTCAGAAAAATTGGATTTGCGATCGGCTGTTGATGAGCATCAAAAGTTACAGGAAAGCGTTTTTCCAGATTTTCAGGTGGGGCTGCTGCACGGTCGCATGAGTTCAGCCGAAAAGGACGAAGCGATTACTAAATTCCGTGATAACAAAACACAAATTTTAGTTTCAACTACTGTTGTTGAGGTGGGTGTAGATGTACCTAATGCTACAGTTATGCTCATTGAACATGCAGAGCGATTTGGCTTATCGCAACTCCACCAATTACGGGGGCGTGTCGGTCGTGGCGCGGCTCAGTCTTACTGTTTGCTGATGAGTAGTTCTAGGAGTCCTGATGCTCAACAACGGCTGAAGGTGTTGGAACAGTCCCAGGATGGGTTTTTCATCTCGGAAATGGATATGCGTTTTCGCGGCCCAGGGCAAGTACTGGGAACTCGTCAATCTGGAGTGCCAGATTTTACCTTAGCGAGTTTGCTTGAAGATGAGGAAGTTTTACTTTTAGCACGCCAAGCAGCGGAGAAAATCATCGAGATGGATGTTACTCTGGAGCGCTGGAATTTGATGAAGGAAGAGTTGAAATATCGGTATGAGCGGTTGATGGGTGGGGCGATTTTGACGTGAAACAAAACGTACTTAACTCAAAATCTGTGCTAAATCCAACACCAACCCAAATAGGACACAGCCCTGTACCATCAACTTCAGTCCAATTACCTAAGCGCTGTGTCAGTCTACTATTACGACAAGCATCCAGAATCAAGACGACGTTATCAGCACCGCAGCGACGCAGACGTTCAGTCACAAAGTTAATCGCAATTGCTGTGTTTTCAATATCTTCTGGATCGTCATCACAGGGCATGAGATAATCACGGTCAGCGTATCTTATCCCATGACCACTGAAGAAAAACCAGAAATTATCCCCTGCTCCCATAAAGGGATTGTTAAATAACTTTTTGATGAAAATTCTAAAGCACAAAGACGCGATAAATCGCCGTCTCTACAAAGGACTGATTCTTGTAGAGATGGCGATGAATCGCGTCTCTTGCCTTAACCGAACTCTGATGAAGAAGGGGAAGGGGAAAGGGGGAAAGGTTAAATTTATCCCTTTACCCTTTACCCTTTCACCTTTCCCCCTTCTCGGTAACTTCTTCGCTAAAAAAATATTACCCCTCTCCGCCACCGGAAAGGGGTTAATCACTGCTGAAACTCAGCACTATTTAATTAATAAGCGTCTTGCAACTCGTAGAAATCAGGCGAGATGTAATCCTTCCGCAAAGGCCAACCCACCCAATCTTCCGGCATCAAAATTCGCTTGAGATTTGGGTGTCCTTCATAGATAATGCCGTACATATCGTAAGACTCGCGTTCTTGCCAATCAGCGGTCTTCCAAATCCAATACACTGAAGGCACTACAGGATTTTCTCGTGGTAGGAACACTTTTAAGCGGACTTCTTCGGGGCGATCGCTATTATCACCCACTTTAAGCAAGTGATACACACTCACTAATTCCTGTCCTGGCCCAAGGTCAATACCACCTTGAAACTGAAGATAATTAAACCCATAAGCATAAAGGGCTGTAGCGGTGGGGAGCAAGAAATCTGGCTCCACCTTAATTATCTCCACCCCGTTTTTGTCTGGTGCTAAAAACTCATGGCCAAAACCATTTTCAGTCAACCACTGGGAAACCTTACCCGCTTGTACCAATGACTCTTCTTTAGCTGCTGGTACTGGTTTAGATTCTTCATCAGCCACGGGGTTGTTCCTCCTTTTTCTTTGCTGTCAGCAATGCAGGTGGTACTGGCATACCGATCGCTTCTGCCAATTCTTTCGGTGGTGTAAAGCGAGTTTCTGACTGCATATACTTACCAGTTAAGATTTCTTCCACTGGCTTGAGGTTATGAGTCGTGCTGTAATAGCGGTGAGTTTGCTTAATCTTACCCCGCTCTTGCATCGAATCATTGGAAATTTTCTTCCGCAGCTTAATAATCGCGTCGATAATTGCTTCTGGACGAGGAGGACAACCAGGCAAGTACACATCCACAGGAATCAGTTTATCAACTCCGCGCACTGCCGTCGGAGAATCTACACTGAACATCCCCCCAGTAATTGTACAAGCACCCATTGCGATTACATACTTCGGCTCAGGCATTTGTTCATAAAGACGTACCAATTGGGGTGCCATCTTCATGGTAATTGTCCCTGCCGTAATGATTAAATCCGCTTGGCGGGGGCTAGAACGAGGAATTAGCCCAAAACGGTCAAAATCAAATCGTGAGCCAATTAAAGCTGCAAACTCAATGAAGCAGCAAGCAGTACCAAACAGCAACGGCCATAAACTAGAAAGCCGCGCCCAGTTGTAGAGGTCATCAACCGTGGTCAAAATCACATTTTCTGAAAGGTCTTGAGTGATTGTTGGACGCTCAATGGGGTTGATGATTCGCTCTTTGTCCTGGGTTATTAAGTTAGAATTCAAGACCATTCCAAAGCTCCTTTACGCCATGCGTAAACTAAAGCGACTACAAGAATTGCAATAAAGACTAGCGCTTCAATAAATGCCAATAGCCCCAGACGGTGGAAAGCTACCGCCCAAGGATACAAGAATACAGTCTCCACATCAAAGACGACGAAGACCAGAGCAAACATGTAGTAGCGGATATTGAACTGAATCCAGGCTCCCCCGATGGGTTCCATGCCAGATTCGTAAGTTGTACGCCGTTCAGGGCTGTAACCACTGGGTCGTAGGAGCTTGGATGCTGAGAGCGCTAAGGCAGGAACTAGGCTACAGACGATAAAGAAGCCTAGTAAGTACTCGTAACCGCTGAGGACAAACACAATGAGTATCTACCGCTTATGGAGTATTTTAGGTTGGGATTAGGTACTGGGGATTGGGGACTAGGGACTGGGGAGCGGGGAAGCAGGGGAGAAGTTGCAGCAAGTTTTCCCGTCTGCCCCTCTACTCCTCTACCTCTTCCCAATGTCCCATACCCAGTCCCCAATACCTAATCCCCAGTACCCAATCCCTTGATTTGCGTTACTTTCTTTTACATTATATCTGTTTGATTTTTCTGAAATCTACGAAACAAATGCACTTCAGGTATTTGATTCGTTTTTGGTATTGATAGAAAAGTCTAACAGTTATGTCATAATTTTTAACGTATATTTAAGATTTCTCCTCTGCGAGGCCTTAGTCATGAGCGAACCAGCTGTTGAGACTTCAGTGTTAGACCGCTATGAGTGTCGCGCCTGCGGTTATGTTTACGAACCTGAAAAGGGAGATGACAAACATGACATTCCTTCAGGAACACCCTTTGCAGAACTGCCCGTCAATTGGCGCTGTCCAGTTTGTACCGCCAAGAGAACGGCCTTTGCCAACATCGGGCCTGTGGGTGCGGCATCCGGCTTCAAAGAAAATCTCGGTTACGGTTTGGGTGTCAACAACCTAACGCCAACCCAAAAGAATATCCTAATTTTTGGTGCCCTGGCTCTTGCCTTTTTGTTTTTTCTCAGTCTCTACGGCTTACAATAAGACCCGCTTGAGAGTAGAGACGCGATTAATCGCGTCTCTACAACAATGCTGAATTCTGAATTCTCAAGAGCCTCTCACATCCTGTTTTACAAAACCCCTACACAAATTTAGAACCAATCTAAGAGATACTGATGCATTCAATTGTGAAAAGTTGGCAACGAATATTTGCCTTGTTACTCGTAGTCTTGATGTGTATAGGTTGTAGCAAAGTGCCCTCTGTTAGCTACAACCCTTGGAAAATCATTTCTGTGCCAACAGATGCGAAGTTGCTGGATATTGCTTTTACTGGTAATCCTCAGCATGGCTATTTGGTGGGTAGCAATGCCACCCTGTTGGAAACCAATGACGCAGGTGATACTTGGAAACCAATATCACTGCAACTAGATGAGCAAAAGTATCGCTTTAACTCAGTAAGTTTTATCGGTAAAGAAGGCTGGATTGCCGGAGAACCTGGCTTTTTAATCCATACCACTGATGAAGGCGCTTCTTGGTCGCGGATTTCTCTGAGCGAAAAGCTACCTGGTAATCCGATCGCAGTTAAAGCACTAGCAGACAACACAGCTGAGTTGGCTACTGATGTGGGAGCCATCTATCAAACCACAGATGGCGGCAAAAACTGGAAAGCTCAAGTGGAATCAGCAGTTGGTGTGGTGCGTAACTTAGAACGTTCTGCTGATGGCAAATATGTTGCCGTTTCCGCTAAAGGTAACTTCTACTCGACTTGGGAACCAGGGCAAAGTGCTTGGGTTCCTCATAACCGCAATAGTTCTCGGCGGGTAGAAAATATGGGTTTTGTTGACGGTGGTCAATTGTGGATGCTAGGCAGAGGAGGCCAAGTCCAGTTTAGCGAACCAACTAAACCTGAAGAGTGGCAAAAAGCAGAATTTCCAGAGTTATCCACCAGTTGGGGTTTACTCGATTTGGCATACCGTACACCCGATGAAATTTGGATAGGTGGCGGTAGCGGTAATTTGCTACAAAGTACCGACGGCGGCAAAACCTGGCAAAAAGACCGTGAGGTAGAAGAAGTAGCTACTAATTTGTACAAGATTGTTTTCTTCCAACCGGAACAGGGATTTGTCATTGGCGATCGCGGCATCTTGCTCAAATACCTACCAAACCCTGAAACAACTTCAAAAGAAGCAGCTTAATGAGTGAGTGGGGAGATGAGGGAGATGAGGGAGATGGGGAAGAGGGACAATTCTTGCTGGATGCAGGGGAGAAGCCCTTCCCCTCTGCTCCCTGCTCCCTGCTCCCTTGCCTCTTCCCCAGTCACTATTTCTGAGAAGAACGTTGCAACTTGTAACTCTTTCTAAACTTTGTAGGATAATAAACTCAATACATTCTTTGATGAAGGTAGGGATTTAAATGTCAGGTACCACTGGAGAACGTCCGTTTTCGGACATCATTACCAGCATTCGTTACTGGGTAATTCATAGCATCACCATCCCCGCATTATTTATTGCTGGTTGGTTATTTGTCAGCACCGGACTGGCTTATGATGCTTTTGGCACACCCCGTCCTAATGAATATTTCACACAAGCACGCCAAGAAGTGCCAATTGTGAAGAACCGTTTTGAAGCGAAAAAGCAAGTTGAACAATTTATTGGAAAGTAGTTTGAGATCATGACTAGCGGCAATAACATCAATCAGCCAGTTACCTATCCAATTTTTACCGTTAGATGGCTGGCAGTTCACACCTTAGGTGTACCAACTGTTTTCTTTTTGGGCGCGATCGCTGCAATGCAATTTATTCAACGCTAGGAGCAAGTTATGGAAAAATCGCCCAATCCTAATAATCAACCGGTTGAACTAAACCGGACTTCGCTATTCCTGGGACTACTACTAATTTTTGTTCTAGGGATTCTGTTTTCTAGTTACTTCTTTAACTAACTAGAACTACTGTTGTTAATCTTTGTTTATTGAACGTGTGTTGATTTGTTGTTAAGGGAGGAGAGAGCTGTGTCTGGAAGTGGGAGAATTCCCCTGTGGGTCGTCGCTACGGTCGCAGGATTAGGTGTAATTACAGTCTTGGGCATTTTCTTTTATGGTGCCTACGCTGGACTGGGTTCTTCAATCTAAAACTAGTTTGAAGCCAATACTATAAAGTCTGAATTTTCTAGCATTTGTTAAGAAATCAGCATTAAAAAGCCGCCTGTCTCTCTGAGATAGGCGGCATTGTTACAGCGGATTTTAAGGAAGGTCAATCAATTTTGGATTTTGGATTGACCCCATACCTGAATTCTGACTTCTGAATTCTGCTGTAATGATTAGGTAATTGGTAAAAAGGGAAGTAATCTATTACCAATTACCAATTACTATATAGCGTTTCCCGACAAGCGTGAGGTACACATGTAGGGGCACGGCACTGCCGTGCCCCTACACCTTGCCATATAATGTTGTACCGCATCTGAATGGGAAACGCTATAAACCAATCAAGCAATATCTTCGCTTTCTATGTATAAAAATAGAAATGCGAATACCACACCTGGTAAAACCCAACCAATGATCGGAACGAAGATAGCAGGCAAGTAGGAAGTGCTAGCCAAGATCGTAGGCAAAAATTCAAATGCCATAGTAAAGGTTCCTGTTAAATCACACTACAATTCAAGATGAGCTTACTGCAAAGTGCGCCAGATTTTTTAAATTCTAAAGATTTTTAACACAGCCGATATTGGGCATAGGGCATGGGGAGATGAGGAGATGGGAAGATGAGGGAGATGAGGGAGATGAGGGAGTGGGAGGGGAAAATTCCTAACTCCTAACTCCTAACTCCTAACTCCTAACTCCTAAGTCAAATACCCAATAGTTCATCTAGCTCTAAATTTGGCAAGTCTGGAGGGATGACAGTTCGCACTATTGTGACTTTGTGACTTTCCTGTTGGGTTGTCGGATCGAGAGCGATCGCTTCTAAGCGAATTTCCAAACAGCCAAAGGGAATATTTAATTGCGCGATCCCTTCCAACCCAGACAAGGCGTTAGGTAATAAATTTGTCAGTAAATGGGGGCCGTCTAATAACCAACGAGTTTGATAATCTTCAACCCATAACTTGACAGCAACTTGTCGAGTTACTTCAGGCACCACTACGCGCACGAGCGCAGACTTGCCAGCGATGAGTTCGCCCTCTGGTACATGTAGTTGTGGAATTGGCAAAGGCTCAATGGCTACCGTATTTATAGCTAGGAAACGAGATAAATCTGACGCTGGTTGCTCCTCTTGTTCCAAGGCATAACTCTTCGTTGCATCGGCTTCTAATTCACTGTATGTATCATCTACAACAATTTCTTGCGCCAACCATGCTGAAGCTGTATTTCTGTTTATCGGAGGAGGAGGGGGCGGTATTGTTGATAACAAAGGTGGTGAAAATATTGGTTCTTCTGGTAATATTTCTACTTCTGTATCTTCCTCTATAAGTGAGTCTGCTTTTTGTACTGTGTCTGTGTCTTCCAGTATTTCTGCGTTGGCATCTAGGCTTAAGAGCGAGCTGACATCAACAACATCAACATCACCATTGGGAATTTCTGCACTGACAGAAAGCGGCATCTGCTGGGCTGGAACATAGTTATCGTACTCTTGGGGTGGCAGTTCATTTATGGCTGGGGGCAAAGAGTATCCTTGGCTCTGCATCCACTTCCTGAGCAAGGGAGATGAGTAAAGGTTTGTTTTAATAAATTCTGAATTTGGTTGAGGAAGTACTTGAGCAACAGATTCTTCTTGGGCTTCTGAATTTAGCTCAGTTAATACTTGAGCAACAGATTCTTCTTGGAATTCTGAATTTGGCTCAGTTAGCACTTGAGCAACAGATTCTTCTTGGAATTCTGAATTTGGCTCAGTTAGCACTTGAGTAAGAGATTCTTCTTGGGCTTCTGAATTTGGCTCAGTTAGTACTTGGGCTGTGTTTTTATCTTCAGTGGTAATTGTGTCTAACTGCGTTATGCCCTCAGTCGCTTCAATTTCCAATGTATCTGGGGCATTCTCTTTTACTTCTTCTGTAGCATTTGGCGTAGTTTGCAGCCGTTTCAAATATGGAAAAGTCTTGTCGAGTATTGGTATTCGACGTTGCCTGATGACTAACTGCTCTAAGTTGATGGCAGCTATGGTAGCATCCTTTTCTAGAAGCTCGTTCTGTATGGGAGATTCAGCAACGACATCTGTGGGGATATTGACATCAGTTTGAATTGGGGGCAGTTTTGGTAATTGAGGCGAACTAGCTGAATTCTTCATCTGAGATGCCCGTAGAGTGGCTTCTCGCAGAACTTGCAGGTTAATTTGTGGTGGTAGGGGTGTGTTTGGCGATGGATTGACTAGCGGAGGCTGGTCTGTCTTTCGGAGTTTGACCAGATTTAATAGTTTTAAATCGAGCTTAACAGTTGCTTCTGGTTCCGTGAAACTGTCAGAGGACGACGATGGTCCGATCGCCTCATTTGATGTGCTAGATTTTGCTGCTGCTGTGATTGCCAGTAATTCGGTTACATCTGCCGTAATGGTGAAGGACTGCGTGGCTAACTGTATCACTTGACTAATTTCAGTGAATCTACCATACAAACTGATATCTGCTAAAATTAGCTTGGATTCACAGTCAGCAGGAATATCAATTGAGGTATTGATACTGAACGGCAGTTCTTGGTTTGGTAAGGGTTGCCGTACCTGACTCAAGATTTGGGATTCCAAGGGCGATCGCAGTTCAATTTTTAATTCGAGTCCATGAACGCTTTTTGAGGATAGTGTTTCAGCCAGTTCTAGATTCGTCTTTTCCTTCAGTTCTACATGCCCATTAATTGTTAGAGCTTTTCCCCAACGAGCAATGTAACTATCCCGATCTAAAGTCAGCAATAATGGCGGTGGCTGTTGTGTTCCTGAAGAATCTGTAACCTTTTCATCTTCAGGTAGCGGTTCAACAGTCGGTAAAGCTAATTCTATTAAATTTTGTAAAATTTGTTCTGCCGTCTCACCTTTGAGCCATACAGGACCGATCGGCTCATCGATCGCTGTAGCTTCTTGTTTGGTTACATCTAGCACAATATTGGTGTCAAGGCTGCTAGCTGTATCTTCTTGTTTGATTGCATCTAGCACAACAACATTGTTGTCAGGGCTGCCATCTGTAGGAATTGGTAGTTCATTGGCAACGGCGATCGCCCGATCTAGCGTTTCCACAAGGGGAGCATTGGGCATCGGGCATCGGGCGTCAGGCATCGGCACAGAGGAAAGACTTACTGCAACTTCTCCTCTGCTCCCCTGATCCCCATCTCTGGGAATTTCTGAAGGTCGAAAGCCTGTACTCAGACCTCTCTCCTCATCTCCCTCATCTCCCTCATCTCCCCCTGCCCCCTGCCCCCTGCCCCCTGCCCCTTGGGACAGAACTTGCAGTTGGACGGTGTATTGCCAAGATTTACCGAGCATATCCGACATCAAATCGCCCGAACAGCGCAGTTCCCAAACTCCAGGCTCAAAGTAAGTAAAAGGAATTACCGCCATTAAGCCTTCTGAGTTAGTGCGACGCGAACGCTTGAAAATTCGGCGTTTTGGCGTGACTTCCTGTCTTGAAAAGTGAGTGACGCGCACTTCGACATCTGTATTGGGCAGGCTAGAACGAGCCAGAACTCTATACTGCCCTTCCAAAATTTGTAAATTTGGCGATTCCAGGATATGCCACGAGCGATCGCCTTGCTTCTGTATCAGAAATTGCCAGTGTTCCATTGTGAGTGATGCCCAGACCGACAAGCCGCCCAGTAATATTGTGTATTAGCTTGCTTGCAAGTTTACCTCAGTAATTTGTAATTGCATCCTTAAAAAGGCGATCGAGTTAACTTAGTTTCACATACTGAAATTTTCGCAAAGTCAATACCTTGGAATCAGCCTTATTTTAGTCAACAATCCAATCTCCAACAGAACAGAACATACAATAAATTAAGATTCAGTTGACAATTTTGATGGAATTGTGACATCCACATTTTTGCTACAAACAGGTAGGATGTGACTCTTAAGTATGCTGTGCGATCGCCAATCACCATAACTGATGACGCGCTGTCCTTTTAGACCGCTACAACGAGTGTCCTCCTGAGAGGCAAATGTAGGTGACAATGAAAATTTACAGGAGGGATTTAGATGCTAGTCATTTTAATGGACGAGCAAATCCTTGCCCCTGAGCAAGTTTGCCAGTCTTGTTTACTCGCTGATGGCAGCGGTCAACCCCGTTGGCGTGGCGGTCAACTGCGTTGTGGTCAAGCCATTCGCAAACTTACTCAACAGCAGCCAGACCAATATGAGTGTGTAATGGGCTTTCGCATCGCCCATATAGAATAACTGGATTTACCAGCAAGACCAAGCAACTGCGTTATCCTAAGGTCAAGTAGCTGTTGAAATAGAACCATAGGAGAATGCATAATGACTTGGCGCGGGTCTACAACGGTTTGGGATCGGATTTTTGCTTGCTTGCCTTACTTGCTGCCCCTAATTGATGGTTTAGTCTTTGGCAGCTTTTTGTTAAGAGAGTTTCCAGTACTACAAGTCCTGCTTTTACCGCTGCAACCAGTGCTAATAATTTACGGTAGTTTGGGACAATTTGGACAACTAATCGTGTTCTTCGCCTTGTTCCTATTGGTGGTCAGAAACGAAAAAATCAGTCACTTCATTCGTTTCAACACAATGCAGGCAATTCTTTTGGACATAGTTATATTTTTGTGTTCCATATTGGTGCGAATTTTAGGACAGGTTCCTGGTACTAGCTTTGCAATAGAAACAGTTGCTAACACTATCTTTTTAGGTGTAGTGGTAGCAGTTGGATATTCAGTCATCCAGTCTTTGATCGGACGTTATGCAGAAATTCCAGCGATTTCTGATGCGGTGCATATGCAAGTGCGCTAGTCGTTAACGGGTCGCTACGGTGTTTTCCAAGCGACCAATACCCTCAATTTCTACACGGACGCGATCGCCGAGTTGCAATGAACTCACACCCTCTGGCGTTCCCGTAAGCACCACATCCCCTGGCATTAGCGTCATCACCTGACTGATATAAGACACTAAAATATCCGGGGGAAACACCATCCGATCGATACAGGCAGATTGGACTGGATTGGCGTCGTCATTCAAAAAAGTCTGCAATCTCGCTCCTGGATTTAATTCCCGCACAATCCAAGGGCCTAAAGGACAAAAAGTATCAAAACCTTTGGCTCGCGTCCATTGACCATCTTGTTTTTGTAAATCCCGTGCTGTCACATCATTAGCGATGGTGTAGCCCCAAATTTTAGTTTGAGCGACTTCTGGCGTACAGTCAAAAACGCGATCGCCAATTACTAATGCTAACTCTCCTTCATAATCTACTCGTTGCGACTGGGGAGGATATTTAATTTCCGTCTCCGAGGGAATAATCGACGTAGGTGGCTTGAGAAAAATTAGTGGCTCAGAAGGCACTGGAGTTCCCATTTCTGCGGCATGATCTGCATAATTCTTCCCCACCGCCACAATTTTCGACGGAGCGCAGGGAGCCAAAATTTGGTAATTTTCTGGCGTTAAAGTCAAATCAGTAGGTTGTCCTTGTAACCACGGTGGAGCATCTAGCACCTGGACATTGAAGGATGGTTGTAGTAAACCATAGTAAATCTGTCCTTCTTGATTTTGAATTCGTACATAGCGCTGCGCCATAACCTCGATCGATATCCTTTTGTCTTTGATTAAAACCTGTAAGCGGCTAGTACCAATCCTCAGTTGGCTTTTTGGCGAACCGATTGAGCCTTGAGCAAAAAAAGCGATCGCTATAGATGCCCTTAAAAAAAGGCTAAGCTGATAGCTCAATCAATTTGCTGGCGAACACCAAAAGCTGGATTCTTACTTGCTAAAGAAATCTGGGGTCGGTGAGCGACCTAGTATTTCAATAGGGACATCCAAGAAATGAAATCCAAAGTTCGGCGGATTGGCTAATGAAACAAAATTGAAAACTGGTAAGATTATAGTTCCTTGTTGCTTCAGATGTTGATGAATACTAGTATTTTGAAATAAAATTAGTATAAATTGACACTGGCAGCCATTTTGTCCATAAGGGAAACCGAAAAATATGACTACAAGTTACGAAACAATGTACATCCTGCGTCCTGACTTGGGAGACGAACAGGTAGAGCAAGCAGTTACGAAATATCAGAATTTACTTCGGGAACAAGGCGCCGAGGATATCCAAATTCAAAATCGTGGTAAGCGTCGTCTGGCTTATGAAATCAAAAGACACCGCGATGGCATCTACATCCAATTCAACTACACTGCACCTGCAACTGCGATCGCTCCTTTTGAACGCGCCATGCGCTTGAGTGAAGAAGTAATTCGCTATCTCACAATTAAGCAGGAACTTGAAGAGGCTAAACCTGCCAAAGTGGCTGCAACTGCAACTGCAACTGCTTAGGGAATAGGGCATGGGGGATGGGGAAGAGGCAAGGGAGCAGGGAGCGGGGAGCAGGGGACAGAGGGGCTTCTCTCCTGCACCCAGCAAGAACTGCCCCTCTCCCTCATCTCCCCTAATGCATAATGCCCTTAAATAAAATTTTGTTTTTTTCTTTACCAGTGACTTGGCTCATAATGCTAAATTAACAAATACTTGCCAAAGGTAGTACTCCCGCAGTTATACCTAAGATTGGACAAGATTCTGAATGGGAGCGGTAAGCTACTGTGAGCCAATCTAATACACCCGATGTTCAAGCTCTCTCAACGGAAGTATCGCAACTACGCCAAGAGTTGCAGCTCCGCGATCAATTAGTGCAACAGCTATCTCAAGAACTCTTTCGGTTGGTAAAGGGTAATACTAATTTTATGCCCCAACAGCCGGATCTTGAGCGTGATACCACCCAGTTACAAGCTTTACAAGAACAACTCCAAGCTGTAGAACAACAGGTGGCATTCTACCAAGAGCAAATTACAACTCGTGACTCCGAAATTTACCAATTGCGACAGTCTGTCCAAGAACTTACCGATCGCACTCGGATGTTGGAGCAAGTTGTACAAGAGTTGCCTCAAATTTACCGTCGTAAGTTTGAGGAGCGCATGACGCCAGTCAGAGAAAAAGTAGCAATGCTACAACGGGAAAACCGCCAACTACAGGCGGAACTGCAAAGTGTAAGTTACCGTTTAGCAATCAAAACCCGCAATGCTAGTCACAGCGGCATTGATTTGCCAAATTTTCCCCGCCCAGCATCCGAACAAACTCAAATTTCGTCTCCCCAGAATGCCTAAAAAAGGATGCTCTAAAAGTGGTAGCCGATCTGTCAAAAACTTTAAATTTCCCCTACTCTCCTGATTTTTAAGGAGGATTAGGGGGATTTTAGATCGGGTTATTCCCTTTTCTCTAGGCTGATTGGGGGGATGTCGAAGGATCGTATACTTTTCAAACATCGTCTCAGAGTAGCTTGAAAAGCCGTGTTTTCACGAGGCTGGGGAGTCTGACAAACAATTGCATCTGCTTTGACCAATTTTGGTCATTTCCCTTACTACATCAATAGCTAGAAACACTATGAGTTTTTCTCGACATTGTTCTCTAGGTTAAGATAGGACATTAGCCTGCTAGCACCAGACCGAGACTACTATCTTTGACAATGCGAGGATACACAAAAAAGTGTAAATAAATGCAAAAATTGCTTGACTCCACCATCCTTCTTGAGATAGATTTATTTATTAGGCTGCTAGCACCAGACTCTTATCTTTAACGGTAGTAAAGATGTCCTCGTAAGTGTCAAAAATTTCAAACACCGAATCTAACTGCGTTAGTTCCAAAATTAATCGTACAGGGGTTTGCACGTTACATAGAACCAAACGACAACCTCTTTGACGTGCAGCTTTCAACCCTTTTACTAAAGGAACTAAACCAGAACTGTCCATAAAGTTAACTTCTGCTAAGTCGATAACCCAGAGTTGATGAGGTTGGGGTACGACTCCAGCCATTTGTTCACTCAAAGCCATACCACCTTCCAAATCGATGCTTGCTTGGGGTTTGAACAAAATCACTTGAAGTTCTTGTGTGAGAGTCATGAATTTAACAGGGTAGTTGGAACACTTGACAAAAAACCGAAAACAGACATTGATACGTCTTCTCTTTCAACAACAAAATAGCTGTTTTACCCAGGTATTTAGGTAATTTCAGCCCTGAAGTTGACAGAGATTTTTTCAGTATTCATGTCGTATAATTTGTAATAACTTTTCCCAATATAGGCATAAGCGCTTAACAAATTCGGTATCAACCGTGTCTTTTACAAAATTTTCATAATATAACTGGGGATTTATAAATTTTTTATAAATTATTTTTATTTTTGTTACAGCGATCTAGTTTTGTGGTAGCAAAAGCTAAAAATCTTATATTATCTTATAATTAGTATTCAAAACATAATAGTTACCATAAAGTAGAATATATGTATTATTCAGAATTAAAAAGATTCAATAAATCTATGTAGCGGTTTGATTGACACCCTAGCCAAAAACAAGCAAAGATATAGTAAAAGTAAAAATTTGTAAAGACGGCGGTGCAGGATGTCTTTAGAACTGATTTCCCTAGAAAACATCCAGGAAGTCGCCCACAACTACGGCTATTGGGCAATTTTTTTGGGAATTTTGCTAGAAAATTTAGGCATTCCTGTTCCTGGCGAAACCGTGACCTTAGTGGGCGGATTTCTAGCTGGTAGCGACGAACTGAATGTCTGGCTGGTTCTCGGTGACGCAATTATGGGTGCTGTAATTGGGGGAGTTTGTGGCTATTGGGTTGGTAGAGTTAGCGGTTGGCCTTTCTTGGTAAAAGTTGGTAGCATATTTCGGATTTCCGAAGTGCGACTGTTGAGCATTAAAGAGCAATTTAGTCAAAATAGTGCAAAAGCAGTATTTGTTGGACGTTTTTTGGCATTGCTGCGTGTTTTTGCTGCACCACTAGCTGGTATAGCCGAAATGCCCTTTAGAAAATTCTTTTTATACAACTTGTTAGGAGCAGTTGCTTGGGCTAGTTTGATGGTGACATTAGCTTTCTTTGCTGGCAAAATAATTTCCCTAGAACAATTAGTTGCTTGGGTGAGTAAATTTGCGATCGCAGCATTACTGATCCTAGCTGCTTTAATTTTTGTGCCAATATGGCTGGAGTCTCGACAAGTCAAAGAAGTAAGAAGTGAAGAGTGAGGAGTGAGGAGTGAAAAGTGAGGAGTGAGGAGTTAGGAGTAGAGTAAAAAGTTATTTCTTTTAACTTTCACTTCTTGTATTTTGCATTTTTAACTCCTAACTCCTAACTCCTAATTCTTAACCCCTAGTTAACTGTGACCAAATGCGAGTTGGTAGTCCCCAAACGTAGATAAAGCCTTCAGCCGCCTTGTGGTCAAATTGGTCTTCGGCTCCGTAGGTTGCCAAATCAGGAGTGTAAAGGGAATTATCGCTCGAACGTCCAACAATGGTGGCGCTACCCTTAAACAACTTTACGCGCACAGTTCCAGATACTTGCTCTTGTGTCTTTTGAATAAAGGCATCCAGTGCAGCTTTGAGTGGACTGTACCACAGGCCGTTATAAACGATTTGGCTATAAGTTTCTTCAATCCCACGCTTGTAATGAGTGACATCTGCTGTCAAAGTCAAACTTTCCAGATCCCTATGTGCCTGAATTAAAACTAACATCGCGGGTGATTCGTAAATCTCCCGCGATTTTATGCCCACTAGACGGTTTTCGATCATATCAATCCGCCCAACACCGTGATTTCCCACAAGTTGATTGAGTTGTTCAATTAGCTCAACTGGCTTTTTGGCTACACCATTGAGGGTGTTGGGAATACCACGATAGAAACCAATTTCGATATATTCTGGTTCATCGGGTGTGTTGGCGATCGCTTTGGTCATTTCATAGATTTCTTCTGGTGGCTCAAATGAGGGATCTTCAAGTAAACCAGCTTCAATACTACGACCGAGCAAATTCTTGTCAATGCTGTAGGGAGAAGATTTTTTGACTGGTGAGGGAATACCAAACTTTTCACCATAGGCGATGGTTTCCTCACGACTCATTCCCCATTCTCTGGCCGGTGCGAGGATCTTCAGGTTGGGGTTGAGGGCGGTAACGGACACATCAAAGCGGACTTGATCGTTACCTTTGCCGGTGCAACCGTGAGCGATCGCATCAGCACCATATTTCTCGGCCGTCTCTACAAGTACCTTGGCAATCAGCGGACGGGCAAGGGCAGTTCCTAGTGGATAACGATTTTCATAAAGGGCGTTAGCTTGAATTGCTCCAAAGGCGTAATCTTTAACAAAGCTGTCTTTAACATCCGCTACTAGGGATTCACTTGCACCCGATTTCAGAGCTTTTTCTCTGACTGGCTCTAACTCATCTCCCTGACCTAAATCTGCTGCTAGGGTAATCACCTCTTCCACACCCCACTCCTGCTTCAGATAGGGGATGCAAACAGAGGTATCTACTCCGCCAGAATATGCCAGGACAACCTTTTTGGCGCGACCCATTAATTTCTCCAGTTAGGAAAACAAAGAATGAGTCATTATTATATCGAAACTAATCCATATATACTTTATTGATGCAACAACCGAATAGGAAGAGCTAGAATTCAGAATCTCGATCGGAGTTTGTGAATAGACCGATCAAATATTTTTTGATCTAGTTTTCAATGTTTGAATATTTTTCATGCAAAATCACTTTTGCTTGCAAAAAGTTTGCTGTCAAGAAGTGTTGATAATCAGATGCAAATATCAACATAACTTGCTGTATTGAAATAAGTTTACACAAAATTTAAATATAGTTGACAAAATGAAGATTTAACGAAGATCATCTTTTGTTGGTTATTTCTTAACCTGCACACATTGGTTGAAAGCTTATTTAAGTGAAATTACAGAATTATTCGCTTTTGAGCTTTGGAGTATTTTCTGATGAAATTAGTTAAAGATATTAGTATTGCTGCTTTTGCTGTTGGCATCTCGGTTGCTGCTGTAGCTAAACCAACACAAGCTGCCTTGGTTAATTACGGTTTCACCGTGAATGCGACATCTGGCGATAATCCTGGTCAATATTTTGGCTCTTTTCAGTATGATGACTCGACTTTAACCGGGATAGGTGACGAAACTCTAGGGGTTAGTAACGGATTATCTATTTTGTTTGACTACTTGGGTACTCAGTATACAGAGGCAAGTGATTTTGATTACCCAATATCTCCTGTAGTCAGCTTTGCAAATGGTAACCTGTCAGGACTGAGCTATTTAGTTGAAGATCGGTTTTTTATTGGTAACGATCCGGGTAATCCAAATACAGGAGGAGCAAAATTTTATAGCATTCTGAGTGCCGACTTATTGTCTACAACAGAGGTGGGTACAGTAACCTACACTAAGAGTACACCGATACCAGAACCTATGACTGTTGGTGGTGTGGCGATCGCCACTGCTATGGCGTTAGGGATGAAGCGCAAGAAAAAAGCATTTGGAGTAACAAACTAGAGTCAACGTGAAAATTAATGTAGAGACGTTATTATTTAACGCCTCTACACTCATATTGCTAAGTAAAATTACCAGTAGGATTCTTGCGTTTGATGGCAATCACAGATGGTTTGGGTAGACCTTGAGGTTGACCCTTACCACCGTCAGCGGTTGGGATGTTACTTGGCCAACTACTGCCACGAGGTACAGTGCGAGCCTGATTGAATGTAACACCATTCAAATCGAGTAATTCAATATCCCGACTCAGTATTGTTCCGTCATTAATCGGACAATTTTCACCAGGATGCTGTACGGAAATAATTAGAGTATCTCCCACAAAAGTTGGCCCGGTCATCTCACAACGCACTGGTCCATGAGCAAAAGGTATTAACTTTCCGGCATCAGTACCAGTAGTAGGAATGTAGAATAACCAGTTATTACCAAAAACTCCGGTAAAGGAAGAAACATTACCAGCAACTGCATGATTGATGGTGGTTGGGGTTCCGGCAGCACCAAGGCCAAAACCATTGTGAGTGTCAGTAGACATATCCGTGACACCCCAGATATTTGCCTTATTATCGAACACTAGGTTATCTACATTGGCAAAACCAGTACCAGAAATAGATCCGGCTTCTCCACCTTGGGCAAATCTCTGCCAACGGAAGGTTAGACCTGTACCATCGGCACTATCTTCAATAATCTTGTACAATCCCCCTGATTGCTGAGTCGCGTTAGGATCTGTACTTAACTTGGCAACCTGGAAAATGCGGGAATCTGGATAACCATCGCTTCCTGGCGCACCATCAGTATAGGAAATGAAGACTTCTTTGGTAGTTGGATGCACTTCCAAATCTTCTGGACGTGCTGTGGGGGTGCCGCCGGCTAAGTTAGCTGCTAAGAAAGCATCAGCCAGGATAGCACCTTGGGAAGTGTAGAAATCAGATAGCTTCTTACCTTGATAAGCAGGTAGTCTCTCTGCTTCATTGGTGCGATCGATTGGGAGGGAACCACCATCTGTGGTTTGACCTGCAATACCATTGCGTTTTGGTAGGGGTAAAAGACCATTTCTTTGAGCCGAACCCAAAGCGGCAAACTCTACAGAAGAAATCACCGATGGCGGAATGGGATTGGTGGAACTGTTTAAATTTAACGGTATCCATTGACCCGTACCATTTGGATTGTAACGGGCGACATATAAAGTACCACTTTCCCACAAATTGCTGTTGGCTTTACTGGTTGGTGAAGAAATCACACCTGCACTGACAAATTTCCAAGTGTGTCCCCCACGCCTATCATCACCCATGTAGGCGATTAATGGCTTCTTCGCTTCAGCACGGATGGCGACGTTTTCATGGCGGAAACGACCCAACCAAGTATGTTTGCGAGGGCGGAAATTCGGATTAACGGGGTCAATTTCCACAACCCAACCGTATTTTTCCCCAACTAAGCCGAAGGTTTTACCTGTAGTACCATCGGTATAACCTGTTTGAGTACCATTAGGGGTGACTGATTCTGTGACACCAACGAAAAATGCCGTACTTCCTTGAAAGTTTTCTTCACCACTTAAAATAGTTCCCCAAGGAGTTGTACCGCCAGAACAGTTATAGGCAGTACCAATAATTTTGTCACCTAGTCCATCGGATGAAAGGTTAAATACTTGGGTGGCGGCTGGGCCAGTGCCGATTAAATAGTTTTGGTCACCTTTCTGGTGGCTGCGACTTCCCCAAGAAGTGACATTTTTATATTCATCAGTCCTTTGGCTATTAATTCCCAACCCAGAAAGACCATGAAGGCGACGATTTCTCGCATCACCTTTGACTACAGCATAACGGTTATTAGAATTACGGCTGGAGATACGGATGATTGATCCGCCTAAGTTGTATAAAGCTTCTCCGTCAAATTCAAGACCTCTGGTGGTAGGTAAAGCCCAGCCAATTACTGATTCAAAGGCCGTAGGGAATCCTTTAACATCAGCTGGAGATTCTGGTACTAAATCGGCAAAAGGAAAACTGACGTATTCGTGATTGACCCACAAATAACCTGCGTCATTGGTTCTGCCAAGGGGAATAAAACCTGTATAATCGTTGTTGTAGCCGAAATAATCATCGCTATTAGGAAAAACGCGATCGCCCCAGCTGATAATTACATAACGTTCGTACTCTGGTGGCACCACCACATCATCAAGTACGTTGTAGCTATTTAACTTCGCATTTGCAGATGCATTGAGTACCTGTCCCTGACCGATTCCCGTCGGCAAGAAACTTTTCTGGTGTTGATAAACAGGTAGTGGATGGGGTAAGCGCACTGGTGTAAAGCTCAGTGGCGTATTATTTGCTCCTGCAACACTAGAAATACCATCTAGAATGGTGTCTCCCAACACAGCACCAGCACTGCCAGCAAAAAAGATTAAAATTTGTCTGCGACTCAATTTAGACATTAAACTGTCCTCTCCTGTGACATAAAAAATCTCGTAAAGGCAATTCTTGATTCCTGACAGAAAAAGCCACCAGTTGTTGACATGAAATGCCAGAGATTTTGAATAGTCAATAACCTGTGGTTAACAAAAGCTTGTTTGGTATTTAGGTCACTTAACTAGACAAAATTTTTTCACTTTGTCATATAATCTAATCAGCAAAAATTAACACTAGGTTATATATTGATTAATGGAGATTTATTCTCTATTTGACTAAAGTCTAGAAAATTTAAAAATCAGGGATTACCAAGAAATAAATTATCCAATCTTGTTTATGGGCATCTTGTCCGCCCATAAACAAGGGCGGACAAGATGTCCACCCCATAATAAAAGTTGGATGTTTTTTTATTTGGAAGTCTCTGAGAAGTCAGAATACAAAATCAGCCCAGGGATGAATCCGGTAGGTAATAAATTTGATTGACGACAACCACACTATTTGTCAAAACGTTGGTGACAAATAGGTTTGTCAAACATCAGTTCTGAGCTTTCTGCTCTAATACTTGTAAAAGAACACTTGGATGGCAACTGGGACATAGTGTACTTGTCCCGGGTGATATGTGAAAATTTTGAAAACTGGAGATAACTATGCAAGCTATACAAACGCAAGAATTAACACTAGAACGAGTCAATCAAGCTGTTGTTGCAATTCTGAATGTTTTGGGAAATCCTGAAAATGATTTACACCTTCATGCTTTATCTGCCTTTCGTAGCGGCGATTATCAGACTGTAAAACGACTGGCTTCGACTAATTTATCTGATTCTTATGTCAAGTCACTCGGCTACTTGGGTGGTGCGCTGAAATTAACACCTAACACAGACACCATCTTAGCCGAGTCTGCACGGGCGGCGGCTGACTTTGTAAAAGAAAGAACATTGAAACAGTTAGGGGATGCGTTGGCGCAAGCCTTGTCGTAGACATCGCTGCTGCACTCAACTAAGAATTTTTCACTCATAGGAAAAGGCGATCCAGACTGAGACTGCGATCGCCCTTAATGTTTTGCTAATCTCTTAAATAAACGTGCTGCCTTGATTTTTCGGGCGGATACCAATTACAGATGGCCGGGGAACACCTGTAGCTTCACCCTTACCACCATCAGCCTTGGAAATATTACTCGGCCAACTACTTCCACGAGGTAAACTCCTAGTCTGATTGAATGCACTACCATTCAAATCCAGTAATTCAATGTTGCGACTCAGAATCGTGCCATCATTGATTGGACAATCTTCACCAGGATGTTGTACTGAAATAATCAGTGTATTCCCCACAAAACTAGGCCCTGTCATCTCACAACGCACTGGCCCATAGGCAAACGGTATCACCTGTCCGGCATTTGCGCCCCTGGTGGGGATAAAAAACAGCCAATTATTACCGAATACGCCTGTAAAATCAGAAACATTACCGCTAGCTGTGTGATCGATTTTGGTTTGTTTACCTTGGGCACCCACATCAAAACCATTGTGAGTACCAGTAGACATATCTGTGACACCCCAAACATTTGCCCGATCGTCGAAAACTAAATTATCGACGTTGGCAAAACCAGCACCATTCACAGAACCGGCTTCACCACTTTGGGCAAATCTCTGCCATTTAAAGGTTAAGCCCGTACCATCAGCACTATCTTCAATAATCTTGTAAAGTCCTCCTGATTGCTGCGTCGCATTGGTGTCTGTACTTAACTTGGCAACTTGAAAAATTCGGGAATCAGGATAACCATCGCTACCTGGGGCACCATCAGTATAGGCGATGAAAACTTCTTTGGTGGTTGGATGCACTTCTATATCTTCTGGACGCGCCGTGGGAGTTCCCCCGACTAAGTTTGCAGCTAAAAAAGCGTCAGTGAGTACAGCACCTTGACTAGAGTAGAAGTCAGATAGCTTTTTATTTTGATAGTCAGGTAGTGCTTTGGCTTCATTAGTGCGATCGCATTTAAAAGCACCACCATCTTTGGTTTCACCCGCTATACCATTACGTCTCGGTAGTGGTAAAAGACCTTCTTTTTGTGCTTTCTGTAACGCAGCAAATTCTACAGAAGATAGAACTGTCGGCGCAATTGGATTGGTAGCAGTAGTTAAAAGTAAGGGTATCCACTTACCTGTGCCGTCTGGATTGTAGCGGGCAACATACAAAGTTCCACTTTCCCACAACTTACTGTTGCTTTTACTAGTGGGTGAAGAAATAGTGCTGGCGCTGACAAATTTCCAAGTGTGTCCTCCACGTCTGTCATCACCCAAATAAGCAACTAATTTCTTACCTTTTTCAGCACGCACCGCAACATTTTCATGGCGGAAACGGCCTAACGAAGTGTGTTTGCGGGGACGAAATTTCGGATTCGCGGGGTCAATTTCGACAATCCAACCGTATTTTTCGCCAACTAATCCAAAAGTTTTGCCAATAGTTTTATCTGTGTAACTTGTCTGAGTACCATTAGCTTTGACTGCTTCTGTAACGCTGTTTTGGAAGTTTTCTTCCCCAGATAAAATTGTTCCCCAAGGAGTTTTACCGCCAGAACAATTGAAGGCAGTACCAATAATTTTGTTACCTACTTCATCAGAGGACAAATTAAAAACTTGGCTTGCTGCTGGGCCAGTTCCGATTAAATAATTTTGGTCACCTTTTTGGTGGTTGCGACTTCCCCAAGCCGTGACATTTTTGTAGTCATCATTGCGTTGGCTATTAATTCCTAAACCAGAAAGACCATGAATCCGGCGATTTTTTTCATCTTTAACCACAACAAAACGTTTACTTGCATTCTGGCGAGAGATGCGGACAATGGAACCGCCTTGGTTATATAAAAATTCCCCTTCAACTTCAATATTTCTCGTGGAGGGTAAAGCCCAACCAATGACGCTTTCAAATGCGTCGGGTAGTCCTTTAACATCAGAAGAGTCTTCCACTACTAAAGTAGAAAATGGAAAACTAATGTATTCATGATTGACCCATAAATACCCTACATCATTAGTTTTTCCAACAGGAATAAAACCTGTAAAATCGTTGTTGTAGCCGAAATAATCATCTTTGTTAGGAAAAACGCGATCGCCCCAACTGACAATTACATAACGTTCGTATTCTGGCGGCACTACCACATCATCAAGAACGTTGTAGCTAGTTAACTTAACATCCGCAGATGCATTAACTACATCTCCTTCACCAATTTTTGTGGGCAAGAAATTTTTCTGCTGTTGGTAAATTGGTAGAGGATGTGGTAGGCGTACAGGTGTAAAGCCCAGTGGCGCTGTTTTTGCTTCTGCACCGTTGGTAACACCATTTAGGAGTTTGTCTCCTAAAACAACAGCACCAGCACTGCCAGCAAAAAATATTAAAATTTGTCTGCGACTCAATTTAGACATCAAACTTTCCTCTGGTGTGACAGGAAAAACCTAGTAGAAACGAATTCTACTGAATTAACATCAGAAACTCTTAAGTTTATGAAATTGGCTGTGTTTTAAATAATTTAGGACTTACGCAAAAACTCTCTAAAACTCTTATTTCTTTGTGTCCTTTGCGTCCTTTGCGGTTCGTTTTTTCATGATTTTACGTAAATCCTGTAATTAAGAATCTATGGTTTTTAATAAATTAAAGATGAATTGCCTCGTTTATAGCAGTTCTCATTTGAATGAAGCATATGGTAGTGTAGCACATTTGTACTTTAGACAATTGCAAACCGCTATATATGCAAAATAAACAATCACTTTACTACTAACCTTAGTTTACAAAAGTTAAGGTTAGGTTATATATTAATTAACTAAGAATTATTAAACCTGGCGTTCTACGTAAGCAGAATCAGCTAAGGAACAGAGTCAGTGCCCCATCTGTCCTATCCTGGAGATGGGTAAATGTGTTATGGGTGAGACTGTGTTTTTCAGCGTTGTGATACCAACTTATAATCGCCAACCGATTTTAGAAAAGTGCCTCCGTGCTTTGGAGGTGCAGGAGTTAAATCAGCCAAGTTCGGTTACTGGTTACGAGATTGTCTTGGTGGATGATGGTTCTACTGATGGCACATTGGAGTGGTTAGCAGCACACAAAGAAGAGTTTCCCCATGTGCGATGGTTTGAGCAAAATCATGCTGGGCCTGCGGCGGCGCGGAATTTGGGGGTAGAACAGGCGCAGGGAGACACAATTATCTTTATTGATAGCGATCTAGTAGTGCTGAAGAATTTCCTGCAAGCTCATGGTAGCGCACTAGTGCAGGGAAAAGAGAAATTGGGAAGCGATCGCTTTTTCACCTACGGCGCAGTTATCAATACTTGCAATTTCGACAATCCAACGGGTGAACCCTACAAAGTCACAGATTTTTCAGCAGCTTTTTTTGCTACGGGAAATGTAGCAATACCAAAACATTGGCTAGAAAAAGCCGGACTTTTTGATAGCAGTTTCCAACTCTATGGGTGGGAAGATTTAGAACTAGGTGTGCGGCTGAAAAACTTAGGTTTGACACTCATTAAATGTCCAGAAGCCGTAGGTTATCACTGGCATCCACCATTTAATTTAGAACAAATTACAAGCTTAATCGACAAAGAAATCCAACGCGGACGGATGGGAGTTTTGTTTTATCAAAAACACCCCACATGGGAAGTGCGGATGATGATTCAAATGACTTGGCTGCATCGCTTACTTTGGGGTATTCTTTCACTCAATGGCGCACTAAATGAACGGACTATGGCTCCTTTCTTGCAATGGTTAATTAATTTAGGTAAACCACAATTAGCTTTAGAAATTGCCCGAATTTTTCTCAACTGGTACAACGTGAAGGGTGTTTATGAAGCTTACGCTCAAATGCAGCAAACATCGTAATCAATACTGTTCGGTTAAGTCAAGAAACGCGATAAATCGACCTCTCTACAAAGGAATGATTATTGTAGAGACGACGATTTATCGCGTCTTTGGAATTTAAAATTTTAATCAAAAAACCTTAACCGAGCCGTATTGGCACACTATGGAATTATATCTACTCACTGCGAGATACCCGATTTCTTTAAGAAGTCAGGTATCTGACCGGACTAAGCTATCAGAACTAATAAAATACACTACTATTACACAAATCAAAAATTAAAATTGACTCAAGAACAAAAACGCCGTTTGAAATAGTCCCACAACAAAACCTAAAATACCGCCTAAAGTCACGATCGCTTGCAATTCATTTTTCACAATTCCTTCGATCGCAGCTTCCAAATCAGCCGGTGAAGTTGATTTTACACGGTCAACGATCACTTGATCGATGGACAAAATCGGAATCGCTTGTGCCACAATTGCCTCTAAATCTTTTTCCAAATACTTCTCTAAAATGAAAGCCAATTCTTGACTCATCACTTCTAAAGAAGTATTGACAACAGGTGAAGTACTCAGCCGATTCAACAGCACTACAGCAATATTTTCCCAATTAACAGAATCAGTTAATCCTTGTAGTAAATCACTGCCACTGTTTTGTACGTAATGGCGGACACTTTCGCGTGTGGTTTTTCGTAGTTGGCGGACAGTTCCAATGGGCAAGTTTTGTAATGATAAATTTTGCAGTAATTTCCGAATGCGATCGCGCATTTGCAAATCTTGAGTTAATTCCTGCAAACGACTGTTGGTAGCTTCTTTTTCATCTAAGCAAAAAGTCCTGAGTCGCGTGAGAGTATTACGTAAACCAAACAAATTGGCCACTACCCAGTAAGTACCACTGGTTTTTTCCCGAAAGCCTTCATCAATTATTTGAATTGTGCGATCGGTCAAAAAATCAACTATTGCTTGCCGCAATGCATCTGGCGGTAAAACTACTTGTAACAACCAATCAGCAAGGCGCGTGGCTTGTTCTTCAGTCAATTGAAATTCCAGCAATATCTGGTCAAAAATTTGATTGATTTGCGCTTCTAAAAAGTCTTCCCGTCGTGACAAAACCTTCAGTAATCTTGGCAAGGATTCTCCTAATAAATCCCGCAAAATTCCCGCTACAATTTTAGCGCTTTTCTGGTTTTTATCCGTTTTGACTTGTTCGATCGCCATCCGCAACAACCAGAGAATTGCTCCTTGTACGCGTTCTGTTTGTAACAGACGCCGTGCCAGATTTTGCAATTCTTCTGGCGTTAATAGCGACCCCATAATTGTATTAGAAATTTTCCCAGCCAGACGTTCCTGGTTGCGGGGAATTAATCCAGGAGTGAAGGGTACTCTTCGTCCAGCAATGTAAATTGCTCGGTAAGGACGGAACAACATTTTGATGGCTATATCATTTGTGAAATAGCCAATAATTCCACCCAGTATGGGGGGAGACAAATAAAGCCAAAGATGAGACCAGTCCAAGGGATGAATTAAAAAAGTTAGGAGTTGGGAGTGAGGAATTAGGAGTAGAGACGCCATTAATCGCGTCTGTACAAGAGTTAAGAGTTAGAAATGATAAATTCTCATTGAGAATTTATTACTACTGCTAATTCATAACTTTTAACTCCTAACTCCTCACTGATTTTTCTTGACTACTAGCACTCCCATCATACCGTTCGCAATGGGGTAGTGTGTGGCAACGGCAAAACCAACTTCATGAGCTAACTCTACTTGCTTTTTGCCGATGGGAAAGCGGTCTAAGCTGGGACTAATATAGGCATATTCTTCCTTTAAGCCCAAATAATCAGCAACTGGCACCACGAAATTGTCCAGATACCACTGCTGAAAGCCTCGTAGCTGGGGATTACTCGGTCGATGAAAATCTAAAATCGCGGCTTTAGCACCCGGCTTCAGGACGCGGTATAACTCTTGCAGACTGCGGGAAATATCTTTAACATTTCTTAAACCGTAGCCCATTGTTGCGGCATCAAATTGGTTATTGTCAAAGGGTAAATCTAGCACGTCAGCTTCTACCCAGTTGATAACAGGTTGGGGGTATTGCTTTTGTGAGCGTTCTTTGGCAGTTTCTAGCAGGTTTGGGGAAAAGTCTACTCCATAAACCTGTCCGGTTGCTCCCACACGCCGTGCCAAACGTAAGGCTAAGTCACCACTACCACAACACAAATCTAGTGCAGTATCACCGGATTTAGCGGCACTCCATTTCACTGCCATTTCTTTCCATATTCGGTGTTGTCCCGCACTCAACCAATCGTTCAACTGGTCATAAACTGGAGCAATGCGGTTAAAAATGGACTGAATTTCGTTAGTCATTAGTTATTAGTCATTAGTCATTGGTCATTGGTCATTGGTCATTTACCAAGCACAAAGGACAAATGACTAATGACAATTACACAATGGTTTGATGGCAGCGACTACTAGTCAGAGCGATCGCCACTAGTTGAGCTGATAGATCGATCAGCTTTAATTCATCTTCTCGCAAAATGCACGGTTGTTTCCACTGTAGTGACAATACGCCCAAAAGTTGATTACGGTAGCTAATGGGCATCACTAAATGTGCTTGCACACCACTGTTTTGGTAGTGAATAACATCATTTAATTTAGCGTCTTTAAGTATATTCAAGGAAACTTGTATTTGTTTTGTGGCGATCGCTTCTTGGGTGAGCGGGTCTTGGTCAAGCCAATTTTCTACTGTACCTGTGTCGCTGTAATTTCCTTGAGTTGCAGCCAGAGTATTCCCATCTATAAGTTGTATAATAGACCCTTGGGTACCAAAAGTTTCACAAAAAGCCCTAGCAATTGGGATAAGAGTTTCTTCTAAGCTAGAAGCTGCTTGAGTTACCTGCACCAAAACACTCAGCAGTGCCATTTGAGCATGAGCGCGACGTAGTTCTTCTGTACGCTGCTTAAGCAAATCGTAGGTTTCCGCTGCTCTTTGCACCACTGCCTTGAGTTCTCCTGGGTCCCAAGGCTTGGTAATATATTTATAGACTTGTCCGGCGTTAATCGCTTCTACCAAGTCTTCAATATCAGTAAACCCGGTGAGAATTATCCTGACTGTATCGGGAAACTGAGGTACAGTCTTACTGAGAAACTCAGTTCCTTTCATTTCTGGCATCCGTTGATCGGAGATAATCACCGCTACTTCGCCTTCTGCTGCCAAAACTTGTAAGGCATTCACCCCACTATCAGCTTTCAAAACATTAAAATCGCGTCGAAAAGTGCGATAAAGTAGATCGAGATTATCTGGCTCATCGTCAACTACCAGAATTTTCAGTTTTTTTGGTCGTTCGAGAGTCATCACTTGATACTGGATTTTATCAATTTCGAGGCTAGGATTATCCATAAGATATTTCCCTTAAATATTCATTCATCTTGTTATATTCCATACCAAGCTTAATTGATAATAGCTGTATATTCTCATGGGTTATTACGGAGTAAAATCATATTTTTAGACACATTTAATTGTTCAGCACGTAAAAAATTACTTGCCGAAATATCGTGAAAGGGATTGGGGATTGTGGATTGGGGACTGGGGAGTTAGGGGTTAGGAGTTAGGAGTTAGGAGTTAAGAGTTAGGAGTTGGGAGTTAAGAGTTAGGAGTTAGAAATTATTCTCCCCATCTCCCTCATCCCCCCATCTCCCCATCTCCCCATCTCCCTACTCTGGGCAGTTCATGGATTAGAATAAAACTTGCTCATGAGGTATTAACCAACCTCTAAAATTGAAGCTCACACACCGATTTATGACTGATCTACCACCCAACGCTCAGAATCCCGAAAATACTAACAATGATGAAGCACAAGAGTTACTGCGAAAATTGAGGCAAAAGCAAGGTAACTGGGTGGAATGGGGAACAGCGATCGCCTCGTTGCAAAAAACTGGCTACAATCCCCAAGAAATTTTTGAAGCCACTGGATTTGAGCCGATTCAACAAAATCAGGTGATTGTTGGTTCTCAAGTTTACAATTCTTTAGAAAAATTTGGAGTTTCCGAAGCCACGCGATCGCACTACAGCGCCCGTGGCAGTGATGTTTTATACGAATTACGTTTGCTCACCCAAGAAGAACGCGCCGCCGCAGCCGAACTGATCTTCATTCACAAAGTTGATGCCGATGAAGCACGGGAAGTTGCCAAAGCCATCAAAGAATTCTCTTATTTCCGCACCTTACCAGAAGGATTTTCCAGCCATCCTGGAGATGCAGTTGCTCACCAAGCTTGGAAACTGGCACGCCAAAACTCAGATTTACAAGAGCGATCGCGCTTAATTGCCAAGGGTTTGCGTTTTGCTCACACGCCAGCAGCCAGGAAACAAATCGAACAATTACTCACTGATTTTACTACTGTTCCCAAGCGTCCGGCCCCAATTTTACCCTTTTACCGCCTAGAATCTGAAGAACAATTGCCTCGAATCGTGCCAGTGGTAGGCGAGTTGCCATTATCAGCACAAGACTTGCAAGCTGTGCCCGTAATCACAGAAATTGAACCATTTCGCATGGTCAAATTTGCCGGAGAGCAAGCTTGGGTGCCGTTACCGGGTTGGCAAGTACTGTTAGCAGCAGAAGATCCAGTAGCGATTTTAGCTTCTAGCGATCGCTTGCCCAACCGAAGTCGAACAGAACCAGTGGTAATAGTAGTAGATCGTGCCCAACGACAATGGGATGTTTCCAACTACTTTGTCGTTGAAAACGCTGGTGAATTAGATTTTCAATGGTTTGAAACTGAGCCAGAAATTCCTCTACTAGGACGAATCATTATTATTGTCCGTGCTAAGAAAATTCTGGATGAAGAATTAACTAAAGATTCATGGCAGATTGACGAATAAAGTCAAATTTATTGGGCATGGGGCATTGGGCATTGGGCATTGGGCATTGGTCATTAGACATCTCCGAAAATGAATGTAGAGACGTAGCAGTGCTACGTCTCTACAAGGGTTATGGGTAACGCATATTTAATTTCTGGAGATGTCTATTGGTCATTGGTCATTGGTTATTGGTCATTGGTCATTGGTCATTGGTCATTAGTTAAAACTGATCATTTAACCAAGGACAAATGACAAAGCGCAAAGTCTCTTGGGTTCCCGGAGCATCTCGTAGAGAGGTGTCTGACCACCAGAATTTTGCAAGAGAGGACAAACAACAAACAACAAATGACAAATGACAAATGACCCAGATATTGTATAATTGTAATCATTCGTAAGCATAATCAAGCTGGTATGCTCTACAGACATGGCGACGTTCTACTTAGAAGAATTGCTACCTTACCAATCAACGCTGAAAAACGTGCAGGTGCGACTCTGGCTCATGGTGAACTCACAGGACACAGCCATCGCATCCAGCAATCTTATGCTGTGCAGTTGTGGGCAAATGGTAGCGAGCTTTTTCTTGAGGTGAAAGAACCTACTGCCACTTTAGTTCATGAAGAACATCGGGCGATGGAATTACCTCAGGGTTTTTACCGTGTATGGAGACAACGTGAATACCGCCCTGACGCTTACGTAGAGGTTGTAGACTAATGTTGAAGATGATGTCAGGTGGGCGCGTACCGAATAGACCAGTCAAGCAGCACCCCCAGCAAAGCCACGAGCCTGTGTCGGCGGAACGTGCTAGAAAACTCATCCTTGAGCATCGCGCATGGGATGGAATGCGCGTTTTAGGTCATCTGGATTTGAGCGGTGCGTCGCAACTTTACAATTTACCTGAAAATCTCACCTGTGAAAGTCTGGATATCAGCGATTGTGTAAACCTCACGACCCTTGCCAAAGGTCTGCATGTCACCCATTGGATTGAGTTAGCTGGGAGTGGGATTACCAGTTTACCTGGAGGACATGGTTTCGTTTTGCGCTGGCGAGGTGTGCAGGTGAGTGATGCCATTGCCTTTGGGTCGGACTCCATAACCGGGCAAGATATCCTCAACATGGAGAACGTTGAACTGCGCCGCGTGCTGATTGAACGTTTGGGATACGAGAGATTTTTGCAGCAAGTGGGAGGGTTAGTCCGTCATCGGGATAGAGACGCTGGTGGAGAACGTCAACTGATCTGCATTCCTTTTGAGGATGACGAGCCGTTTATGGTTTTGAAAGTGACTTGTCCATCTACAGGACACATTCATATTCTGCGCGTTCCCCCATATATGCAAAGCTGCCATCAAGCAGCCGCGTGGATTGCAGGTTTTGATAATCCAAATGATTATATTCCGGCGATCGAGGCGTAATCTCAATTTTATCTTTTATGATTACCCCTGGTAATGTAGATGACTTAGTTGCTCCCCAGATCCCCGACTTCTTCAAGAAGTCGGGAATTTAAATCCAGGTTAAGTAAGTGATATTCCACCCTACAGATACTTAGATTTTTTCAGAAATCAAATCGGATTCCTATAGATAATTTGCTTTCTCTTTGACAGATTTCCTTTGAGAAAAAGTCCGATATAGAATAAAAGCGCTATGGCAACTAGGGTAATTAACCCGTAGCTAAAAGTTCCTGGCTTGAATCCCTTGGTTAAAGAGACGCAGAGTAACATAACCCATGCCACCGTCATGATAAAGGGAAGAATTGAGTAAATGTTTTTCCAGTCTCTAGAGTTGTACTTAGATTGCCCAATCAAGGATGGATAGTTTTTATTATTTGCTAGATACTTTTCAAGTTGCCTGTTCCACCATGTGTTTACATTGTCAACCTGTCCAGTAGCAGCCCTAACTAATTGCCACACAGTCCAACAGATGGCAATTCCAATAAGTGGAATGAGTAATGAGAATATTTCTGCAAGATGCTGATTTTTATTGACAACTTGAGTAAGGGTAAGGGTAGGAGTAGGGGTAAGACTGTTAAAGATGACGAAGAAAGCAGAAAACAAAAAGAAGTTTGAGCTGATTAGCCATGTCATCCGATGATTGATTAAATTATCCTCATGCTGAATCAAATCCCTGCAAATTTTCCATCTAGAATCAAGAAACTCATTTCGATTGGGCAGTTGCTCAGGCATATAGCTACTCCGCTCAACGAGGGTATTGCAATACTCCAATTTCACTTGTAGCGATTTCGGAAAACTTCGCTGATTAACGTGACTGCATCCCACCTCAAGCTTTTTTCTTACAGCAGTTTTCATGTATTTGAACCACATCTGTCGTAGGGGCACAGCAGTACTCATTGGTGTGCCCCTACCGCGTGGTCTATTTACCTGAAAATCTCCTAACTTCAACTCAATTGGTGATGGTGGCTTGCACAAATCGCTTAATTTCACCACAGGCAATGTAGGATTTGCCATCGGGTGCTGTTTTGATTTCATCCACTACGTAAAGCATTCCTTCTTCACGAACCGATCGCGGAAAACGCATGTTCCAATTCGGTTCATATCCGTCAGAAACCACTCTAGCACGTAGTTTACTGCCATCTTTGACGCACTGAACGAGAACACCATCCTTGACAGTATCAGTTGTGGGCAGGTCGGCAGCACTGGCAGGACCTTTGGATGCTTTCCCTGTGCTAGCCGATCTCGATTGTCTAGGAGCAACGAAGATATCTGATTCACCAGGTCGAGCAAGGCGGGTTATCTTACCACCGACACGGTAGAAAGTGCCGTCAGTTGAAAGTTCCAGTGTTTCCACCACATAGCGTGCGCCCTCGGCACGAATCGATCTAGGAAATTGGACGTTCTTAGTAGAATCGTAACCATCGGATATGACTTTGATTCGCAGCTTACCGCCTTCACGCACACAGTGTAGCTCTACACCCGAACCAACTTCATTGACAACCGGCATCCCATACACTTCATCCCCGGCGGTGACACCACGAGCCGCTAAATCGCTGCGATTGCGTGTCATCGTCTGGAAACTCTGATCCCGCAACTCTTTACGTCCGGCATTCCCCAGAGCTTTTTGGGCAATTCGACCCGCGAAATACTCTAACTGATCGATCTCTTCAGCAATTTCAAAATTCTCATTCAACCCTTTATCGCGCAGATCTTTTACCAGTGCCCGGAGGATTTGCTCTGCTTCCTCATGTCTGCCATGCTCAGCTAAATTCAAGGCTGTCTCTTTAGCTTTGGCGATGGTGAGGCGGCTGAGTTCCAGGATGATATGACTCGAAGAGGCGAGGGCTGCTTCCTCAACGGTGCCAACTTTGGCGACGATATCCGCCGTGCCGGACACACTTTGAATCACATCATTTTGCACAACATCAGCACTGTAATGCAGCTTCATCACAGGTAATTCGCCGACTTTAGCAGAGGATATCTCTAAACTCAACCCCAAAAGTTTGTCTTCACCCTCATAAAGGTCTCCCAAGGTGATGACGGTTTGACCAGCATCATGGCTAACTTTAGCCAAACTTAAAGTATCTACAAGACTGACACCATCAGCCAACTCAACTGTTACCTTGAGATTCTGACCTACTACTGCTCTGAGACTATCTAGCTCAATGCTAAACACTTCAGTTGCTTCATCAACACTCTGAATAAAGTAGAAGTTACCGTTAGCTGCCCTGGCCATACCGATGAGCAAGTCTTCATTGAAACCTTGATCGAAACCTAAGGTAGTTGTGGTGATGCCTTCCTCAGCTTTTTGCCCCGATGTTGCCGTCAGTATTTTCGGGTCTTGAATGCCCATATTGGCATGACCATCGGTAAGCAGCAGAACGCGGTTGATTTTTTGGGGATTGAGTTGGTTTTTGACGTGTTCGCAGCCTTTGAGCCATCCGCCAGATAAGTTAGTAATACCGCCTGCTCTGACTTTGTTGATAGAATTTTTCAGTGCGGCTTTGTTAGCCACAGCCTGAGGCGTTATAACTGTGTCCACTTCATCATCGTAAACAACCACTGAGAGAATGTCGTCTGGCTCAAGTTGATCTACCACAGATTCAGCGGCTCTGAGGGCATGATGTAAAGGAGCGCCTGCCATTGAGCCTGAGCGGTCAATTACCAGAGAAAGGTTCAGGTTACGTCGGGCAGATTCAGCTATGTCAGCACGAAAACGTAGGAGAATATTAGTCTTTAATGAAGATCCTGCGGGTAGGATAGCCTGGTCAAAGTCGTAACTTGTCTTGAGCATTTTATATACCCCTTCGAGTTGTCTGTGGTAAGCTCCAAGCTTTATTTTGCTGGGATAGCCAGTGCTTTTTTTAGTTTACCCAGAAACCAGTGTGTTCAGTGTTTGAGGGATTATTTAATGTAAAGTTTATTGGTATCACGCAGAGGCGCAGAGGCGCAGAGAGAATAGGGAGTTTTAGATTTCAATACGTAAATTTCATCCCTTGATTCGGCAACGCCCGATCGCCTCACGCTGGTTGCAGTCAGATGTAGCAGGTACTGCTGGATTAGTTCGCCGTTTGCAATTGCTGCATCAACCAATTTGCTGCTGCGGTATTGGTTCCTTCGGCTAATCGTTCCAGCGTTTGTTCTACAAGGGCGATCGCTAAACCCGTCAACACCTGGGAAATTTGTATTGGCTGATATACGCGTTGATAAGTGATTGAGGGATTCTGACGCGGGGACGCGGAGAGATTTTAATAACAAGTAATTACCCGAACTTGATATGAAACAATCGATCCAGATATCTTGACTAGTGCAAGAAACCTGCGAAAGCCGCAGACATCAAATTCATTGGACAAGAGCAGCAAATAGGGCTTTGAAACTCAAAGACTCAACCTTCGAGTAAAAAAGCTGGCGTTGCATAAATGCGGGATGAATTGAGATTTTTGATAAAGGCTAAAGGTGGATTCTTTGCGTCTTTGCGCCTTTGCGTGAAGTAAAAATCATCTCCAGATTCAGCAATGCCAAAAAGCTCAGTGTTCGAGTTCAAAGACTCAACCTTCGAGTAAAAAGGTGCAACTTTGAGGTTCAAAACCTCAAACTCCCTGCTCCAGGAGGCACAAAATTACACACAAAGCACAAGAACCGCTATATTCAAACAATAACCTCACTGTCATATCAATTTGAAAAAAGAATATGACAGATATAAACCTGAAAACCTACATAAAATCAAGCTTTCTTAATTTTGAATTTTGAATTTTGAATTTTGAATTGGTATTACTGTGCCTCAAGAACATCTCGATTCAGAAGTATTGGAGCGATCGCCCGTGTCATCTGCACGAGCAGAAGCCGTAGCACGTATCCGCAATAGTCTGCGTCCTGGACAGCAACAAATGGCTGACTGGCAATCTGGGCCTCTAGCTATTTCTGCTGTTCCTGGTGCAGGCAAATCCACCGGCATGGCGGCAGCGGCGGCGATCGCCATCGCACGTCAGTATGAACGTTCTGCCGAGTCGCGTTCCTCTTCCCGCCGTCAGTTGGTAGTTGTCACCTTTACTCGTTCCGCTGCTGCCAATATTAAAGCCAAGATTCGCAAATACTTACGAGATGATTTATCTTTACCTCAAACAGGCTTTTTTGTCTATACGTTACATGGTTTAGCGTTGAATATTGCCAGCCGTCATCCTGATTTATCAGGGTTGCAGTTAGAATACGTCACATTAATTACACCAACTCAAAGCCACCGTTTTATTCGCACAGCCGTAGAGCAATGGATTGGGAATAATTCAGAACGATATTTGCGGTTATTAGAAGGTCATCAATTTGACGGAGAAGAAACAGAAAGGTTACGTCGGCAATCGGTGCTACGAACAGAAGTTTTACCAGAATTAGCTAATACAGTTATTCATGAAGCCAAAAGTTCTGGCATATCGCCAGAAAAGTTGCAAGAGTGGAGTCAACAAACCACAGACGAATATGCAATTTTGAGTGTAGCGGCGGGATTGTACGAGCAATATCAAAACTTAATGCGATCGCGTGACTTCATTGACTACGACGATATGATTTTAGCCGCACTGCGAGTATTAGAAAACGACAGCGCCCGCCGTATCGAGCAAAACCAAGTTTTCGCGGTCTTTGAAGACGAAGCCCAGGATTCTAGCCCCCTACAGACGCAGTTGTTGGAAATTTTGGCGAGTAATTCCGAAGAAGACACGGAGACGCGGGGACGCTCTGACGCGGGGACAAGGAAAATAACTCCTAACTCCTCACTCCTCACTCCTAACTCCCCACTCCCCACTCCCCACTCAGCACTCAACTTGGTACGTGTCGGCGATCCTAACCAAGCGATTAACTCGACCTTTACGCCAGCCGATCCGATTTATTTTCGGCAATTTTGCCAAGAGTGCGATCGCATTCAACGATTGGCGACGATGGATCGAGCCGGTCGCAGTACGAGAATAATTATTGAAGCTGCTAACTTTGCCCTCAAATGGATCAATAATCAGTGGTCAGCAACAAACCCCCAATCCCCAATCCCCAGTCCCCAGTCCCCATTCCCTAATACTGAAAATCGACAAGTACCATTTCGTTTGCAAACAATTCGTCCTGTTGACGCTGGCGATCCGCAAGCAAATGCCAATCCAGCAGCAGTGGGGCGAGGACTGGAATTATATACTCCGCGTGATATTCATCACACCGTTGAATTGTTATCTCAAAGAGCGATCGAGTTATTTGGGGAAGATCCCACAAAACATAGTGCAGCGATTTTAGTGCGAGAAAATCGTCAGGGACGATGGCTGGCAGAGGCTTTAGCACCTGTGTGTAAGGAGCATAACATTACACTTTATGATGTGGGAGAACGCGATCGCCGTTCTCATGTACCCCAAGAAATTTTGGCATTGCTGCAATTTTGCGATCGCCCCCATTCTCCTGATTACCTCAAAGCCGCACTAGAAGCATTGGTCCAGCGTCAGCTAATTCCTACCCAAGACCTCAACGCCCTTGCTAGTCTTCCAGAAGAATTTTTGTATCCCAGCCCCCTCGCAGCACCCCAACCAGAACTAGTACAAAAAGCCGCACATTTGTGTCGCAGTTTACTTCGCGCTCGTTTGGAACTGCCTTTATATCAGCTAATTTCTTTTCTCGCCTTGACCTTAAACTACGACCAAGCGGAATTGGCAACTGCTGATAAACTCGCAGAACGGGTAAACCAGCAGATAGCTAGCAATAGTTCAATGAGGGCAATGCTGTCAGCTTTAAGTGAAATCGTCAGTTCAGAACGGTTTGAACCGGTGGAAACCGAAGATTCGGAAGAACGTTACACCCGTCGCGGTCAACTGACGATTATTACTATGCACAAAGCCAAAGGGCTGGACTGGGATTATGTTTTTATTCCCTTTCTGCACGAAAACTTAATTCCTGGGAGATTTTGGGTTCCTCCCCAAAGTCAGTTTTTGGGCGATTTTACCTTATCAGAAGTAGCCCGTGCCCAAATTCGTGCTGCTCTGCACGGAGAATCTACCATACCGGATGTGACACAAGCATGGGAGCTAGCAAAGCAGTTAAAAATATCTGAAGAATACCGTTTACTCTACGTTGCCATGACCCGAGCAAAGCTTTTGTTATGGATGTCTGCGGCGCAGAAAGCCCCCTTTACTTGGAGTAAGCCGGAGAATTTACAAGAACAAGCGCCTTGTCCGGTTTTTCCCGCATTAAAGCGCCAATTTCCTGAATGTGTCGTCACTTCGGCAATGATAGCCAAATCAATATCGTGAATTTTACCCATCAAGTATGGATTAACAGCATAAATGTAGTCTTTTTTACTAGTATAAAACTTACGCAATAACCCTCTGAAACTCTTATTTCTTTGTGTCCTTTGCGTCCTTTGCGGTTCGTTCATTCATGATTTTGCCTAAGTATAAGCTGGGCGATAAGTTCTGTTTTACAGCTTCATGATTAATGAAAATCGTTGAATTAATTGCCATGAAAGCGAATCAAGTAGTATATAATGAGGGATTGTGTCGAATTAAAGCTAGACAATGCCTAAACTCAAGACTCGTAAAGCAGCAGCGAAGCGATTCCGTGCCACCGGCAGCGGCAAAATCGTCCGTCGCAAAGCTTTCAAAAACCACCTTTTAGAACATAAAACTTCTAACAAAAAGCGTAATCTGTCCAAGACTACACTTGTAGATGAACGCGATGAAGATAATGTGCGCTTGATGCTCCCATATTTGTAAGTCTTTCAGGAATTAAGTTATGACACGGGTAAAACGCGGTAACGTAGCTCGCAAACGCCGCAATAAAATTCTCAAATTAGCTAAAGGTTTTCGCGGTTCCCACTCGACTTTGTTTAGAACTGCTAACCAACAAGTGATGAAGGCACTGCGGAGTGCCTACCGCGATCGCAAAAAGAAAAAGCGCGATTTTCGCCGCCTCTGGATCACCCGCATCAACGCTGCTGCAAGACTACACGGCTTGAGTTACAGCCAGTTGATCGGTAACCTGAAAAAAGCTGATGTCCAACTAAATCGCAAGATGTTGGCACAACTAGCAGTACTCGATCCTGCAAGCTTTGGCAAAGTCGCAGAATTAGCTAATCAAGCTAAAGCATAAAGGTGGTAACGGATGAATAACCGATGTAACAGATGGCAAGCAATTACTCGGTTACATCTGGTATTATCCGCTACTATTATTTGGATTTGCTGCTTTTGCTTTGTGGACACAGGATTAATCGCATCTGCCGCCGAAATGCCAAAAATACAGCAGCGGGGCTATTTAACTGTTGCAGTTAAAGATAACTTGCGTCCTTTGGGATTTAAAGATGATAGCGGCAATTTGCAAGGCTTAGAAATTGACTTGGCAAAGCAGTTGGCACTTGATTTGCTAGGTAAAAAAGATGCTGTGAAATTTCAACCCGTAGCGAATCGCGATCGCTTATCTGTAATTTTAGACAAGAAAGTTGATTTAGCGATCGCCAGGGTAACAGCAACTGCTTCACGCGCCCGCGTAGTTAATTTCAGTGTTCCCTACTACTTGGATAGCACTGTATTAATTACAAAAGATGCTTCTGTGCAGCAGTTAAAGGATTTGGCAAAACAAAAAATTGCTGTACTTAATAACTCCAGCACAATTGCCAAAGTACGGTACTATTTGTCAAACGCCGAGTTAGTAGGAGTGAATTCTTACCAAGAAGCGCGAGAGCAAATGGAAAATAACGCCGTTGTCGCCTTTGCCGCAGATGCCAGCGTTCTGGCCGGTTGGGTACAACAATATCCCCAATATCGATTACTGCCAACCAAGCTATCAACTGAACCCTTGTCTGTGGTAATGCCCAAGGGATTGCAGTACGATGAATTAAGACGACGAGTCAATGAAGCGATCGCTCGTTACATAGCAGAAGGTTGGCTCAATCAACGCGCCCAATATTGGGGTTTACCGTAAGTGAGTGCTGAGTGCTGAGTTAGGAGTTAGGAGTTAGGAGTGAAGAATTGTCTCCCTCATCTCCCTCATCTCCCTCATCTCCCCCATCCCCCCAATAGGCTGATAATAGATACAGAACCAACTTTTAATATTTGTATTTGCAGGCAATGGATAATAATCTAGCCGTAGTTTATCTCTCAATTTTGGTCGGTTTGCTCACATTTACAGTTGTGGGTGTTTTTCGCCAAATTTTCAAAACTCGCAAGGTTGAAAGCTCTTTTTCTAAGTTACGAAAGAAATTAGAGAAAGAAAAGGGCACCACTCAAGAATATTACGAGTTAGGGAGTATATATTCCGAAAAAAAATTGTATTCCCAGGCGATCGCATTATTTCAAAAAGCTATGAAAGCTGCCCAAGAAGAGGAAGAAGAAAATGTTGCCCCCATTTACAATGGACTAGGCTATGTTTACTTTATTCAAGAGCAATATGACCTAGCAATTCGTCAGTACAAAGAAGCCCTAAAATTTCAACCAGATTATGTGACAGCGTTGAATAATCTTGGTCACGCTTATGAGAAGAAAAAATTAACTACTCAAGCATTACAAACTTACGAAGAAGCACTCAAATTTGATCCAAACAACCCTATTGCTAAACGCCGCGCTGAATCTTTACGTCGTTTAGTTTCTGCATAAATTAGGGCATGGGGCATTGGGCATTGGGCATTGGTTATTTTTCCCCATCCCCCCCATCTCCCTCATCCCCCTCATCCCCCCAACTCAAGTAATTTACCTTTAGCCTCTGAATTTATCGGTTTTCAGGCTTAGGCTTGGAAATAGATAACTATACGTCTTTTGTAAGTATGAAAAAGATGATTAAGCGGCTAAGGTATTTTTTTGTGCTAGCTATTGCCATCATAGTTGTCATTTCTATCTCATTTGGATTAATGGGAAGATTATCTGCTCAGCAGTCTTCAATTTCTCATCCTTTAAGTGCGTTAACTGAAGCAGAAATTAGTACGGCTGTTTCGGTTGTCAAAAGAGAAAAAACTTTGAGCGAAATGGCAGCTTTTCCACTGATTGCTTTACAAGAACCAGATAAAGAAGAAGTTCTAAATTTCACACCTGGTAAAGTTTTCAACCGCCAAGCTTTTTTGTTAATCTATGAGCGATCGCAAAACAAAACTTTTGAGGGAGTTGTTGATTTAACCAGCAAAACCTTAAATTCCTGGAAAGAAATACCCTCTGTCCAACCCGCACTCGTCAATTCAGAATATGAACTAGCAACCCAGGTAGTTAAAGCCGATCCCCGATGGCAAGCGGCGATGCGAAGGCGGGGAATTAGCGATTTTGAGCGAGTCAAAATCAGTTGGTGGGCACCAGGAATCCTGAGTGAACAGGAAGAAAAAACAAGTAATCGTCTTTGTCGGGGCTTATCTTATTATAAAGGCCAACGCTGGAATTATTACGGTAGTCCGATTGAAGGAGTGGTAGCAACGGTCAATTTAAATACAGGTAAAATCGCCAGTGTTGTTGATAGGGGAAAAGTACCTTTCTCTCAAGAAAATTGGAACTACGATGTTAAATCTTTGGGCAAATTACTTTCACCACCCAAAGCATTAAAAATTCTGCAACCTAATGGTAAAAGCTTCCAAATTAACGATAATCAAATTAGCTGGCAGGGCTGGAATTTTCGCTATTTAATGCATCCCCGTAGTGGTTTGATGCTGTACCAAGTGACACATAAAGATGGAGAAAATCTCCGGCCAGTTTTATATCGTGCTAGCCTCTCAGAAATGGTAGTTCCTTATGGCGATCCTGAGCCTACTTGGTCATTTAGAAATGCCTTTGATGTTGGGGAATATAACCTTGGTTTATTAGCAAATAAAATGGAATTAGGTAAGGAAATTCCTGAAAACGGTCTGTTGTTGGATGCGATATTTGCTGACGAACAGGGAGAACCTTACAAAATGCCAGGGGTTATTGGTATCTACGAACGCGATAATGGAATGCTGTGGAAACATTATGAGTATAATACTCAACGTAATGATGTCCGTCGGAATCGAGAATTAGTGATGGCGATGACGGTGGCAATTGACAACTATGATTACAGCTTAAATTGGATTTTTCGTCAAGATGGAACTTTAGAAGTACAAAACGAATTAACAGGTATTGTATTGGTACAGGGAACGGCTGACAAAAAACAATCCCAAGAAAATTCTTATGGTCAGCTAATTGCAAAAAACATTATCGGAGTAAACCACCAGCACTTTTTCAACTATCGCCTAGATTTGGATGTCGATGGTAAAGCTAATTCCGTGATGGAAATGAATGTTAACGCTTTGCCGATGGATGAAAAAAATCCCTTAGGAAATGCAATGGTAGTCATAGAAAATCCATTAGCAAAAGAAACAGATGCTGTGCGCGATTTGGATATGAAACACAGTCGAGAATGGATGGTTGTGAGTGCAGATAAAAAGAATCTTCTTGGTGCTACCCCTGGATATATGCTGATGCCAGAAGCAAATTCCATGTTTTTTCCTGTGGAAGGCTCAAAAATCCGAGAACGCGCCAAATTTGCTACGCACCACGTTTGGGTAACAAAATATAAACCTAGCGAACTGTATGCTGGGGGCGATTATCCGAATCAAACTCAACCGGGACAGGGTTTACCTAAATATATTGCAGATGATGAATCGTTGATTGGTGAAGATATCGTGTTATGGTACACAATGGGCGTGACTCATATTCCGCGATCGGAAGATTGGCCTGTCATGCCTGTCCATCGAGTTGGATTTAAGATAGTACCTAGAGGATTCTTTAGCCGCAATCCAGCCATTAATTTACCAGAATAAAATCTTTTTTTCTTAAGTTTTTTTGATTGATTTTTTTGGTAATCTGTAAACCTGTAACTGAAAATAATTCGTAATTCGTAATTCGTAATTCGTAATTTAATTAGTTGAGGATTTAGACTCCAACTAATTTAAGATCGCCAAATCAGAAATTTTGGTGTGGTGTTCCACCAATAATTACGAATTACGAATTAGTTGAATGCTGATAAGCTGATAATAGCTCAAATCTTTGCAGTTTTCATTCATAGGATACTTCATGACTTTTCCAGAAATTAATATTCCCGGTAATGGCAAACTTCACGCTCGTTTAATTACTTCTTTAGGCGAAATTGTAGTTCGTTTAGAGGAAGAGAAAACTCCCAACACCGTCAAAAATTTTGTTGGTCTAGCAACTGGAACAATCGACTGGAAAGACCCTAAAACTGGTGAATCTCTAAAGGGTACTCCTGCCTATGATGGGGTTCGCTTTCACCGAGTCATCCCTGATTTTATGATTCAGTGCGGCGATCCCTTGACTCGTTATCTGGATATGGCTAACCGCTGGGGTACTGGTGGCCCTGGATATAGATTTGAAGATGAGTTTCATCCAGAATTGAAACACTCTAAAGCAGGTATTCTCTCAATGGCAAATGCAGGGCCTGGTACTAATGGTTCGCAATGGTTCATTACAGAAGTACCGACACCTTATCTTGACCGCAAACACAGCGTTTTTGGTGAAGTTGTTGAAGGTATGGATGTAGTCAACCAGATTGCCAATGTGCCTACAACTAGAGACCGTCCGAATCAAGAGGTAGTGTTAGAAAAAGTAGAAATTTTTCGACAGTAACTAATTTTCTGTCCGTTTAATTCCTTATCAAAACAATACCTTTGCCAAATCGAAAAATGACTCGATTCGTAGGTTGGATTGAGGCACGTAGCAAGATACCGAAAGGTAACCCAACAAATACGTTGGGTTTCACTTCGCTCAACCCAACCTACAAAAAATGGCGTTCGCGTAGCGTCTCGCAGAGAAGGTATTGCAAAAAACTCCCGGTTTCTGGTGTGTAACAGCGTCAGATCTAATGATAAGTGTTCAACGGACTCTCAAGAAACCCCGACGCTGTTGACTGTTGACGGTTAATGGTTAGCAGTCATCAGTCAACAGTCGAGCAATAAATCATGACTCAAACCTTACGCAAACTAATTACATTTGATGAATTTGTTGATTGGTATCCAGAAAATTCACAGCGACGCTATGAATTGCATAGTGGAGTAATTATTGAAATGTCACCACCAACAGGTGAGCATGAACAGGTAATTGGATTTTTAGTTGGAGAAATTGTTACAGAATATAAGCGCTTAAATTTCCCTTATTTCGTACCCAAAACAGCGTTTATTAAAACCACTGAGAGCGAATCAGCTTACTCACCAGATATCCTGATATTAAATCGACCGAATTTAGTCAATGAACCTCTATGGAAAAAAGAATCAACTGTTAGTCAAGCAGCATCTATTCCGTTGGTCATTGAGGTAGTTAGTACTAACTGGAGAGATGATTATTTAAAAAAAGCGGCTGACTATGAAGCAATAGGCATACCAGAATACTGGATTGTAGATTATGCAGCTTTAGGTGGTAGGCGCTTTATTGGCAGCCCTAAACAAGCAAGTATATCGATTTACTGTTTGGTAGAAGGTGAATACCAAGTCAGCCAGTTCCGTAACGGGGAACGTCTCCAATCACCAGCCTTCCCAGATTTGAATTTGACTGCTGAACAGATTTTTCGCGCTGCTACAATCAGCTAAATAGTTAATACATCGCCCCAAATTGAAAACAAATTTGCCGAAAAATTAAGATTTATTTTAAAAAAGCAATAAGATGTTGTTAAAGCCAGAAGCTAGATTCCAATCAGGAACAAGGTTTGGGGGATGCTTACGCCTACGAATTCCACACAAAACCCTTACAAGTCTTCACTTCATTAGAGATACAAGTTTTGCGACAATCAAAAACGATTAAATAAATAATCATGCACTTATAGTCCAACTGTTATCGGACTCCGTGTTGTTTTAGTTGAAAAGGGAGAAGATACTAATGAAATTGGCTTACTGGATGTATGCAGGCCCAGCCCATATCGGGACTCTCCGAATCGCTAGTTCTTTTAAAAACGTTCATGCAATCATGCACGCGCCACTAGGGGATGATTACTTCAACGTCATGCGCTCCATGCTATCGCGGGAGAGGGATTTCACTCCGGTGACAACCAGTGTTGTCGATCGCAACGTTTTGGCACGCGGTTCTCAGGAAAAGGTGGTAGATAACATCACCCGCAAAGATGCCGAGGAACACCCAGATTTAATTGTGTTAACTCCCACCTGCACTTCTAGCATTTTGCAAGAAGACTTACACAACTTTGTGGAACGGGCGCAACTGGAAGCGAAAGGGGACGTAATGCTGGCGGATGTGAACCATTACCGCTACAACGAACTGCAAGCAGCCGATCGCACTCTCGATCAAATCGTCCAATACTACATTGAAAAAGCCCGGAAGCGGGGCGAATTAGCAGAAGGCAAAACCGAAAAGCCCTCAGTTAACATTATCGGTACTACCACCCTTGGTTTCCACAACAATCACGACTGCACCGAACTCAAACGGCTGATGGCTGACTTGGGGATTGAGGTAAATACCTTAATTCCCGAAGGTGCTTCGGTGAAGGACTTGAAGAAGATGCCCAAAGCCTGGTTTAACCTGGTGCCTTACCGAGAACTTGGTTTGACTACAGCTCGTTACCTAGAAGAACAATTCGGCACACCTTATATAGACATTACCCCAATGGGTGTAGTGGAAACTGCTAGGTGTATCCGTAAAATTCAGCAGGTAATTAACGCCCAAGGTGCTGATGTGAACTACGAAGACTTCATCAACGAGCAAACTCTACATGTATCACAGGCTGCTTGGTTTTCCCGTTCCATTGACTGTCAGAACTTGACCGGCAAAAAAGCTGTGGTATTTGGCGACAACACCCACGCCGCCGCCATCACTAAGATTTTGGCAAGAGAAATGGGAATTCACGTAGTTTGGGCTGGAACCTACTGCAAATATGATGCAGACTGGTTCCGGGAACAGGTGAGCGAATATTGCGATGAAGTGCTGATTACAGACGATCATGGCGCAATTGGGGATGCGATCGCTCGCGTCGAACCCTCAGCTATTTTCGGCACCCAAATGGAACGCCACGTTGGTAAGCGCTTAGATATTCCTTGCGGTGTAATTGCTGCACCCATCCACGTGCAAAATTTCCCCATTGGTTACAAACCATTTATGGGTTACGAAGGTACGAATCAAATTACAGATTTGATCTACAATTCCTTCACTTTGGGAATGGAAGATCATCTTTTAGAAATCTTTGGAGGTCATGATACTAAGGAAGTAATTACTAAAGGTATTTCTGCTGATTCTGATCTGAGTTGGACAAAAGATGGTCAAGCAGAATTGAATAAAATTCCTGGATTTGTGCGCGGTAAAGTCAAGCGGAATACTGAAAAATTTGCCCGCGATCGGGGTTTCAAGGAAATCAGTGCTGAGGTGTTGTACGCCGCCAAGGAAGCTGTAGGCGCGTAGATTGGGGCGCAGAATTAAAGGTTATAGCGGTTCCCATTCAGATGCGGTACAAGATTATATCGCCAGGTGTAGGGGCACGGCAGTGCCGTGCCCCTACAGGTGTACCTCACGTTTGTCGGGAAACGCTATATAGGACTTACGCATTGAGATCTAAAGATATAAACGGCGGCGAGGATATTACCCAGCTATGGCAATAAAAATTAAACTAATGGCTGATTATGGATGCGACCCTTTATGGTGGGCAGATGCTGATAAAGTTGGTAATATTGACCCAGCAAGACTCCCCCTTCGTGAAGAAACTATTAGCCGTTTGAGAAAATGGGCATCTGCTTACAACGCAACATTAAATTGGCAAGATCCTGCGAACTCACCAGAGTTGAGTCCAGAAGCCCAAGCGGTTTTTGAAGAAGAAGGAATTAGTCTGTGGAAGCAACTGCAAACAGAACTTGCACCTAATTATCAAGTTGTTTATTTCAGTGAATCATTAGGCAAGGTTTTAACTCATCCTAGTGAATTAGAAATTTTAGGTGCTATTTTGCAATAATTTTTGCTAACTAAATATTCATCTCCAGATGATTGACAAATTTAAAATAAATCCTGGTAACACATCTTCTCCTGATAATTGTTGGGAAGATGTTAATATTTCCACTGGTTTACCAAAACGATAAATTTCTACTTGCCGCATTTTCGGATTAATTAACCAACCTAATTTAACTCCATTATCGATATATTCCTGCATTTTTTCTTGGGTTTCTCGCAAAGTATCACTTGGCGACATTAACTCTAAAGTAAAATCTGGGGCAATTGGCGGGAATTTTTCTTTTTGTTCAGGTGTGAGTGCATCCCATCGTTCTTTTTTAATCCAAGCGACATCAGGGGAACGGTTAGCACCATTGGGCAGTTTAAAGCAGGTGGAAGAATCGAAAACTTTACCTAGTTTAGTTTGGCGATTCCAAATGACAAAATCAGCATTAATTTCTGAATTAGAATTACCAGTTTCTCCGCCTGTGGGTGGCATAATGAGAAGTTCTCCGGCTGCGTTGCGTTCAAATTTGATTTCTGGGTTTTCACGACAGAGTTGATAAAATTGATTGTCGGTGAGTTGGATGATGGAGTTTAATTTAATGGCGATCGCTGTCATAATTAAATATTTATCTCCAGATGATTGACAAATTTAAAATAAATCGTGGTAACACATCTTCTCCTGATAATTTTTCTGGAGATATTAATATTTCCACTGGTTGACCAAGACGATAAATTTCTACTTGACGCATTTTGGGATTAATCAACCAACCTAATTTGACTCCATTAGCGATATATTCCTGCATTTTCTCTTGGGTTTCTCGCAAAGTATCGCTGGGTGACATTAACTCTAAAACAAAATCTGAGGCAGCGTAGCGGTAATTCATGAATTACCGCTACTTTCGTTATCTTTTGCGTAAGTCCTGTTTTTATTAAATTCAAATTTCACACCTGTTAGTTTTTCCGATGCTTCCCATAGTTTTTTGGCGATCGCTTGGTCTTTGGATAACTCGTTTGATTCGACTTTTATTGGATAGCCGCGCATCTCCATAAACCCATTAGGACCGAAATATTCTGCGCCTTTTAAGCCTGCTTCGATCGCCGCCCGCAGAGTCGGTAATGCACCCATCGTGATGTCTTGAGCAAGGATGCCGTTGAGATATTTCACAACGCCGCCCGCAGTTCTCTGCAATTCGGTTGCCGTCCAGCCGGGATGCGAGGCGGTTACAAGTGTGTCGAGATTGTTATCTTTTAGTTTTCGGTCGAGTTCGTAGGTAAAATAGATATTCGCAAGTTTGCTGTCGCCGTAGGCTTTCCATTTGGCATAACTTCTCTTTTCCCAATTCAAATCATCGAAATCTATCTTGCCTAAACTATGTGCGCCGCTCGAAACATTCACGATTCGTGAGCCTTCGGTGCCGATCAAAAGTTCTAAAAGATGCCCCGTCAAAGCAAAATGTCCGAGATGATTAGTGCCAAACTGTAATTCAAAACCATCCGTGGTTTTTGAATACGGCGGAATCATCACACCCGCATTATTAATCAGTAAATCCAGACGCAAGTAATTTTTCTGGAAGTTTTCAGCAAAATTTTTAACTGATGCTAAATTCGCCAAATCAAGTTCCATCACCTTTACGTCGGCATCTTTATTCTGTTGAAGAATTTTCGCCAATGCTTTGTTTCCTTTGTCCAAATTGCGAACCGCAATGATTACAGACGCTTGTTTATTAGCTAAAACCCGCGCCGTTTCATAACCGATACCGCTACTGGAACCCGTGACAATTGCTACTCTTCCTTTTTGACTCAGAATATTTTCCGCGTTCCATTTTTCATTTTTCATTTTATTTTCTCTTGTTTAATTAACTTAATTAATTCTCAAAAAAAGAATTAATTCGTTGCCGTATTCCACGCAATTTTATAGGTGGTTTCTAACATTTTTTAGTTATCAGTATCAGATTAATAAGTCCAGTTTTGCTTGGTCTGCAAACTATAGGTTCCATCTTTGACATTCACCCGCTCAGGAATCAGATTTAAATCTCTAAATATATTAGCTTGATGCTGTAGAGCATTGAGCGATTGGTCGTCAATGGGAATGATGGCGCGTTCGCCACTATGTTTTTGTAAAATTTCTACAATGGATGGATCGATTTCATGGTGTTCTGCCAATCGTTGAACAGCTTCTAATTCCTGTCTCTTAGCCCAAGTTCCAGCTTCGTTTACCTCTTCTAAAATCACCTTCAGCAAGTCGGGATAGTCGCGTACCAGTTCTGGAACCGCGTAGTAATAAGTGGGAACTTCTATGGAGGCTTTGTCACCAAATATGCTCTCTAAGTCTGCAATCGATCGCCCTGGATAAGCGCTTCGGGCAAGAGTTGCTGTGTAGGGAACCCAAATCACCCAAGCATCGATTTCACCCCGGCGGAATCGGGGCAGCGCCTCCGGTTGTGTCAGATAAACTGGCTCGATGTCACTAAAATCTAGACCGACTTTTGCCAGCGATCGCACAAGTATATAATGTGCGCTTGAGCCTTTGTCAAAAGCGATCTTTTTGCCCTTGAGGTCTGCTAGTGTCTGAATCGGCGAATCTTCTGGCACCAGAATTGCTTGACCTTTGGGAGCAGTATATTTTTCCTTAGCCACCCGCACAAATACGTGATCCGCCGCTTGAGAGAAGATGCTGGCCGTGCCGCCGCCGCCGCAGAAGTCAATTGTTCCGTTGCTGAGTGCTTCTATCAGAGAAGAGGCTGATAAAAAGCTTGTCCAGATGACACTCAACCCAAATGGTCGCAAACGCGTTTCCAGCAAGGCTTGAGTCCGGAGAACTTCCAGATTTGTCATCCCCTCTGGATATCCAATTTTGAGTTGCTTGAGCCGCCGCGCTTGTTCTGCTAAGGGCGTGTTGCTAGATTGAGCAGAACGCTGAGAAAACCAGCGATCCAAAAGTACACAGAAAATTATCCCCCCCATAAACAGTCCCACGGTTTCCAGTAACTGGATTGTGGAGCTTTTGGATAGTTGGAACTGATTACCAGATCCAGAAGCAGCAATAGCATGACCGTCAAGAACTAGAGGCAAGACCAAAATCGAGACAAGTCCGATGCAAAATCGAACTGCAAACCTGTAGGTAGCTGAACTACGAGTGGCTGATCTGAGCGACCGTAAGATATTTTGACCTGTGCATCTAGGCAGAAGGTCAATCAAACGGCTAATCATAATGACTCCTTTGATACATATAGGTGATGGACATTGCCCGATGAATTGGAGATGGGGGATAAAGTTAAAGCACCGCTTGATGTATATAAACTACCAAACTTGCTCGCTTGTTACACCCAATATGCGATACTCACATTATCATATCGATATTGTGTGGATTATCTACAAAGATTGAGCGATCGCTAGTTTCGGTCATCAGATAGGTGTTGAGTGAGGAATACTAATGGATTGGTTAATTGCAACAATTAAGATCGGGCTAGCTGCGGCTGTGGCAACAACATTTGATGACAATATTTATCTGACTGCCTTCTTCAGTGAAGTTAATCGGACTTTTCGTCCTCAACATGTTGTAGTTGGTGAGATTCTAGGGTTCACGGCATTAGTGATAGTAAGTTTGGTTGGGTTCTTAATGGGTCTAGCAATTCCCTCAAGTTGGACTGGTCTACTGGGCATTCTGCCAATACTTATTGGCTTGAACAATCTGCTCAACTTGAATAAGGATGATTCAGTTGAAGATAAGTCAGCCAATCTCAAAAGAAACTCGAAATTTCGAGGATTTGATTCCAGAAAGCGATCGCTCTGGGACGTAATCCGCGATCCGCAGACATATCGCGTCTCCTCGGTCACAATTGCCAACGGCGGCAACAATCTTGGCATCTATATTCCCTTGTTTGCCACTAGCTCAATCCAAAATCTCACTGTGATCGTACCAGTTTGCTATTTTATTGTTTGTTGCTGGCTGTTTATGTCCTATAATCTGACTCGTCTACCTGGTATCGCTTTGATACTCAGCCGTTATGCTAGCAAGATTTTCCCCTTCGTTTTGATGTGGCTGGGTTTCAGAATTCTGGTAGACAGCGAATCTTATCGTATTTTTCTTCCAAACACTTGACAGATAAACGTTATCAGTTAATTGAGTTAAATTTAGTTTCTCATATCATGTCCGGTTAATCACTCATCAAAAAAAATCTTCGCGTCCCGGTGTCTTTGCGTCAGTCTAAATAATAACTATTCAACGGGATATGATGCGACTAGGGAGAGGAGAATCAGAGTCCGTCGCTTTAGGTACTTAATTACAAACAGACTACATAATTTTAGATGACTTCGCAGCCAGAAAAGAAGCAACTCGACTGGGATTAAATGTTAAGGGAACCTTAGCAGTTATCAAGAAATTTCAGGTAGATGGCAAAATCACCATTACTAGCACAGAACAATTGTATCAAGATATCTTGGCAATGAATTTCAGAGTCAAGCGTTGGCGTAGCCCGCCGCAGGCATCGCTCTTCGATGCCATTTTTTCAGATTAGATGCAAAGTCAAGGATAGCCACTATTGAGTCGAGGATAGCCACTATTGAGTCGAGGATAGCCACTATTGAGTCGAGGATAGCCGCTATTGAGTCAAGGATAGCCACTATTGAGTCGAGGATAGCCGCTATTGAGTCAAGGATAGCCGCTATTGAGTCGAGGATAGCCGCTACTGAGTCGAGGATAGCCACTATTGAGTCAAGGATAGCCACTACTGAATCGAGGATAGCCGCTATTGAGTCAAGGATAGCCGCTATTGAGTCGAGGATAGCCGCTATTGAGTCGAGGATAGCCGCTATTGAGTCGAGGATAGCCGCTTCAGGGTTTGTTTTTGTGTGGTGCGATCGCTCTTTGATGGCATTTTTTTAAACTAGATGTTCTAATAAGCCGCTTTCAGCCGCGCTAGTAGGAGAAAATAATCTTTAAACCGTTGCAAACTCAGTATATTTCCTCACTTCGGGAGGCTGAAAAGCCAAGACAATATCACTAGCAGGAACATCTAAACCCATTAACTCAGTTGCCATTCCTTCTTCAGTCAAATCTTCTTCAATATAAATTTTTTCATTTTTAATGCGAATATAGACAGAAATTCCTTTAACTCTTTTGCCTTGTTTCCAACCAATATTGAACCACAAATATTGACTTCTTTCATCATCAAACATTAATACTTCATCCACATCAACAATAGGAACCTGTGATGAAATCCTTTGATACTCTGTTAAAATTTGCTTGATTAAATTTTGATATTGAGTTAACTTATCCATTTCACGATCTCCTCATTTTTCATATTAATAACTAATAGTGAGACTTGATACTTTGCCAAAATTAATTGAATTGCAATTTTTTGGAAAAAATCTTCATAAATTATTTCTCCTATTGCCAAATATAATTCCTGTTCAGGATGTTCGAGAGAAAGAAAAGCTTTATAAATGAGATACTGACCTAATGCGGTTTCAAAATCACGCATAGGAGAACGGCTGAGAAAACTTTTAATTTCAATAACAATTTGTTTTTCTTCTCTACTCGCCGCAATGGTTTTTTCACCAGCAAGATCGGCAAAGAGTTTCACTTCTTCATATTTAATGGGATAAGGATCGGCTGTAATTATCCAACCATCCTTAATTAAGGCATTTTTAACGGCATCATGGTATACATCTTTTGCTGGCATTTTCTCCCTGATAATCCAAACACAGTAACTACTTGGGGGTAGTTAATATAATTTTACTAAGGGCGGTTATGTTTGCGATCGCTTAATTATAAAACTCATTGCCAGCAAAGCAATCTCTAAGTCTTGTGAGCTTTACTCGCTCTGATAAATAAATCTTTTTGTTTTGCCCATAGACGCAAGGAAGACCGCAAAACAACTACTTTTAGTCGAATAATGATGTAGAAAAAGTTTGCAAAAAGTTGCATTGCAGCATTGGTTAGAAGTAAAAATACAACCCCAAAGTATTCACTTAGCTGGTTCTGGTGGTAAACCAAGCTTGGCACGAAAATCCTTGTCGTATATTGCCTTATCCCAATATTTAGCTGATTTAACTTGCTCAGGAGTTAGGTATTTGGCATTGCTGAGGTTGGCACTGCTGAGTATGGCAAGGCTGAGGTCGGCACTGCTGAGTATGGCAAGGCTGAGGTCGGCACTGCTGAGGTCGGCACCGCTGAGTATGGCACCGCCGAGGTTGGCACCGCTGAGGTCGGCAAGGCTGAGGTCGGCACTGTTGAGGTCGGCACGGCTGAGGTTGGCACTGCTGAGTATGGCAAGGCTGAGGTCGGCACTGCTGAGGTCGGCACCGCTGAGTTTGGCACCGCCGAGGTTGGCACCGCTGAGGTCGGCAAAGCTGAGTATGGCACGGCTGAGGTCGGCAAGGCTGAGTTTGGCACCGCCGAGGTTGGCACGGCTGAGGTAGGCACTCCTGAGGTTGGCACGGCTGAGGTCGGCAATGAGGTAGGCACTCCTGAGGTTGGCACGGCTGAGGTTGGCACGGCTGAGGTTGGCACCGATGAGGTTGGCACCGCTGAGGTCGGCACCGCTGAGGTTGGCACCGCTGAGGTTGGCACCGCTGAGGTCGGCACCGCTGAGGTCGGCACCGCTGAGGTAGGCACCGCTGAAATCTTCATTAGCTAGACTCTCACCAGCTTGTACCAGCTTTTCCAGTGCTTGAATTCTTCCTGGAATATACTCCTTTCCTTTAACAGGATCTACTTGCTGCCAAAATAGCCTTATCTCAGTCTGTTTCTTAACAACTGGAGCCAAATATATTACTAAACCCAGCGGGATAATTAAGAAAAAAGCAATTGACCGAAAGCGATTATTCCGTCTTTGTCTGACACTTGCTTGAATAAACTCAATAGCTAGGTCAGATAATCTTAAGTTCTCAGTTTGTTGCTTCTGAAAATCTTCTACCTCTCTTAACCGCTTCCCCTGAAAGAGATAATCCTTAACCCTTCGCCTATCCCGCCATTCAATAGCTGCCGCTTCAATTTTCCGCTTTTGTCGCAGTATATCCCGACTTTCCTCAATCCATTTGCGTAATAGCAACCAATGGCGAATGAGTGCTTCATGTGCCACATCTACCACAGCAATTTGATTAGATAAGGTACTGGTGACAACTAGCTTCTCATCAGCTAACCGTTGAATTATTCTATTAATTAAAGCTTCTGGATACTGTGAAGAAACTAAATCCTGCTGCAAAACTTGTCTGCGGGTATCTTCTGTTCCCTCTCCCAACTGCGTCAATTCTAAAAAAATCCGCTTTGTTGCTTGCTGTTCTTCAAGTGATAATGACTCATAAACTTGTGTAGCGCGTGTTTGCAGAGTTCCCCTGACTCCACCTAGTTTACTATATGTAGTCAGGGTTAACCGTTCTTCAGTTCTTTGCTGCCATAGTTCTGTTAGCGTGTACTGCAACAACGGTAAACTCCCCGGTGAATCTTCTACATCTGCAATCATTTGAGAAACTAATTCCGGTTCTACTGCTAAATTCACCTGTTCAGCCGGTTTGATAATTGCTGTTTCTAATTCCTCCCGATTCATCGGTGTTACTGTTACTAAATGCTCTTGAATTTTCTTAGCTAGTCCGCCATATTCTTGTTCGAGACATTTGCCAAAAAAATCAGCCCGCATTGTGATTATGAGGCAGAGTTTATTATCATCACGCTGCAAAGCACCTAGCACACATTCAAAAAACTGCTGTCGTTTTGTAATGTCTTGACATTGAGTAAAAGCTTCCTCAAACTGGTCTACCACTAACACGATGCGCTGAGTTTGACTAGCAGTAATTAACTGTCCTAAACCAACTGCGCCTTTGGCAATTAATTCTTCTGCTTTGGCTAATTGTGATGCGCGTTCAATATCTGATAATTCTGATTCTACAAATGTCAGTGCTAAATTTTGTAAGGGTTTAATCCCCGGTCGAAATATTTTCAACTGCCAAGTATCGCTACCTGATAACCTACGTCCTAACTTTAATTGATAAAGTAAACCCGCTCTGACAACACTAGATTTACCACTTCCTGATGCTCCCAACACAGCGAGGAAATTACCCGATCGCACTTTTTCTAATAATTCATCAGTTAACGCTGTTCTGCCATAAAATAATTTAGCATCGGCTTCTGTGCAATCAAAATAAGACAACCCTTTGTAAGGACAAATAGTTGATATTTGTACTGTGGAGTCAACAACAGAGGAATTCCATCTGCGGGTGAAATTAATTGCTTCACCAGAGTTAGCAAAAATCGGACGCTGGGGAAAGGGATGATATTGTTGATTGAGCAAGTCTACTAAGGTGTAGTTACTTACCCAACGGTCTTGTTTTGGTTCTAAACCTTGAAGCAGTGCGGCGGTGAGAACGCTGTGTTGGCTGTTAATCTCTTCAAAAGCAACTTCAAAATCACGAGAAGCCGCAATAAAACACCTATCTCTGCCTTTACCGCGATCGCCTGGATCTGCTTCTGCAAAATTTAGCACTTCCCCGCTATAGCAGCAATCCAAAATCACAATTTGTTGTCTAACTTCACTTTCTTGCAGCAGTCGCCGCAGCCATTGTAGAGATAGTCCCCAATTCCCCGCCTCCGGGTTGACTTCACTCGTCGCTAAAAAGCCTTCCTGAATTCCGACATTTTTCCGCAACCCATGACCAGAAAAATACAGCAGCGCTGTATCTGGCGGCTTTCCATCTGGCTTAAATAATTGGACTATGGCTTTTTCTAACTGAGTTAAACTAACTTTAGTTTGCTTACCAATGCGAATTGTCTGGTTTTCCTTATCTTTGACCGCTGGTAGCCGCGTTACCTGAAATTCGCCGTACTGTTGTAAAATTTGAGCGATCGCTTCACCATCATTAGCTGGCGCATTCAGACTCTTTAAGCGGTCATACGTATTAATTCCCACCACCAAAGCGTCTCGACTCATGTTAGTAAGCTTTATGATAGTTTAGTCGCATTATTTCCAGCTTCTACAAGAAATTTATCGCATTTTCCGTAAAAATGTGTAGGGGCGCATAGCTATGCGCCCCTACACCCAATTCTTTTAAACGAGATTTATTCCATGACTCAACTCACACCTATTCATTTAGAAGATGGCACGATTATTTACATTGAAGCTACAGATAATGTAGATGCACCACCAGTTAACATCGAAGTTTCTCCAGAGGGAGAAGAAGAAGCGTTAATTGATAAGGGATGGGATGCTGATGCTGCACAAAAACAGATAGTGCAAAATTTCCAAGCAATTGAAGGTACAATTCGGGCTTACACTGTTTATTCACTCAATGCTTTTAAAAAAATCCCCGTTGCTAATATTGATAAAGTCACTCTAGAATTTGGCATCAAAGTCGGCGGTGAAGCAGGTATACCTTACGTAACTAAAGGCACGGCTGAAAGTAATCTTAAGATAACGGTAGAGTGTTCATTTCCCGATCAACCGGAAAATAAAACTCAACAATCATGAGTGAGAACGTTGACGCAGCCAAAATTTCTATTATCATTCCGGCTATTAATGAAGCAGGGAATATTAAAGAAGCAATTGCTACTACTAAACACAGTACAAATATAGAAGTTATCGTCGTAGATGGTGGCTCTAGCGATGATACTGCGGCAATAGCTCAATCTTTGGGTGTCAAAGTTATCTCATCATCTCCTGGTCGTGCTGTGCAAATGAATGCGGGTGCTGTCACGGCTAGCGGCGAGATTCTGCTATTTCTTCATGCAGATACCCGTTTACCTGCTGGGTTTGATGAGATGATTTGCACGGTACTGCAACAACCTGGGATTGTGGCTGGTGCATTTAACTTGCGGATTGATGCATCACTTTTGAGTTTAAGATGGGTAGAGTTTGGTGTAAAGTGGCGATCGCATTTTTATCAAATGCCATACGGCGACCAAGCAATTTTCCTCACCAAAGCAGTATTTCAACAAATTGGCGGTTTTCCTGAATTGCCCATCATGGAAGACTTTGAACTCATGCGTCGTCTAAAAGCAAAGGGACGTATTGCAATTATCTCCACACCAGTTGTTACCTCAGCCCGTAGATGGTTGCAAAAGGGAGTGTTGAAAACTACGCTGCTTAATCAAATAGTAATTATTGCTTATTTACTCGGTGTTTCACCTGAGCGAATTCGTGGCTGGTATCGGCGAGAAAAATTTAAGAGGATTTAAGCTGTTTCTCATGTTAGTAGTATATCTTAGTGCTATTAGATTCAACGTGTAATACCAATTTGAAAAAAGAATGCCACAAATAGACCACTTGTAGAGACACGATTCATCGCGTCTTACCTTCTAGTTATCAAAATGAAGAAGCCCTTATTCAATTCCAAACTCAAACTATTACTGCTAACTTGCTTCGTTGTCACTCTCATAATTGCCGCTAAACAGTTCAATTTTCAAGGACTTTTACACACCTTAATTATTTGGGTTGAGAGTCTTGGCATCTTCGGTCCCATAGCCTACATAGTCATCTACAACTTAGCTACATTATTGTTTATACCGGGTTCCTTATTAACTCTCAAAGGTGGTTGTCTGTTTGGAGTATTTTGGGGTTCAATATATGTACTAATTGCTGCCATCATCGGAGCTACCTTAGCTTTTCTTGTTGGACGTTACCTCTCGCGGAATTGGGTTTGCGAACAAATGGACAAACATCCTAAATTTAAAGCAATTGATTTAGCAGTTGCGAAAGAAGGGTGGAAAATTGTCTTGCTAACTCGTCTTTCTCCCGTCTTTCCCTTCAATTTATTGAATTATGCTTTCGGAGTCACACAAGTTTCTTTCAAAGATTATATATTAGGTTCTTTTGGGATTATTCCTGGCACTGTGATGTACGTTTATATTGGTTCTTTAGCTGGAAATATTGCCATGATTAATACATCTCATCAACCGATTACTCCAGAAACTCAAATCTGGCAATGGATAATGCAAGGAGTTGGGTTAATTGCTAGCGTTGTTGTAACTGTTTATATTACAAAAATTGCTCAAAAAGCTTTAGCTCAAAGTGTAGCAATAGCAGAAATAAGTTATTTAGAGAAACCAGATTCATCACCAGAGTAATAATTACGATGTTTTTTCATGCAGAGACAAGAGAGGCGCAGAGAGAATGAGGAGTTTTAGATTATTAATCGGATTAATATTAGTGGTTGGCTTTGCTTTGTTGTTAAATACAGAGTTTGCCTTAGCACAAGAATCTGTAAATACTAATTCTTTTAATCCCCAAGCAATTTTACGGGACGCGTTGCAGTGGATTGATAGTCTTGGTACAGTGGGAGCGATCGCTTTTATTGCAATTTACATTCTCGCCACAGTTGCTTTCTTCCCAGGCTCTATTCTCACCTTAGGTTCTGGCGTTATCTTTGGCGTAGTTTGGGGTTCTTTGTACGTGTTTATTGGTGCAACCCTTGGCGCTACAGCTGCTTTCCTCGTCGGACGTTATTTAGCAAGGGACTGGGTTGCTCGTAAAATAGCCGATAACAAAAAATTTGCCGCCATTGATGAAGCTGTTAGCAGAGAAGGATTAAAAATTGTCCTGCTAACGCGACTCTCGCCAATATTTCCTTTCAATTTATTGAACTATGCTTTTGGCATCACAGGGGTTTCCCTCAAAGACTACTTTATCGGTTCCGTGGGCATGATTCCCGGAACCATCATGTATGTTTATATTGGTTCCCTGGCAGCTAATCTTGCCGCGATTGGTACTGAGGCTCAACCCAGCAACCCTACTTTACAATGGGTAATTCGCATTGTCGGTTTGATTGCCACAGTCGCCGTTACAATTTCTATCACCCGCATTGCCCGCAAAGCCCTAGAAGATGAGATTTTATAGCTTCTACCCTCTCTTACCTTACCAATTTCAAGTAGTATGTTTAAAACTCTGCGTACCTCTGCGCTTACTTAGCGTACCTTTGCGTTTAAAAACTTCTTCCTATTGAATTGTCAATTTTCAAACCGATAAAACAATCCAAAGATGTAATTCTAATTAAATAACCATAAATCAATTTATCTTGACTTTGGTATTTTCACTTTTAAAAAAAGGTATCAACAATGACCAATTCCGAATTCGAGATAGTCACAGTCCGCCCAATGGACGAGTATAACCAAAAGTTAGTATCTTACGTCCATCCGCCAAATTGGGTCAATCCTCAACCCGCCGATATTTATGACTTAGTAGTAATTGGTGCTGGTACAGCCGGTTTAGTCGTAGCCGCAGGTGCAGCAGGTTTAGATTTAGGTTTAAAAGTAGCATTAATTGAAAGGCATCTCATGGGTGGAGATTGCTTGAATGTTGGTTGCGTACCATCTAAAACTGTGATTCGTTCCGCTCGCGTAGTTGGGGAAATTTGGAATGCTAAAAACTTGGGAGTTAATATTCCCCAACATAATATTGACGTTGATTTTCCCACAGTCATGGCCAGGATGCGCCGGATAAGAGCTGATATCAGCCATAATGACTCAGCAGAACGATTTAAAAATTTGGGTGTCGATGTCTTCTTAGGTAGCGGTCGATTTGCAAGTAAAAATACCGTGGAAGTCGGCGAAAAAACTCTCCGATTTAAAAAAGCTGTAATTGCGACTGGAGCCAGAGCCGCACAACCCGCGATTCCTGGACTCGAACAAGCAGGTTATCTCACCAACGAAACAGTTTTTTCTTTGATTCAACGACCGGAACGTTTGGCGGTAATTGGTGGCGGCCCCATTGGTTGCGAATTGGCGCAAGCTTTTCGGCGCTTGGGTTCTGAGGTGGTACTTTTTCATAGCGGTTCTCAGATTCTCAACAAAGAAGATGCCGAGGCTGCTAAAATTCTCCAAAGGGTTTTGATTAACGAAGGAATTCGCGTGGTGTTGAATTCCAAATTAGAAGAAGTGGTAACAGTCACCCAGGGGAAACGGCTTTACTTTTCATCTAATGGTCATCGAGATTCTGTGACAGTAGATGAAATTTTAGTTGGTGCGGGGCGTGCCCCAAATGTAGAAAATTTAAATTTAGAAGCAGCGGGTGTAGAATATGACAAGCGCCAAGGAGTGAAGGTCAATGATTACCTGCAAACAACCAATCCGAAAATCTATGCAGCGGGCGATATCTGCATGAAGTGGAAGTTTACCCATGCTGCTGATGCAGCGGCGCGAATTGTGATTAAGAATACTTTGTTTTCTCCCTTTGGCTTAGGACGTACCAAACTCAGTAGCTTAGTAATGCCTTGGGTAACTTATACTGACCCAGAAATTGCCCACGTAGGAATGTACGAACACGAGGCGCAGAAGCTAGGCGTTGAAGTGACAACGATCGCTATTCCTTTTAATACTGTAGACCGAGCGATCGCCGATGGTGAAGAATTAGGATTTCTGAAAATCCACCATAAAAAAGGTTCTGATGAAATTCTCGGTGCAACCATTGTCGCCCCTCACGCCGGCGAAATGATATCAGAAGTAACCACAGCAATTGTGAATAAAATCGGTTTGAGTAAATTAAGCAGTGTGATTCATCCTTATCCCACTCAAGCTGAAGCAATAAAAAAAGCAGCTGATGCCTATCGTCGTACACTCCTGACATCAACTACTAAAAAATTGTTGGGATTTGTAACAAAGTTGTCTTAGAGCTTGTTTGAAAAGTATTGGGCGAATAGAATTCACTACTACACAAGTAAAGTCCACGGATGTGGACTCATGAATCTATTGCGAAGTTCCTCTAAGCAATAGGTCGGAAGCGTTTAATCTCACCTGAATAATAGGTGTTTTTGGGGTCTGCAAACAAGTTTGCATAGTACAGATTGCCATCTTTACCAACGGAGAGTTGTACAGGCACTCCTAGATTAGGTGTATCTGCACCAGAAGCAAACCGCTGAACTGAGACAAGTTTGCCTTGAGTGTCGAATTTCAAGGCATCGATAATTCCTTGGCTAGAATCAGCAACGAATAAAGCACCTTGATAGATTGAGGGGAAAGTATTGCCTGTGTAAAAATCACCTGCAATGATCGCATTGGAACCATAATGGGCGTAGGCGTAAGTTGGTGCTACGACAGTTGCGCCACTATTATAGAAGTTTTGGGCTGCCTGTAAGCCAGAATAGCCTGATTTGAGACTGACGTAATTACCTGCTGCATCCTTACCACCTTCAAAGTATGGCCACCCAAAGTTAGCTCCTGGTGTTCCAACATTTACTTCTTCCCAACGACTCCAGCCAACATCACCAATATAGGGGGTGTTGGTGCGCTCATCAATGGTGAAGCGGAAGGGGTTACGCAAACCTAAATTATAAACTTTGGAACGATTGCTATCTGGATCGCCGTTGTAGAAAGGATTACTTGCTAAACCATCACCGGTAATCGGATCGATCCGCAGGAGCTTACCAGAGAGATTATTGATATCCTGGACGCGAATTGCTCGGGGATCTTGGCCATTGTAGGAAGTGCCATCGCCTAAACTAACAAACAGAGAACCATCAGTTCCAAACTTTACAGTCCCAACAGAGTGAGATTCACTATCGGTGGCAATAAAATCTTGGACATTTTGGACTTTATCAAGATTATTCAAATAATCCTGCATACTTGTAAAAAACTTACCAGTATCCTTGTTCAGAATTCCTGATGGTGCGTAGTTAAGGGTAACATCTGTGCTGTTGCCATCGGGATGACTGATATACTGCCAACTGGTATTGCCACCCAGCAGCACAACTTCGCTACCAGCGATCGCAGTAGTGTAATTAGTGTTGGGATTAGCTGTTACCCGAATTAGTCGTCCACCACGGTTACCATTCTGATCGGGATTGTCCAGTGTGCTATTGGCATTGTTATTGAGATTATTTGGATTGGTTTCTGGTGGATCGTAGGTAAACAACAGGTAAACATAGTTGTTACCGTTCGGACTCTTGCCAAAATCTGGATGTACAGCGATGCTTAACAAACCGCGATCGCGCGTACCATTTACTTGTGCAGAAATATCGATAAATGGTGTTGCTGACAAGACGCCGTTATTCAATACTCGCACTACCCCATTTTTCTGGGCAACGAACATCAGCTTATCATCGGGACTCCAGTCAAAAGCTGTAGGTTGAAATAAACCAGAAGCCAGCGTTTCTAAAGCAAAGTTACCTGAATCATCATCGGTAATAGTGATAGTTGCCTTTAGAGGATTAGGATTTAACGTCACCCCTACTGCATTAGTGAAGTTCAAAGTAAATGTTTCATTTGTTTCCGCAATGTTGTCATTTACAAGGGCAATAGAAATGGTCTTGGTGGTTTCTCCGGCTGCAAAGTTCAAGATTCCAGATACAGTCTGGAAGTCAGATCCAGCTTTAGCAGTTCCGTCCACGGTTGTATAGTTTACACTAGCAGCCCCTAAAGCATTACCCCGTGTAACTGTCACTATAGCAGAACCATCTTTCTCCTTAACTGTTGGCTGAGTGACGTCCAGACTAGAGCGATCGTTATCTTGAATTGTAATTCCAATAGTTCTTTGCAGTCCGAGTGTTGCTCCCTCTGCCTGATCGATCACAAAACTAAAGGTTTCATCTGGTTCTGGTAACGAATCCTCATTGATTAGAATGCGGACTTGTTTGCTGCTTTCTCCGGCAGCAAAAGTAACTAATCCAGCGCTTTCAGTGCCTTCATTTCCGTAGTCAACTCCTGCTGTAGCGGTATTAGCAAAGGTGGCATACTTAACTGTAGATATGCCGCTTAAGTCACCACTTCGCAGCAGAGTGATGGACACACCACCAGCAGATTCGTTCACAGTTATGGAAGGCGATCCTAAGGTAATGGTGGGCTGAAGGGCTGGTGAATACAATTGAGACTGAGGAATAATTTCCTTAGCCTGAGAGGCACTTGACCAAGACAATTGAGAAACGGCACTGTAGGCATTGTCATAGTATTCGAGTTTAATATCGTACTTCTGACCTGCAACTAGCGCGATGGAACCAGTATTTTCTGTAGCCGATTGATTGACAAACTTATCCACCAGCAGTTGATTATTCACCCACAGTCGCACACCATCATCACTATTAGTGTAGAAGTTGTAAGTCTCGCTGTACTTGGCTTCTACCTGACCTGTCCAACGCGCTGAGAAGGTATCTGCACCGATGGATGGATCTGGAGAACCAGCACCCCAGATAAAGTCTACCTTCGCATCTGTGCGAGTTACCTTCAAGTTGGTGAAGTCGATGTTGTCGTAATATTCTGCCTTAAGTCCGTTGCCATTACTTGCAGGTGGATTCACCTGACTATAAAGTTGGGATTGGGGAATAATCTCCTTAGCCTGAGAGGTGCTTGACCAAGACAATTGAGAAACGGCACTGTAGGCATCGTCATAGTATTCGAGTTTAATATCGTACTTCTGACCTGCAACTAGTGCGATGGAACCAGTATTTTCTGTAGCGGATTGATTGACAAACTTATCCACCAGCAGTTGATTATTCACCCACAATCGCACACCATCATCACTATTAGTGTAGAAGTTGTAAGTCTCGCTGTACTTGGCTTCTACCTGACCTGTCCAACGCGCTGAGAAGGTATCTGCACCGATGGATGGATCTGGAGAACCAGCACCCCAGATAAAGTCTACCTTCGCATCTGTGCGAGTTACCTTCAAGTTGGTGAAGTCGATGTTGTCGTAATATTCTGCTTTGAGTCCGTTGCCATTACTAGCAGGTGGATTAGGTGGATTCACCTGACTATAAAGTTGGGATTGGGGAATAATCTCCTTAGCCTGAGAGGTGCTTGACCAAGACAATTGAGAAACGGCACTGTAGGCATCGTCATAGTATTCGAGTTTAATATCGTACTTCTGACCTGCAACTAGTGCGATGGAACCAGTATTTTCTGTAGCTGATTGATTGACAAACTTATCCACCAGCAGTTGATTATTCACCCACAATCGCACACCATCATCACTATTAGTGTAGAAGTTGTAAGTCTCGCTGTACTTAGCTTCTACCTGACCTGTCCAACGCGCTGAGAAGGTATCTGCACCGATGGATGGATCTGGAGAACCATTACCCCAGATGAAGTCTACCTTCGCATCTGTGCGAGTTACCTTCAAGTTGGTGAAGTCGATGTTGTCGTAATATTCTGCTTTGAGTCCATCTCCTTGAGAAACGAGGTTGCTAGCCCGAGCTGAAAAATTCGATCGCGGCCGATCGATCGTTTCTAAAGATGATGATTGATTGGGAATTACTGAATTTGTCGGTGTTGTGGAGAGTGGATTTTGAGTCTGTAATTCGTTCATTAGATATATATGCCTCACGATAAAGTTAAGCTAATTTGCATCCAAATTGCATATCCTCTCCTAAAGACCGTCTTTTATCCTTTGTAAATACAAGCGATCGATGACCTAATGACAAAGGAAAGTCTCATGATTAGTCATACAATTTAAATGTGTTTTAGCTGAAAACTAATGCCAGAATCAATGTTTCAGTATTAGTTTTAAATGGAATTTTTGGTAACAAAATGCTCGATGACTCTAACCAAAATATATTGATAAGCTAATCTTTACTTGCTTATTAATATATTAATGAATACTTGTAGTATTCTACTCGATCGCTGATACAAATTTTTCCTAGATGTTCTTTTATTCATCTACATCTGCTCCTTTGTAATCGACATGATAATCAAGCGGTATGAAGTGACATAACTTACCATATCTCTCTTAAAAAATACATTTAAGTATGTATTATCAGAAATATTAAAGATTTGCTTAAGGTTGTATATGCCCTGTTCAACTTTGTTTTCTTTCTAGAAATTATCTGAGTTTTGATGTGTGAAAATTTAGTTTAGTCAGTTTATTGAACATTGAAGAACAATTCTCCAAGTCAGAATTCAGGAGTCAAAATGAATCAGTGAGCGATTCAGACCCACCACTGTGTTGTTGACCACTAAATATGCAGATTTACTGGGGGTATTAAACCCCTAGATTCAGACGCTCGCAGACTCGCTAACGCTGCGCTATCCACTCTTTCGCACAAAAAACATTGCTGAATTCTGGCTACTGACTGCTGAATTCTGTTTCGACAACAAATTACCATTTTTGAAAACTAGTAATCTCGGATAATGTGGTGTTAGATTTGAGTTTTAGGCGAAGCAACGCCCAGTGTTAACAAACCTATACGTAAGTATATTGCATTTCAATTTATCAAATATGTACTTAAGTGATGGATCTATAGGATTAATCAATTACACATTTGACACTAGGTTACCGTGTTATGTCTATCTCTTTTGGAAAACTTTGTTGAAATATTTACAAATTCATGAAAATTTAAAGGTATATTAAAGTTTTGATGATTTTTAAATAAAAATTAGTGGTCTACAGAGGCATCTGATGTTTTTCTCCGCATAAATAGTAATTTTTATGAAACCAATATAAAGAATAACCTCATATTTAAAGATTTCAAAAAGTTTTATTTCTCAGGTACTTCATAATGACTGTCAATTTAGATGTTTGTTACAAAAATTAGCAAAAAACCAAAATAGTTTTAATAAATTGTCAAGGTCAAAAAAATCAATATTTGTGAAGTCTTGTAAATAAATCACAAGTGAGTTATTCATTTCAGGTTAAAAATACAACAATGTGCTTGTAATGGGCTGACTGCCCGCTATTCCAGTAGCTTTGTTGTTAGTACCGAGCGATCGCCGTCCCTTATAATTAATTGATAACTATTTTCAATTAACGTCAAACTTGGAAAAATCACTCTTTTCGACGTTGCATATCCCCACTTTCCCCTAGACTAATGGCAGCAACCTTGTTCAAACTGGCTGAGGAAAGTGAACTTTGACTGAGACAAACAATTTAAACTCTACCCTCCAGAATGTCTCACGCAGGGAATTGCGGGATTTGGTACGGACTCAGCTGCAAATGCTGCTAGAAGCAGGCGACTTGCAGGGAGCAAAAGCTATTCTCGTACCTGTGCAGCCTGCGGATATTGCCGAAGCAATTGAGGGTTTGCCAGAAGCGATGCACGCTTTAGTTTTTCGCTTGCTTTCTAAGGATGAAGCGATCGAGGTTTATGAGTATCTCGACTACAGCGTTCAAGAACGGTTAATCGAGGAACTTAAAAGTCAGGAAGTTCGTGATATCGTCGATCGAATGTCGTCGGATGACCGAGCGAGATTATTTGATGAATTACCGGCAAAAGTCGTTAATCGCCTCCTAGAACAACTCAGTCCAGCAGAACGCCAAGCTACAGCCCTGTTATTGGGTTATGAAGCTGATACTGCTGGGCGAATCATGACCTTAGAGTTGATTTCCCTCAAAGAAAACTTCACAGTATCTCAAGCCCTAGAGCGAATTCGCAACTTAGCTAATGCCAGTGAAATGATTTATTATCTTTATGTCACTGATGCAGCAAGGCGGTTAACAGGAATTGTATCGTTGCGGGAATTGGTGACATCTCAGCCGGAGCAAATGATTGGCGAAATTATGACCCGTGATGTGGTGTTTGTCCACACCGATACAGATCAGGAAGAAGTCGCCAGATTAATCCAAAGATATGATTTTTTGGCAGTGCCTGTGGTAGACCGAGAAGAGCGTCTAGTAGGTATTATCACTGTTGATGATGTGATTGATATTCTGCAACAAGAAACCACCGAAGATATCTATGCCTTGGGTGGTGGTGTGCAGTCCGGGGGCGACAACTATTTTCAGACAAATTTATTAGAAGTTGCTCGGAAGCGGGTTTTATGGTTGTTGGTTTTACTGATAACCAATACTGTCACAGGAACGATTATTAAGTCCCAAAAAGATATCTTAACAAAAGTAGTGACACTGACAGCATTTATCCCCTTACTAACTGGTACTGGTGGTAATGTGGGTGCCCAGTCTTCCACTGTGGTAATTCGCGGGATGAACACCGATGAAATTCGATCGCTCGGAACCTTGCAGGTAATTGGGCGGGAGGCGATCGCAGGTGCTTTGTTGGGAGGAATGTTAGGTACGATCGCTACTGTCTGGGCTTACTTTTTGCAAGGACGATTAGAAGTAGCGATCGCTGTAGGCACTAGTCTAGTAGCTATTTCTATTTTAGCTTCTGTCTCCGGTTCAGCACTGCCATTTTTATTTCGTTTCTTGCGTTTAGATCCGGCATTAATGTCGGCACCATTCATCACCACAGCAGTTGATGTAGTCGGCGTTTTGATTTACTTCAATTTGGCGCGGGTAATTTTAAAGTTATGAGTTATGAGTTAGAAGTTAGGAGTTAGGAGTTAGGAGTTAGGAGTTAGGAGTTAGGAGTTAGAAGTTAGGAGTTAGGAGTTAGTAATTAGGAGTTAGGTGTTATGGATTAGGAATTAGGAGTTAGTAATTAGGAGTTAATTTTAATTCTTAACTCCTAACTCCTAACTCCTCACTCCTAAATTTTACAATTCTGATGCCGTATCTGGGGCAATGATTTCCCCAGTACCCAATTCTAATATCAAGTCCTGGTCAGTAATCAATTCGCTCAATTCCTTGACTTGTAAATTCATTTTTTCGCAAGCTTGCCTAAGTTCTCGTGCAAATTTGTTGAGGTCTTCACCATAGCCACATTGATAAGCAGCAGTTTCAATTCCTTGTTTGGCATTTGCTCTCGCACAATCTACTAATTCTGTGCCATGCAATGGTGTAGGAGATGCCATAGAGATAGTTATTATTTCTTAAATGTTTGCTGGTAGATATAGTAGCAATCTGGAAATATTAATTCATCTCTCCAATGGATGAAAATTAGGGTAGATTTAGGAGTGATTATTTATAAGTACTATAATGCTTGCTATTTTCGTTAATATTAATTTAAGCTGGTATTTCCGCAGAAGCTTCTAGCATTTTTTGCCAAGTTTCTCTGGTTTGCTGAAACCAATGTCTCAAGATACTCAACGTTTGAACAAGAAAATTAATATTATTTAATTATCTTCAAAAGAGTGACTTAGAACATACCAGAAGAGTAGAGCAGTTTTGGGATTGCGACAGGTAGGGATTATGACAACAGTGGATGTTTCTGAATTACAGCAGATTGAAAAGTTTCGCCATCTGCAATCAACTCTGCGCGATCGCTGGAAAACCATCGAGCTATTTGATAATAGTGAAGCTGATATTCTAATTATTCCCTCCTTAAGTATTGACCAGCGCGAACTCCAAAAAATTGAAGGTTGCGAACATTATGAAGAAAGATTACTATTTTCGTTGATTCGGTTGCGTAATCCCCGTACTAGGTTGATTTATGTCACATCAGTACCACTGCATCCCAGTATAATTGATTATTATCTGCAACTTTTACCAGGAATTCCCTTTTCTCATGCTCGCAATCGCTTGTTGCTACTTTCTACTTACGATTCCTCCCTTAAGCCCCTCAGCCAAAAGATTTTAGAACGCCCCCGGTTGCTAGAGCGAATTCATCAAGCTTTAAGGCTTGATAGATCGTTCATGATCTGCTACAACTCATCGGTTTTTGAAGGCGAATTATCTGTAAAATTGGGTGTACCATTGTATGCTGCTGCACCAGATTTACAGATTTGGGGGACAAAAAGTGGTAGTAGGCAAATCTTTAGCGAAAGTGGAGTACCCCATCCAGATGGTAGCGAAAAAGTTTGGCATCACAGCGATTTAGCAGCAGCCGCTAGTGATTTGTGGGAACGCCAACCGAGATTACAAAGAATAGTAGTCAAACTCAACGAAGGCATTTCTGGAGAAGGAAATGCGCTGGTAGATTTAAGACCAATTGAGAATGTCGCACCTGGTAAAAGTACACATGCCCAAAGAATAGCAGCAATTAGCGATCGCTTTTCAACAATGCGCTTTCAAGCAAAACTTGAAACTTGGGAGAATTTTTCGGCAAGAATTCCGGAATTAGGGGCAATTGTGGAAGCATTTGTGGAAGGAGAAATCAAGCGATCGCCCAGCGTTCAAGGACGAATTACACCAGGTGGCGAAGTCGAAATTCTCTCAACCCACGACCAAATTCTCGGAGGCCCAGACGGTCAAATTTATCTTGGTTGTAGCTTTCCCGCTGATGAAAGGTATCGGTTGCAATTACAGCAATTGGGCTTACAAGTTGGGAGAAAACTAGCCGAAAAAGGAGCTTTAGAGCGATTTGGCGTAGATTTTATCGCAGTTGACAAGGGTAATGGAGAGTGGGATATTCAGGCGATCGAAATTAACCTGCGTAAAGGCGGTACAACTCATCCATTCATGACCTTGAAATTGTTAACAAATGGTCGCTATGACCTTTCCACAGGCTTATTTTACAGCCAACAAGGTCGTCCAAAATACTACATTGCCACTGACAACCTGCAAAAAGACCGCTATCGGGGATTATTACCTAATGATTTGATGGATATCATCGCTCACCACAGACTGCACTTTGATAGTGGTACTGAAACAGGCACAGTCTTTCATCTTATGGGTTGTCTTTCGCAGTTTGGCAAGTTGGGATTAACCAGTATCGGTGATTCCCCGCAACAAGCACAAGATATTTATAACAAAGTCGTCAAAGTTTTGGATGAAGAAACCCGCAGTGAAAATCAGGTTTTCTCGGCGTTTTCAGATTATTCTTTTCCTGTGGCTTGGGATGAATATAGCTAAGTATGGAGCGATCGCTTTATTTCGGATTGAGAACTGGGGAGCGATCGCTCTTACAATATCTCATGCTTTCTGTGCTTTTGAACAAAACACCAACTAAAGAACTGTCTGACCTTGGCAAACAATATCTACAGCTTTTTTACCGTGTATCTACACGGCTTCTATCTATTATATTATGATAGATATTTGCTGTCTTCCGCAGTCAACTGGAGGCGGATGAATGATTATACCTGTTACAGAGATAATCAAAGTGCAATAGATGCTATTGGAAGAATCAGATCGGTTTTTATAGTTAACAAAACATCCATAATTTTGGATTTTAGATAAATCTAAAATCCAAAATCCAAAATCTAAAATTGTTACAGTTGCCGCACTACTGGCTGTCCATCTATAACTTCACCAATCAAAACTAAATCGACGCAGTTAACGAAGATTCCATTTTCCAAAACACCGGGAATATTATTCAATGTCTTTTCTAAGTTGGCTGGATCTTCAATAGAGTCAAATCTGACATCTAAGACAAAATTCCCTTGGTCAGTGATTACCGGACCGGCTTTTTTCATACCCATGCGGAGTTCTGGTTTACCACCGAGTTTTTTAATGGCATTAGTTACGGGAGTAATTGCCATTGGAATCACTTCCACGGGTACTGCGAAACTAGAACCCAAGCGATCTACTAACTTACCGCTATCTACGACGACGATAAACTGTTCTGCTAAGTAATCTACGACTTTTTCGCGGGTATGTGCTGCACCACCGCCTTTGATTAAATTCTTCTGGGGATCGACTTCATCTGCGCCATCAATGGCAATATCGATGTGGTCAACAGCGTCCAAGGTGGCGAGGGGGACACCATACTCCTTCGCTAGCACCTCTGACTGAAACGAGGTAGGTATACCAATGATATCTTTGAGTTCACCAGACTTGAGGCGATCGCCCAAAAACTGAATTGTGTATGCTGTAGTTGACCCCGTACCCAACCCGACAATCGAACCCGACTTTACTAAGGCGGCGGCGGCTTTGCCAACTTCTTGCTTCATCAACTTTACGGGATCTGCTGCTGCGGTCATTACCAAAACTGCTCCATAAAACTTATCTAAGATGAACATAACCTAAGTTACACACCTTTTACTGTTTATTTCCAGCTTCATAAGAGAGCGTCAGCAATCACTTTCTCGACTTGTGTTTTTGGTCAAGCCAAGCAAAAGAAAGATACTTTTTCAGCTTTAAAGATACATTGAAATCTCTATCTTTAATAACACTACAGTTTTTACACTCAAAAGCTTGTGAATAATTTTTGCTGATCGAAATAGAACACCAAAGTGTCATTTGTGAGACATTTTGGTGTTCCATAGTGAAAATTATAAAACCTTAAGCAGGATATAGCGGGATACGATTACTCAGTTCTGGAAAACGCTGCTTAACGTAAGCACAAAGCTGGTTATAACTTTTGCTTTGGAGTTTGTCCAAGTCTTTATAAGGGTTAAGTCCCTGACTCTTGGCGTGTTCTATGGTTATTGCCATAAGGATTTTACAAGCTTTAGCCTCAGTTTCAATCTTTTGTTGTGCCTCAGCCTCAACCCTTTTTTGGCGTACAGCCTCAGCCTGATCTTGCTTGATATAGCTAATCCGCGCGAGAAATTCAACGGATTTGTTGAGAATCTCACGCCCGTCTTCTCGGTTAATCACCATAGATAAAAATGTCAGAGGGTCTGACTGAGAGTCATCTGAGTTAGGATTATTCGGTGGAGAGATCATAAATTTTTCCTCAAATTAAATTGACGGTCAACAGGCAGTCCGCCTGACCGTTAATGGATGGACAACCAAATTACAAACCTTTGAAATTAAGACAACGCTGCTGGACTGGTACTCCAGCTAGCGTTTTTTTCATGGTTTTACAATCTGGTTGCGGATATTCTAGCAAGCTCTATGCTAGACTGCCGAACAGTAAGCTTATTACTTCAGCTGCAATAAGTTACTTACTGTTTATTAATAGATATCTTAGCAGATTTATGTCTCATTCAGTTCTGCCTCTTCAGAAAATAGGGGAAATATTCCAAGGAATTACACTTAGCCGTTATGCAGACGATAACGGTAGACCAGAGCGCGTTGTTAGCTTGTCTGATCTTGAGTACCTATACATTGAACGTAACCCAAGTGTGGTTCAGTTACGCTTATCTGACCTTGAGCGGTATCGAATAAAAACTGGCGATGTCGTGATTTCTAACCGAGGTACGCTTCTAAAAGCGTCAGTAGTTACAGATAAATTAGAAGGGAGCTTGGCAAGCAATAACGTGGCTGTTATCCGCCCCATAGTAGAAATTGATCCTGTGTATTTGGCAGTTTTAATGCGTTCAAAATGGCTAGAACAGCAACTAGCCACTTTGTACTTGCAATCTTCTACCATTCAATTGATTCCAATTTCTCAATTACGTACTCTCAAGATTCCATTACCTAATTTGGAGACTCAAAATAAATTAGCTCAACTTTTTTTAGCTACTGAAAGAGCTAACCGCATTACCTTGGAAATTTTAGACACACGAAATAATTTATCAGAATTTGCTCTTTTTCAAACTTTGGAAGGACAGCAATGATTACTTTAGAATACTTGAAAGATATACTTTGGACTGCTGCTAGTATCCTACGGGGGGTTTCTAGTGGTGATGATTATATTAACTATTTGTTCAGGCTTCTGCTTCTAAAGCGATTCTCTGATTTATTTGAGGAAGAATCTCATAAAGCCAAACCACGCTTTTTTCTTCCTGCAATTTCGCAATGGAATTATTTACAGCAAATACCTGAAAATATTGGTCAGGCACTTAATGAAGCTGGTAGAGCTATTGAAACTTATAACCCAGGCATCAAAGAATTACAAGGAATTTTCATAAATTATAATTTTGAACATAATCACAGTCAAGTTGCCCTTATAAAGCAAGATCAAGTACTACGCCAATTGATTTGGCATATCTCAGAGATTAAACTCCAGAATAAATACTTTGCTAAACCAGACTTATTAGGAAAAGCTTGTGAATACTTCACAGCACAATTCGCAGCTAGTCTTGGTAAAAAATCCGGAGAGTTTTTTACTCCGCAGAAGGTAGCAGAACTCTTAGTACGTCTGCTTGAACCACAACCAGGAATGAGTATTTGTGATCCTTGCTGTGGATTAGGAGGTATTTTGACTGAATGTATCAAGCAAATTAAACATTTGGGAAATAAGCAAAATGATTTACTGCTTTATGGACAAGAGATAAACCAAAATACTTTTAGTCTTGCCAAAATTAATTTACTTTTGCACGACATTTTTGATTTTGACATCCGCTTGGGAGATACTATCTGCGAACCACAATTAGTTGAAAGCGGTAAATTAATGCTTTTTGACAGGATAATTTCTAATCCCCCATTTAGCGTTCATAACTGGGGTTATGATCTAGCTAAAATTGATGTTTATGGTCGCTTTCGTTATGGAATTCCTCCTAGAGGCAGTGGTGACTTTGCTTTTATTCAGCACATACTAGCCACACTCAAAAACACTGGAAAAGCTGGGGTAGTAGTTCCACTTGGAGTTTTATTTCGTGGAGGTGCAGAAAGTGAGATTCGCAGAAAGATTATTGAATCTGATTTAATTGAATCAGTAATTGGTCTTGCACCCAATTTATTTTATGGCACAGGTATTCCTACTGCTATTTTAATTTTTAATCGGGATAAGCAAGAAAACCGTATAAATAAAGTTTTGTTCATTGACGCAAGTAATGAATATCAAAAGAGCCGTAATCAAAATTACTTGCGTGAAGAAGATGTCACTCATATCATCACAACTTACCAAGCCTTTCAAGATGAAGAGGGATATGCCAAAGTTGTGGCTCTAGAAGAACTAGCTGCTAATGAATATATTCTGAATATCAACCGCTATGTCCTAACCCTCAAAGATGAAAATGAAAAAATTGATATTGAGGCGGAGATTAGCAAACTGCGCGAATTAGAGGCTCAACGTGCTGAAGCCGAGAAGTGTATGAATAAGTACTTGCGTGAACTAGGAATACAATTAAGTGAGTGACTAGAAGCGATCGCAAAATAAATTAGCTTTATAAATAAGAGTTTAGTATACTTGCACCCACATTCAAAGGGCTAGTTGAATACCCTACTAAAAACTTTTTCAAGTCAGCCTCGCGCTTAACTTGAAACTGCTAGTCTAAACATACAACCCACAACAAGCAGATATGCAACATTAACAAGCTTAAATTCGTCATTAGCTGAGTTAGGGGTTATTAAGTAAACCTTGCCTTAACCTCAGTAACCTAGTTTTTTAATTTATTTGGCAACTAAAAGTACTTATTATGATGCGTCACCTTTCTATTACTCTATCTTTAGTGGCACTACTACAAAACTTGCCAGCAATTGCTCAGACTCCAGTGCCAGAAACTACTTCTGGAATACCATCTGATTCCATTCAACAGGTAGTTGCTGTTAAATGGATGACAAATTTTTCTGATGGCAAATTTTATCCAGAAAGGTTAGTCAGTAGAGCAGAATTAGCATCGATTATGGTCAAAGCATTTCGCCTAGATAAAAGACAAGATGTTAACAAAGAAAATTTAGTGATTCCAGATGTTCCTCGGTCTTATTGGGCATTTAATGATATACAAACGGTGTTAAAAACTGACATCATGAAAGGCTATCGAGGAAATCAATTTTTCCCTAATCAAAGAGTAACCAGGGCAGAAGCTCTTGCGATTTTCGCCCAGGCTTATGGTGTATTTCAGTTTCCCGATGATGCTGTTGATGAGATTCTCGCTGCACATCCAGATGAAAAGTCTATCCCATCTTGGGCGAGAAAAGCGATCGCCACTGTAGTTTCTGAAGGATTTATCAATACAGACGCTCAAAACAATATTTCCCCATTACGACCGGTCACCCGTGGAGATATGGCTTATGTTTTGAGTAAATATTTACAACGCCAAAAGCAACAACCCGAAACACCAGAGGTTCCGATTATTCCAAATAGCTCACCATCTCCTTAGCAGAAGTCAGAATTCAGAAGTCAGAATTCAGAATTCAGAAGTCAAATAGGTTTTATACCATTTCACTAAAACCCTGATACATATAGATTTCGCGTAGGGGCACGGCATTGCCGTGCCCCTACCAACGTATTTGTATCATAATTAAAGTGAAACGGTTTTACCTCAGGTTTTGAGATTCACGTTGTGTACTTGACTTTCATTGAAATTCGCTGTATCACCTTTGATTCTGACCTCTATGTTTTTCTAGAATCTGGCGCATATATGCGGCAGTGGAGTTTGGTGATTCGGTTGGTTCCTGCGAGCCATAATTCCCATAGGTAGACTGTGGTACTTGGGTTGGCTGCTGCAAGCCGTAATTCCCATAGGTAGACTGTGGTACTTGGGTTGGCTGCTGCAAGCCGTAATTTCCATAGGTAGGCTGTGGTACTTGGGTTGGCTGCTGCAAGCCGTAATTTCCATAGGTAGGCTGTGGTACTTGGGTTGGCTGCTGCAAGCCATAATTCCCATATCCCGCAGGGTTTGTGGGGGTAACAATACTTTGATTCGGACTTTGGCTAGAGTAAGGTGTGATATTAGTAGGTGCAACAGAGTTGATTGGGGGCGTCACTGGTGCTTGACCACTATTTAAATTACTGTAGGGATTTGGCTGCAAGTTTGTATCCGTTGGAGTGTAACCCGTCCCAGGACTTAACCCAGTAGTTGGTAGAGAATTCTGATTGGGTAAGCTGTTTATCGGTGGCATCAACCTTGTTCCTGTGTCAGAAACACGCCCTAAAGCACTTGGGCTAGTGGTATTAATCTCATTAAAGCCAGACAATTTCTGGTTTGTCGATTCGTTGAGTGCTGCTTGCAGAGGACTGATATAAACAGAATTTTGATTCTTTTTGGTTTGATTAGTTAATCCAATTCCCAAGTTAGAAGATGTTTGTTCGTCTTCTGTTTCAGACGCCCGACTTGAGGAATTGAGACCGAGAAACTGGCTATTACTATCAACAGTGCCAGTACGCAATAAATTTTCTGTTTGTGTGATAAAGGGATTTTTCAAGGTTGGGGGAAGTTCGGGCTTAACTATTCCTAAACCAGATTTTAATTTGCTATCATTACCAGACTTTTGTTTATTAATTAGATCCTCTAATAAGCTTTTGCTCTTTTTTACCTCGCTCTTTTCCTTGGGGGTATTTGCTATTGCTGAAAGAGTCGCTTGATCGAAATCATTAAATAAAACTGGTAAGTTATCAATATCTGCTGCAATAGCTTTGTTTTCGTCTGACAGGGACGAGTCAGCAGGCTTTTGTGAAGCGACTTGTTTTTTTTGCTTATAAACAAAAATATCTGGGTTTGACCAGTATTCCCAGGTTACTAGCCCGACTACAGATAAAAAAATTGCAGTTACCCAAAAACCAGGTCGCCCTAGATTCCATAACCTGGCTCTGAGATAGCGTAAGTAGGCGGGAGGATAATGACGATTTGGCATGGGTTTAGTAATTGATATTTAGTCGCAATGGGTAGAAATTGACGGCAGCACCGTTGCCGTTTGATGCTTTTGCCTTGTGAAACAGCAAATATCTCAACTGAAGTTGGATGATAATTTTATCCTAACTTCTCAAGAAGTTCTTAGTCATTAGCAATTAACATCTAGTAGTCAAAAATTTACCTATTTCAACTTTTAACTTTGTGTTCTCTGTGCCAACACAGTTTTGTTCTTCCTTGGCTTTTGTGCAGGCTAGCTACTGGTCTAAGTTCTCTGTAGGGTTAAATAAAATACTTTTCAGCCACAAGGGCACGGAGGAAGGCAGGTGTGAGGATGGGTTTGGCGACTCACTAATATCGTGTCCGGTTAAAGACTTATCATTTAGATGGCAGGGGAGCAGGGAGCAGGGGGCAGGGGGCAGGGGGAAAGAGGCTTTTGGGGTTTTTGCACAGATGCGTTAATCATAAGTAATTAACCGGACTTGATATAATACCAATTATTTATGAAGACGCATAGAAACCCCCTGCGACACCTCCCCAAGGCATCGGTGAGGTTGGGAGGGGTCAAAATAATGTGCAGCTTGGCATAACCTAATTTTTAACTATAAAGTTGCCGTCATTTGAACATCTATTTGAAGCTTTGTATCAAAATAGTTAATTTTCGTTTTTAAGTAAAGTGCGATCGCAGAAGCAATCATATAGTAAGACAATCCAAACTATATAATAAATTTGCATTAACTAATTCTTTTTAGAAAGAATATATTTTTTTCCTAGATAGTAAACAGGCAGTGTTTTTCTAAAATTTTATGAAGTATTTCTAGATAATTTAGATGACTGAAGCGTTTATTTCTTACTCCCGCAAAGATAAAGAGTTTGTTAAAAGGCTGTATGAAGCGCTCAACCAGCAGAAACGAGAAGTCTGGGTAGACTGGGAGGGAATTCCGTCTACGGCAGATTGGCGCAAAGAAATTTATGAAGGAATCGAAGCCGCTGATAATTTTATCTTTATTATTAGCCCGAATTCAGTTGCTTCTGAAGTCTGCGGTGAAGAGATTGCACACGCCCTCAAGCATAATAAACGTTTGGTGCCAATTGTGTGGCAGGATGCTACAGGTGTTAATTCCGAATTGGCCAAATTTAACTATATTTTCTTCCAGGAAAGTAATGATTTCAATACAGCTTTGAAATTATTAATCGAAGCGCTTGATACTGATTTAGCTCATGTGAAAGAGCATACCCGCTTCCTGATGCTGGCCTTGGAGTGGGATCGAAAAAAACGCAACAGTAGCTACTTGTTGCAAGGTAGCCAACTAGAAGAAGCAGAACAGTGGTTTACCAAAGGAGCGGGCAAAAACCCTTTTCCAACACTAACTCAAAAAGAATACATCGGTGAAAGTCGCAAAGCCCAAAGGGCACGTTACAGAACAAGAGTAATTGCTTTGACTTCAGGGTTTGTGATTTCAACAGGATTGGCTGTTTTTGCAGCAATTGGTTGGAAAGAAGCCGATCGCCTGCGGATAAAAGCACAAAAATCGGAACTTCAAGCTCTAATTTCAGCCTCAGATGCACATTTTACCGCGAATAGAGATACCATTGATGCCTTAATAGAAGGTTTAAAAGCGGGGAAGAAACTCAAAGAACTAGAGAAAGCCAAAATCACGATTCCAAGTGAGGAACGGGCAGAAGTGATGACTGTGTTGGGACAGGCGATTTATTGGGTAAGAGAACGCTCACGCCTCCAGGGACACAGCAGTTTTATCCAAAGCGTCAGTTTCAGTCCCGATGGCGAGTTGTTAGCCACTGCTAGTGCAGACAAGACGGTGAAACTCTGGAACAAAGATGGTGAATTGCTGCACACTCTCAAAGAACATCAAGCTGATGTCATTAGTGTGAGCTTCAGTCCTGATAGTCAAACACTTGCTTCGGCTAGTTTAGACAAAACGGCGAAACTCTGGAGCAAAGAAGGCAAGCAACTTAAAACCCTCAAGGGGCATAATGCTGGAGTCCGGGCTGTGAATTTTAGCCCTGATGGCAAAACCCTTGCTACGGGCAGTGATGACAATACGGTGAGACTCTGGAACTCAGACGGAAAGGAAATTAAAATTCTTAGTAACCATACAGGCGCGGTTTATAGTATCAGTTTTAGTCCTGACGGTGGTACTCTTGCCTCTGGCAGTTACGATAATACAGTCAAACTCTGGAATCTGGACGGTAAAGAAATCAAAACGCTAAAAGGGCATAAATCCACAGTTACTAGCGTGAGTTTCAGCCCCAATGGTCGCATCCTAGCCTCTGGTAGTTACGATAATACAGTCAAACTCTGGAATCCTGTTGATGGTAAGGAAATCACAACTATTAACGGACAAACTAATACGATCTATGGCATCAGTTTCAGCCCCGATAGTCAAATCCTGGCTACAGCTAATGGCGATCGCACTGTAACACTTTGGAATCTAAAGGGTCAGCAACTCTCGAAATTTGCAGCGCATAGTAGTGCAGTCAATAGCGTAAGTTTCAGCCACGATGGCTACATCCTTGCCTCTGCTAGTCAAGATAATACAGCGAAACTCTGGCAAATTAATTATGATACTCGGTTGACTCTACTCACCGGACATGGGGATAGTGTTAACCATGTCAGCTTCTCACCTGACGGTAAAACCATTGCCACTGCAAGTGATGACAACACCGTAAAACTTTGGGATCGCCAGGGTAGGGAGATCGATTCCCTCAAGGGCAATAAGAATGGAATCTTGGATGTCACTTTCAGCCCTAATGGTCAGGCGATCGCTACTGGTGATTATGATTTTACGGCGAAAGTCTGGAATCTTCAGGGTCAAGTGCTTCATACCCTAAAACATGACGATTACGTTTATAAGGTGAGTTTCAGTCCTGATGGGCAAACAATTGCCACCGCCAGTGGAGATAAGACCGTAAAACTCTGGAATCTTCAGGGTAAACTGCTTCACACCATGAACCATAAAAACTCTGTTTATGACGTGAGTTTCAGTCCTGACGGCAAAATAATTGCCAGCGCCAGTGAGAACAATACCGTGAAACTCTGGGATCTCAAGGGTAAGCAAATTAAAATTTTCAACTATGACGCGCCAGTGCGTAGCGTCAGTTTTAGCCCCGACGGCAAAACGATTGCCGTTGCTGTGGATAAAAAAGTCAAACTCCAGCAACTTGAAGGTGGTGAAATAGCCAGCCTTGATGGGCATACTGCTAGTATTTGGCAGGCAATTTTCAGCCCAGACGGCCAGATAATTGCCACCGCCAGTGACGACAACACGGTGAAACTCTGGCACAAAGATGGTAGCTTGATTACGACTCTGACTGGGCACACTGCTGAAGTTAATGGCATCAGTTTTAGCCCTGATAGCAAGTATCTCGTCTCCGGTAGCAAAGATCGTAGAGCGATCGTCTGGGATGTCCAAAATCTCACTATCAACAGCTTACTGAAACGAGGGTGTAATTGGTTACAATTTTATCTAATTAATAACCCGAAGAGTCAAAGCAATGTTACCGATCTAGAAAACTCTGTTTGTGATGGTGTTATAACTCAAAGCGGTTCTTGATTTAACTTAATATTATTTTGCATAAAAATTACTCTCAAGCCAGATAAACATAACAAGAAGAATATTTCGAGAAAATCATGGTGGATAAAAAAGGAACAGGTTGGATACCAGACTACCCTGATGTGAGAGATTATCAGATAGGGGAAATCAATCAGAGGTTAAAGATTAAAGCCCAGGATATACAAATAACCACTGACATACAAACCATTTTCGAGAAAATTGTCAATGCTTTAGACAACCTGAAAAATCCTAATTCACTGACTCCCGAAGAAATTGATGAACTCAGCACATCAATGAGTGGAAATTTAAAATTCATCAAAACCAAAGTCTTGAAAGAAGAATTTTTTTTAAGCTATGGAAGTTTAGGCTATGAAGTGTATGATTTGCAGCTAAAATTACTCAAACTTTACGAGTATATTAATTATTTGGAACAGCCAAAAGATAAAGATATATTTGATGATTTTATCGACTCTCTGGAAAATTTAAAGTTAGCTTTTGAAATAGATAAAAGTTCCTACATTGAACACGGTTACTTTGGAGAATTTACTCAAGCAGCCGTCAAGTATTTTAAGGAGATATATCAAAAACCAAGTAATACAAATGATAATATTGATAATATTGTAGATTGTATAACAATTTTTAAGTTAAACGAAATTTTAGAAAAATTAGCTGCCAATAATTATGATGCAACAAAAAATTTAATCTCAACAAAAGTGACAAAAGCTATTCTACCAGGAGATAATCAGTCAACAAATCCACCCGATCTATCTATAACAGAAAATAATAACTCAAAAAATGTACCTAATTCAACTCTGACATTTGGTATTAAAAATGAGAAAGTTACAGAGCTACAGTCATCTTTGAAGGAGTTAGAAGAATTTGATGGACCTATATCGGGATATTTTGGGTCTTTGACACAGGCAGCAGTTATAAATTTTCAGAAAAAACATCAACTAATCGTGGATGGTATTGTTGGTGAACAGACCTGGGGATTATTGCATTACCTAGTTAAGCGAAAAAACCAACAGCAGTACCAGCGATTAGTTTTGACTTATTCTTCACCAATACCTGCACAACTTTATGAAATCATTTTAAATCTTTTTGAACTCAGTGAATTGAGAAGGAATTTTAAAGATTTTTATGACTTTAAAACAGAAACATTTATTAATTTAAATTTATGGAATCTAGAAATAAATAATGAGCAGATCGACGACCTTAAAAAAGATCGAGATGAGCAAGAATTGAAACGTTCGATTAACATGTTAGTCAAATTAATTGCTCAACTTATTTCCCCTTTGTCTCAACATATAAGTCTGGAGCAAACTGTCAAGGATGTATTTTCAAAGCTCGATAAACGGTTTGAAAAATCTGGATTAGTCGAAAAAATTCCCAACGAACAAGAAAAAATGGAAAAAAATCTGATGTCTGTGATGGAAAATTATGGTATTTTTCCAAAAAAAGAGCAGAAAAAAGATTTTTTAAAAGACTGGGATATCAACCCGCTATCCTTACCTTTAGCTCTTTCAATAATTTTAAATTTAAAAAAAGCTTTGAAGAAAATAAAAGATAAAAAACAGCAACAAAATATTACTGAAGAAAATGAAATTATTACGAATATTATATCTAAATCTATAAATAAAATAAATGAAGTATTTAAATCTATTGAAGATTCCGAAAAAGTCAATTTAAAAATTCATAAAAATATTCCAGGTAATCAATACAATAATTTTAAAACAACTATTGAAATTCTCAAAGATGCCAAGGGTATACCGTCAACGTTGGAAAAAAACCAAGAAATTCAGGGTGATTTGCAACTTCCAATAGCAAGAAATTTACATAAAACCATCATAGGAAAACAAGGATCTGTATATCTATTAATGCCAGATTTTGTAGATTTAAGCTTCTGGTGTTCCCCCATAGAAGACCAAGGCTCGCTAGATTCGTGTACAGCATTTGCTGGTATTGCCTTAATAGAATATTTTCAGAAAAAAAGTTTCGATCGGCATATTGATGCTTCTCCACTTTTCCTTTATAAAGTTACACGCAATTTAATGCATCGCCAAGGTGATGCAGGAGCCTCACTTCGGGAAACAATGAAAGCAATGGCATTATTTGGTGTACCTCCTGAAGAGTATTGGCCTTATGAAGAAGATAAGTTCGATCGAGAACCAAGTCCCTTTTGCTACTCGTTTGCACAAAATTATCAAGCGCTGAAATACTTCCGCCTGAATCCAACAGGTACTTCAAACGATCTATTGCTAGTGCGAGTTAAAACAGGTTTAGCTACTGGCATTCCCTGTGCCTTCGGATTTACTTTATATTATTCCATTGACGACAATTCAAACCCAAAAGGTCATATTCCTTATCCGCTTGAACAAGATAAAGTAAAAGGAGGCCATGCTGCTGTTGCAGTTGGCTACGATGACCATAAGCTAATAGAAAATGCCGATGGTAAACAGTCAAAAGGGGCATTGCTCATCAGAAATTCTTGGGGAAGGAATTGGGGCGAAGGGGGTTATGGTTGGCTTCCCTATGACTATGTGTTGCAAGGGCTGACGGATGATTGGTGGTCGCTGCTAAAATCTGAGTGGTTTGAGACAGGAAAATTTGGATTAGGAGCGAATAACTGGGCGTCTAATTTGGGCGGTGCGCGGACACCTAACCAACCTAAAAATTCTTCGAGGTAAGAATAAAATTATTCTATTTACCTTTGGAGAAAGCTGTCTCATATCCTAACTCAACAACAATATATAGTATTCCTCACCTGAAAAAATGGTTCCAGCAAGACGAGTTTATTTTTTATTGACACTAGGAATTGCGATCGCCCTCATCCTATCCCTTTTTCTGGGCATTAGAGCAAGCATCGTCATCACTCTGCTATTTGATGTCCTAGTTCTCCTATTAATGGTTGTGGATGGTTCACGGGTACGGCGTTATCGCGTGCAAATCACCCGCGAATTACCGCCACGGTTATCCATTGGGCGGGACAACCAAGTTGTATTAAAAATTACTTCACAAAATGCCAACGCCCAAATTCAAATCCGTGATTATTGCCCAACAGGTTTTGGTGTATCTACACCTGCACTCGACGCGATTATTCCCAGTAACAGCACCCAGGAATTAACTTATACTGTTAACCCGACACAACGGGGAGAATTCCCTTGGGGAAATATTCAAGTCAGACAATTGGGACTTTGGGGATTAGCTTGGGACGATCGCCAGATTTTACAAAGTTTGCCGGTGAAAGTTTATCCTGATTTAATTGGGTTGCGATCGCTGACAATTCGCCTGACGCTACAATCATCGGGAGCAATGCGCCAAGCTAGGCGAACGGGTATCGGTACAGAGTTTGCCGAATTGCGGAATTATCGCACTGGTGACGATTTGCGGTTTATTGATTGGAAAGCTACCGCCCGTCGAGTTGGTGCTTATGGTAACTCACCGCCATTGGTGAGGGTGCTGGAACCAGAACAGGAACAAACTTTGCTGATTTTACTCGATCGCGGCAGGTTGATGACAGCAAAAGTCCAGGGTTTGCAGCGATTTGATTGGGGTTTGAATGCAACTTTATCTTTAGCTTTGGCGGGATTGCATCGCAGCGATCGCGTTGGTGTTGGTGTATTTGACCGCCAGATGCATACGTGGATTCCCCCAGAACGCGGTCAACTTCATTTGAATCAGCTAATTGATAAGCTGACTCCCATTCAACCAGTGTTATTTGAATCTGATTATTTGGGTGCGGTGACAAATCTTGTGCAGCGACAAACTCGCAGGGCGCTGGTGGTGGTGATTACTGACTTGGTTGATGTGACGGCTTCTATGGAATTGCTGGCTGCACTTTCTAAGTTAGCACCGCGCTATCTGCCATTTTGCGTGACTCTGGGAGATCCGCAAGTCGATCGTTTGGCACACACTTTTAGTGAAAATGTTACAGGTGCTTATGTGCGTGCAGTGGCGTTAGATTTATTGGCGCAGCGACAAGTGGCATTTGCTCAGCTGAAACAAAAGGGTGTATTAGTATTAGATGCACCAGCGAATCAGATTGCGGATGAGTTGGTTGAACGATATCTGCAATTGAAGGCGCGGAATCAACTTTAAAATGTTTTGAAACGCAAAGGGACGCAAAGGAAAGCGCAAAGGGGCGCAGAGTTTTTTGGAGGGTTATGTTGGAATCTGCGAGTGTTACGAATCGATGGGTGAATACAATTGATTTCCAAAATCCAGAAGCGATCGCGAAAGGATTTAGGATGATGGAAAATAATATTTATTGCAGTTTGTCTACTTGTTCTTTTGATGGTTATCCTTGGGTATCACCTGTATTTTTTGCCTATGATGAAAAGTGCAATATTTATTGGAGTTCGGCTATTGAGTCGAAGCATTCGCAGAATTTATATAGCAATGGTGGGAAGGTAGCGATCGCTATTTTTAATTCGAGTGTTTATGAAGGTACGGCAGATGGTTTGTATTTTTATGGAACGGCATCAGAATTAAAGCCACAGGAAACAGAAAAGATTTTGAAGCTACTTCTAAATCGTGCCAAGAGAAAACACAATCGCACGGCTGATGATTATTTAAATGATTCACCCCGCAGAATATATCAGTGTCAACCTCAAGAAGCTTGGGTGACTGGCGAACGATTGCCTTTTGATAATCAATTAATAGATACAAAAATTCAGATATGTTTGCAATCTCTCGGAAAGCATATCAAAAGTTATAGCAGGGAATAGGCAAGAGGCAAAGGGCAAGGGGTAAAGGGGAAGGGGTAAACGGATACAAGCCCCGAAATTGTATTTTATATTACAAGCCCCTATATTAAAATATGGGGTTTATGTTTCCCTTTTCCCGGTTGGTGAGCTTGTCGAACCATTAACCTTTTCCCCAGCGAAGGGCTTTGACCTCTAATTTGGTAAGTTTATATGGAAAAATTAAGTAAAGTAGTGGGATTTTGGCTTTGTGCAACTATCATAATTTTGGGTTTGATGGGCTGCGATCGCTTGATTAATTCTGGAGATGTGGTTGCACGAGTGAGCGATGGTGATACTTTAGTAGTAAAAGATGCTAATGGGAAAAATGTTACTGTGCGGTTTGCTTGTGTTGATGCGCCAGAAATAGCTCATACTAATAAAGAAAAGCAGAGTAAAAGTAGTAGCGATCGCAATCAATTCAGTTGGGGTGTAAAAGCTCAAGAACGCGTGCAACAACTCGTGCAGCAAGGAGGGGAACGCGTGACTTTGAATATTACTGATAGCGATCGCTATGGGCGTAAAGTTGCAGAAGTTCGTTTAAAAAATGGCACGTTTATACAACAGGTGTTGTTGCAGGAAGGCTTAGCAAAAGTGTATCGTCCTTATTTAAACAAATGTCCTAGTAAAGATTTAGTTCAACAAGCCGAAGCACAAGCCAAAGAACAAAAGCTTGGCGTTTGGAGTGATACTAAATTCGTCAATCCTTGGGAATATCGCAGTTTATATAAAAAATGAGTCATTGGGCATTGGGCATTGGGCATTGGGCATTGACAGACAGACCTACTTAAACTTCCAGTGATTGCCGGGACGAATGCCCAGAGTATGGCTGAATCAGCGCATCATCAATTCCTTGCTTACCCCATAATAAAAGCCTAGACTTTGCTAGGCTTTTATTAATAGTAACGTGAGTTCGATGAGTACTGTTTTAACCTCACCCCCAACCCCTCTCCTACGAGGAGAGGGGAGCAAAACCTTGATTTTTCTTGCTCCTTCTTCGCCTTTTAGGAGAGGGAGGTTGGGAGGGTGAGGTTTGTCGAACTCACGTTAATAGTAGGACTTCGACAAAAAATAGCCAAAAAATCAATCAAATGTCTATACAGAGGGGCTTTGAGATTATTGCTTTTAGTCCCACTAGTTGTTGATTATGTTCTTGTAAATCTTGCCGTCCTTGATGATGACGAGGAAATTCTTTTCTGGATCTGTGATGAGATTGATGTCGTTAAGCGGGTTGCCATTAACCAGTAGTAAATCCGCTAGTGCGTCCTTTTTCACAACTCCCAGTTCGCCAGGATAGGGACTGCGGAGACCTGACAGTTGCAGCAAGGTGCCGTTGTCCGCAGTTGCCATCTTGAGGATATCAGACTCGGTGTACGTTTCTGGAAATATTTTGACTAACTTTGCCAATTTCCTGTTTTGACCTTTAGCGTTCTTGGCGCTAAACATGTTGTCAGTACCAAACGCTGTCTTGACTCCGTACTGCTTTGCCCATTTGTAGGCATTTTTTGTTCCTTCCGCCACCAGCTTTTGTTTTTCCAGATTTGGGCCCGTTTTTGGATTTGCATCCTCGTCCATCAAAAAGGGCTGCAAAGACCACCAAATATCACGATCTTTCAGTATTTTAACGGTGTCTTCGTCTATCAGTTGCCCATGCTCAATGCACTTGACACCAGCTTCAACAGCTTGCCTAACCGCGTCCGTTGTATAAGCATGAACGGTCACATAAGTACCCCAATTTTTTGCTGCTTGGACTGCCGCAGCAATCTCTTCTTTGGTGTACTGAGTTGCATCGAGGGGATCGTAGTCTGAACCAGCACCTCCACCTGCCATTACCTTGAGTTGACTGGCCCCTTGGCGCAGTTGCTCCCTTGCACGGAGACGAATTTCATCAGGACTATCGGCGATCGCTGTCAAGCCAACCCGCTCTTCATAAGTTAGATCGCCTAGTGCCTTTGGCAGCAAGCTGGGCAGCCGAAAATCCCCATGTCCCCCAGTCTGGGAAATGAACGCGCCTGACGAGAAGATTCGTGGCCCAACTATGACTCCTTCATCAATTGCTCGCTTCAACCCGAAAGAGGGTCCCCCTACATCACGGACTGAAGTGAAACCGCGCATCAAAATATCCTTGGCTTCCTTCGCAGCCACGTGATTTACGTAACCAATGTCAGCAGTCAAGGCAGTTTGCTGCGGCACGATCGATAACATGATATGGTAGTGTGCATCAATTAGACCTGGTATCAGCACCTGATTATCAGTTGCATTAATGGTCTTCTCTCGCGCTTTGATTTCATCTTCCGTCTCAGGCTCTTTTTCTTTTTGAGCTATTTCTTCTTTACTTAGTCCTTCTGTGTTTACAGGATAGCGACAACGTTTGGGACGCCCGATGAAATCTATCGGAGTTGCAGATATAGTCTTGATTTTGTTGTTGACAATGAGGAGGTTTTTCTTCTCAGTCAAGTCCTTCGACTCACCATCAAAGATCCGAACATTGTCGATCGAGATTTGAGATTCGATAGACTCGCATTCTGGAGCTACTTCTTCAGCTTGAGCAAAGCCACTCCAAGGGAATAAGATACCTGTCACCAGAAAGATTCCGATGGCAATCACCCTGACTATTCCAACCATCAATTTACCTTTGAGCCATCCTTGGCTGTTATGGGGAAAAAAAAGCATAGTAGATACTTCCTATAGAATCTGGGGAGTTTCATCAAGGGTAAGGTTGGAGAGTATAGATTCAGGCTTTAGCGATTGCTGCTTCGGCTTCAGTTCCACAACAGCAGATAAAAATCTTGAGTCCAACAGAAGCAACGGCTGTAAAAAAACTTGGGAACCGTATTGAGATAAGCCGTATAGAAGGGCGGGCGTACAACACGGACAAAACAATTGCTCAAGAGGTAGCATAATATCTGTACTTTTATTTACCTACTCATACCATTTCACTTTAAAATTGATACAGATACCTCGGTAGGGGCGCACAGCTGTGCGCCCCTACGTTATCTATATGTATCAGGATTTTCGTGAAATGGTATCAGTACTCGTTATTATTTATCATGGTTGCTAGATTAGATAAATTGATTAACATAATTGTTAACACTTAATAGCTATCTAATATCATTGTGATAATCTCTATGCACCATGCCCCATGCCCCATTACGGCTGATATCGGACGCTAAAATAAAAGCCATCATCTTGAGCGTTATTACCACGATCGCTCAAATCGATAAATGGAAATCCATAATCGAGTCGTAAATTTAAATTATCAATGCCAAAGGCTTCATTCCACAAGAATCCTAAACCTGCACCGATGAGAAAAGTTTGATCGGGTAGGGAATTCGGATTATTAGACTTATTCCACACAGATCCCATGTCAACAAATGGTGCTACTTGAATCGTCGATAATCCAGACTCATTACGCTGCACAGTGATTCTATCTTCGATCGCCACACGAAATCCATTGTCACCTGAGCGGACATTCTGGCGATATCCTCTGACTGATTGTCCGCCGCCAATGACGAATTGCTGGGAAGGTAAGAGGCTATCTGGTGTTAGCTGCAACTCTGCTTGGACGATCAATAATTGATCGTTGCTGAGTCGCTGTACGCGCTGTATTTGACCTAGCCAACTGAAAAAGCGACCGTCGGGTATGGGGTCATTGTTGATTGTGGCATCTAAGATGTCAATGCCAAAACTAAATTGCGATCGCAAGAACCAAGCACCTTGGGGTTCGCGTCTGATATAATCTTGACCAAACTTAATTACACTGGTACGGCTAACTCCATTGGCATCGGGACCGACACCAAAGGGAGTTGCAAGGTCATCGAAGAGAAAAGTTTGACCATCTTGATAGGTAAATCCTAAAGATAAGGCAAATTCATCTCTTGGCGATCGCATCAATGGTTGGCGGTAATTGATTTCATAAAGATCCTGGTTTGCCCGAATGCCAAAGGCATCGAAGGGTGCTTCAGTGATTCTGTTACGATTAAATGCAGCTCTAATTTGCACCTTGCCATCCATCGCATTGACAGGAACCTGATAGCTAAAATCAAAGATATCGGAACCACCAGTGAACGAGTGAAAATAAGCACCTGCTAACTCATCTCCCATCCCAGTTAAATTGCGATGGCGCAGTTCAACACCCAATCTTTCTGCACCAATACTGGGAGGCGAATAATTATCTACACCCAAGCTACCAGTTAAAGGATTTGCCTCTTCAACTCTCACAACCAAAACACTTTGACCAACTTTACCCGTGGGACGCAGACGCGCTTCCACATTTGTAAACAGGGGATCGAGTCGCAATAGCTTTAGTTGGTCTTCCAACTTACCAATATTCAGAGGAATACCAGCACCTAATTCGATACGACTGCGAATATAAGATGGGTTCAATCGCCGCGTTCCTTGGATGTCTATCTCTGCTAAACGCCCTTCAATTACGCGAATGACTACAATACCATCAGTGGTACTAGGTTGCTGAGTTTCTGGAATCGCTCTGGAATTGAGATACCCTTTATTTAAGTAAAGCTGGGTAACGGCGTCTGCTGCTTGTCTGATTTCTTCTAAAGTCAAGTCTCGTTCTTCAAACGGCTTGACAACTGCATTCAAGTCATTTTCACTAAAAACTGTGCTATCTATAACCTGGATTTTGCGGACTCGAATGCGTTCTGGTGGGGATGATTCGGGGTTTGGTTGTGGTTGATTAGGTTCAGTTACCGGGGGAGGTTCTGTTTCCTGTACGATTTGTAGCTCTGGGTAACTGCTATTTGGTGTCGAGATATCGGCTGTAGCTCTCAGTCCGTTGGCAGTTACAATCCAGAGGGCGGGCAGAATTAACAAGCCACACTTGAAACTGAAACTGTGCTGATTCCATTTAGTATTTGCCAGACTTTGCCAAGCGTCTAACTGATGAGAGAGATAGACAATTCTTGGCTGAGTCACTGCTTTCGGCTTAACACGAGTTTCTGTTCCTTTTGTCATTTGTTTTCGTTAGAGTGCCCGGTGACTGGGGAGTGGGGAGTGGGGAGTGGGGAGATGGGGGAGATGAGGGAGATGGGGGAGATGAGGGAGATGAGGGAGATGAGGGAGAACTTGCAACAAGTCTTTCCCCTTGTCCCCATTCCCCAACCCCTTTTTATGGATGCATGAATATTTGAATATCACATTTTTGACATTCCAATTTAAGAAAATTTGTAACTAAAAAATAATAAACAGCAATGATTACCTAAGTGAAAGCCCTGAACATTATATTCTGGTAACAGGTAGAAAACTTGGGATTACTTCGATGTCACCACTGATTTCCATTGTCATCGTTAATTACAACCGGGAGGCTTACCTTCAAGAAGCGATCGCCAGTGTCTTGGCGCAGACATGGCAAGATTTGGAGCTAGTAATTTGGGATGATGGATCTTGCGATCGATCGGTGGCGATCGCCAAAGCATATGCTCAACAAGATGGACGAGTCCGGGTAATCCAAGGACACCATCAAGGAGTTGCTAAGGCTTGCAAAGCAGCAATTAACGAAACTAGTGGCAGTTACATCGGTATAGTTGACAGTGATGATATCCTCGCCCCTACGGCCTTAGCCCAAACCGCCGCAGTTCTGAATCGTCACCCAGAAACGGGATTTGTTTACACTGACTATTTAAACATCGATGCAGACGGCAAAGTTCTTGGTTATGGCGATCGCTGTGATATCCCCTACTCAAAACAAGGTCTGTTGGTAAACTTCATGACTTTCCACTTCCGCCTCATGCGTCGTTGTATTTACGACCGAGTGGGGGGTGTCAATGCGTTCTTTACTGGTACTTCCTATGATTACGATTTGTGTTTAAGACTTTCCGAAATTGCCCAGGTACGCAGAGTTAAACAGCCCCTCTACTTCTACCGAATTCATTCCCAAAGCATCTCTGTTACTAAAAGAACAGAACAAATTCTTTGGTCAAAACAGGCGATCGCCCAAGCACTTTGGCGACGCGGATTAGCAAATAAGTTACAAATCGATGTAGAATTGCCCGCAGGTCGCTTCATCTTGCGGCGCAAAAAAGAGGCACAGGGGCAGAGGAGATGGGGAGCAGAGGGGAAAGAAGATCTTTCTTGTCAAAAAACTTCACTGTCTAGGATCGCCGCTTGTCTACTAGTTATTGCCCCGCTGCTGACAGTCATCAGTCCCACCCAAGCACAGCAAATTGTTCCTGCTGCTGATGGTACAAACACAATTGTAACTCCCAACGGCAACCGACTCGATATCACCGGCGGTACAACTTCTGGTGATGGTGCCAACCTCTTCCACAGCTTTCAACAGTTTGGGATTTCACCAGAACAAATCGCCAACTTTCAAGCCAGCCCAGCTTTGCAAAATATCCTTGGTCGGATTACAGGCGGTAATCCTTCCATCATCAATGGCTTAATTCAGGTGACTGGTGGTAGCCCTAACTTGTTCTTGATGAATCCAGCCGGATTTATTTTTGGATCGAACGCCAGCTTAAATGTACCTGGTGCTTTCACGGTGACAACAGCCAACGGCATTGGTTTTGGGAGCAGTTGGTTTAATGCCATCGGTGTTAATGATTACATTAATTTAGTGGGAACCCCCAATAGTTTTGCCTTTAGTACTAGCCAACCAGGGGCGATCGTCAATGCTGGGAATTTGGCAGTTGGTACGGGGCAGAATTTGAATTTATTGGGTGGTACGGTGGTAAACACTGGGCAAGTTTCAGCACCAGGAGGACAAATAACTGTCACATCGATACCCGGTCAAAATTGGGTGCGTCTCAGTCAGCCAGGAAATGTGCTGACTCTGGAAATCCAGCCCCTCGCCTCTAGTAGTAATCAACCCAATAACTGGACAATTCCCATTGCATCTTTACCAGAATTGCTTACCGTTGGCAACACTGACACCGGGTTAACTGCCAATGCTGATGGGACTGTACAACTAACAGGCTCTAACGTCAAAATTCCTGCAACTCCAGGTACAACAATTGTTTCTGGCACAGTGGATGTATCAAGTCAAACAGGCGGGACAGTGACTGCTTTGGGTAAAAGAGTGGCGGTGATTGATGGCAATATTAACGCCTCTGGAACAAATGGTGGCGGTACTGTACTAATTGGTGGCGATTACCAAGGTAACGGAACTTTACCGAATGCAGAGCAGACTTATGTTAACTCCAACTCCACGATTAATGCCGATAGCAATTTGCATGGAAATGGCGGACGGGTGATTGTTTGGGGGAACGACACAACCCAATTTTTTGGTAAGATTTCAGCTCGTGGAGGAATAAATGCTGGCAATGGTGGTTTTGTCGAAGTATCAGGCAAAAATTTCTTGACCTTCAACGGTGTAGTAGACACTTCAGCCGCCAATGGCAGCTTTGGCACATTATTGTTAGACCCCACCACATTGACTATTATCGATGGTGGAGCAGGTACTTTTGATGCCACAGCTGGTAACATTGCTTTTGGGGATGCAGATATTGGGGCGAATACAGTTTCATGGGGTGCGATCGCAGCCTCTGGTGCAAATATCAACTTACAAGCCACAGGCAATATTACCATCAATGACATCACCGGAGAGACGCCTGGAGTCACCACCGCAGCTGGTGTTGCGACATTAAACTTGGGTACTGGCGGTAGCTTCAGCCTCTCCTCACAAACTGGTTCTGTAAACTTTGTCGATCCTACCAACACAATTGCCACAACTGGAGGAGCGATAAATATTTCTGGAGCCAGCCTAGCATTAGGAAATTTAGATACAACTACTGATTTTGCTGGCAACAGTGGCAATGTCGCCTTGTCTGCAACTGGCGACATCACTGCGGGCAACATTATCGCCAGTGGCCAAGGCTACTTGGCAGGTAATATTACAGTCGCAAGCAGCGGTGGTGGGATTACTCTAAATAATCTCGATACTAGCAACACTGAAGGCTTTAACACTATTAATACTGCTGGAACAGTAAGCTTGAGTGCCGCAGGCAATATCTTCACAGGTAGGATTGATTCTTTTTCAAATGATGCTGGTAATTCAGGTAGCGCTGGTAGTGTAGTAGCAACAACAACAAACGGCAGTATTACCACTGGGGCAATTAACTCTTCTGTAGTCAAAACAGGAGGTGGCAATTTTACCGGCACGGCTGGCGCAGTCACCTTAACTGCCACAGATAATATTACCGTTAATGATGCTATTAATGCCTCAGCAAGTGCGATCGGAGTGGATGGGACTGGAAATGTTACAGCTGGCGACGTGACTTTACAGACTACTAATACTGCTGGCAGCAATATTAGTTTTACCAGCATCAACACTCAAGCTATAGCCGACGACTTTGGTGAGGGTAACACTGTTCAAGGTGGCAATGTGCAAGTGCTAACTAACGGACTAATTCAAGGATTAGGGACGGGTGACACCATCGCAACTGGTGGATTTTTTACTGGTGAAGCAGGTACTACCGTTCAACCTTTAGCGGGAGGTACTGTTAGCATTCGACATGATGGCGGCCCGAACAATGTGGATTTTATCGTAGGTAATGCAAGTGTTAATGGCACAGCAGGATCGATTAATACCGGGGCAACTTCAATCACCGCTTTAAATAACTTTCCAGTCTTGCCCAATGGCGGAGATGCTGCTGGCACCCCAACTGGCATCACCATTACTTCAGTAAATACCCCGCCCACACTGACAACAAACTCGCCCCTTTCATCCAATGCCCAAGTCAATCAAACCTTGAGCTTCACATTTACAGCCAGCACCAGTGATGTCAATCTAGATAATACCACCGTTGTCATTGATGCCATCCAAGCAGGAACCTTGAGACGAGGCGATACGGTTTTAGCTGCGGGAGACACATTAACTATAGGTGAAACATTAAATTACACACCACCAACTGATAGTACAGGGCTAATCAATGCATTCACAGTTAGAGCGAGCGATGTTGTTTCATCCTCAGAACCCGTACAAGTAGCAATTAACGTGAATGTGCCTAATGTTCCTAATGTTCCTGATGTGCCTAATGTTCCTGATGTGCCTGATGTTCCTGGTGAGCCTAATATCCCCGATGTTCCTCCCTGCTCATTCCAGTGCAATCCAGGTAACCCAGGTAACCCTAATCCTGGCAATCCGAAGATTGATAACCCTGTGATTAACACCGATCCTACTCCCGAAGATAACTTCACAGATGATTTTGGCAATTATTTAGGCATAGCCAATCCCAAAATTAAAACACTAGATGATGCCAAAGAAATTGCTAACAAAATAGAGAAAGCTACTGGTGTAAAACCTGCATTTATTTACCTTAGTTTTGTCCCTGTGGAGATTATACCAGAGAGAACTAAACAGTTAAATACCCTACTAGAACAGAATAGCGACCAACTGGAAGTAGTGGTAGTCACGGGAAAAGGTGACCCCATTCGTAAGCGCATCGCAGAAACCACCAGAGCCAAAGTTTTACAAGTAGCTCAAGAATTTCGTGACCAAATTGTGAGTCCACAAAACCGTCGCCGTACTGGTTATTTGCGTCCATCTCAGCAACTTTATCGCTGGATAATTGCACCACTGGAAGCAGATTTACAAGCCAGAGGAATTAACAATTTAGTTTTTTTACCAGACATTGGTTTACGTTCAACTCCAATGGCAGCGCTTCACGATGGTAAGCAGTTTCTGGTAGAAAAATACAGTATTGGCTTGATGCCAAGTCTCAGCTTGACTAACACCCTGTACACAGACATTAGAAAATCTCAAATTTTAGCTCTGGGGGTTTCTGAGAGTACTCAAGGGCAAGATCCTTTACCAGCAGTTCCCGTGGAGATTTCAACATTGGTATCCAAACTCTGGCAAGGTAAATTGCTGTTAGACAAGCAAGCCACCTTAGAAAATCTCAAAAGTGTTCGCCGTCAACAACCTTTTGGCATTATTCACATGGCAACTCACGCCGATTTTGCGGCTGGCGGCTTGAGTAATTCCTATATTCAACTGTGGGAAGACAAGTTACGCTTGAACCAGTTACGACAGTTGCGCTTGAACGAACCCCAAGTAGAAATGATGGTGTTGAGTGCTTGTAGAACAGCCTTGGGGGATGAAGAATCAGAACTTGGGTTTGCGGGTTTAGCAGTGCTGGCAGGTGTGAAAACTAGTGTTGCCAGTCTTTGGTCGGTTAATGATTCTGGTACAGCAGCATTAATGACCAAATTTTATGAGAATTTAAAGACAGCTCCGATTAAGGCAGAAGCTTTGAGACAAGCTCAAATAGCTATGGCCAAAGGTCAAATTTACGTCAAGAATGGTCAAATCCAAGGTTTGGGAGCAGTCGGGAGCTTGCCTTTACCTGCCGAAAGTATTGATGAAGCGGATGAATCACTGATGCATCCTTATTATTGGGCTGGATTCACAATGGTTGGCAATCCTTGGTGAAGCAGGAACTATAGATAATGAAGCGATTGCGAATCATTTAGAAGCTCTATTAATCCCAGCAATTTTTGCCGAGCAATAATACTATAAGCTGTTAGAGGATGTTTCAAAAGTCGTAAAGTATAGTAAAAACGCCGCTTCCATTCCTCTCACCGTTTCGTGGATCTGTCGAACTCATGTTACAAAGATATAAATCAGCAAAATAATACGATTTGTGCCAGGATTACAGGTTTGGATGATTAACTTTTACCCAATCCCCTTCGGGGCGGGAACTTTTAAGAGAAAACAGGGAACAGAAAAAAGAATTAGCCCCGAAGCAAGGTTTTAAGCCTCGCCCGCAAGTGGCGCGAAAGAATCCTTGTATCGTAAGGTAGGTTGAAACCCCACCCGAAGTGTCTGGCTTATTTCCCTGTTGCCTGTTGCCCGTTCCCTGTTCCCTTTCATCGTTTGAACAATCAATATTTTTATGAGTAGTTTAGTATTGTTATTAATTGGTTTAGGAATTTTGTTTTTAGCTTGGAAATCTCAAGACGAAATTCATCGGATTGCCACTATGATAACTGGGACAATTTCTCTGATTTGGGGATTTTGTCTAGCTCCCTTATCATTTCAATTGCCATTTGAGATTATCTCAGTTTTTGCGGCTTTTTTTGTTTGTATGCGTTGTTTGGGTTGTGGTTTAAATCGAGATTAAAAAACATAGCAGTTGATTGTCATTTGTCATTTGTGAATAACCAATGCCCAATGCCCCATACCCAATATCGAACTATTTAGCCCGCTTAACTTCAAATCCTCGCAGCCCTTCTGGTTCTTCGTACTCAACTGCAACCTCTTTGACTACAGCAGCAGGTGGGCCGGAGTGACACCAGCGAACCATCTCATCTACAATCTCTCGCGCCCCTTCAAAAACTGCTTCTACTCGATTATCGGGGAGATTCCGCACCCAACCAGTTAATCCTAACTGGCTAGCTGTGTCCACAGTGGCATAGCGGTAACCCACTCCTTGGACTCGGCCAGAAATGAATACATGGGCGCGGACGATCTTTGGCAGTGCTGTGGAATTCTGCATAGACTGGTTTCTTCTTTACGATTTCCAGTCTACCTAGTTTTGTATACACAACCTGTTTTTAACTCGAACTTGCGAAGTTAATCGCGCTCTTCCTCTTCGTCTTCGTCACGATATGTGTAATCAGTGTTTTCGTCGTCATTGCGGCGATATCTGTACCCATAGTCTTCCTCCTCGTCATCTTCGCCGCGATATCTGTACTCGCGGTGTTCATCGTCGTCTTCGGGGCGATAACTGTATAGAGTGCGATCGCCATTATCCCACTCTTCATCGCGTCGTTTCTGGATGCCACCGACTATATTTCTAAACAAATCGCCTATTCCCATAATTTTCCTCCTGAGGAAAGCGAATCCCCCGATCTAGGATCTCTTTAGTAGTTTGTCTAATGCTTGTAGTAGATAAATCTTCCAGCAGGTGTAGATAAAATAAAATTGCCCCTGTCTTTAGAAGTGTAATAGGCTAATCATAAAGGTTTTCTTAAATTTTAATTTCTGGATTCTGAATTCTGAATTCTTACTTATGTCTAATCTGCCACCACTCAATACAGACACAATTTGGGCAATTCTCAACGAAGAACTAGATGATGCCACAGTTAATCAGTTGCTATGGCATTATTTAGGCTATCGCTATGATTCATCAACTGGACAATGGGATACTAGCCAAGTTGCGCCAGAATGGCAGGATGAGTATCCACAACCACCAGATTTTATTGACTCTCGCCCCGCAACAGTCAAGTTAACTCGTTCTATTCCTACTGAAAATAAACAATCACTCAAACAAAAACTCGGCTTCAAAGGTTACAAAATTGGTGAATTTGGTCCTCGACAAACTCGCAGGGCTACAGCTGCGAATTGGTTATTAAGTTATCTCCAGCAAAATAGCGGCAAAATTGATTAAAAAGTAAAAATAAATCCCCGGAAATGAATTCAAGGGATTTATTTTTTGAGACATTTTTTATTGAGGGCAGTCTGAAGCAACTCACTTCAAAGCTTGTATTTAGTTTTATTTGTTTTAAATCCTAATTTTGAAATTTTGCCTTGTTGAAAGGAATTTGATTTTTACTATTTCCATGATGTTTGAATGACTGGATACTATCAAAAACTGAAAATTCAATAAAAACAGCTAAATTAACGAAAAATATTTATCAAATATTCCTGAAGATATAAGCACTACTTATTCAATTCATTCTCAAGAGCGATTTGCAAATGTAATTAACCATCAGACAATATTTATATCAAACCTTGATATTACAAACACTTCTATGGCAAAGCCAATTGAATTTAACTTATTTGCACCTTATAACAAAGGAGCTGCATTAATTGGTTCTTTTTCTGATTGGCAAGAAATTCCAATGGAAAAAGGTGATGATGGCTATTTCCGCACAAGTGTTGAATTAGAAGATGGCGCTTATCAATATAAATTCCGCGTCCAAACAAATTCATGGTTTTTTGAACCAGAACAATGGGTTGATGTCACAGACCCCTATGCAACTGATATAGATGAAGTAGGTGGAAAAGATAATGGTATTATCCGCGTCAAAGATGGGGAAAAAATTGTTGATACCTATGTTTGGCGACATGATGATAAACCTTTACCTGCTGACCATGAATTAGTAATTTATGAACTGCATGTTGGTGATTTTTCTGGTGGTGAAGATGACCCTTACGCACGAGGCAAATACAAACATGTCGTTGAAAAGTTAGATTATTTGTGTGAGTTAGGAATCAATGCTATTGAGTTGATGCCAATAAAAGAATATCCTGGCGATCATAGTTGGGGTTATAATCCACGCCACTTCTTTGCAACAGAATCTAGTTATGGTTCTACTGCTGAGTTGAAAAACTTGATTGACGAGTGTCATGCTAGAGGCATTCGTGTAATTAATGATGGAATTTATAACCACTCAGAAGCATCCAGTCCATTAACACAAATTGACCACGATTATTGGTATCATCACTCTCCCCGTGATCCTGATAATAACTGGGGTCCTGAGTTTAATTATGAACATTATGACGAAAATTTAGATACTTTTCCTGCGCGAAAATTTATTGGTGAAACAATCCGTTATTGGATTACGGAATTTCATCTTGATGGTATTCGCTATGATGCAGCACGGCAAATTGCTAACTATGATTTCATGCACTGGATTGTGCAAGAAGCTAAAAATACTGCGGGTGCAAAACCTTTTTATAACGTCGCCGAACACATTCCTGAAACTACCAGCATAACCAATGTCGATGGACCAATGGATGGTTGCTGGCATGATAGTTTTTATCATTGCATTTTAGAGCATATCTGCGGCGATACATTTGATTTAGAGCGCCTTAAAGATGTTATTGACTGCAAACGTCAAGGTTTCTTGGGTGCTACTAATGTGGTAAATTATCTTACTAACCATGACCATAATCATCTCATGGTAGAACTGGGGAACCGTGAGATTTTTGATGAAGAAGCCTTTAGGCGGATTAAATTAGGAGTAGCTATCCTGATGACTGCTATTGGTGTACCTTTGATTTGGATGGGAGAGGAATTTGGCGAGTACAAACCTAAGCAACCTGAGTCAGCTAAAATCGATTGGACACTGTTGGGTAATGATTTAAATCGTGGTTTATTTGAATATTACAAAGGTTTAACCAACCTGCGTAAAAGTAATCATGCTCTCTACACAGAAAATATTGATTTTATTCACGAAAATGCAGAGGCCAAAGTGTTAGCTTATAGCCGTTGGAACGAACAAGGTTCTCGCGTAGTCGTGGTAACGAATTTATCAGAAAATTTCCTCGCTGGCTATCATGTTCCTAACTTTCCTAATGGTGGTACATGGCACGAATGGACAGCGAATTATGATGTGGAAGCTAGTGATGATGGCATTATCGCTGATTTTGGACCATACGAAGCTAAAGTGTTTGTTTGGCAGTAATTAAAGATATTAGTTTTCAGTCAGGATTTGAATAATGGAGAACAGGGGGGAAATATCGCCCCCTTTACAGCAATTTTCATCTATTTGAACCACAATCCTTTGTAGGGTAGCACCGCTGTGCTACCCTACCCTCAATACAGTTCGGATAAGCAGTATGAACTTCCCTTGTGGTCTGGGAAAAGGTTTTGGGGTAAGGGGTAAAGGATGTATTTAAAACGTTTCCCCTTTCCCCTTTCCCCTTTCCCCGAACCGTATTGCCCCTACCCTATGGTTTAATTACCTGAAAATGATATGGTGGGCGATCGCTAATGATATGCTTCTCTTAAAAAATTTGCATAATTTGCCCGAACCGTCATAGTTGTGGGATGACTGACACCTAAAGTCCGTTCACAAATTTTCAAAGCTTGCTCAAACAAGGGTTTGGCTTTCCTGTAGCGTCTTGTATGACGATAGAGTGCTGCGAGATTGTTCAAACTAATGGCGACATCGGGATGGTTGTTTCCCAGCAGGCGTTTAGTCAGTTCCAAACCTTGCTGATACAAGGGTTCGGCTTGGTTATAGCGTCCTGTAGATTCGTAAAGTTGTCCTAAATTGTTCAGGCTAGTGGCGACATCGATATGTTGTTCTCCCAGCAGGCGTTTTCTCAGTTTTAAAGCCTGTTTAAGCAACGGTTCAGCTTCGCTGTAGCGTCCTGTATAACAGTACAATGCTGCTAAATTGTTCAGGCTAGTGGCGACATGGGAATGTTCTTCTCCCACTAGGCGTCTCCACAATTCTAAAGCTTGCTGATACAAAGATTCGGCTTCGCTATAGCGTCCTGTAGATTCGTAGACTAATGCTAAATAGCTCAAGTTAGTGGCGACATCGGGATGTTCTTCTCCCAGTAGGCGTTTTCTCAGTTCTAAAGCTTGCTCAAGTAAAGGTTCGGCTTCGCTATAACGTCCTGTAGATTCGTAGAGTAACGCTAAATTGTTCAAACTAGCAGCGACATCAAGATGGTTGTCTCCCAACAGGCGTTTTCTCAGTTCTAAAGCTTGCTGATACAAAAGTTCAGCTTCACTGTCACGTCCTGTAGATTCGTAGAGTTTTGCTAAATTGTTGAGGCTAGCAGCGATATAGGAATGTTCTAAACCAGGATGATTTTGAGTCAGTTCTACACACCGTTGTAACCAAGATTCTGCTTGCTGATAAATTTCTTGACCTTGATAAAACCAGGCCAATTTAGTAAACAAAGTAATTAGATTTTCATCACTGAGATACTGGGATAGATGAATTGCAACTTCTTTAATGTGCGGGATATGTGGAGTGAAATTGAGAACATCTTCAGGGTTAGGCTGTTGCGGAATTAGCTTTGCGACCTCTAACATCATCGCTGCAAATTTAGTTTTTGCTTCATCCGCTTCAGTTGAATTATTCAACTTCATTTGCAGAAGTTGCCGAATTAGGGGATTTAGACGATAAATTCCTTGACTTTTTTGTTGTAGCAAATGCAATTCTAGTAAATCGGCGATCGCTTTTTCATTCAGTTGTTGTTTTTTCTCATCTTCTATTGTCTCCACAGATAAAGGAATGTCAGCCAAGGCACACAAACTTAGCAAACAGCCAAAGCTTTTGGCATTTTGATCTAACTGTTCCCAACTCAATTCAAAAGCTTCAGCTACACCGTATTCATAATCCATCAATGAGTTAGCATTGACTACTGATTGATGTTCTACTCGTTTTTTCTCTAGCCGCTTCAGCAGTGTTTCTAGAGATAAATCTGGCATTTTATCGAGATATCGCCCTACTAACTCTAAGGCTAAAGGTAAATATCCCAAAAATTTACAAATTCTTCTCGCAACCAAAGCTTCTTGTTGCAGTCGTTCCCGAACCACCAGCGATTTTAATAATTTCATCGCCGCCAATGGTTTGAGGACATCCAATTCGCTATTATATTTCGCGCTTAGGTAAGCTTGTAAGTTTTCTAGTTTGCTCCGACTGTTGGCAATAGCTAACTCAGGATAATTCTGGGCGAACTTGTCATATAGCTCACCCATCCACTTTCTGAAAGCAGAAATATCAACGTTTAATTCGCTGGCAAGTTGAGTTTCATTTTTACTTAAGTTTTCAGTCTTAAAATAGGTTACAAAAGCTGCCGTTTGCTCTAGGGATAAGCGATTAGTAGCGGCTTCTTTGGCTAGAAAATTAGCCCATTGCATAAACAGTTTGTCAAGTTTATTTTTGATTCTACTTTGTCTCGATTTGCAAATCTCCTTTTTTTGAGGTAAAGATACATTTGCATAGAAGCATTTTAAAGCAGTGGCTAACTTTAGCGATCGCCATTTGAGCCTCAGAAGGTGAAAGTTGAGCTTCTGAAGCTGAAAGTTGAGCCTCAGAAGGTGAAAGTTGAGCTTCTGAAGCTGAAAGTTGAGCCTCAGAAGGTGAAAGTTGAGCTTCTGAAGCTGAAAGTTGAGCTTCTGAAGGTGAAAGTCGAGCCTCAGAAGGTGAAAGTCGAGCTTCTGAAGGTGAAAGTTGAGCCTCAGAAGGTGAAAGTTGAGCTTCTGAAGGTGAAAGTTGCACCTTTGAGCCTCGAAACGGGTAAGTGATGTCTACGAAGGGATAGGGCTACGCTCTATTAGTCCCTTGCTATATCGCCATTTGAAGGTAGAATTGATGGGCGATCGCTGCTTAAAGTTACAAAAGTAATTTACTGATTTACTACAAAGTAAGCAATGCCCGTTTAATTATGGTAATAGCTAAGGATATATAGCGATTCCCTGTTAGGTGAGGTACAGATAATATTTTGAAACGCAAAGGGACGCAAAGTAAAGCGCAGAGGTACGCAGAGATTTGTACCTCAGCAGACTAGGAAACGCTATAAGTAAAAATCATATTTTACAGCAGATTGCAAGTTGGTGAGGTACAGATAATCGTAGGGGCACAACATGTTGTGCCCCTACCCGTGTACTTCATTTACCTGAAATACGCTGTAAATTTAAATCCAAATATTGGGAAATAAATACCATGACAATCAATTTACCCATAAGCAAATTCTGGTGTTTGTTCTTGTCCGGCATTACGTACTCTGCCGTAAGTACCTTTTTGTTTCTGGTCAAAGTCTAGCTTCGCAAAAATCAAATACTAGTTTTATATGTAAGTTTATTTGCGTATTAGCCGATCTCAATATTTACACTAAAATAGATAAAAATACACTGGCAATTTAAAATTTTGGGTCGCACCTTTGTTGTACTGAGAGCGTCACTTGCATTTCGGATTGAAGACAAAATCTAGAATCTAAAATCGAATGCCTCCCTATTGAACTGTGGCTAAAATCTAAAATCTAAAATCTAAAATTGAGTCATCATATGAAGGAACCAAGCAAAAATTTTGAAACCTTGTTAACAACAGAAGCTCCGCCACTTGTTGAACGCATGGGGCTAAGGTGGCTAGTTGCAGCGGCGATCGCTACTGCTTTCTTGTGGCAAGTTCCAGGAGGAGATTATATCTTATACCCATTTACGATCTTGGCAACTTGGTTTCATGAAATGGGTCACGGCTTAATGGCACTACTGTTAGGAGGACAGTTTCAGAAATTGGAAATTTTTAGTAATGGTTCCGGTGTTGCAACTTATGGTATCCGGTCATCATTGGGGCCAATCGGCCCGGCAATGGTGGCAGCAGCAGGGCCAATGGGGCCACCTCTTGCCGGCGCAGCCTTGATTCTCGCTTCCCGTAGTTTTACAGCAGCTTCCTTGAGTTTGAAAATTTTAGGGAGTTTTTTGTTATTTTCTACATTAATTTGGGTGCGTTCTGCCTTTGGGTTGGTGGCAATTCCTTTGTTGGGTTTAATAATTTTGGGTATCGCTCTGAGGGCACCTCGTTGGGCACAAGGGTTTAGCATTCAATTTTTGGGCGTACAAGCTTGTGTGAGTACATACCATCAACTAGATTATTTATTTAGTAGCTCTGCTGGCCCCCTTGGACTCTCAGATACAGCACAAATGCAGCGGTATTTGCTTTTGCCTTACTGGTTTTGGGGCGGGTTAATGGCGATCGCATCGGGAGTAATTTTAGTTCAAAGTCTCCGCGTTGCCTATCGTTGAGGATAATAGTATATTTACGCTCACAACCAAATTATGGCAAAAAAACTGACAGGGAAAGTTGCATTGGTTACTGGTGGCTCCCGTGGCTTGGGGGCGGCGATCGCCAAACGTCTGGCGGAGGATGACGCAGCCGTAGCCCTCACTTACACTAGTTCGCCACAAAAAGCCGACGAGGTAGTGCGGGCGATCGAATCGGCAGGTGGACGAGCTTTAGCGATACGCGCTGATAGTGCCGATGTCGAAGCGGTAAAAAACGCCGTCGCCGAGACGGTGAAAGCCTTTGGCCGTCTCGATATCCTGGTTAACAACGCCGGGATCGCTACCATAGCCCCCATCGACCAGTTCTCGCTGGAGGACTTTGACCGACTCGTTGCGGTTAACATCAAGGGTGTCTTCGTGGCTACCCAAGAAGCTATCCGCCACATGGGCGAGGGTGGGCGAATCATCAACATTGGCAGCGTCAACAGTGACCTTATGCCGGTTGCTGGCGGCTCGGTTTATGCTTTGACCAAAGGTGCGATCGCTAGTTTTACGCGTGGTCTCGCCCGCGATCTCGGACCTCGCGGCATCACGGTCAATAACATCCAGCCCGGTCCGGTGGACACAGATATGAACCCGGCGGACGGTCCCTTGGCCGACAGCATAAAAGGAATGATTGCCCTCCAACGCTACGGACACAGCGACGAGATCGCTGGGATGGTTTCTTATCTGGCCAGTGCCGAGGCTGGTTTCGTCACCGGCGCTAGCTTGAAGATTGACGGTGGTTTCACAGCCTAATCGGTGGGTATGGGGCATGGGGATGAGGGAGATGGCTTCGGGTAGTGGAAGGGGAAAAGGGGAAAGGGAAAAGGAATTAAACAAAGTTCTTCGCCTTTCCCTTTAACATGCAACTCTTTTCCCTACCCGAAGGGTTTTGCCCCACTCCCAATGCCCGTCATGCCTGAGTATTTTCAAACAAGACTAAGCCATACTTCTCGCCGGTGGGTAGAAAGCCAATTCTTCGATAAACTGCTTGTGCTGCTTGGTTGTCGTGGCTTGTAAATAGGATGGCACGTTTTACTCCGTGCGATCGCGCTCAGTATCAAATAACAATTTGACTTCTGTCTGACTATTTGAGCGATTTTTGGCATGACTTTCCAGAATTTTTTGGGCGATCGCTTTTGGCGGGCGGATAGCCATCACAAAGCGCGCTCAACGAAAGCAGCGATCGCTCAATGCTACTGACTATAGGTAAAGTCAAATAGAGTGCGATCGCTACTGGGGTATTTTTGTAAACATTACCATGCCAGCAATACAATTAGAAGATGTTTAAAATTTTGAAGAGTCCATCAAAATATTGTTATATAAAGCTTTCCAGAAATTGTTTAATCGTTTTATTTGTTTATTAGACTAAAAATCAAGTATCTTTCAAAGTCTTTGCAGTAATTTGCTATCTCTATACAAGGCCTTAGCTCAAGCTTTCCGCAAAATCTCAAATCTAAAATAGTATCAGTACCGTACTAAGTGCAAATCTTCAGTTGATATTACAGATGCCTGTCGTATTCGCGGCTGCTAATGGTACATATTCATCATCCCTCATACCGAGGTTATGAATTTCGATCGCGGTGTAATAACATAAATATTCCTTAAGTCTAAATGAAAGCTTACTCAAAGAATGAGGTTTTAATTTGCCAAATTATTGAGAATGTACGAGATCCCATCGATCGACCTCCAAATTATCAGCCCTATAAATCGATTATTACTGAGGGGAAAAAATGGCTAAAACTAAAGCAACAGATATTCTCTCATTAATTGAAGCAGAGCATCGACAAGTCGAGCAGCTTTTTGCAGAAGCTGAAAAAGCTAAGGGAAGCAAATTGAATCAACACTTCAATCAACTCTATAAGGCATTGAGTTTACATGCCAGAACTGAAGAATTAGTCTTCTACCCAACTTTGAGAGAATACGAAGAAACTGAACAATATGTTGAAGAAGCTGAAGAAGAACACGAGGAAGTTGCGTTAATTTTAGAAGAAATTAAAGCTCTTAAACCTACCGATCCTGAGTTTAAGGAAAAAATGAGTGAATTAAAAGATGCAGTTCAATATCATGTAGAAGAAGAAGAAAGCGAAATTTTTAGTGCTGTTCGAGAGTGTATGAATGAGCAAATTCTAGCTGAATTAGGTCAAGAATTCCAAAAAGCTAAAGCTCAATTAGAACCAGAGATTGAAGCTGCATTAACAAAATAACCTAATTGAATAAAAATTCAGAAGTCAGAATCATTCTTGATAGAAGATTCAAATACGCTATTTATAAGCGCCACTAAAACTTTGATTAAGTGTGGCGGCTAAGTGTTTAGTTATGCACGAATCTGACTGCAATTCATCGTGAATTCTGACTCCTGAATACTGAATTTTTTCTAGATAAGCAGCTAGTGCAAAATTCGCTGTAATTACTGCATTAGAATTTCCAAACTATTCTTCATCAACAGGTATAAAAATGACCACTACAAATGCTAAGCGCAAAATTCGTTACGCGGTTGTTGGTTTAGGTTGGTTTGCCCAAGAAGCTGCTTTACCTTCTTTTGCCCACGCGGAAAACTCAGAATTAGTCGCACTGGTTTCTGATGACGCTACAAAAAGAGAAGAACTGAGCAAAAAGTACGGCATCAAGCAGACTTATTCCTACGAGGAATATGAGGACTGTCTGACAAGTGGTGAGGTTGATGCAGTTTATATTGCATTGCCTAACCACTTGCATTGTGAATACACTGTACGAGCTGCCAATCAGGCAATTCATGTGTTGTGTGAAAAGCCAATGGCGATGACAGAAAAAGAGTGTGAGGCAATGATTAAGGCTGCCAATGATAACGGTGTGAAACTGATGATTGCCTACCGCTTACATTTAGAAGAAGCAAATTTACAAGCGGTGGAAATTGTCCGCTCAAAGCAAATTGGTGAAGCACGAATTTTCAACTCTGTTTTTACTCAACAAGTAGAAGAGGGCAATATTCGTTTACAAGATGTAACAGGTGGCGGAACGCTCGATGATATTGGCATTTACTGTATTAATGCTGCACGTTACCTATTTCAAGATGAACCAATTGAAGTATTTGCTGTAGCTGCTAATAAGGGAGAACAACGCTTTAGCGAAGTGGAAGAAATGACTAGTGTAATCTTGCGCTTTCCCAATGAGCGATTAGCAACATTTACCTGTAGTTTTGGAGCAGCTAGTGTTTCAACTTATCAGATTGTAGGTACTAAAGGAGATTTGAGAGTAGATCCTGCCTATCCTTGGCAGGGACAAATCAAGCATTACCTGACAATCAATGGTGAAAGTCAAGAGCGTACCTTTGACGATCGCGATCAATTAGCAGCTGAGTTTACTTACTTCTCTAATTGTATTCTTGAAGATAAAGATCCAGAACCATCTGGGATTGAAGGATTGATTGATGTTAGTATCATTCAGGCGCTTTACGAGTCAATTAAGATTGGTCAACCTGTAAAGATCCAAACTCGCGCTCGCCATCAACGTCCCACATCGGCTCAAACTATTAAGCGTCGTCCTGTTGAGGAAAACCCAGACTTAGTTCATGCTGCTACACCTTCTGGTCAGTCGTAAGTTTAAGTAGCCTTAAATATACACAAGTTATTGTAGGGGCACAATATATTGTGCCCCTACTTGTGTCATCTATTTACAGCATTGAGCCACAATACCCGATAGGGTAGCACAGCTGTGCTACCCTACAACGTCGTCTATTTACCTGAAAATCGCCGTAATTGAAAACGACTGCATGTCTCTAAACCTTAAGGATAAAGACCCCTGTCAGTCAGCGCTTGAGCCACTCTGCCTACTCCCAGTGTATAAGCTGCTAACCTTAAAGAAACTTGCCGCTTCTTCGATTGCTGAATCACTTGGTGGTAAGCCTGCACCATCAAATGTTCCATTTCGCGGTTGACGCGTTCCTCATCCCAAAATAGGTAAGAAAGACCCTGCACCCACTCCAAATAACTCACCACTACACCGCCAGCATTGGCCAAAATATCTGGTAGGACTGTCACACCCCGCGCCTCTAATGACAAGCTAGCCTCAAGAGTCACCGGTCCATTAGCTGCTTCGGCGACAATTTGCGCCTGTACCTGATTCGCATTTTCTTCGGTGATTTGATTCTCCAAAGCTGCTGGTATCAAGACATCGCAAGGCAAAGTTAATAAATCTGCATTGCTAATTGCTACCGCTTCCGGAAAACCTACGATATTCTTGTGATTTTCGGCGGCATAGACTTTCAACTTGGGAATATCAAGACCATCTTCGGAAAATAGTCCCCCAGTACTTGTAGAAACAGCGATAATTTTCGCTCCCGCTTCATATAGTAAATCAGCTGCGGCGCCGCCAACATTACCAAAACCTTGGATGGCTACTCGCACTCCCGCCAAAGATTTACCTTGGTTTGCTAGCGCTTCACGCACAACAATCATCGCGCCGCGTCCGGTTGCCATTTCCCGTCCTCTGGAACCGCCCACAGAAATCGGCTTCCCAGTGACAACCCCCGGTACAGCATGACCGACATTCACGGAGTAAGTATCCATCATCCAAGCCATCTCACGGGCGGAAGTACCCATGTCTGGTGCAGGAATATCTACGGAAGGCCCAATATCTTTAATCAACTCGCTGATATAACGACGGCTAATCCGTTCTAGTTCCCCAACACTATAACGTTTTGGATCGATCGCAATACCACCCTTAGCACCACCATAAGGAATACCCAATAACGCACATTTCCAAGTCATCAGCATTGCTAGGGCTGAAACTTCCCGCAATGTCACAGCTGGATGGTAACGAATTCCGCCTTTGTAAGGGCCTAAAACATCAGAGTGCTGCACTCGATGTCCAGCAAAAACTTGTATTTCTCCGTTATCTAATTTCACAGGAATCGAAACTGTTACCACTTTGCGTGGATGGCTGAGAATTTCTATCAATCCCGGATCTAATCTTAATTCCTTAGCCGCAGCCTCTAAGTAACTACAGGCTTGATCGAATGGACAAATATGCGCTGGAGAAGCAGGTTCCAACGGCAACACAGATGCTAAAGTCATAAAGTTTTCTCCTAATCGCGGTCTGTGCGCGAACCGGATCTAATATATTGCCTAGCTTATCCTTTTTTTTAGAAAAATAGAAATTTTGTAGTTTTTGTTACAGTTTTATATTTTTCAATATGCTGTTGGAGCAAATTGGGTGTTCGGTTGAGACAAGAGACGCGATAAATCGCCGTCTCTACAAGAATCAGTCCTTCGTAGAGACGGCGATTTATCGCGTCTCACCTTGACAATGCGATCGCTGCATTCTGTCCACCAAAGCCAAAACTCAAACATAATACATGGCTAATATTACTGAGGCGGGCTGCTGTAACTATGTCTAAATCAAACTCTGGTTGCTGCAATCCCACACAAGGCGGTAAAATTTGATGCTTTAACGCCATCAAAGAAAAAGCCACACCTAAGGCTCCAGATGCTCCTAGTGTATGACCTGAGCTTCCCTTGGTGGAACTAACTGCTACGCCTTGGGGAAACAAATGCTGGATTACCATACTCTCCATTTGGTCATTTAGTTGGGTAGCTGTGCCATGAGCATGAATGTAATTGATATCGCCTGGTAATAGACGACTACGTTCTAGACATTGTTTGATAGCAGCGATCGCACTTTTGCCTTCAGGTTCGGGTGAATTGCTATGATATGCGTCGTTAGTTAAACCAAAACCGAGAATTTCACCATACACTTTTGCTTGACGCTGTTTTGCCAACTCTGCTGATTCCAAGACAAACACAGCTGCACCTTCACCCAAAACTAAGCCTTCTCGGTGCAAATCAAAAGGATAAGCGCCAGTTTTTGCTAAAGCACCCATCTGCTGAAATCCTGCCAAAGTCAAAGGTGTAATTGGTGCTTCCACTGCACCAGCGATCGCTTGTTGACATTGCCCTGTTTGTATGAGCATAGCTGCTTGGGCAATAGATAAAATTCCAGTAGCACAAGCTGCCATTGGTGCCAAAACTATCCCAGATGCACCAATTTGTCGCGCAGCTGCGATCGCGTTCATGTGAGGCAAAGTATCTAGCCAATTTTTTAAAGAGGACGCGGGGACGGAAAGACGCGGGGACAAGGAGAAATTCTTTGCGTCCTTATACATCTGCCGCGCTAAGACTTCCCAAGATGCTTGAAAAGAGCGACTTGAGCCAATTACTACAGCGCAATCAGCTAAAGGTGGAATTAAGCCAGCATCTTGCAAAGCGGAAGCAACAACCGACTGAGTTAACGTTGTCAACTCGGCTGGTTGTTGCCCAATCAAAGCTAGAGGAAGTGGTGTAAATTCCGGAAATGGTTGATGTAATCGAATTCCAGATTTACCTGCTAGCAAATTTTGCCAACTATCATCTAAGCTGCCACCCAAGGCAGAAACTAAACCAATACCAGTAACAACAACCTTCACGAATTTCGATTTTGGGGGATAAGGGAGATGAGGGAGATGAGGCGGATGAGGAAGATAAAGAAGTATTTTCTCCCTCATCTCCCCCTACTCCCTCATCTCCCTCATCGTCTTACCGTGCTGGTGTTTTCAGATTTTCTGCACCTTGGGTAACTTTAGCAGAGTCGATGCGATCGCCTTGCTGAATTTTGTTGACTACATCGAAGCCTTGAGTGACATTGCCAAATACGGCGTAGTTCCCATCTAGGAATCCTATATCTGCTAAGGCAAAATAAAACTGTGAAGAAGCTGAATCTGGTTGTTGCGATCGCGCCATTGCTACCGCACCTTGCTTATGGGACAATACAACAGGTTGAGCAGTAGCATCAAATGTTTTATTGTAAAGCGGTGTATTTGAGCCTTTTGGTTTAATTTCCAAAGGTATATAGCGAATATTTCCGGTTTTTGGGTCAATATAGCTACCCGTTCCCAATTGATCTACAGGAAATTTTGGGTCTTTGCTTTGGGGATCGCCACCTTGAACAACAAACGGCTGTGGTTTTTCCGGAGTTCCACGCTCAACTCTGTGGAAAGCTAAGCCATTGTAGACACCTTTTTGCACTAAATCTACAAAGTTGCCTGCTGTAATTGGGGCGTTGGTACCGTCTACTTCGATAGTAATCGGCGAACCTTTAACTGTAAGCACCACAGTAGCCTTGCCTTCCAGCCTTGGTAAATTTGCGATTCCAGGAACACTGTCATCAGTGCTTTGAGATACAGACGTTGCTTCAGTAGTTGTCTTGGTACTTGCCTCACTTGCGTTTGAGGTAGCTGTCGATGTTGCAGAAGAAGTATTAGAAGGGACTTGTTGTGTTGAACATCCTGCCAACATCAAAGCACTGGCGATCGCCAGAGAAAGCAAAAATTGTGAAATTTTCAACCGCATTGCTAGTTACTGATTCAACTCAAGTATCTTATCGTTTCAAGGAGGGATTGGGGACTGGTGATTGGGGACTGGGGATTGGGTATTCAAAAAAGTTTTTTCTAGCCGCCGTTTTTAACCTTCCACTTACTAATCACCAGTCCCCAGTCCCCAATCCCTAATTCCCAGTCACCAGTCCCCAGTCCCCAATCCCTTAAAGTCCTTCTAACGGTACTCCCAAAAACCGAGCTAGCTTTGCGCCTTCTGTTTCTAACTCTGTTAAAGATACGGGTTGTCCGACTCGTGTTAAGGGTATATCTCGACGGCCTTTAACGCGGAGATAGAGTGAGCGACGGGGATTAAGACCTTCTTTGACAGTTATTCGCACAGATTGCACATCTTCTATGCGGCTATCAATTTGAATTTGGCGATTTTTGCCAGGAAATCCCCAACGGAATATTTTAATTGTGCCCGTTTCCTGATTAAATTCGTTGTAACCGCCTCCCACATCCCATAAAATTACTAACCATAGGTATGTAGCTAATAGCAAGCCAGCGCTGCCATATAAGCCCATCACTAATCCTTGAGGGACGAATATCAGTTGAGTTGGATCGGTAACTACGAGTAAATTAATTTTTAGGTAACTGGATATGCCAGCTAGTAAAAAGCCTGTTGCTCCTAAGGTAACGATAGTTGCCCACCAGTAGTTGCTGAACCGACGAGAACCGAGAACGTTTTGATGCAGCAGGCGATCGCCTTTGTTAATCGTTGTTGATGCCGTCATTGAACTACCATTGCCTGTGAGATACTCTCTTTTTAAGTCTGCCATTTAATCGGGATCTATTGCAACTGAATTAGGGCATGGGGCATTGGGAATCGGGCATCAGGCATTGGAACTGTGGGAAGCTTTGTTTATATATATTCTCCCCAGACTCCCCCATCTCCCGACTCCCGACTCCCGACTCCCCATTCCCCAAGGTCAATTGTTTAGATTTCTGAGAAAAGTTGTGTCAAATTGTAAAAATTCTGATATTCATATTATTAATATACGTTCGTGTTAAATACCCGATCCGCTTGCGTGTGTCTGGCCAAAACCGAACTAATATGATAAGTTAAGAATCATTAAGTTACCACAAGCTAGGTTACTAGCCAGTGGTACGTGTAATGGCATAGGTCTGAGAAATGCTGACTTCACTAGGCAGCTAGCTCTCAGAATCTCAGTTGCTTTTAGGCTGTTGAGATTGTCAAAAAAACGTTAATTCCTCACGGCGATCGCTGCAAAAGCAAAGCTTTAAGGCGGCGCTGGTTCAAAAACGTTGCAATTTTAGTAAAAAAAGAGGATTTTAGTCCGATGACCATCGCAGTTGGACGCGCCCCAAGTACAAGAGGGTGGTTTGACGTAGTAGACGACTGGCTCAAGCGCGATCGCTTTGTATTCGTAGGTTGGTCAGGGTTACTACTGTTCCCTTGCGCTTACCTAGCACTAGGCGGTTGGCTGACCGGCACAAGCTTCGTCACCTCTTGGTACACCCACGGTTTAGCCTCCTCTTACTTGGAAGGCTGTAACTTCTTGACAGTGGCAGTATCCACCCCAGCAGACAGCTTAGGACATTCCCTATTGCTGTTGTGGGGACCAGAAGCCCAAGGCGACCTCACCCGTTGGTTCCAATTGGGTGGATTGTGGCCATTCGTAGCCCTGCACGGAGCCTTTGCTTTAATTGGCTTCATGTTACGGCAATTTGAAATTGCACGGCTAGTGGGAATTCGTCCCTACAACGCCTTGGCATTTTCAGCCCCCATCGCGGTATTCGTCAGTGTATTCCTGATGTACCCCTTGGGACAATCATCTTGGTTCTTTGCTCCCAGCTTTGG